>DATKVK010000028.1:0-27692 GCA_035530095.1 Rectinemataceae bacterium | reverse complement strand
CCTGCTCGCAGCCTGGACGCTGATCCTCTCGTCCTGCGCCGCCCCCCTCGTGCTGGAGAAGTCGGTCGACCCGCTCGAGCTGCTCGCGCCCGGAGAGCTCGCCTACCTGCGCATGGACGGAGCGACCGCCAGGCTCCTCGCCCCGGCACTCGTGCCCGCGGGCGAGGGGAGGGCCTTGTCGCCCCTGCTCGAGCGCACGAGCACCCTCGCCCTGGGCCTGGGGCTCCCTACCGATAAAGGCCCCTCCTTCGACGCCGCCTTCCTGGGCTCCTATCCCTACCGGAGCGCCGCCCTCGCCCTCGGCGGCAATTCCGCCTGGAAGCGTGAGGCCCTGGGCTACTACGACGCGAAGGAGGGCCTTCGCGTCGCGCTTCCGGGGCCCGGCCTGGTCCTCGCCACGACACGCGACCTTCAGCCCCTGCTCGAGCGGGCCCGCGAGCCCGGAGCCAACCCCCTGCCGCCCCGCTTCGCCGCCGCGGCAGGCACGGGCCTCGCCCTGTGGGTGCCCGATCCCTTCGACCGCCTCGCCGAGGCGCTGTTCGGCATGTCGATGCAGGCGCCGGTGCGCGGCCTCTTCCTTTCCGCGAGGGAAGCGACGCCGGGCGCCGCGCCGGGCGCCGCGCCCGGCGCCGCGGGATCGGCCGCGGGCGGCGGCGCGGTCTACGAGGTGAGCGTGGTGTTCCTCATGAAGGACGCGGAATCCGCGGGCAGCTACCGGCCCCTGCTGCGGCTGGCCTGGTACGGCCTCTCGCGCTATCTCCTGGGCGAGGGCGCGGGCCCGATGCTCGCGGCCAAATTCTCGCTCGAGGGCGAGACCTACGCGAGCGCCCCCTTCGAGCTGGATTCGGGCACGTTAGCCGCTGCCGTTTCGCGCCTAGGCGGCTTCGGCGCCGGCAAGTAGCGCCGCGAGGACAGGATCGTCCGCATCCCCTTCGAACCTGCCGCAAACCTTGCAGAGCGGGTCCCGCGGAATCTATGACTGGGTTCACCCCCGGCGACAAACCCTTTCGGACAGCAGCTTTGCGTGGGGGCGGGATTTGACGAAGGGCCTCCGGCCGGGGCCCCGCACCATCGTTTTCTTCAGTTCCCGTCGCGGACGATATGGATGCTCGCGTCCTTGGGGAGGGCCAGGCCGCAGGCCACCTCGACGCCCTTGATGATCCCCGAGGGGACCGGGCAGCCGGGGTGCCTGCAGTGGGGGCGCAGCCTTTCGTAGACGGCCGACTCGCCCACCTTGCCGAAGCACTCGACGAAGGCATCCACCTCGAAGCTCTCGGCCTCGAGAGGCTTGAGATTCGGGCAGTCGGTCGTCAGCGCCACGAGGGCGTGCTGCTGGTCGTCGGAGCGCACATCCATTACGGTGCGGAAGCCGCAGATGCCCGAGTCGACCGTGACCTTGGCCATGAGCGCGGGTGCCCGGCCTAGGCCGACTTGGCGACGGCTTCGACGGCCGATACCGCCGCATCCGCCGCGCTGGCCGCGTCGGGCGAATAGAGATCGGCGCCGATGGACTTGCAGAACGAGTCGGTGACCGGGGCGCCGCCCACCATGATCGTGAGCTTGTCCCGCAGGCCCGAGGCCTTGAGCGCCTCGACGACGCTCTTCATCTCGGTCATGGTCGTGGTGAGGAGGGCCGAGCAGCAGACGATGTCGGCGTTGAACTCGCGGGCCGCGTTCACGAATTTCTCGCTCGAGACGTCGACGCCGAGGTCGTGCACCTCGAAGCCTTTGCCTTCCATCATCATCTTGACGAGGTTCTTGCCGATGTCGTGCAGGTCGCCCTTGACCGTGCCGATGACGATGCTGCCCCTCGACTTGACGCCCGAGGACACCAGATGAGGCTTGAGCGGCAACAGGCCCGCGTTCATGGCCCGGGCCGCGATGAGGACCTCGGGCACGTAGACTTCGTTGCGCTTGAACTTGCCGCCGATGATATTCATGCCGGCCATGAGGCCGCCTTCGAGTATGTCTTTCGCGCTGACGCCTTCTTCCAACGCCTTTTCCACGGCGGCCTTGGTCTCGTTCGCCCGCCCCTTCTGGAGAAAGGCGGAGATATCGTCGAGTATGGACATGAAAAACCTCCTCGGACCTATGACATGCTAGCGTAATCATACTCCGGCGCGCCGCGCCGTCTTTGAAAATTCTGCCTATTTTTGTTCGATCTTGCGAGAAATCGCCGTCCCATGCGATCCGTCGCCCCGTCCCATGCGGTCCGTCGCCCCGTCCCGGACGCTTCGGCGGCAGGACGCGTTATGCGATCCATAAAACCGCCCGGGCGGCGCCGTCTCGGAGACGGCGGCGGCCGCCCCCCGGATCCACGGCGAGGCCGAATCAGCCCTCGATAAAGTGGCGCATAACTCGTCATCCTAGCCCTGGGCGTCGCGGCAGGCGGATATCCAGGCCATGCCGTATTCGTCCTTGCCCAGGAGGAGGTCCCGGGCCAGGGCCGCCGGACCCGAGGACAGGTCGAGGGCGGCGAGGCTGCGGTCGTTGATCTGGGCCGGATCGACGATGCCGCCGTCGCAGCCCGCCTCGAGGCAGAGCTTGGCGAAAGCCTGGTTGACGAGGGGGCGCTTGGGCAGGCCGAACGACACGTTCGAGAGTCCCGGCGCGAAATGAATCTCTTTCCCGTACTCGGCGCGCAGCCGCCGCACCGCCTCGATGAGCACGGTGCCGTTCCCGGTGTCCACCGACACGGGCATCACGAGGGGGTCGAGGAAGATGTCGCCGAGCGCGAAGCCCTCGGCCGCGAGGCGCGTGACGAGCGCCTTGAGGTTCTCCACGCGCTCCTCGACCCCCTCGGGCATGCGAGCCTCGCCGGTGGCGCCGGCGATGACGCAGGCGCCCGAGCGCGCGGCGACGGGGATCATGGCCGTTCGCTCGAGCGAGACGGAGTTGACCAGCGGCTTGCCCTTGGACGTGTCGCAGCGGCCGAGACCGGCGGCGAGGACCCGCGTGTCCGACGAGTCTATGCTGAGCGGCACTGTCGCATAACGCTGCAGGACCTCCACCGCCCATTCGATGGCGGCGAGCTTGTCGTCCGGCTCGAGGGAATACTCGTCCACATTGACGTCGAGGAACCAGGCGCCGGCGGCCTCCTGCTCGCGGACCATGGCCGCGAGGTAGCTTTCGCCGGCCGCGCGCTCCTCGGCCGAGCCGCGCATGCCCTGGTAGATGGCCGCCGCGACATGGCGGATCTTGCCGTTCTTCCAGTCGTCGGAGGAAGTGAAGAGTTCGGGGATGGGCAGCCGTGCCGGGACTCCCTTGTCCTTGAAGACGAGGAAGCTCTCGCCGGACGCGTCGGTCTCCACGAACTTGCCCGAGGTCATCCGTATCCTCGTGCAGTGGATATTCTCGCCCACGATAATGTAGAAGCCTTTCGACGACATCTGCGCCTCCCGGTAGTGATGCGACTCGGGTGGATGCCCCGATCCTTTTCCATTATACGATCGTTCGCTTTCAATCCTAGGTGCGGTCGGCGGAATTGTATTGGAATGATTTGCTTTTTTTTACGCGTTCTTGTCGAATGCGCGCCGGATTCCGCGGAGAGCCGGCTTGCGGCGCCCGCTTCGGATCCGTCTCTTTCAGTCCGCCCGGTCGTGCTTTTCGTGGATCTCGGGATTCGCGCCCGTGCGCCCGCCCGACTCGCGGAACCTGCCGGGCGACACCCCGACCGTCTTCTTGAACACCTTGGTGAAATAGCTCTGGTCCTCGTAGCCCACCATGCCCGCGATGTCCACGAGGGGAATGTCGGTGTTCTTGAGGAGTATCCTGCTCTTGTCGATCCGCACGCGGTTCAGGTAGGCGGTGAAGCGGCACTTCATCTCGGCGTTGAACAGCTTGCTGAAATAGGTGGGGCTCAGGAACACCGCTCCGGCCACGTCGTCGAGGGTGATCTCCTCGGTATAGTGGGCATTGATGTAGCGCAGGGCCTTCTGGAGCGTGTCGGCGTGCTTGACGTCCCTGAGGTCGAACACGAGCTCGGTGAAACGCACCATGATCTTGGAGAGCCAATGCGCTATGTCCTCGATGCTCCGCATCTTCTGGACCTGGCTCAGGTAGGTGAAGTTGAGGCCGAAGATCTGCTCGATGTCGGCGCCTCCCTCCAGGGCGGCGCGAGAGAGCAGGACGATGAGTTCGAGGACGCGGGCCCTCACCACCGCGGGCTCCTGGCCGCTCGAGAAGAAGACGTGGCCGAGGATTTCGTTCAAGAGGCGCTGCGACTCGCCTTTGTCCCCGTTCGAGATGGCGTGCAGGAGCTCGCGCTCCTTCTCGATGGGATAGGGCGGGGAGCCGCGGTCGTTTTCTTCCTTCAGGTCGTGGATGTATTCGGAGATGCGCGCCTGCTGCTCCTCGCGCTCGCTCTGCTTGCCGAAATCCGCGGCGGTCGACGAGCGCGCCAGCCGCGCGAGCAGGGCCGCGAGACTGGCCGCGCGCACGGCCGTGACGCGGGGCACGGTCTCGAGGGCCGCGCGCACCGCGTCCTCCTTGTCCGCCGGGATCTTCCCCGCGGCGGAAAGCTCCTCGAAGACCTCGGTCGGGTCGACGACCAGGGCCGGCCCTCCGACGAAGGCCGCGCGCATGATCCCGTCGACGACCAGCGGGGCGGTCCATATGAGCAGCGAGTGCGGGCAGAGCTGGATGTACTGGCCGCCGAAGCGCTCGGCCTGGAAGGCGCTGTACAGCTGGACGCGGAGCTCCTCGTTCTGGTCGGCCTCTCCCGCGACGCGGCAGATCGGGCAGAGCCCGGCGGGACTCTCCTCGTCGGTGCGGCGCTTGCCGAATTGATCGAAGACGGCGAGCACCTGCCCGTCGGCGCCGATGAGGTGCGCGCCCGTGGCCGTGGCGCGGCAATAGTGCTCGAGGGTCGCGAGCACTTCATCGAGTTCCAGGCCTTCGAGCGGCAAGAGCTCTCCCACGGCTAGCAGTCCTCGGGAAACATCATGTTCTCGATGAAATGATCGTTGAAGTCGGGCCGCGACGAGAGCTCGAGGTAGCTGCAGAGCGAGCGCACGCGGTCGCACTCTTCGAGCCGCGAGCGGGAGAGGCAGGCCGCCACCGCTCCGGCCCCCGCGGTGTTGCCGGCCACGATGACCTTTTCGCGCAGGGCGCAGGGCAGGAGGCCGATCCGCGAGGCGCTGCGGAGATCGATGAAGCTGCCGAAGCCTCCGGCGAGCCAGAGGCGGACGATGTCGTCCATCGCGATGCCCGCCGAGGCGACGAGGGAGGCGATGCCCGCCGCGACCGCCGCCTTGGCGAGCTGGGCCGCGCGGATGTCGGCCTGCGAGAGATAGACGCCCGCGGCCCGGTCGAGGTAGATGCGCACGGCGTTGCCCTCGCCCTCGCGCGCGGCGGCGATGGCCGGCGGCAGGGCGCCGGCCTCGTCGGCGTCGAGGACCCGGCCCGTGTCGTCCACGAGGCCGCAGTCGAGGAAGGCCGCGATCGCGTCGACGAGGCCCGAGCCGCAGATGCCTGCGGCGCTTCGGCCGCCGATGGTCGTGCAGCGGATCTCGCCGTCCTCGAGCCAGACCGAGTCGATCGCCCCGTCGACTCCCGCCGAGCCCATCTCTATGCCCGCTCCCTCGAAGGCGGGACCGGCCGCGGTGGCGCAGCAGAGGATGCCGTCGGGACCGCCGAGCGCGATCTCGCCGTTGGTGCCCAGGTCGAGGAAAAGAGACGGCCCCTCCGTCTCGGCCATGCCCACGGCCGCCATGCCCGACACGATGTCGGCGCCGACGTAGCCGGACACGCCCGGCAGGAGTATGGCGGCGCAGGCCCGGTGCCCCACGAGGCCGAGCTCGGCGGCCCTCGTCTCGCGCCTGCGGAGGAAGGCGGGCGCGAAAGGCGCGCGCGCGATGGCGTCGGGCGGCACGCCCGAGAGGAGATGGAGCATGGTGGTGTTGCCCGCGACGACGATCGACGCGATGTCCTCGGTCCGCGCCCCCTGATCGATGACGAGGCGCTCCATGAGCCCGGCGAGCTGGCCGGCTATGGCGCGCCGCAGCGACTCGAGGCCGTCCTCTCCCTCCGAGGCGGCCGCGATGCGCGATATCACGTCGGCGCCGAAGACGCGCTGGGCGTTGAGGGCGGAGCGCGCGCCGAGCCGCTCGCCGGTGGCGAGGTCGACGAGGTAGCAGACGACCGTGGTAGTGCCGATGTCCACGCCCACGCCGAAAGCGCGCTCGCCGGGGCGCTCCGGCCTCGCGTCGATCACCTCGTCGCCCGCAAGAAGCACCGAGACGCTTAAGGCCCCGCGCGAGACCCGGGCGAGGTCGGCGAGCGAAGTCTGGGAGACCGAGAGCCGGCGGCCGGGGAAGAGGTGCGCGAGCGCGCGCAGGAGCCGTGTCTCGTCGTCGGCCTGGTCTTCGAGGCTCGGGGGATCGGGCAGCACGGCGAGGCGGCGCGCCGGCGGGTCGATCTCGATCAACTCCGCCCGGGCCTCGGTCGCTATGCTGGCTTCCCTGGCCTCGGGCACGCGGATCTCCGCCTCGCCCTCGAGCCAGACTTGGCAGGCGAGGCGCTCCCCCGCGGAGATTTCGGCCTGGGACAGGAACTCGAGTTCCTGTCCGGAGGGAGGGGAGAGGGCGCGGCCCGCGACGGAGACGCGGCACTTGCCGCATACTCCCTTGCCTCCGCACGGCGCCTCGAGCGACAGCGAGGCGGCGATGATCGCTTCGCGGGCCGTGGTTCCCTCGGGAACTTCCAGTTCTTTGCGAGTCTTACCCTGATGCACCACGACGGTGAAGTCCATGATCGGGCCGCTCCTTGATCGGCAGATATACTATCCCTGCCCGATCTGTGCAACCGAAAATCGAGGCGGGGAGCGAAACTGGCCAAGAAAATCCCAAAAAGGACAGGAATCGGAAAGACCGAGGGCTGTCGCCCGGGCTTTGATATGCGCATGGAGAGTGCCATGAACGGAAAGGAACTGGTTTTGCGGACCCTGCGGCATGAGCGCCTCGAGCGCGCTCCCTGGGTGCCCTTCGCGGGCGTGCACGCGGGCAAGCTTACGGGCTATTCCGCGAAAGAGCTGCTCACCGACTCCGACAAGCTCGTGCGTTCGCTCGTCCAAGTCAATAGACTCTACCGGCCCGACGGCCAGCCCGTCGTCTTCGACCTCCAGATCGAGGCCGAGGCCCTCGGCTGCGAGCTTCTGTGGGCCGACCGGACCCCGCCTTCCGTGGCGACGCATCCGCTGGCGCTCGCGAGCGACATCCCCTCGCGCATCCCGGGGCCCGGCGAGGCGCGCCTGGCCTTCGCCCTGGACGCCATGCGCAAGGCGAAGCAAGCGTTAGGCGATACCACGGCGCTGTACGGCCTCGTCACGGGGCCGTTCACGCTGGCCTCGCACCTGCGCGGCACCGACATCTTCATGGACATGATCCTCGACCCCGGCTACGTGCACCGCCTGCTCGACTACGCCTTCGCGGTGGAGCGCGCCGTCGCCGGCTACTACATCGACGCCGGCATGGACGTCATTGCCGCCGTCGATCCGCTGGTGTCGCAGATCTCGCCCCGGCATTTCGAGGAGTTCCTCTCCGGGCCGTACGCGGAGTTCTTCGACGGCATCCGCTCGCGCGGCGCGCTCTCCTCGCTCTTCGTCTGCGGCAACGCGACCAACCACGTCGAGCCCATGTGCCGCACCGGCCCGGACTCCGTCTCCGTCGACGAGAACATCGATCTCGCCCGGGCCAAGGCGGTCACCGACCGCTACAACGTCTGCCTGGGCGGGAACATCCAGCTCACCGTGGTCATGCTCCTCGGCACCCAGGCCGACAACATGAAGGCGGTGGTGGACATCATCGACTCGGTCCCCCCGGGCAACCTCATCGTCTCGCCCGGCTGCGACATGCCCTACGACGTGCCGGTGGAGAACGCGATCGCCGCCGGGCAGGCCGTGCGCCAGACCGGGCAGGTGCGCGCCATCCTGGAGAACTACCAGGGCGCACAGATCTCGCTCGAGGTGACGCTCCCCGACTACAGCCGCCTGCCCAAGCCGCTGGTCGAGGTGTTCACCCTCGACTCGGCCACCTGCGCCGCCTGCGGCTACATGATGGAGGCCGCCAAGGACATGAAGTCCATCTTCGGCGAGAGCATCGACATCGTAGAGCACAAGTTCACCACCAAGGAGAACGTCGCGCGCTGCCTCAGGATGGGCGTGGCCAAGCTGCCGTCCATCTACATAAACGGCGATCTCAAGCACTCCTCCCTCATTCCCTCCCGGGACGAACTGCGGGCCGAGATAGCGGCCGCGCTCAAGTAGCGGGAGGCTCCGAAACATGGAGGACCGGAGAGCCAAGTACAAACTCATTTCGTGCAACGTCTTCATGCGCGAGTTCTGCTCGGTCCTCTCGGCCTCGGACGCCGTCGTCGATCCCGAGTTTCTCGAACTCGGCCTGCACGAGAACGCGGCCGAACTCCGCTCGCGCCTGCAGGCGCGCATCGACGAGGTGTCCTCGGCTCCGCCGCGCGAAAGCGGCGGCCGCGGCTACGACGCGATACTCCTGGGCTACGGCCTGTGCGGCAACGGGCTCTCCGGGGTCGCGGCCCGCTCCCTGCCCCTCGTGCTCTCCCGCGCCCACGACTGCTGCACGATACTCCTCGGCTCGCGCGCGGCCTTCCTCGAACGCTTCTCCGCGAATCCGAGCGCCTCGTGGAGCTCGGCCGGCTACATCGAGCGGGGCTCGACCTACTTTCGCAGCTCCGAGCTGGGCTTGAGCTCGGGGCGCGGGCTCGCGTACGAGGAGCTGGCGGAGCGCTACGGCGAGGACAACGCCGCCTACGTCTGGGAGACTCTCCACCCCGAGGACCAGGAGCGGGAACTGCGCTTCATCGAGACGCCCGAGACCGCCGCCCTGGGCTACTCCGACGCGATGCGCGAAAAGGCCGCCGAGGAGGGCAAGGAGTTCATCCTCCTGCCCGGTTCGACGCGGCTCCTGCGCGCGCTCGTCGCCGGCGGATGGAACGAGTCGGACTTCCTCGTCGTGCCCCCGGGCCGGCGCATCGAGCCCGTCTGGGACCACGACCGGGTGATCGACGCGGTCTGAGCTCCGCGTGCACGACGCGGCGGGAATCCCGGTGCCTCAGTCTCCGCGTCGCCGCAGCTCTTCGGCCGCCAGCCCGGCCCAGGCCCAGAGCCGCCGCGGCCTGTGCTGCACCGTGCTGATGTCCTTCATGATGAGCTCGACGGCCACGCCGCGCTCGCCGGCCAGGTCGAGGGCCTCGGCGATCGCGGCGCGCGCGGCCTCCTCGCTCCACTCGGCGTCGAGGAAGATCGCGGGGTTGGGCTTCACGCTGGCCACGTACTTAGGGCCGATGCCGTCGAAGATCGTTCGATAGTCGTTCCAGGGGCTCACCGAGACCTTGCGGAGATTGGGGATCCGGTCCAGGAGCTCGACCTTCCGGTCGAGCGGCTCGCAGCAGCCGTAGTAGTTGAGGCCCCATCGCCGCATCCACTTCAGATCGTGCTCGATCGCGAACTCCCACTGCATCTCGGCCGAGACCGTGGTCAGGATCTGCGCGTTGGAGCAGCCCCACATGTCGCGCGGCGCGACGCGTTCCGGATCGTAGCCCTTCCCGGGCAGATCGCTCGCGTAGCCGTAGCCTCCCGAGCCGACGCGGATGTTGCGGCAGTCGAGCGACAGGAGGTTCTGCTCCTCGAACTGGTCCAGCTCGGTCATCCACGCGTCGACCATGCGCTCGTAGCCCGCATGCACCATGTCGGGGCGGTCGATCATGTCGAGGATCGCCTCCTGGACGCCCCACCAGCGGATCAGGTAATCCCAGGGAGCGTACCAGATGTGCGTCTGGCCGACCTTCCGGACGGGTATGATTCCCCCGAAAAGATCGCACATCGTGTCGTATGCGGCGGCCGTGGTCCTCTCGATGTGCGTGACCTCGGGCATCCGGATCTTCTCGAGGTCCTCGGGTTCCTTGATCTGCACGTGGAAGCGCCGGGATACGATATCGCTCTCCGCGTCGGTCCGGGCGAGATCGACCTCTTCGACGATGCCGAAGTCGGTGGAATGGATCGCGAGCGGGCACTCGATCCAGGGATTGACCACCATGTCGCCCGGCATGTGACGCCACTGATAGACGACGCGGCGGAGCTCGGTCTCCAGAGTGCGCGCCCAGGCGTTCCGGCAGCGCAGCGTCAGCTCGTCGCCGACGTTCATCTCGTGCCAGGGAATCTCGTTGATCCAGACCATGGGCCTGACCTGCTCGAGATCGTTGAGCCGGCGCCACAGCTCGGCCCGTTCGGCGTTGACCGGGTCGGCGGCGATCTCGGCGATCCGCCTCGCGAGCGAACGCAGGTTCTCCTTTTCGTCCGCCTCGAGGTCTATCTCGTCGATGATGAGCGGCGGCGCATAACTTCCGGGATCGTGCAGCATGGCGTTTCCTCCTGATCCAGCCTATTCGCCGAACGGACTTCAGGAATTGGTGATCTCCCGCACCGAGCCGCGCTTGACCAGCTGCTGCTTGACCTTGAGGACGTGGAGCTCCTGGGGATTGTGCGCGATGCGGTTGTGCAGCATCTGGCCGGCGATGCGCCCCATGTAGGTCGTGTCGATGCGCATGGTCGTGATCTGCGGCACGTAGCAGAGCGAATAGTCGAGCATATCTCCCGGCGAGAGCACCGAGATGCGGCCGGGGACGTCGATGCCCAGGCGCCGCAGCATGGACACGACACGCACGGCGACATCGTCGTCGAGGGCGAAGACGGCGCTGATGTCCGGGTGAGCTCGGATGAGGTCGTCGATGAGCTGCGAGGTCATGTCGTCGTCCTCGAGGGATATCCGCCGCCGCATCGAGTCGTCGAACTCCAGGTGGTACTCTCCGATCGCCTTCATGAAGCCGAAGAAGCGGTCCACGGGGAGGACAGGCAGATCGGGGCGCAGGCAGTCGACGTAGCCTATGCGCAGGTGGCCGCATTTCACGAGATACGATGTGCCCTCGTAGGCGCCCTGGAAGTCGTCGACGCAGACCGTATAGAAGCGGTCCTGGAAGTTCGAGTTCATGATGACGACCACGGGGATCCCCGCCGACTCGAGCATGACGATGAGTTCGGGCGGCGCGAAGTGGATCGTGGCCACGCCGATGGCTTGGGTGCAGCGGATTTTTTCCAGGATTTCGTAGGTGGACTCGCTGCGCGATATCGGAAGGAGGAGAGTGTTGAAGCCCTGCTGCCGGAGCGTGCGCTCGAACTCCTGGATTATGGGCCTGACGAGGTGGAGCACCATGGCCCACTCGGGATCGATATCGAAGAGCATGACGATGTCGCGGGTATCGGCGGCGGCGGCCTGGGGCCTGCGCTGGCGCCGCCGATATCCGAGGCTTTGGGCCGCCTCCAGCACCCGCTCGCGAGTTTCGGCCGAAAGTCGGCCTTGGTCCGAGAGGGCCAGCGAGGCCGTAGATAAAGAAACCTTGGCCAGGGCGGCTACATCGTCGAGTTTTGGCTTGCTATCCATAGTTTTCATTTTATTGCAAAACTTTATCATGGCAATGGTAAAAATGCAATAAAAAATATGTCATACGTGGTAAAGAAATAGGAAAAATAAGCGCAAATTAGCAAAAATTCGTTGACAACCTTTTCACATGTGCTAGCATTTCCATAGCAACACAAGAAAAGGGTCAAGGAGCAAGCGATGGCACGACGCTTTGGACAAGTCATCCGCGTCAAGGGCGGCGCTCTGGAAGCCTACAAGAAATACCACGCCGCAGTCTGGCCCGAGGTGGCGGCGACGATCACCGCGTGCAATATCCGCAACTACTCGATCTACCAGAAGGACGGGTTTCTCTTCGCCTACTTCGAGTATGCGGGCTCCGACTTCGACGCCGACATGGCCAAGATGGCGGCGGATCCCAAGACTCGGGAGTGGTGGGACGTGGTGAAGCCGCTGCAGGAACCGCTCAAGAGTCGAGGGCCCGGAGAATGGTGGTCCGATATGGAAGAAGTGTTCCACCAGGATTGAAGGAGACATCTCATGGCTGTAGCCCGCACAACCGCCTGTCTTGCCAAGCTCGAGCGCGTCAGGAAGACGCTGCGCCACGAGGAGCCGGACCGGCTGCCCATCTCGGACTTTTTCTGGACCACCTTCCTGACGCGGTGGCGGAACGAGCTCGGCCTCAAGCCCGACGCCGACATCTACCGCCACTACGACATGGACTGGATCTGCGTCACTCCCAACATGGATCCGCATATCCGCAACTTCGACGTGATCAAGGAGACCGAGGAGGACGTCATCCTCAAGACGGGCTTCGAGGCCACCATCCGCAAGAAGCTCGGGACGCAGATGCCCTATTTCGAGAGCTTCGACACGGACGATCTCGAGAAGATGGCCGCTTTCCGCTTCGACGATCCCTGGGACGATAGGCGCTTCTTCAAGGGCGGCGACGATCAGATCAACGGGGTGGGCGACGTGGTCCTCCGCGATCTGCCTCCCTGGGTCGACCGGCTCAAGTCCTACCACGCCGACTTCCCCGTCTTCGGCTCGGTCTGCGAGGGTCACGAGTACGCCTGGCGCATCATCGGCAGCGAGAACGTGTACCTGTGGATCGCCCTCTATCCGGACGAGTTCGGGGCCTTCGTGCGCCGGGTCGGGGCTTTCCTGCTCGAGTACACCAGGGCGCAGATCCGCGCCGCCGGCGGCCTGCTCGACGGCATGGTCATCTGGGGCGACGTCGCCTACCACAACGGCATGCTCTTCTCGCCCGAGATGTGGCGAGAGCACTTCAAGCCCATCGTCGCCGAGCAGATCCGCATCTGCCACGAGGCGGGCCTTCCCGTGATCTATCACGGCTGCGGCAACGCCAGCGCCATCTACGACGACTTCATCGAGCTCGGCCTGGACGCCTACAATCCCCTGGAGGCCAAGTCGGGCCTCGACGTGATCGATATCCGGAAGAAGTACGGCCACAAGATGGGCTTCTGCGGCAACATCGACGCCCTGGCCTGGGCCAACGACTCGCTTCCCGAGCTCGAGGCCCAGGTCATGCGCAAGCTCAACGCCGCCAAGGGCGGCGGCTACCTGCCCCAGTCGGACCACTCGGTGCCGAGCAACGTGTCGGCCGAGCGCTACGAGTTCGTGCGGAACCTCCTCGTGAAGCACGGCAAGTTCCCCCTCGAGCTCGGACGCTGGGACGATCCCTCCCTGGACGGGGTCGGCCGGTGACCTCGCGCGAGCGCGTGCTCGCCGCCGTCGCGCACCGCGAGGGCGACCAGGTGCCGGTCGATCTCGGCTCCAATCCGAGCTCGGGCATCTCGGCCCTGGCCTATTCGCGGCTGCTGGCCGCCCTCGGCGCGAAGGATATACGGCCCCGCGTCTACGACGTGGTGCAGGAGCTCGCCCAGCCCGACGACTGGATCCTCGACCGCTTCGGCATCGACGTGGTGGACATAGGCCGGGCCTTCAACGACCGCCCCGAAGATTGGCGCGAGCACCTCATGCCCTCCGGCGAGGTCTATCTCTACCCGGCCTGGTTCAAGCCCCTGCGCCGCGGCGACGACTTCTTCGTCTACGACGCCCGTGGCACGCTGCTCGCCCAGAGGCCCTCGGGCGCCACCTTCTACGACGAGCGATGCTTTCCCTACGAAGACGGCTATCCCGCCGACTACTCCGGCCTCGACGAGGCCATGGGCAAGGTGCTCTGGTCCGCCCTCGTGCACTCGCCCTGGGATCACGCCGGCGAGAAGGACTTCTGGAAGGACCTCCGCGCTCGCGCCCTCGCCCTCCGAGCCAGGACCGACCGCGCGCTCATGATCGTGGTGGGCGGCAACCTCTTCGAATGGGGCACCTTCCTCAGGCGCATCGACAATTTCCTCGTCGACCTGCTCATCGACGAGGTCCATGTCGAGGCGCTGCTGGACGCCCTCATGGAGAGGCATCTCGCGACGCTCGGGAAAGTCTGCGAGGCGGTGGGCGACGTGGCCGACATCCTGCGCTTCGGCGACGACCTCGGGCACGAGGGCGGCCCCTTCATGGCGCCGGAGGTCTACCGGAAGCTCTTCAAGCCCCGGCACAAGATCCTCGTCGACTACGTGCGCGCGCACAGTTCCATGAAGGTCTTCCTGCATTCCTGCGGTTCGATCCACGCCCTCATCCCGGACCTCATCGAGGCGGGCTACGATATCCTCAATCCGGTGCAGACGAGCGCCCGCGACATGGAACCCGAGCGGCTCAAGCGCGAGTTCGGCGCCGATATCACCTTCTGGGGCGGCGGCATCGAGAACCGGACGGTCCTGAACGGCGGCACGCCCGCCGAGGTGCGCGATCAGGCGCTGAAGAGGCTCGAGCTTTTTTCGCGAGGCGGGGGCTTCGTGTTCAACGCCGTGCACAACATTCTGCCCGACGTGCCGCCGGAGAACGTGCTGGCCCTCTTCGATGCCGTCGCGGAATTCAACGGCAGGCGCTAGGTGCCGCGGCTTTTCACGCGTTTCGGGGCTTCATTGCCGTCGCGCCCTTCCGGGGCGCGGCCCGGCATCGAAAACTTAGGCGGCGCCCGCCGCGGGGGAGTGGGACTTTGAGCGAGCGAGAGATAGGGCTTGCCCTGGAGATGGAGAAGGTGAGCAAGCGATTCCCCGGCACCATAGCCGTGGACGAGGTGAGCTTCGAGGTCTATGCCGGCGAAGTGCACGCCCTGGTGGGCGAAAACGGGGCCGGCAAATCCACCCTCATGAAAATGCTGGCCGGCACCTTCGACGACTACACCGGTTCGATCAGCATCAACGGCAAAGAGGTCAAGCTTCACACGCCGACGATGGCCAAGAAATACGGGATCGGCATGATCTACCAGGAGCTGAGCCTGGCTCGGCCCATCAGCATAGCCGAGAACCTGCTGGCGGGGCGCTTGCCTCGCAAGGGGCCCTTCCTGGACAAGGCCGCGGCGCGGAGGCAGGCCAAGGCCCTGCTCAACCGGGTGGGGCTCGACCTCGACCCCGATCTTCCCATCGAAGACATCAGCCAGCACGAGGCGCAGCTCGTGGAGATCGCCAAGGTACTCGGCAACAATCCCTGCATCCTCGTCATGGACGAGCCGACGAGCGCCCTGTCGCACGAGGAAGTCGAACGGCTCTTCGGGATCATCAAGTCGCTCAAGAACCGCGGCATCTCGATCGTGTACATCTCGCATCACCTCCCCGAGATCTTCCGGATCGCCGACCGCGTGACGGTCATGCGCGACGGCAAGAAGATAGCCACGAAGCCGATCGCCGATATCACGCGCGAGGAGATCGTGCAGATGATGGTCGGCCGCTCCGTGAAGGAATTCTACAAGCGCGACGAGCGCGCCATCGGCGAGGCGCGGCTCGTGGTCGAGGGGCTGTCGCGCTTCGGCTTCTTCCATGGGATAAGCTTCGAGGCGCGGCGAGGCGAGATCCTGGGCATCTGCGGACTCTCCGGGGCCGGGCGCACGGAGCTCGCGCGGGTGCTCGTGGGCCTGGACCGCGCCGACGAGGGGCGCATGGAGCTGGACGGCCTGAAGCTGCAGGGGGCCAGCATGGCCGCCTTCCTCGGCCAAGGAGTGGCCTATCTGACGGAGGATCGGAAAACCGAGGGGCTCGCCCTGCGCCTTTCCGTGGGCGACAACATCCTGGCCCCGATAGTCGATCAGCTCACCGCCGGGCTCCTCTATTCGAAGCGCCGCGGCGAATCGACGGTGAAACGCCTGATCGACGAGCTTTCCATCTATCCGCCCGACCCGAGCCGGCCGGTGGGCAATCTCTCGGGCGGCAACCAGCAGAAAGTCCTTCTGGCCAAGTGGCTGGCGAGCGAACCCAAGGTCCTCATCCTCGACGAGCCGACGCGCGGCGTGGACATCGGGGCCAAGATGACGATCCACTCCTCCATAGAAAAGCTGGCCCGCGAGGGGGTCGCGGTCATCCTCATCTCTTCCGACCTGCCGGAGCTCGTCGGACTGTCGGACCGGGTCATGGTCATGCGCAAGGGGCATTTCACGCGCGAGATGAGCTTCGCGGAATGCACCGAGGAGAGCCTCCTGCTCGCGGCGAACGGCGAGGGGGTGGCGTGATGGCGCAAGCCGCGGCGACCACGGCCGACAGGCGAACGGTGGGCTCGAGTCTCGCCGGCCGAATCTTCAATGTCACGGGCATCTACGGCATCGCGATCCTGTTCCTCGCCCTGGGGGCCCTTCTCCAGGCGACCGGCGTCATCCACCGGTTCCTGACGCCGGAAAACATGCTCAACATCGTCAACGCGGCCACCATGGTGGGCATCGTCGCTGCGGGCATGGCCTTCGTGACCTACTCGGGGAATTTCGCCGACATGTCCGTGCCCACGACCATGGGCTTTACGGGTTATATCTGCATAGCTCTCCTCAGATTCGGCTTCGTGCCGGCGATCGTCGGCGCCGTGGTCGTGGCGCTGCTGATCGGCCTCCTGAACGGTTTCGCCGTGGGCAAGCTCAAGGCGAACCCGATCATCTGGACCCTCGCCGTCAATTACATGACCATGGGCATAATCCGCCTCGTGTGGGTCAACAAGCAGATCTACCCCGATATGCAGCAGGGAGTGGGGACGGGCACGGTGGCGCTCTTCGACGACATCTACCGCTACCGGCTGTTCGGAACGATCGGTCTGCCGATCGTCATACTGGCCCTCATGGTGGCGGCGGGGCAGTTCGTGCTCACCAAGACCTCCTTCGGAGCCCGGCTCAAGCTCATAGGCTCCTCGCTTCGCGCGGCCAAGTTCACGGGCATCCACGTCGAGCGGCTCGTGGCGACGGCCTTCGTGCTGAGCGCCTTCGCCGCGGCGATCGCGGGACTGGCGGTGACCTCGCTCACGCGAGTCGGCGCCTGGTACAACGGCACGGGATACGATTTCATGGCGGTCACCGTCGTCGTCATCGGCGGGGTGACTCTCGCCGGAGGGCGCGGATCCATCCTCGGGGTCCTCGGCGGGGCTCTCATAATCGGCATCCTGAACAATATCACGACGCTGCTGGGCATAGGCACGTTCTCCCAGAACATGATCCGCGGCGCGATCTTCATCATCGTCGTCGGAATCAACGCCAAATCCCTGCGGAGCTTGGGGCGCGACGATGCGTAGAACCGGACGGAACTCATTGCTGGCACTCGGGGACAAGTACAGGATCTACATCCTCTTCGTCGCGGTCTTCGTCTTCATGGCGCTGTTCGCGCCGCGCTTTTTCAACGTCTTCAATCTCACCTCGATCATGAAGACGATCACGATGAATGTCATCGCGGCCATCGGCTTCACCATCGTGATGATCTGCGGCCAGCTCGATCTCTCGATCGGCACGGTGATAACCTTCTCGGCCGTCATAAGCCTCGGCTTGGAGCCGGTCTTCGGCTTCGTCGGCTCGGTCTCCGTCGCCGTCGCCGCGGGCCTGATCGTCGGGCTCTTGAACGGCCTGCTCGTCACCAAGGCCAAGATCAATTCCTTCATCGTCACCCTCGGCACCATGACCATCCTGCAGGGGGCGATCTACCAGCTGACCGGCGGCAACTCCATGAGCGTGTCGACTCCGGCCGCCTTCGCGCTCTCGGATTTCCTCGGCCACAAGCTCCTGCCCCTCGTGACCCCGCGCGTGCTGCTGGGCCTCATCCTGGTCGCCGTCATGGAGGTCGTGCTGCGCCGGACGAGGGCGGGGCGCAATTTCTACATCGTGGGCGGCAACCGCACCACGGCCTGGCTCGCCGGCATCGGCACCGACTCCTACATCATCGTCGCCTTCGTCCTCTCCGGGGCCATGGCCGCGATCGGCGGCGCCTCGCTCGCGCTCGAGTCGACCTCCGCGACCCTCAACCTGGGCGACAACTCGCTCATGTACGTCATCTCCGCCACCATCATCGGCGGCACGGCCATGTCGGGCGGCAAGGGCGGCGTGCTGCGCAGCGCCATCGCCATTCTCACTCTCGAGATGCTCTATACCGGCCTCATCCTCTTCGGCTTCGGCAACGAGGTGACCATCTTCATCGCGGGCCTCATCCTGGCCTACGTCGTCCTCTACGAGGCCTACGCCTCCTACCGGCACGAGAAAAGCCTCGGGCAGCGGCCCGAGCTCATCAAGGAGCTGGCCGAGGGGAAGGTCGGCTGAACGGACATGCGGGTTCGATGACCGGAGCGCCCTGCGGGGCCGCGACCGGAAATCATCAGTTTCAATAGGAGGTACTAGGATGAAAAGGACAGCAGCGATCGTCGCCATGCTCTGCATGGTGGCCCTCGGCGTCTCCGGGTTCGGACAGAACCTGACGGCCGCGCAGCAGGCCAACCTCACGGCCTCGCTCGCGGTCGACACCGGCGTGCTCAAGTCGGCCGACGGCCAGCCCCTGCTCACGCTGAATGCGCCCAGCCGCCCGTGCCCGGTGCGCCCGGCGAATCCCGCCGCCCTGCCCGAGACCAACCCCCTCCACTGGTTCGACATGGAGTGGGCGGGCTACAACGTCACTCCGACGAACATCCCGCCCTCTCCCGGCGACGGAGCGATCGGCAAGCGCGTCATCCTCATCGTCCACGGCGATCATCCCTGGACCACCGCCTGCATCAAGGGCGCGCAGAAAGTCGCCGACGCCTACAAGATCGACTTGAAGGTGCTCTCCCCGAACTGGGACAAGAACGTCCAGGACCAGATGATCGATCAGGCCATCAACGAGCGGCCCGACATGATCCTCCTCATCCCGCTCGACGCCAAGGGCGCCATCCAGCAGGCGCGCAAGATCAACCAGGCGGGAATCCCCCTGCACATCTTCAACACCCTGCCCTCGGCCGAGGCCCTCAACTACTCCATCGGCTGGTCCGGTCCGGACGACTGGGGCCAGTTCCGCCTCCTCGCCCGCGCCTGGGCCGACAAGCTCCGCAAGGACAATCCCGGCGCCAAGACCATCGGCGTCGCGTACGTGCAGCACGCCCCCGGCGGCTCGCCCTACTTCGCCCGCTCCTGGGGCCCGATCTCCGAACTCTCCTCCTACGCCCCCGAGATCAAGACCCTCGCCATGGCCTCGCCCACGCCCGCGACCTTCGACGCCAACGCCACCATGCAGCTCGTCTCGGACTGGCTGACCCGCTTCGGCAAGAACCTCAAGGGCATCTGCGCGGCCGACGACTCGGGCCAGGCTCTCGGCATCATGCAGGCGCTCAAGAACGCCGGCCGCACCGACGTAGTCGTCGTCGCGGCCGGCAACTCCAAGCAGGGCATGGATCTCGTCAAGCAAGGCAAGTTGTACGCCATCACCTACCAGACCGCCGAAGGCGACGGAGCCCTCGCCATGCAGTCCGCAGCCGACTATTTCGACGGCAAGGTCGTCCCCGCGCGCCGGAATCTCGCCATGAGGCTCATCTACAAGTCCAACGTCGACGAGTTCTATCCGCCGCAGTGGTAAACCGCTGAGTCTCGCGTTATCGCTCCTCTTGACAGGGCTGCCCGAAAAGGGCGGCCCTTTTTCAATCGCGCAAATTTTCGTGATTGGGTTTGAAAACGCGCAGCCGGCGCGTTATGATTTTTTTTGTATCGATATAGCATCCGTAAAAACGACGGATCCTGGTGCCGATCACGCTGGATGATCGATGGCCAGGCAGGCTTCCCGGCGATGGCCGAGGTCCGGGACTCGGGCCGGTCATTCAGCCCTTCCTTGGGAAAGCGAACCCCTGTCAGGGGCGACGAAAAGATGCGAAAAACGAGGTGCGTCATGTCGGAATGCGAGTGTCTTCCCCTGTGTCCGTTCTTCAACGACAAGATGAAGGAAAAGCCGGCCATGTCCCAGATCTACAAGAAACGCTATTGCCTGGGCGGCGAAAACGAGAAGTGCGCCCGGCATACGATCAAGGTCGCGCTCGGTTCCGCGAATGTCCCCATGGACCTGTATCCCAATCAGATCGAGAAGGCCCAGGAGCTGCTGGCCGTCCGGAAGTAAAGCGGCCCGGTTCGCGCCCCGTGGACGAGGGGAAGGCTCCCTAGCCCGCGATGGCAGCGCGCGGCCTCTTCCAGAACAGGAGCGCCACCGCCGCCGCGAAGGCCTGGACGGCCACGATGAGCGCGACGCAGCCCGGCCAGCGCTCTGCGTCCCAGATCAGGCCGAGCACGGCGGCGCCCACGCTGCCGCCGATGTAGTAGAAGGTGACGTAGAGGCCGGCGGCTGCGGAGCGGGCGCTCTTGGCCGCGAGCCCCACGTAGCTCGATGCGGCCGCCTGGCAGACGAAGACCCCCGAAGAGCAGAGCGCGAGGCCGGCGATCACCAGCCACAGCGGGCCCGAAAGCGTGAGCAGCACTCCCGCCGCCGAGAAGGCGAGGGCGAGGGGCAGGGCGCGGTGGTGGCCGAGGGCCTGGATCCACGAGCCCGACAGCGGCGTGATGACCAGTCCCAGGAGATACACGAAGAAGATCATGCCCTGGGCGGCCGGCCCGAGGCGGTAGGGCGCCGCCGCGAGGTGGAAGGTTATGTAGGTGAAGGTTCCGACCAAGGAGAAGAGGACGCTGAAGCCTATCGCGTAGGTGGCGATGAGCGTGGGATTTCGGAGGTGGCCGGCGAAGTCCGAAAGTCCGCGCCTCCAGCTCGACTGCGCCCGGAAGTTGCGCTCGGCGGGCATCCAGCGCAGCACGACGAAGGCGCCGGCCAGGGTCGCGAGCCCCAGGACGAGGAAGGCGAACTCCCAGCCGCCCCGCTCCGCGAGCACTCCCGTGAGCATCCTTCCCGAAAAGCCGCCCAGGACGGTGCCCGACACGTAGATCGCGTTGGCCTTCGTCGCGCCGCCGCCCGCCCATTCCTCGGCGATGTAGGCCAGGACCGAGGCGATGATCCCCGGCGTGAAGACGCCGGTCACGAAGCGCCAGAAGACGATGGCGCCCAGACTCGAGGCTGTGACCGTGAGCGCCGTCGAAACCGCCAGGCCGAAGAGGGATGCGACGATGACCGTCTTCCTGCCGAAGCGGTCCGCGATCATGCCCGCGAAGGGGGCGGCCGCCGCGACGCCGATGGTCGAGGCGCTGACCGTGGCGCTGATCCGGGCCGCGCTCACGTGGAAAATGCCGGCCAGGAGAGGCAGCACCGGCTGGGGCGCGTAGAGGTTCAAGAAGGCGCAAACCCCCGCGAGCGCCACGCTGACTATGCCGCTCGAAACACGCTGTCGCATCGCCAGATGGTACGGCTATCGCTCGCTTTGGGCAAGGACAGCCATCTCCACTAGACAGAGCAGTACCGATCATTTATTATCGATTTAGATTCTGAGACGCGGGCTTCTCCCGCGCCGAGGAAGCGGAGTGTGATCATCCGATCCCGAGGGTTGCCTGACGGAGAAGAGCCTCGTCGCCGCGGTCCGCTTTTCGCGGCCGCTTAACGAAAAAGAAGCCATGTTCCCCGCCGCGCCGCCCGCCAAGGCCGCGCCGAAAGGCTTTCGGTTCTTTCCCCCGCGCCGTCGTGACCGGAATTCCGCTCGATGATCGCGGGAGGCTTTTATGCAGGATGGGGAGGGGCGCGTCTCGGAGGGCGAACGCGGCGCCGGAGTCGAGGCGCGGCGCCCGGCGGCGCCGGCGGGGTCGCGAAATGCGGTCCGGGGCCGGGCTTCCCTCTTTGCCCAGGCGGCGACGATCCTCGGCCTCCTGGCGCTCTGGCAGGCCGCCTCGAGCGCGCTCTGGGTCAACGCCTACCTCCTGCCCTCGCCGCTGCGCGTGGCCGCCGCCCTCCTCGACGCGGGCGAGCGGGGCGTGCTGGGCCGCCACGTCGCGGCCTCGCTCCTGCGCGTGGTCGAGGGCTTCGGCATCACGGTCGTGCTGGCCCTGCCCCTGGCCGTCCTCGCCTCTTTCGCCCCGCGCCTCACCTCGGCCTTCAACCCCCTCCTCAACTTCCTGCGCAACATCCCGCCCCTGGCCCTCATACCCGTCCTCATCCTCTGGCTCGGCATCGGCGAGGGCTCGAAGCTGGCCCTCATCGTGCTCACGAGTTTCTTTCCCGTGTTCATGGGCGCCGTGACCGGGCTGGGGAATGTCGATCCGCGTCTTCTGGAGATGGGCCGGAGCCTGGGCTTCTCGCGGCTGCGCATCCTGCAGCGCATCATGCTGCCCGAAAGCGTGCCGAGCCTCCTCAACGGTCTGCGGCTGGGGCTCGGCTTCTCCTGGCGCTCGATCATCGGAGCCGAGATGATCGCGGCCTCCTCGGGCCTGGGCTACTGGATTCTCGACGCCGAGGAGATGGCGAGGATCGACGTGGTCTTCGCCGGCATCTTCGCGATAGGCATCCTGGGCATTCTCCTAGACCGGGCGGCCTACCGGGCCGCCGCGCGGCTCCTGCCCTGGGCCGACGTGAGGGCGCAGTGGTACGCCTAAGCCGCCTAACGCGCCTTCCGAAGACCGCCGGCCGGGATGCCGGAGGCGCTGGCCTTGCGGCATCGGCCGGCGACACCGTCCCGGCAAGGACTCGTCCGGACGCGGGCACGGCGGCCCGCCCGGCGTTGCCGCTTCGCGACGGCAGCGCGCTCCGCCTCGGGGCCGTCCGCCGTCACTTCCAGGTCGAGGGCCGCGAGCTCCGCGCGGTCGACGGGGTGGACCTCGAGCTGGAGGCTTCAGGGATCACGACGATCGTCGGCCCCTCGGGCTGCGGGAAGACTACGCTTCTGCGCCTGGCCGCCGGCCTCGACCTTCCCGACTCGGGCGAGGTTCGGCGCCGCGAGGACTCGAGGCTGGGCTTCGTCTTCCAGGAGCCGAGGCTGCTGCGCTCCCTCACGGTGGAGGGCAACATCCTGCTCGGCCTGGGGCCCGGACGCGCGGCGCGTTCCGGCCTCGCTCGCGTGCGCGAGGTCGAGGAGCTCCTGGGGCTGGAGGAGTTCGCCCGGGCCTATCCCGGCCAGCTTTCGGGCGGTCTCGCCCAGCGCGTCGCTCTGGGCCGGGCGCTGGTGCGCGACCCCGAGCTCCTCTTCATGGACGAACCTTTCTCCGCACTCGACGCCCGCCTGCGCCGGCGTCTCCAGGACGAACTCCTGTCCATATTGAAGCTCCGCGCCATCAGCGTCGTCTTCGTGACCCACGACCTGGGCGAGGCGGTCTACCTGGGCGACCGCGTCCTCGTGATGAGGGAGGGGCGCCTGGTGCGGGACGAGCGCGTGGAACTCGGACGCCCTCGGGACCTGCGCAGCCCGGAGGTGCACGCCCTCGAGGACCTGCTCGCCGCGGCCCTCGGCGCCGCGAAAGACAATGAAGAGAGCGAGCCCATTTCAGATGCGGCCGCTTTTGGGAAAGTTTCGCATGAGGAGGAAATATCATGAAGCGTTCTCTCGCGCTCGTCGCCGCGGCCGTACTGGCCGCCGGCTCGGCTTCCGCCCAGGCCGGCCCGACTCCTGTCGGAGCGGCCCTTCCCAAGGAGGTTCGCATCTCCTACGTGAAGTCGCCCTTCAATCTGCCGCTCATCGTCGCTGTCAAGCGCGGGATGATCAAGGATGTCTTCGCCAAGCTGGGCGTCGGGGTCAAGTTCTACGAGATCGACTCGGGGGCCAAGCAGACCGAGGCCATGGCGGCCGGTTCCCTCGACATTGCGAGCGTGATCAACACCACCTCGGTGATCCTGGCCGATGCGGGCGGCAACGACGTCAAGATCGTGTCGGGCTTCAGTCGGCCCACGGGTCTCTTCGCCATCGTCGCCAAGGACCCGGCGATACTGAAACCCGCCGATCTCAAGGGCAAGACGGTGGCCGGTCCCAAGGGCACGGTCCTGCATCAGCTCCTGGCGGCGGCCCTCGCCAAGTCCGGACTTGCGATGGACGATGTCCGCTTCCTCCAGATGGACATCCCCGAGGCCAGGGCTGCCCTGCTTTCTGGCCGTGTGGACGCCGCGCTCCTGGCGGCCGCGAGCGTGATCTCGGCCCGGGCCGCGGGCGCCCACGTCGTTGCCACCGCGGAAGGGTATGTGAAACCGCAGCTCGTCGTGGCAGCCAGCGGCGCCTTCCTCGCCAGATATCCGCAGCTCGTCGACCTCTACGTAGCCGTGAACAGGGAGGCCATAGCCTGGATCGCCGGGCACCCCGACGAGGCCCTGGCCCTCGGCGCCGCGGAGCAGGACATCAGCCTCGCCGAGGCCCGTACCCTCGCCGAGGAGAGCCACTTCACCTCCGGCATCGGCGCCGCCCAGGTGGCGGCCCTGGGCGATGACGTACAGTTCATGCTCGATGTCGGCATGCTTCGCAGTCCGGTGAAGCCCGAGTCTTTGCTGAGACCGGGGCTCGTCCAGTGATTTGAGCTAATGCTCGCTTGACCCTGGCGCATGACCGGAATTACCTTGAAAAGAAGGCCCCCGCTCGCGACTCCGGGCCGAGGAAAGCATCCGCAATTTCGGTAACACCAGGGAGGCGTCATGGACAGGCATTCGGGAGGCATGCGGCAGCACGGCAGCATCGAGGCGAAATCGGCGATAGCCGATCGCCTCCTGGAAGCGATGAAGCTCGGCGGCGACGATATCGTCGTCGACCTCGGCTCGGGCGACGGCTACTACGCATCGAGATTCGCCGAGCGCTGCGGCAAGGTCGTGGCCGTGGACGCCTCGAGCGAGGCCTTGAAGAGCGAATACTACCGGAAAGGCAACATCGAGGCGGTCTGCGCCGACGTCTGCGCCTGGGCGAATTCCTTCGCCTGGGAGGGCATCGCGCAGGTATTCTTCTCGAACTCCTTCCACGACATGAGCTGTCAGGACGGGCTTTTATCGGCGTTCTCGGCGAAACTGCGGCCGGGCGCCCGGCTCAGTCTCATAGAATTCCATCCTGAGACGCCCTTCGGCCCGCCCAGGAGCATCAGGTTCTCCAAAGAACGGCTGAAGGCCCTGGTCGAGCCGCGGGGTTTCGAGGAGAAGACTTCCTTCGACCTCGGCACGCACTACTACATTTCGTTCGAGAAATCGGCGCGGCGAAAGTAGCGCTGCGCTAGACGATCGCCTCCACCTCCCAGCGGCCTTCGTCTCGGATGCTGAGCCTGGACTCGTGGAAGGCGGCGAGGCTGGAGCGATGTCCGACGCTCACCACCGCCGTCTGAGGCAGCTCCTCCTTCAGGAGGCGATAGAGCCGGCCCTCGGCCGGCTCGTCGAGCGCGGAGGTGGCCTCGTCCATGAAGACCCACGCGGGGCGCTGCAGGAAGATGCGCGCGAAGGCGAGGCGCTGCTGCTCGCCGAGGGAGAGCACCTGCGACCAGTAGCGATTGTCGTCGAGGCGAGCGGCGAGCTCGGGCAAGCCCGCGAGCCGCAGGGCGGCGACCATGCTCGCGTCCTCGATGTCCTTCGAGCCGGCGGGATAGAGGAGGACATCCCGCAGGTTGCCCAGGGGCAGGTAGGGCTTCTGCGGGAGAAAGAGGGTCGGCTCCCGCTCGGGAAGCTCCACGTCGCCGTCGGTGTAGGGCCAGATGCCCGCGATGGCCCGCACCAGGGTGCTCTTGCCTGAGCCCGAGGGGCCCATGATGAGCAGGCGCCCGCCGCGGCCGAGGCTCAGGTCCAGGTCGCGCAAGAGCTCGCGGCCGTCGGGCAGCCGCACGTTGAGCTTGTCGAGGCGCAGGCGTTCGCCGTCGCGCCGCACCATCCTGTAGTGCGTCTCGCGGATGGTCTTGATCTCGTCCATGGCCTGCTCGAAGAAGCGAAGCCGGTCGACCACGGCATGCCAGCTCGCGAGATCGAGATAGCTGTTCACGATGAAGGAAAGCGAACCCTGGACCTGGCCGAAGGCGCTCGAGATCTGCATGATCGAGCCGATCTTGATGGCCTTGGCGAAGTAGGCGGGCATGCTCACGAGCGTCGGGAAGATGACCGCCGCCTGGCCGTAGCCCGAGGCCCACCAGTTGAGCCGCCGCGTCCGCTTCATGATCTGCCAGAAGTTGCCGAAGACGTTCTTGAACCGCGCCAGGAACTGCTCGCGCTCGCGGCCCTCGCCGCCGTACAGGGCCACCGACTCGCAGTTCTCGCGCAGCCGCACCATGCTGAAGCGGAAGTCGGCCTGAAAGCGCTCCTGGTCGAAGTTGAGCTTGATGAGTGGCCGGCCGACCACGGCGATGATGACCGTGCCGACGACCGAGTAGATGAGGGCCGTCCACACGAGGTAGCCGGGGATCACGACGTTCGTGCCGTGCCAGGGAATGGGCACGTGGGCGGAGAGCTCCCAGAGCATCGCGATGAAGGCCGCGAGCGTGGTGATGGACGAGAGGAGCCCTATGAGCAGGCTGAGGGTCCGGCCCGTGAAGGTGTTGACGTCGTCGGCGATGCGCTGGTCGGGGTTGTCGGTGCCCTCGCCGAGGACCTGCAGGTGGTAGTAGGTGCCGCGCGCCAGCCAGTCGTCCAGGTAGCGGGTGGTGAGCCAGCGGCGCCAGCGGATCTGCAGCGCCTGGGTGAGGAAGGTCTGGTAGACGGCGGCTATGATATAGGGCACGACGAGAATCACGAAAACGATGAGCTGGTGCCAGGCCGCGGCCGCGTTGTAGGCCTGCAGATCGTTCCAGAAGGTGTTGTACCACTCCGTGATGCGGTACGAGACGTACACCATGAGAAGGTTGAGGACGATGATGACGGCCAGGAGCGCGCGCGCCGACCATCGCTCGTCGGACTTGGACCAGTAGGGTTTGGCGAGTCTCCACAGATCGCGGAAGAACGCCCGGTTGAACTGCTTCATTTGCGCCAAGGTGCCATACAAGCGAGGCTAAAGCTAGTCCCTCGCCGTCTATCCCTGCCTGGTGGAGGCGAAGGCCTCCTCCGCGGCGGCTATGGTCGCGTCGATGTCCGCCTCGTCGTGGGCGAGCGACATGAAGCCCGCCTCGAACTGCGAGGGCGCCAGGTAGACGCCGTGCTCGAGCATGGCGGTGAAGAAGGCGGCGAACTTCCCGGTGTCCGAGGCCTTGGCGCTCGCCCAGTCGGTCACGGGACCTTCCGTGAAGAAGGTCGTGAACATCGTCCCCACGCGGTTCCAGGTCGTGTCCACTCCCGAGGCCCGTGCTGCCTGCGCCAGGCCGGCTTCCAGCCTGAGGCAGGAGGCCTCCAGGCGGGGCCAGGCTCCGGGGCGCCCGAGTTCCCGCAGGGTGACGATGCCGGCCGTCATGGCCAGCGGATTGCCCGAGAGGGTGCCCGCCTGGTAGACGGGACCCGAGGGAGCCACCATGCCCATGATCTCGGCCCGGCCGCCGTAGGCTCCCACCGGGAGCCCGCCGCCTATGACCTTGCCGAGGGTGCTGAGGTCGGGCGCGACGCCGTAGAGAGCCTGGGCTCCGCCCAGATGCACGCGGAAGCCCGTCATCACCTCGTCGAAGATGAGCAGGACTCCTTCGGTGTCGCACAACGCGCGAAGCCCCTCCAGGAAGCCGGGCGCGGGCGGCACGACGCCCATGTTGCCCGCCACGGGCTCGACGATGATCGCCGCGACCTCGCCCCGGTGGTCCGCGAGCAGCGCCTTTACCGCCGCGAGGTCGTTGTAGGGCGCGGTGAGGGTGTCGGCGGCCGTCGTCCTGGTCACTCCCGGGCTGTCGGGCAGGCCGAGCGTGGCCACGCCCGAGCCCGCGCGCACGAGCAGGAGGTCGGCGTGCCCGTGGTAGCAGCCCTCGAACTTCAGGATCTTGTCGCGCCTCGTGAAGGCGCGGGCGAGCCGCAGGGCCGACATCGTCGCCTCGGTGCCGGAGTTCACGAAGCGCAGCATCTCGAGGTTCGGCATGAACGAGCGCACGAGGCGGGCGAGCTCGACCTCGAGGGCGCACGGGGCGCCGAAGCTGGTGCCGCG
>DATKVK010000027.1:0-8583 GCA_035530095.1 Rectinemataceae bacterium | reverse complement strand
CCCGTCTACAATCTCTTCATGCGCCTCGTCGCCGACCTCCACATCCACTCCCACTATTCCCTGGCCACGAGTCCCAAGCTCACGCCCGCCCACCTGGACCGTTGGGCGCGCATCAAGGGCATTAGCTTGGTCGGCACGGGCGACTGCACGCACCCGGCCTGGCTCGCGGAGCTCGGGGAGCGGCTCGAACCCGCCGGCGAGGGCTTCTTCCGCCTGAAGCCGGGAGTTCGCCGGGCCTTCGACGCGGGCGAGGCCCTCGCCGAAGGCCTGCCCGAGCCGCGGCCCGGCGAAGGCTCGGCGCAGAAGCGGGAGCGGGTGTCGCGCGAGGAGCCGTTTTTCGTTCTTTCGGGCGAGATCAGCACGATCTACAGCGCGGGAGGGAGGACCCGCAAGGTCCATCACCTCGTGCTCCTCCCTGACTTCGCGGCAGCGGCCGCCTTTCAGGCCAAGCTCGAGCGCGTGGGCAGCATCACCTCGGACGGGCGACCCATCCTGGGCATAGACTCGCGCGACCTCTTCGAGCTCCTCCTCGAGGCCGACGATCGCTCAGTCCTCATGCCGGCCCACATCTGGACGCCCTGGTTCTCGGCCCTCGGGGCGCGCTCAGGCTTCGACTCGATCGACGACTGCTATCGCGATCTGGCGCCGCGCATCCGCGCCGTCGAGACCGGGCTATCCTCGAACCCGCCCATGAATTGGGCGGTGAGCGCCCTCGACCGCTTTTCCATCATCTCCAACTCGGACGCCCATTCGCCCGAGAAACTCGGGCGCGAGGCGACGATCCTCGACATCGAGCCCGGCTTCCCCGGCCTCGCCGAGGCGCTCTCCGGCGGCGGCCCGGCCGGCAGGCTTCTCGGCACCGTCGAGTTCTTTCCGCAGGAGGGGAAGTACCACTACGACGGGCACCGCGCCTGCGGCGTGGCCCTCTCGCCCGAGGAGAGCGCGGCCGCGGGCGGCCTCTGCCCCGTCTGCGGCAAGCCCCTGACGCCCGGCGTCATGGGCCGCGTCGCCGAGCTCGCCGACCGGCCGGTGGACGACTCGGCCCCCTGCCCGGAGAGCTGGGAAGGGACGAATCGCCGCCCCTACCGCTCCCTCATCCCGCTCAAGGAACTGGTGGCCGAACTCCTCGGCGTCGGCGAGGTAAGCAAGAAAGTGGCGGCGGCCTACAATTCCCTCGTGGAGCGCTCGGGGAGCGAGTTCGACATTCTCCTGGACCGCAGCGAAAAGGAGCTCGAGGCCCTGGGCGGAGGCGCGGTTTCCGGCGAACTCCTCGCCGCCGCCGTCGGCAGGATGCGAGAAGCCAGGGTGTCCATCGTTCCCGGGTATGACGGCGAATACGGCCGCGTGCGCGCCTTCGCGCCGGGAGAAAAGCTCGAGCTAGGCCGTGCGGGAGAGGAGCTCTTCGCCGACTCGGCCGGGAACCTCGCAGCCGGGAACCTCGCAGTCGGGAACCTTGCGCCCGAGAGCGATCCAAAACCGCGGCTCCCTGCCGACGAGTGGCCAGCCGACGGGAGACCAGCCGACGGGAGACCTGCCGGCGAGAAACCGGCAGGCGGCGGCGGTCGGAGAAAAGGCGGGATGAGCGCCGAAGACAAGCGCGGGGTGGAGGCGCGCGAAGCCGACCCGCGCAGGCCCGCCGCCTTCGACCTCGATCCCGCCCAGGCGCGGGTCGTGGAGCACGGCGACGGGCCGGCCATCGTCATGGCGGGGCCCGGAACCGGAAAAACCGCCGTCCTCGCCCTCCGCATCGCACGCCTGGTGAAGCAGGGTGCCGCGCCCCTTTCCATCGCCGCAATCACCTTCACGACGCGGGCCGCACGGGAACTCGGCGAGCGGATCGGCCGATACCTCGAACGCGGGCAGGCGGCGGAGGTGTGGACGGGAACCTTCCACGCCCTCTGTCTCTCGATACTGCGGGAGCACCGGGCCGAAGCCTCGCTCGCCCCAGGCTTCGGCATCCTCGACGAGGAGGAGCGCGAGCGCCTTCTCAAGGAGCTGGCCCCGGCATCGGAGAATCCTGCGAAACTCGGCGGCTACATCGAAGCGCGCAAGCGCTTCCTGCTGCTTCCCGGCGAGACGAGTCCTCGGCTCGGGCCCGCGGCTCCCGCCGGCCTCGCCGAGCTCGCGGCCGAGTTCGGCTGCCCCTCCCTCGACGCCGGCCTGGACGCTGCCTACGGCGAGTATCGCAAACGGCTCAAGCTTGCCTCCCTCCTCGACTTCGACGATCTCATCGCCGGGGCGGTCAGACTCCTCGCCTCCGATCCGCTCGTCCTCGCAGGCTACCGTCGGCGCTGCCTCAACCTGTTCGTAGACGAATACCAGGACCTCAACTTCGCCCAATACGCCCTCGTACGGCTCCTCGCTCCCGACTCCTCCTCCGCGCTCTTCGTCATCGGCGATCCGAACCAGGCGATCTACGGTTTCCGCGGCTCCGATCGGCGCTTCATCGACCGCTTCCTCGCGGATTATCCCGGCGCGGCCGAGTACCGGCTCGTCCGCAGCTTCCGCTGCTCGCCGGGCATCATCGGCGCCGCGGGCCGCCTCGTGGACGCCCCGCTCGGGGGTTCCGGCTCCGCCGCGACGCTCTCGCGCGCCGAGTATCCGACGGACAAGTCCGAGGCCGAGGGCGTCGCCGCCGCGATCGACCGCCTCATCGGCGGCACGCGGTTCTTCGCCTACGACAGCGGCATGGTGGACTCGGTCTCCGGGACCACGCTCGCGACTACAGCGACCTCGGCCGCGGAACCCGGCCAGATGGCCGGCGACGGCAGTCCGGCCCTGCGCAGCCTCGGCGAGTGCGCCATCCTCCTCCGCGCGGCGGCCCTGGCCCCGGCCGTCGAGAAGGCCCTCTTCGACCACGGCATACCGTATCGCCTCGTCGGAGAGAGGCCGTGGTGGAGCGAAGAACCTCTGCGCTCGGCCATCGCCCTCCTGCGCGGCGCCGCTCGTCCCGCGGCCGGAGCGCCGATCCCCGCCGAGTCCCCTCCGGTTCGGACTCGGCACAGGGGCGGCACCGGCGGCGCGCGCGGAGAACCGGAAGAGGCCCTCAGGCTACGGCTGCCAGGACTCTCCCCCGAGGCCGCCGTGCGCGCCGCGGTCGAGCTTTCCGGGAGCCTGCGCCCCTCGGAAACCCGCCGCCGCCGCTCGGAAGCCGATCCGGGCGGCGACCGCGAGCTCTTGACGGAACGCCTGGCCGAGCGCGCCTCATCCTATAAGGAACTCGAGAGCTTTCTCGACGATCTGGCGCTCGGCAGTCCCCAGGACGGCTACGAGATGCGTTCCGAGCGCGTCGCCCTCATGACCATGCACGCGGCCAAGGGTCTCGAATTCGATCGGGTCTTCGTAGTCGGGCTCGAAGACGGCATAGTGCCCTTCACCCTTTTCGAAGGCAAGCACGGCGAAAACGGGGATGAAGCCGCCGCGGGCGAGCGGATCGAAGAGGAGCGGCGCCTTCTCTATGTGGCGATGACGCGGGCGCGCGTCGGACTGCAGCTCTCCTGGGCCCGTTCCCGGCAGTTCCGCGGCCGGAGCCTCTCCCTGCCGCCCAGCCGCTTCCTCGCCCGGATCGAAGAGCTGGTCCCGCTGCTCGAGGCGGAACCGCGCCGGCCGCGGGATCCGCAGTTCCGGCTATTCTAAGGGCGACTCGCCCTCCGAGCGCGGGGCCGACCTCATCCGGGCACAGGCCCTGAGCGCAGTCGATCCCCTCTCTCTCCACGTCAACCTCATACGCCTCGGCAGGGAGTTCTGCCCCGCAGGCACGCCGCGCTGCGGGGCCTGTCCTCTCGCCGAGCTCTGCCCGATGGCCGGCCCCGCCTCCTAGCCGCAAGCCGCCGCTCGGGCCGAAAGCCGTCGGAGTACAGTAGGAATGATGTGACTTTTTATTAATTGATTGAGGCAAGCATATTCCTTACAGTTCCCGTATGGACACATCGCGGCGCGGAAAGACGAGGCTGACGGACGGGTTCTCCTCCTCGAGCTCACGCCACAGGGGCGCGTGGTGGCCGCATCCATCGACGAAGCCTCCGACCTCTAGGCCGAGTCGCTCGTGACCGGCTTGAGCGAGCAGGAGCTCGACGCCCTCGTCGAGCATCTTAGGGCAGCGAAGCGCATCCTCGAAGGCCGCGCATCGCAGTCGCCTCTGATCGAAAGCGTGAAGGGCGGCGCGAAGCTCGCGACGGTCCGCGCCCTCATGCGCGAGTACGCGGCCTTCCTCGGCGTCGACCTCGGTTTCCAAGGCTTCGAGGACGAGCTCGCCAATCTTCCGGGCGCCTACGCCCCGCCGGCGGGGGCCCTCTTCCTCGCCTATGTCCACGGCGCAAGGACCGGCGCGGGAACCGCCGCGGGGGCCGGCGACGACGCCTCGAAAGACGACCGGGTGGAAGGCGTCGCCGAGCCGGCGGGCTGCGTCGCCCTCAGGCCTCTCGATGGAGAGATCTGCGAGATGAAGCGCCTCTTCGTCCGGCCCGAGTACCGCGGCTACAGTCTAGGCAGGGCCCTTGCCGAGCGAGTCATCGAGGCGGCAAGAAGGGCCGGCTACCGGCGCATGCGCCTCGATACGCTGGACCGGCTGGAGAGCGCCGTCGCCCTCTACCGTAGCCTCGGCTTCGAGCCCATAGCGCCCTACCGCGAGAATCCCCTGCCCGGGGCGATGTTCTGGGAAAAGACGCTGGAATAGCCGGAGTCGTCACTAAGCTTCGGAACACTACCCAGGCCCCGCGTTGTTTGCGGTTCACGAGGACGAGGTCCAGCTCGGGTCGCCTGAGCAGCAGCGAAAAGGCGAGGCTCGAGCCTATGCTCCCGCGCGCGGCAAGGCGGAGTCCGCAGGCCGCCGATGGCCTGCCGCGCGAAGCAGACGCCGCGGGGAGATTCCCGATAGGCGAATCTTGCCGCCGCGACCCGCCGCGGCTACACTCGTTCGCATGAAGTACATCGACCTGAGATCAGATACCGTCACCTGGCCCACGCCGGCCATGCGCGAGGCCATGGCCGCAGCCGGAGTCGGCGACGATGTCTACGGCGACGACCCGACCGTCAACGAGCTGGAGACGGCCGCCGCCTCGCGCGTCGGCAAGGAAGCCGCCCTCTTCGTGCCTTCCGGCACCTTCGGCAATCAGCTCGCCCTCTTCACCTGGTGCCCGCGCGGCAGCGAGGTCATCCTCGGCGAGCAGTGCCACATCATCCAGCACGAGGCCGGCGGCGCCGCGGTCATCGCGGGCGTGCAGGTGCGCCCCGTGGACGCGCCCTCGGGCGTCCTGGACCCGGCGGCGGTCCGCGCCCGCATCCGGGAGGAAGACATCCACCACCCCGTCACCTCCCTCGTCTGCCTGGAGAACGCGCACTCCTCCGGCCGCGTGGTGAGCCTCGCCGCCATGGACGCGGTGCGCGACGTCGCCAAGGCGCGCGGCCTCCCCGTCCACCTCGACGGGGCGAGGCTCTTCAACGCCGCGACCGCCCTCGGCGTCGAGGCGGCGGACATAGCCGCCCGCGCCGACTCGGTGATGTTCTGCCTCTCCAAGGGCCTCTGCGCGCCCGTGGGCTCCATGCTGGCCGGGCCCCGGAGCTTCATCGACGCGGCGCGCAGGAAGCGCAAGATCATGGGCGGGGGCCTGCGCCAAGCCGGCGTCCTCGCCGCCGCCGGCCTCCTCGCCCTGGAGGAGATGAGCCGCCGCCTCGGGCAGGACCACGAGAACGCGCGCCGCCTCGCTCAGCTCCTCGCCGCGGTCCCCGGCGTCGCGGTCGACGCGAGCGCCGTGGAGATCAACATGGTTTTCTTCAAGGTCAAGGTCGAGGGGAACGCGGCGGCCTTCGACGAGGCCCTCGTCGCGGCCATGCGCGAGCGCGGCGTCGTCATCAGCCCGGCCTTCGGCGGCGAATACCGCTTCGTCACCCACTACTGGGTCGACCGAAAGCGCGTCGAGACCGCGGCCGCGGCCTTCGCCGAGTCCTGCGCCGAGGCGCGCGCCCGCGCCGGCTGATCGGAACCGGTCGGCCGCTGGCCCCGTATCCGCGCAGGCCGCGAGAGCAGGCTCCCCGGACCTGGCGCTTCGTCGGCCTACATCGAGGCTGCCAGGAGCGCCTCGATGTAGGCCCGGGCCTCCAGCTGCTCGGCGAGCGGGTTCTCCAGCTCGAGCGAGGCCCAGTCGGCAGGGAAAAAGCGGCGGTAGGCCGCCAGGTAGTCGAAGTCGGCCAGGCGGGCGAAGGCGTGGTGGTCCCACTCGCCCGACCAGGCGTTCGGCACGCCGACCCTGACGGCCGAGAGGTGGCAGCAGCCGATCTTGAAGCGCCCGAGCTGCCGCATCGTCGCCTCGACGTAGGCGCTGCGGTCATGCAGCCGCGCGTTCTCCAGGTGCGAGAAGTCCGGACAGATGCCGCCGAAGGCCGGGCCGCCCGCCGGCGGCGGCGCCAGCTCGGCGTCCTCCACAGGAACCTCGACATTCTCGATGAAGACCCGGCCCGCCAGACCATCGAGGTCGGCGGTGAAGGGGTGGCCGCTGCGCCGCGGATGGATGTTGAAAACCTCGGTCCCGAAGCTCCGCTCCAGGTACCGCATCTCTTCGAGATCGCAGTCGGCGCGCGCGTGGACGTGCGGAATCCCGAGCCCCGGAATCGACTCGAGCTCGCGGTAGAGCTCCCGGCGCTCGCCCTTGTCGAGGCAGGTCGGGAAGAGGGCTATGAGCCGCTCCGAGGAGCGCCGCAGCTCGGCGATGAAGGCGGGAATGCGCTCGCGCTTGGTGCTGGTCAGGCCGGGCAGTATCTGCATGCCGCGATCATGGGAAGAGAAGCCCCGGAACGTCAAGCTCGCCCATCGAAAGAGCGCGGCGCTCGTGGTATGCTCCGACGACCAACCCGGCCATCCGGGACGCGAAGGAGCGCATCATGAGCTTCGATATGGCGGGCATCGAACAGATAGAGACTTGGTTGAAGCGATTTCGCTCCGACGGCAGGCGCTTCGATTTCGTGCAGGGCTTCGCGACCGGACTGGCCTGCGCACTTCCGCTGCTGGGCGACATCGGCGATGACCTGGCACTGCTGCCTATCGTGGACGATCCCGAAAATTTCAAGCCGCCCGCCGGCATCGACCGCGAAGACCTCGCGGAAGCGATACGGGCGCTCGGCGATTCACTCGAGGACGATCTCGACAACCGCGACTTCAGGCCGTACATGGGCGGAAGATACAGGAACAGGATCAGGCCCGACACTCCCTGCGCCGAATGGTGCCGGGGTTTCATCATCTCCAGTCTCTTCTACGGCGAGGAGCTCCGGAAGGACGAGGATTTCTCGATGTTGCTCGTTCCCGTTTTCATCCTCGCCAGCCCGACGACGAGCGACAATCTTTTGGCGAAAGCCACGCCGCAGGAAAAAGTCGAGGCCGACGCGCTCGCCCGCAAGGAGCTCCTTCCCAGCGTCCTGCGCATATACCGTCGTCTCCGGAACCCAGACGAGGGCGAGGACTAGGAAACCCGCAGACATCGAGCGGCGAGGGCGAGCGGCGCGGCAAGGATTGACCGGAACGGCGCGGATCGAGGAAACTGAATTTAGCCTCCGGCGCGGCCCAGTCGCGCCGATCCGAAGGAGAGCGAGCCATGTTCGGACTGAACTCCACCCACGGCTACCGGGAGATCGCGAGCGGCATCAGGATCAAGACCATCGCCCGCGGCGAGCGCACCCTCATGGCCAGCTTCTCGATGGAAGCCGGCTCCGAGCTGCCCGAGCACGCCCACCCCTACGAACAGACCGGCTACCTCGTGCGCGGCCGCCTGCGCCTCCACATCGGCGCCTCGAGCCGCGAGCTCGGCTCCGGCTGCAGCTGGTGCATCCCCTCCGGCGTCTCCCACCGCGCCGAAATCCTCGAGGACTCGACCGCCATCGAAGTCTTCAGCCCCGCCCATACCGACTACCTCGCCTACCTCAACCCGGAGGACGTGGTGGAGGAGTAGCCGCAATGCCCGACCGCGAAGTGAAGACCGTACGCGACTCATCTACTACCAGTACGCCAAGATCATCGCCAAAGGCGCCATGGGAAGCGACGAGAAGAAGTGGTCCGAGATTCTCCGCGAAGATCGCCAGCTCGTCGACGCTGAGAAGATTTGCGTTTATTGCGGCGCCGCCGAGCATCTCGCCTGGGATCATATCGTCCCTCGCGATCAATGAACGTTGCTCCTCCTGCGATCGCATCCAGGGCATCCACAAGAAATATCTCAAGACCATCTACTACTGCCACGAGTGCAGGGGAACCCTCGACTGGGAAGGCAATGGAGACGGGCTGAGCGTCCTGGATTTGGATCTCTGAGAGGGGAAGCGCCTAATCCCAGGCTAAGCTTTCGACCGATGAAGCGCCGGCGCGAGCTCTGCCTGAAATGACCGACCGTGGTAGCGAGCGACAGCGGGCGGCCCCCTACAGAAGCTCCCCATCCTCGAAGTAGTCGCCCGCGGCGATGTCGTGGAAGGCGACCGTAACCGTCCCCGCCACCCCGCCGAGCTCCTCGGAGAGAATGGCCGCGATCCGCTTTTTCAGCTCCGGCGGCCGCTCGAAGGCCAGGACCTCGATGTAGGGGTCGATGGCCGACTCGGCTCCGTCGGCGA
>DATKVK010000026.1:0-5666 GCA_035530095.1 Rectinemataceae bacterium | reverse complement strand
AGCTGAGAATCCGGTCCGAGCGGAAGGTCCGCTCTTCGTTCCTCAGGGTGCAGAAGGCGCGGATATAGCCGGCAGCATGGCGACCGTGACATGTCCTCAGGACCTCGATGGTCCGGTCGGTCCTCTGGCCCGACTCGGACTCATAGGCGATGCGGTAGCGATGGCCAGGGTGAAGGTCCACGGTGGGGCTCCTTGCCACCTAGCAATCAAGAACCGTGCCTACTTTTGGACCGGAGGTCCGGGGAGTTCGCTCGCCGTTCCCTGGATACCTGGCATGATTACTGCATCATAGTGAGTAACTTGCCTGCGGGCGGCGGGAGCGCTACGATGCTCGATATGAATAAAACGGAAGTGCTCGTCTCCTTTATCGGCCTCCATGATCCCTACCCGGCGGATGACGAAGAGCCGGGGCCGCTTCTCTCACTCTTCGTCGACGCCGCCAAGCGAGGCGAGAGCTTCGATCGCGCCTTCCTCCTCTGCACGGGGGCGACCTTCCTCGAGCGCGCGCGGGACCTCGAACGGGAAACCCGGGACGAGGGGATTCTGACGAAGATCGTGCCTATCGACATTCCCGTTCGGGATGTCATCGACTACGCCGAGATCTGGGGGCTCTTAGAGCGGAGCCTTTCCGACATCCGCAGCCGTGCAGAGGATCGTGGAGGCGAGACCTCATGGTCGTTCCTCCTCGACTCAGGCACTCCTCAGATGAAGACATCACTCTTTCTGGCCGCCCGATCCGGCTTGTTCCCGGCCCGGCTCCTGCAGGGCATACCCGCGCGCTTTGCCGGCGGGACGTACAAGGTGCGCGAGGTGCGACTCGAGGGCTTCCCCGAGGCCAGGATCGCCAGGATCGGGGGAGCCGAGCGTCGAAGCTCAGGAAGCGGCGCGCCGCGCCCGCCCCGGCCGATCTCAGGCACGAGGAAGGGTGACCCCGTCGGGAGCTCTCCGGCCTTCATCCGAGCTCTCGAGCGGGCGCGCTCGGCCGCTCGCTACGACGATGCCGTCCTCCTGCTTGGGGAAACAGGGACGGGCAAGACCATGATCGCCCGCCGGATCCATGACGAGAGCGCGCGGCGCAACGGAGCCTTCGTCGAGGTCAACTGCTCGGCGATCGCCGAGAACCTCGCGGAGAGCGAGCTCTTCGGCCACGTGCGCGGCGCCTTCACCGGCGCGGACAAGAGCCGCGCGGGCAAGTTCCGGGCCGCCCACGGCGGGACGCTCTTCCTCGACGAGATAGGCGATCTCGGCATGGACGTCCAGGCGAAGATTCTCAAGGTCATCGAGGACGGGATCGTGACGCCGGTCGGCTCTGACGATGGCGAGCGCTGCGACCTAAGGCTCCTCGCGGCGACCAACCGGGATCTTGGATCGCTCTGCAAAGAGGGCCGCTTCCGCCGCGACCTCTACGAGCGCCTCAAGGTCATCGTCCTGGAGCTTCCCCCGCTTCGCGAGCGGCGGGAGGACATCGAGAAGCTTGCAGAGGTTTTTCTGGCGGAGTGGAACCGGCACTACGGGGAGTCGCGGCGCTTGGACCCCGCCGCTCTCGAGCTTATGAAAGCCTATCCCTGGCCGGGCAACGTGCGCGAGCTGCGCAACGCGATCAAGAGCGCGGCCTGCGCGACGAACGGGGAGATAATCGGGATCGTGGCCCTGCCCGATGAGCTGCGCCGTGGAGGACGTGCGATGAACGGAAGCGATTCTCCGAGAGGCGAGGACATCCTGCTGCCGCCATACGGGATGAACCTCAAGGCGAGGCTATTGCAGGTGGAGTGGGAGTACGTGACGGCGGCTCTGCGGGCTGCCGGGGGCAACCGGGAGACGGCGGCCCGGATGCTCGGCATGACCGGGCATGCGTTCCGCAAGGCGCTCAGGGAGCGGCTGGCGGCGTTTGCCGACGAGGGCTGGGAAGAGGGGATATAGGCTGCCTAGGAGTATTGTCGGTGAACGTCAGTGTGAGTCAGTTTCCATAATTCCGGCCGTTTGACCCGAGCTGGAATCGACGGTAAAATGGATTGGAGATGCCAAACAAGGATCGGAATGAATGATGAAAAATACCGTCTCGATTATAGAAATAATATTTGTCCGCTCGGAAATCCATTGCGGTAGACCATAATGAGCACGCTCGAAGAACTCACGCCCAACGCTGCCGTACGAGGTATCCTTTCGGATAGCCTAATCACGGTGGTCAGCGTTCAGTGGTTCGGCTCCGACGCGCTCGAGCTTACTTACAAGGATGCTGCCGGCAAGGTGGCGAACGAGCTCCTCTATCGCCACGACGAGTCGCGGCTCGAGCTCGTCGGGGTCGGGCGGCCCTGGAGTTTCGACGGCGACGGTGCGCTCTTCCGGCTGGTATCCGAGGCGCAGCGGATCAGACTGGCTCATCTTTTCGATCCAGTGCTTGCCGTGCACACCTCCGTGGTCGAGCCGCTGCCGCACCAGATCACCGCGGTCTACGAGTCCATGCTCCCCCGGCAGCCGTTGCGGTTCCTTCTCGCCGACGACCCGGGGGCCGGCAAGACCATCATGGCGGGACTTCTCATCAAGGAGCTCATCGCGCGGGGCGACCTGCAGCGCTGTCTCGTGGTCTGCCCGGGAAGCCTTGCCGAGCAGTGGCAGGACGAGCTCTACCAGCGATTCCACCTCTCCTTCGAGATCCTCACCAACGACAAGCTCGAGGCTTCGCGGTCGGGCAACTGGTTCATGGAGTCGGACCTGGTGATCGCCCGCCTGGACAAGCTGTCGCGCGATGAGGATATCCAAGAGAAGCTCAAGGCGCCTGACTGCCGCTGGGATCTCGTCGTCTGCGACGAGGCCCACAAGATGTCCGCCTCGTTCTTCGGCGGGGAAGTGAAGTACACGAAGCGTTTCCAGCTCGGTCGGCTTCTGTCGACGGTGACCCGGCATTTCCTTCTCATGACGGCGACACCCCACAACGGCAAGGAAGAGGATTTCCAGCTTTTTCTCTCGCTGCTGGATGGGGATCGCTTCGAGGGGCGGTTCCGGGACGGGGTCCACGCGAGCGAGGCGAGCGATCTCATGCGGCGCATGGTTAAGGAGCAGCTCCTCACCTTCGACGGCAAGCCCTTGTTCCCCCAGCGCATCGCGACCACGGTTCCGTATAAGTTATCCGAAAGCGAGGCCTCTCTCTATGCCGCGGTGACCTCCTATGTCCGCGAGGAGTTCAACCGCGCAGAGGCTCTCCAGAACGACAAGCGCGCGGGTACCGTCGGCTTCGCCCTGACGGTCCTGCAGCGGCGGCTGGCATCCTCGCCGGAGGCCATCTACCAGTCCCTGAAGCGACGGCGGGAGCGGCTCGAAAGCAAGTTGCGCGAACTCGAACTCGTGCAACGCGGGGCGATGGCGCCGAATCCTCTGGGCGCGGGACCGGCCCTCGACGCCGACGATGTCGAGGACCTGGACGAGGCTCCCGACACGGAGGTGGAAGCCGTCGAGGAGGAAATACTCGACCAGGCCACGGCCGCGCGGAGCATCATCGAGCTGCGGGCGGAGATCGCCACGCTTCTTCACCTCGAAGAGTTGGCCGCGATAGTCCGCCGGAGCGGCACGGACACGAAGTGGCGCGAGCTCGCGAGCCTCCTCGGCGAGATATTCACCCAGGCGGCGATAGCGAACGTAGCGGCTGAGCCGGATCCATCGTATGGCCCCGAAGCTAAGCCTCGGCCGAAGCCTTCGCCACACCAGAAGATCGTCATTTTCACCGAGCATCGGGACACGCTTCAGTATCTTCGCCTGCGCATAACCACCCTCCTCGGGCGGGAGAACGCGGTCGTGACGATCCACGGCGGCATGGGACGAGAGGAGCGGATCAAGGCCCAGGAGGCCTTCAAGTTCCAGGCCGAGGTCCAGGTGCTCCTGGCCACGGATGCCGCCGGGGAAGGCATCAACCTGCAGCGAGCCCACCTCATGGTCAATTACGACCTGCCCTGGAACCCCAACCGCCTCGAACAGCGATTCGGGCGCATCCATCGCATCGGGCAAACGGAAGTGTGCTTTCTCTGGAACCTGGTCGCGAGCGAGACCCGCGAGGGCGATGTGTACAAGAAACTCCTCGACAAGCTCTCCGAGGCGAGGGAAGCGCTCGGGGGCCAGGTCTTCGACGTGCTCGGCAAGCTCCAGTTCGAGGGCAAGTCGCTCCGCGAGCTTCTCATCGAGGCAATACGCTATGGGGATCGACCGGATGTCAAGGACATGCTCAATCGCGTGGTCGCGAACGCCCTCGACCGCGGCCAGCTCGAGGAACTTCTCGAGGAGCGAGTGCTCGTCCACGAGGTGATGGACGCGAGCCGTGTGCGTCGTGTCCGCGAGGACATGGAACGCGCCGAGGCGCGACGGCTTCAGCCCCACTACATCGAGTCGTTTTTCGTCGAGGCCTTCTCCCGCCTTGGCGGCTCGATGCGCCTGCGGGAGCCCCAGCGCTACGAGATCACCCATGTGCCGGCCATCGTGCGAAACCGCGACAGGATCATCGGTGTGCGCGAGCCCGTGCTGCCCCGCTACGAGCGGGCGACCTTCGAGAAGGCGCTCATCGCGCCGCAGGGGCAGCCCCTCGCGGCCTTCATCTGCCCCGGCTCGCCGCTGCTCGATTCCGTGCTCGACCTGACCCTCGAACGAAACCGAGACCTCCTCAAGCGAGGGGCCATTCTCGTCGACGACAAGGATCAGGGCACCGAACCGCATGTGTTCTTCTATCTCGAACATTCGATCCAGGACGCCAGTCTCACCCGCTCGGGCGACCGCCGCATCGTTTCGAAGCGCGTGGTCCACGTCGAGATGGATGTAAGCGCTGAGGTCCGGCACATCCGGTATGCCCCCTACCTCGACTTCCGTCCCCTCGCCGGCGATGAGCCCGGGGTCGAGGTCATCCTTGCCCGACCCGAATGTTCCTGGATAGGCAGGGAGCTCGAGCGCACGGCCCAGGAATATGCCGTTACCACGATCGTTCCCGAGCACCTGAATGAAGTCAAGAAAGGCAGGCTTGAGCTCATCGCCAAGACCACCGCCGCGGTCAAAGACCGCCTCACCAAGGAGATCAACTACTGGGACCATCGGGCGGAAGAGCTGAAAGCGCAGGAGCAGGCCGGCAAGTCCAGCTCTCGCCTCAACTCTGGCGAAGCGCGGAAGCGAGCGGACCTCCTTCAGGGGCGCCTCCAGAAGCGCCTGGAGGAGCTCAAGCTCGAGGCCCAGATCACGCCCTTGCCGCCGGTAATTCAGGGAGGCTTTCTCGTGGTCCCCGCGGGGCTCCTTGCGGTCATGCAGGGTAAGCCCAGCCAGCCCCCCACCCATATCGCCGACACCCAGACCAGCGCGGCCCGGGCACGGGCCATTGTCATGGAGGTCGAGCGGAGCCTCGGCTTCGAGCCGACCGACCGCGAGCTCGACAAGCTCGGTTACGACATCGAGAGTCGGGTTCCCGGGACGGGAAAGCTTCGATTCATCGAGGTGAAGGGAAGGGTGTCCGGCGCTAAGTCCATCACCGTGACCAAGAACGAGGTGCTCTACTCGCTCAACAAGCCCGATGACTTCATCCTGGCTGTCGTGGAGTTCCTGGATGACGCAAGCCATCGCGTCCACTATATCCGGCGGCCGTTCCAACGGGAGCCGGATTTCCTGGTGACGAGCTCGGAGTATGACTTTGCAGGGCTGAT
>DATKVK010000025.1:0-19931 GCA_035530095.1 Rectinemataceae bacterium | reverse complement strand
TCGCCGCGGCCCGGCGGGGTTTCGATCCCCGCGGCGAGGCTTCGGACGATGGCGGCGGCTTCCCTCCAGGCCCGTTCCTTGCCGGCGCTCTCGCCCTCCCGGTTAATGGCCGCGAAGAGCAGGTCGAGCTTGGCGTAGAGTCCGGGATAGGAGGCGCGGATATCCGGAGAGTTGGCTATCTCGCGGAGCCGGACTTTCGTGGCGAGGAGGTCGAGGAGGGGGCCCTCCGCCTGGTCCGACGCCGCGGCCGCGCCGGCGAGTTTGGCCTTGGCCGCATCCAAGGCCAGGCTGAGGTTTCTCGCGATAGTAGCGGCGTGTTCGGTCCTGGCATCGTCGCGTTTCCGCAGCTCGGCGATCCTCGCCTCGTAGACGACGCGAGCGCGCGCCGCGGCGAACTCGGCGGCGGCCGCCCGCTCTGCCTGGGCGGCCGCTTCCGCCGCGGCCTCGGCGGTGGCCTTCTGCTGCGCGGCCAAGGCCTCCCCCGCTCCGCCGGAGAGCGATTGGGCGATGGCCAGGCTGTCGTCGAGCGCGGCCTGGCCCTCGAGGAGGGCCGGAGCGAAGGCTGCGGCGCCGTCCGAGGCCACCAGGCGATTCGCGGCCGCGACGCGCACCCGGGCCGCCGCGTAGTCGCCCGAGCGCGCGAGCGAGGCGGTTTCGTGGTAGAGGCTGCGGAGCTGGGTGAAGAAGAAATTTTCTTTCTCGCGGCTTTTCCCGAGCTCCGCGAGACGCGCGTTCGCGGTCGAACTCAGGGCTGCGAGCTCCGCGCGCAGCTCGCTTTCGCGTTCGGAGTCGGCCGGCGTTGATGCGGAAGGGCCTTGCCTGCCCAGAGCCACGAGCTCGGCCTGGATGGCCGCGATGCGTCGGTCTCGCTCGGCGACGGCGCTCGCCGCCGTGCTCCGCACGGCTTCCAGGAGACGCGACTCCGTCACGAGTTCGGTGGCGGAAGCTCCCAAGGCCTTGGCCGGTCCCTCGCGCTCCAGCCGCGCGAAAATCGCCGAGCCGACGAGAAGGATCGCGAGGGCCAAACCGTTGACGAGAAGCGGCAAGGCGAGACCCCGTTTGCGGCGGACCGACGCCGGGCCGAGCGTCACGCGGCCCTGGGTCGACATGCGGCGGTTGATCTCCTCGAGGATGCGCGAGCGTTCCTCGGGCGAGATGCCGTCCTCGTCGTTTCGGCCGCGCACTCTGAGTTTCGTCGCCCTCTCGAGGAGCCCGGACATTGAGCTTCTTTCCCCTGTATCGACGATAGCGTATAGGCGATTTATCGGCAAATTCGCCCTGTCGCCGGAGCGGAGGCGCGATTATAATTCGAGGGGTGAGGATAGCACCCCGGATCATCCTGCTTTTCCTTCCGATCGTCGTGGCGCCGATGGCCTTCCAGACCTACAGCTCGGCCGTCTCGGCGCGCGACGGGATCGCGGAGGTGGCCTCCAGTCTTCTCCGGCTGGAAACGGAGGAACTTCTCGGCTTCGCCGAATCGCAGAGCCGGCTTCTCGGGGCGAACGGCCTCGCCTCCTCGCCCGACTACGTCGCGGCCGCCAAGGAGACGGTGGCCGATTTCGCGAGGGGCCTCGCGAGGCGGCCCGGGGAGGAGCTTTTCGCGCTGGGCAAGGACGGGACGATCGCCTTTTCGACGGGCGCGGCGCCGTCTTCGGGGGCCGACCTTTCCGCGCTGCGCAAGCTGGCCGCGCTCGGCGACGGATGGAGGGATTTCCGGCTCGCGGAAGCGCCGCGGGTGGCCTATGTCGCCGCCTTCCCGCCCTTCGGCTGGACCTTCTTCGTCACGGAATCGCGCGACGCGTTTTTCGCTCCGGTGACGCGGATCGTGCTGCGGAACGTCGTCGTCGGCGCGGCTTCGGCGGCCGTCGCCGCCGCCCTGCTCGTGGTGTTCGCCGGTTTCATCACGAGGCCCATCCGGCGCGTGGCGCAGAGCATGCACGCAGTGGTCGCGACCGAGGACCTGTCGCGGCGGGTCGAGCTCCCCTACGACGACGAGATCGGCGATCTCGGCGACTCCTTCAACGCGATGCTTTCCTCGCTCGAGCATGCGTTCTCGGAGATCAAGGCCTACGCCCTGGACGCGGCCATCGCGCACAAGCGCGAAAACCGCATCCGCAACATCTTCCAGAAGTACGTGCCGCGCCAGGTCATCGATCGATTCTTCGCCTCGCCCGACTCGATGCTCGTCGGCGAGGACCGCGAGATCGCGATCCTGTTCTCCGACATCAGGGACTTCACCGCCTACTCGGAAGGGCTCGACTCGCGGAAGGTCGTCGAATCGCTCAACGAGTATTTCGCGCTCATGGTGGATGCGGTCGCGCGCAACGACGGCACGCCGGACAAGTACATCGGGGACGCGCTCATGGCGTTTTACGGGGCGCCCGCCGACGACCAGGAAAGCGCGGCGCACGCGGTGGCCACGGCCTTCGACATGCTCCAAGCGCTCGATGGCTTCAACCGCGCGCAGGTCGAGCGCGGACGGCGCACGCTGAGCATCGGCATCGGCATCAATTTCGGCAGCGCGACCGTCGGGAACATCGGATCCGAGCGCAAGATGGACTACACGGTCATCGGCGACATGGTCAACCTGGGCTCCCGGCTCGAGGGCCTCACGAAGCACTACCACGAGCCGATCATCGTTTCCGATTCGGTGCGCCTGCGCATCGAAGACAGGTATCCCTGCAGGATGGTCGACAGAGTGCGGGTGAAGGGACGCGAGGCCTGGCTCGACATCTACGCGCCGCGGGCTTCGCTCGGCGAGGCCGAGGAGCGGGGCTGGGGCTTCCACGCCCTCGGCCTCGAGCGCTACTATGCGCGGGCTTTCGTCGAGGCGGCCGAGTACTTCGGGCGGGTCCTCGGCTGCCTGCCCGGGGATCGCATCGCCGGGATTTTCCTCGACCGCTGCGAGGCCCTGACCGCGATGCCGCCCGGGCCGGAATGGCGCGGCGTGATAACCTTCGAGGAGAAGTGACGAGCCTCGCCGACGAGCGGGCTTCGAAGACGAAGACTGCGGAGGCGGCGCGCATCGGCGCGCGCCGCTCCTTCAGTCCGCCTTGCTCCAGTCGATCGTATAGCCGATTTTGGCGGCCAGGGCCTCTTCGAGTGCGTCGCCGTGATGGAGCAAGCCGGCGGCCTCCACGGAGATGGCGCCGCCTTTCATCGAATAGAGCCGCGCGACATGGTGGGCCGCCGTGAGGACCTGCTCGTTGTGGCCTTTCGCGTCGATGGTGCGAACCGTGCCGTTGCAGGCGCAGACATAGGTGGATGTGTCGTCGCACCAGACGAAGAAGACGGTGCCGCGCACGCCGGCCGAGGCCGCGTTCGTGTTGACCACGAAGCTGTCCCGGTCGCCGAGCCTGGCCAGGCCTTTGAGCACCGAGGTCAGGCCGCCCTTCTTGAGCTCGACTTCGGCCGTGATCTTGGAGAAATCGAAGTGCGCGACGGCGTTCTGTCCGACATTCATGATGTTCTTGTCGCCGAACTCGATCTGGCAGGATGAGGAGGGGCCGGTCACGACGCTCACAGTCGTACCGAGGGTCTGACCGATCCGGGCGCTCGAGCCGTCTACCGAGACGCTGCCCTCGGTGTACACGACCGTGACCTTCTGCGGCGCGGGAGCCGCGGCGGCCTCGGCTGGTTTTGCGCGCGGGGCGCAACCGAAAAAGGCCAGCGAAAGCAGCAAGGAAGCCGCGATCGCGGTGCGTAAGTTTCTCATCATGCCTGAATCATCGCGCGGTCTCGCCCATCAGTCAACGTTTTTTTCCTGCCGCTGCTCCGCGATCGAGCCTTGACCGTCGCGGTCTTTTCTTGGATTCTGGATTCACGCGGCCAAGGCTCGGCGCCCGGCGCGCCGCCGAGCACGCGACCGACGCGAAGCCGCTCAAATTTCGGTATTTTCCAATTGGAGGCCACTCGAACAACACCAGCCCAGGACGGAGCCGTCGGCTCCGGCGAACCTATGAAGGTTCACGACATCCCCATCACCGATGGATCACCCCGAGTCCTCGCGCCTACAGGAAATCCGCGTTGCGCGCCGCATTAGGCGCCGCGGGCGGACCCAGGGACGGTGGACCGATAGGCCGGTTTCGAAAGGGGCCGACCTCCCGTGTTTGGAAAGGAGTATCCATGAACGACGCCATCCTCAGGGCGCCGCCGGCCGAGAACGAGCCGGTGCTGTCCTACGCTCCGGGTAGCCCGGAGCGAACGCTTCTCAAGGCAGAAATCGACAGACTCCTCGCCCAGGACTTCGACATTCCCTGCATCATCGGCGGCAGGGAAGTGCGGACGGGCACGACCTCGCCCATCGTCAGGCCCGACGACCGTTCCCGCCCGCTGGGGCGCTTTCACCTGGCCGGCGAGGCCGAGGCGGCGGCGGCCGTCGACGCGGCCCTGAAAGCCAAGGCCGAGTGGGAGGATATGCCCTGGGAGGAGCGGGCCGCCGTCTTCCGTCGGGCCGCGGCCCTCATCGCGGGCAAGTACCGGCCCGCCATCGTCGCCTCCACCATGCTCAACCAGTCCAAGACCGTCCACCAGGCCGAGATCGACGCGGCCTGCGAGGTCGTCGACTTCCTGCGCATCAATCCGCGCTTCATGGAGAGCCTCTACTCGCAGCAGCCGCAGAGCGGCCAGGACGAGTGGAACCGCGTCCAGTACCGGCCCCTCGAGGGCTTCGTCTACGCCGTGACGCCCTTCAACTTCACCTCGATCGCGGCCAACCTCCCCACCGCTCCCGCCATGATGGGGAACGCCGTCGTCTGGAAGCCGGCCTCGACCTCGGTGCTCTCGAACTGGTTCCTCATGAAGATCTACGAGGAGGCCGGGCTGCCGCCGGGCGTGATCAACTTCCTGCCGGGCAACGGAGGGACGATATCCAAGGTCGTCCTCGCGCGGCCCGAATTCGCGGGCTTGCACTTCACCGGTTCGACCAACGTGTTCAACTCGCTGTGGCGGCAGGTGGCCGACAATCTCTCGATCTATCGCTCCTATCCCCGTGTGGTCGGCGAGACGGGCGGCAAGGACTTCGTCTTCCTGGATCCGAGCGCGGATCAGGAGGTCGCTCTCGTCGCGGCCCTGCGGGGAGCCTTCGAATACCAGGGACAGAAATGCTCGGCGGCCTCGCGCCTCTATGTCCCTTCCGGCCTTGCCCCGGGATTCCTCGAGCGGCTGGGCGCGGAAATTTCGTCGATCAGGATGGGGCCGACCACGGACTTCCGCAATTTCATGGGAGCGGTGATCGACGAGGCTTCGTTCGGGACCATCATGCCCTACTTGCGGCGCGCCTGCTCCGCCTCGAGCGCTTCCTGCGCGCTCAAGCTCCTGGCGGGCGGCACGGGCGACAAGTCGACCGGGTACTTCATACGGCCGACGCTGCTCCTCGCCGAGGACCCGCGCTACGAGACCATGGAGAAGGAGCTGTTCGGGCCGGTGCTGAGCGCCTACGTCTACGACGAGAGCGACATGGAGGCCGCCTATCGTCTCGTCGACTCGACCTCGCCCTACGGACTCACGGGGGCGGTCATGGCGAACGAGCGCGGGGCCGTCGTGCGCGCTCTCCATGCCCTGCGCCACGCGGCGGGCAATCTCTACGTCAACGACAAGCCCACCGGGGCCGTGGTGGGGCGCCAGCCCTTCGGCGGGATGCGCGCCTCGGGCACGAACGACAAGGCGGGCAGCATCCTCAACCTGATCCGCTGGACCAGCGCCGGCGCGGTGAAGGAGAACTTCGACCCGCCGAGGTCCTGGGGCTATCCCTTCATGGGCGAGGAGTAGGCCGGGACCGCCCGGGGGCGGGGGCGGCGCGCTCTTCACGGCGCCGCGCGGAGGCCGGCGCCGCGCGCTTTCGGCGGGGCCGGCCCCGCGCCGCCGCCTGGTCCGCCGCGCGGGGGCTCAACCCTCGAGCTGGCGCCCGAGCATGAGGATCGCCTCGAGCACCGCCCCGCCGATGGCGCGCGACTTGTCCGAGACGGTGAAGCAGTTCTCCCGCCGGCCGCGCGGATCGACGTCGGCCACCTTGAAGCCCGGGGTCACTTCCAGTCCCGGACGGAGCATGCCGCGGACGACCCCGCCGAGGGCCGACCGTATCTCCGCCCGCCCGGCCCCTTCGACCGCCGCGACGACCCGGCCGGGGGCCACGCTGTCGCCTATGTCGCACAACGCGACGAAGCGCCCCGCCGACGCGGCGCGGATTACCCGCTCGGAGGCGGCTCCGCCGATCTCGCCGGGTACGGCGGTGTCGGGGGCGGCCGGGCCTTCCAGGATGACGCGGCCCAGGTCGTGGCCGCGGTTGGTTTCGATCACCGCGTCGGCGTCGAGGCCGGCGACGAAGCCGGGCCCCAGGGCTACGACGACGGGCGCCATTCCCCGGGCGGTGCCGAGGTTGCGCTTGGCTATGATGGCGTCCACGAGGGCGAGCGGGTCCAGGATGCCGATGGCCGAGCCTTCCGGATCGATGAGGATGGGCACGACCTTGTCGACCGCGAGCGCCAGGGCCTCGTCGATCGTCCCGACCAGGCACGCTTCCACGTCCTCGACTCGAGTCCGTCCCTCGTAGACCGCTTCGCACAGCGATACGGTCCGGCGGATCGCCGTGGGCTTTTCGGCCTCCAGGGCGATCACGCGGAATCCCGCGCGCACCAGGCGCACGATGCAGCCCGTGGCGAGATCGCCCGCTCCGCGCACGACGACGAGTCGATTCATCCGAGTCATTCCCTTTCCGCGGGACGGCGCATGGCGCGACCGCCCCGAGCCGCTTTAGTATATCCTTCGAAGGCCCGGATGGGGAGTGAGTCGGAGGAGGGCCAGTATCCGGCCGGAGGGCGCCGCGAAGCTGCAGCAGGCGACCGCGTCGGCTATCGGGGGCCGCTCCGAATTCGTCCGCGGCGCCTCTCGGGCCTGCAGCCCTTCCTGCGCGAAGAAGTCGAGCAGCTCCTCGAGTCGCTCGCTCGGCAGCAGCTCGGCCTTGTTGAGGGCGACGAGCCTCCGCGCTCCGGGCGGCGCGGCCTTGAACAGCCCCTCGGGCGCGGCGGCGAGTCGGGCGAGCCGGCTCGCCGTGATCGGCTCGCCCGCCAGGGCCCCGACGAGCGGCGCGAAGAGCTCGCTCCGATGCACCGTGCCGGGACCGATGTTCCTGCCGAGACAGTCGAGGCCCACGCAGCCCACGACGAGGTCGGCGCAGAGCGGCACGACGGGCTCGTCCGGGCCGGGAGCCTTGACCGGGAGCCGGCGCGCCCCGTCGGCCTCGACGAGAACGTGGTCGAAGGCGCCGGCCAAGGCGCAGAGCGCCTCGGGGGCGAGGCCGCGAAGCTTGCCCTCATCCGGCAGGGACTCGGCCGCGAGGAGTACGATCTTCCCCGGCGAGGCGAGGGCGCGGATCCGGTCGAGGGCTGCGGCGCGAGCTGCGTCGAGGCCGGAAGGGGCCGCCGTCAAAGCGCCGGCGGGCTCGGCCGAGGCCGCCGCGCCGGAGCCGGCGTTCGGTCCCGTCTGCGGGGCGAGTTCCGGCGCCAGCTCGATGCGGGCGAGCGGGCGAGGGCCCTCGACGCGCGGGTCGTAGATCTTCGTCGTGGTCGACACGAGCACGCGCTCTCCGCGGCCGGCGAGTTCCTCGGCCAGGGCGTAGAGCGCGGTCGTCTTGCCGCCGGCTCCGACGAAGGCCGAAAGGAAACCGCGGCCCGGCCGCCCTTCGGCGCCGGCTCCGCGGCTTCCGGAGACGCCCAGGAGCTCCAGGACGAGATCGGCCAGTTCCATCGCCTAGGCGCGCCTGCGGCGGCGATCGGCCTCCATGGCCGCGAGGGCCGGCGAGCCGTGCCGTACGGCGATCATCTCGGCGAGTATGGAGACGGCGATCTCCTCCGGCGTCTCGGCGCCGATGTCGACTCCCACGGGCGAATAGAGCGCCTCGACGCGGTCGCGGTCGAAGCCTTCGGCGACGAGCTGCTCGAAGATCATGCGGACCTTGCGCCGCGAGCCGATGAGGCCGGCGTACTTGTACTCGCGTCCGAGGATGGCCCGCGCGCAATCCAGGTCGCTGAGGTGTCCGGGGGTGACGACGAGGGCGTAGGTCGAGGGCCCGAAGGGAAAGCCCGCGACGAGCTCCGCGAAACGGCCTTCGAGCGTCTCGACGCCCTCGGGGAAGCGGTTCGCCGCGGCGAACCGCGGACGGTCGTCGGCGATGGTGACCCTGAAGCCGAGGTCGACGGCGAAACGGGCCACGGCCCTGCCGACGTGGCCGCCGCCGAGCACGAGCAGGCGCTCGGGAGGCGGCACGGGATCGTAGAGCCAATCGGCGGTTTCGCTCAACGCGGCGACGCCCGAGGCCGCGGCCTCGGCCGCCCGGGCGGGCAGCGCCCCGGCGGAGCCGTCGGGGAGGCCGGCGGCCCCGGCCAGAAGCGCGCCCGCGGCGTCGAAGACCGCCGTGCAGCGGGGCGCGCCGCCGAGCCGCGGGCTGACGAGCACGGCCGCCCGGCCGGCCTCCAGCGCCGCGGCCGCCTCGCCGAGGAGGCTCCGCTCGTCCACGTACTCGAGCCACAGCTCGGCCACGCCCCCGCAGACCGGCACGGCCCCCAGCGCCGCCTCCCCGGTGAGCTCCACGCTGAGGCAGGCCGAGCGGCGCTCGGCCATGCAGGCCGCGGCCCGCTCCAGGGCCCGCGCCTCGAGGACGCCGCCGCCCACGGTGCCGACGATCGAGCCGTCGGGCAGCACAGCCATCTTCGAGCCGGCGTGCCGCGGCACGGAGCCGCTCGCGGCCGCCACGGTGACGAGCACGGAGCCGCGGCGCCCCGCGGCGGCCTTCACGATGTCGAAACTCATGGTGACTCCTTCCTGATCGGCCATCGCAGTTCGAGCCGCGCCCCTTCGACGCAGCCCTCGCCTCCGGCCTTCTCGAATCGCAGTGTCGCGTCCATCTGGCGCGCCAGGGCGCGGATCATCTTGAGGCCCAGCCCCTCGTGCGCGTCGGGCGCGTCGCTGTCGAAGCCGGGACCGTTGTCTCCGACCACGAGGCGGTATTCGCCGCGGCTGGCTTCGAGTTCGAGGTAGATGACCGGATCCCGGCAGAGGCCGACGGCGTGCTTGATCGAGTTGTTGAGCGCCTCGTTGACGATGAGCCCCAGGGGCGCGGCTTCCTCCGGGTCGAGGAGGCGGCCGCCCACGCGGACCGTGTGGATCAGCTCGACCCCCATATCGGCGTAGCTGGCGGAGAGGTTGCCGACGAGGGCGTCCAGGTAGCTCTCCGGGTCGACGGCGAAGGCACCTTCCTTGGGGCCGTAGAGCTGCTCGTGCACCAGGGCGATGGCGTGGATCCGCTCCACGAGCCGGTCGATCGATTCGAGGAAAACCGGGTCGGCGGAGCGGGCCCGCTGAAGCTGGGCGATGCTCTTGATGACCGACAGATTGTTCTTGACGCGATGGTTGAGCTCCTTCAAGAGGATGTCCTTCTGCTGGAGGGCCTCGGTCAGCTCGCCCTCCGCGGCCGAGCGCCTGCGCAGCTCGGTCTCGTACATCCGGAAGTTGTGCGCAACATAGCCGAGCGAGAAGCCCAGGACCGTGCCGAAGCACTCGGCGATGAGCTTGCTGGCCGGAGAATACTCGGGATGGCCCAGGATATGGAAGAGCAGGAGATTCGCCGGCAGGCCGAGCGCTCCCGCCGCGAGGCCGCCGGGCACGGAAAAGCCCAGGGCCGCCACCAGCACCGGCAAGGCCACGAAATAATTGTTCGAAATGGCCAAGTCGCCGCCGAGACTCAGCACGATGGCGGCGTAGGCCGCGATCGAGAGGGCGAGGCTGAGTCCTCGGTGCCGGGTGAACAGGAGATGGTGCAGCCGATTGACGGGTCTGTCGAGGATCGAGGATATCCGCAGCGCCCCCTTCTTCGGGGCGGGAACGGCCGAAGCCCCCTCCGCGCGATTCGACATGCTTGAAGAGTAATCCCTGTCCCGGGAAAAAGCACGCCAAAACGGCACGCCCGGCGGTTCCATGCTATACTCGGAACGTTCGAGGGGGCAGACATGGCGCGGATCATGGTCGTCGAGGATGAACCCATCGTCGGAATGCAGCTTCAGGAAAGCCTGGAGGACGCCGGCTATACGGTACCCGAGGTCGTCGATTCCGGCGACGCCGTCATGGGCGCGGTCCTCGCCCAGAAGCCCGACCTCATCATCATGGACATCAATCTCAAGAGCTTCATAGACGGGGTCGACGCGGCCGCCAGGGTGCGCCTCGTGAGCGACGTGCCCATCATCTTCCTCACCGCCTATCCGAGCCAAGGCAGCCAGGATAGGGCGCTCAAGACGAGGCCCGCCGCCTATATGCTCAAGCCCATCAACGACCGCCAGCTCCTCGACAGCGTGGAGCGCGCGCTCTCTCCCTCGCCGCAAGGCCGTCCCGTCCACGGCTGAAACCTGACCCGGACGAGCGGAAAACGTTTTCCTCCGACTATGGGGCTTTGACCTTCACGGGGCCCCGGCGTATCTTTAGCATCATGATCAAGCTGACACGTGATGACTGCATGGCCGCCATCGAAAAGGGCGATTTCGGATCGGGCATCGTGAAGGCCGCGCCTGCCGTAGCCGTGGTGCTCACCCAGAGCTGGTGCCCGCAGTGGGGCTGGATGAGGCGCTACCTCGAGAGCCTGCCGGCTCGGCCCGGGTTCGAGGTGTTTTGGCTCGAATACGACCGCGAGGATTTTTTCGAACGCTTCATGACCTTCAAGGAGGAGGTCTACGGCAACCGCGAGGTTCCGTACGTGCGCTACTATCGAGACGGGCAGCTGCTCAAGGAAAGCAATTTCATCGATCAGCGCGGTTTCCTGCGACTGGCCGGCCTGGATTGAGCCTGTGTCGCGAAGCTGACGAAGCCGTCGATTCAGGCGTCCTCGCAACTGCGTGCGCGGCGACTTCGTCCGCAACTCCTCGCTCCGCTTGATCCAAATTTCAACAATCTTCGCGACACGTATGATACACTTGGACCGATGAAGAAGGTTCAGTCGCGCGCTGCCGTGCGGTTCTCCGTCAAGGCTGTCCTGGGCGGCGCCGCGGCTCTGGCCTGCGCCCTCGCCTTGTCCGGCTGCGCTCCCCGGATCGTTTCCATCGGCTTCATAGGCGACCTCACGGGCAAGCAGTCCGAGCTGGGCGTGTCGGGGCGCAACGGCGCCCTGCTCGCGATCGAGCAGGCCGACGCCCGGCCCCGCTTCGGCCGCGCGACGTTCCGGCTCGTCACCGAGGACGACCGCAACAGCCCCGAGGGCTTTCATGCCGCCGTCGACGATTTGAGCGCGGCGAAGATTCCGGCGGCCATCGGTCCGTACACGAGCGCCATAGCCGAGCTGGCCTCGGCCGAGAAGCGGCTCCTCTTCGTCTCGCCCACCGCCAGCGCCTCGAGCCTCGCCGGACGGGACGACATGATGATCCGCCTCATGACCACGAGCTCGGGCGGGGCGGAGGGCCTGGGCCGCGAGGCCGCCACGGGCTTCCACGCCGCGACGGCCGCGGTGCTCTACGACGCCGACAACGAGCTCTACGCCAAGGATTTCATCGCCTTCTTTCGCTCCGCCTACGAGGCGGCGGGCGGCCGGGTGGTGGCCGAGCAAGCCTATTCGTCCTCCGATCGAAGCGTCCAGTTCGCGCCGATCCTCGGGAAACTCCTGGCTGCGCGCCCGGCCGCCCTTCTCGTCATCGCCACGGGCTTCGATACGGCCCTCGTGATCCGCCGCGCCAAGCAGATGGAGCGCGGCATCCTGACCCTCACCTCGGGCTGGGCGGCTACGACCGACTTCCTCCGCTACGGCGGCTCCGCGATGGACGGCACCCTCTTCGAGCAGCAGTTCGATCCGGACAGCCGGGCTCCGGCCTATCTCGATTTCGTCGCGGCCTATCGCGCGCGCTTCGGCTCCACGCCCAGCTTCAGCTCGATGTACTCGTACGAGGCCGCGCTCATCCTCATGCGCGCGATGGCCAAAGGCGAGGCCTCGCCCCTGCGGCTGAAGCGGCGCATCCTGGCGGAGCCGCTCGTCCACGGGCTCCAGGCCGACTACCGGCTGGACGCCTACGGCGACGTTGTGCGAAAGAATGCCCTGTTCATAGTGCGCGGAGACGGCTACCGCGCCTTGCCATGAGCGGCGGTCCCGGCGGAGGGCTTCGGAGCCGCCTCGGCGCGCCAAGCGGAAGGCTCGGCACGCGGGGCTATCTCCTCCTGCTCGTCGCCCTGGCCATAGTGGCTCCCTTCGCGGTGTACCTGAGCCTGGGCGCGATCCTCGCGCAGACGTTTTTCAGCAACGAACTCACTGCCCGCGGCGAGGCCGTCGTCCAGGGCGTGGCCGAGAGCGCCACGGTGTTCTTGCGCTCGGCCGAGATCTTCGTCGAAGCCGTCGCCATGGACGGACAGCTCATCCGCGGACGGCAGCCGGAGCGACTCCGCGCCCACCTCCGCGAGGAACTCTCGCTCGATCCCGACTTCGAGTCCTTCACCTGGATCGACGGCCGGGGAATCCAGCTCGCTTCCTACCCGCCCGACCCCAATGTCGACGGCCTCGATCTCTCCGATCGGAGCTTCACGCGCATCGCGCCCGGGAAGCCCTTCGTCTCCGATTCCCACATCTCCCTCTCGAGCGGCCATCCCGTGGTGACGATATCCTTCCGCGCCGAGCCGCGGGGCGACATCATCGTCGGCTCGCTCGACCTTTCGCGGCTCTCCAGCTTCGTGAATCAGGCAGGCGGGCCCGGCTGGCGGCTTTCGATCCTGGACCGGAGCGGTACGATCGTCGCGGACCGCGATCGGCGGCTCGTCACGGAGCGGGTGAACATGGGCGATGTCCTGCCGCCGGGAGGGGGCGCGGGACCCCTGCGCCTCAAGGTGAACCTGGGCGGATCGGCCGGCGACCGGCGGTCCATAGCCTTCGCCCAGCGGCTGCCCTCCTACGGCTGGCATGTGCTGGCCTCCTACGACGAGGGCGTGCTGTACGGGCTTCTGGACCGGGCCCTGTACCTGTCCTTGGCGGCCGCCCTCGTCGCCTTCGGCATATTCGGATCGATAGCGCTCACCATGGCGCGGCGCATCGTCGGCGACCTGGACGCCCTGCGCTTCGGCGTGCGGGCCATCCGCGACCGCCGCTACGGCATGGCCGGCCGCGAGCCTTCCTTCGCCGAGTTCCGCGAGCTTCTGGTGGACATGCGCACGATGGAGTCGGCCGTCGAGGAACGCGAGGCGCAGCTCGCCGGCATGGTGCGCCAGCGCGACACGCTCCTGCGCGAAGTCCATCACCGCGTCAAGAACAACATGCAGATCGTGTCGAGCCTCCTTTCGCTCCAGAAGGACGCGCTGGAAGACTCGGCCGCCGCCGCCGCGCTCGCCGATTCGGTGGCCAGGGTCCAGGCCCTGGCGCTCATGCACGAGTTCCTCTACCGCGGCGGAGACTTCGCGAGCGTCGATCTGGGCGATTATTTCCAGGAGCTCTGCTCCTTCCTCGTCTCGGCCTACGGCGTCTCCGGCGTGGAGGTCGTGATCGACGGGGACAAGGTCTCGCTCGACATGGACCGGGCCATCCCCCTCGGTCTCGTCATGACCGAGATAGTCTCGAACTCGCTCAAGCACGCCTTCGCCGGGAGGGACCGCGGACGCATGGCGATCTCCATTGCCGCGAAGGAAGGCGGGGTCTCGATCGAAGCCTCCGACGACGGCCCGGGCTTCGTCCCTCGCTCCGAAGGACGCTCGCTCGGCCTCGTCCTCATCGATACGTTGATGTCCCAGCTCGGCGGCGGCCTGACGCGGAGCAGCTCGGGCGGGACGGTCTACCGGATGGTCCTGCCCCGCCGGGACTGAGCCGGCCCTCCCCACTTCCTGGCGAGCCTGCGCAGCGACAGGAGCCTAGCGAAGGCTCCCGAGAGGGCCAGGCCCGCCGCAATGGCGCCCGCGGCCTGGAGGGTTCCCAGTCCGGCGGTCAGCGCGCTCCAGGTCTGGCTCTTCACCGAGGCGAGCATCGTGTAGTACATCCCGCTGCCCGGCACGAGGGGAATGATGGCGCAGACTATGTAGACCGAGGCCGGGCGCTTCAGGAAGGCGGCCATGAACTCGGCCCAGAGCCCGATGAGGGCCGCCGCCGCGAAGAGACCCACCGCTTCGGCGAGGGTGGCCGCGGAGACGAGCATGTACACCGCCCAGCCCAGGGCGGCGCCCAGGGCCGCGATCGGCACGTCCCGCCGCCTCAGGTTGAAGAGCACCGCGAAGCCCGCGGTCGCTATCGCCGCCCACAGCGGCCCGAGCGGAGAAAGCGTCAGAGGATCCTCCCCGCCAGGAGATTCCACAGCTGGTAGGCGCCGCCGGCGCCGATGGAGATGGCCGCGGCCGACATGAAGGCATCGGCCCCGCGCGACACGCCCGACACGAGGTCGCCGCCTATGGTGTCGCGTATCGCGTTCGTGATCGCCACCCCGGGCACGAGGAGCATGATGACGCCGATGATCGTCCCGTCGGCGCTGGTGGCGAGCCCCAGGCTGCGCGCGATGAGGCAGAGTATCGTGGCTCCGGCCGCCCCGAGGAGGTTGGCCACGAAGTCGGGAATGGCGCGGCGGGCGAAGAGCCGGGTGAAGCGCGACAGGCCCGCGCCGACCGCCGCGGCGACGAGGGCGTCGTTCCAGGCCCCGCCGAAGAGCAGGGTGAAGAAGCCGGTGCCCGCGGCGGCGGCCAGGGCCGACACGAGGGGCGGCCTGCCCTCCAGCCGCTCGACCCGGTCCAGCTCCGCGGCCGCCCCGGCGAAGTCGAGCTCTCCCGCTCTCGTGCGGCGCGTGAGCGCGTCGATGCGGGCCACGCGCTCCAGGTTCATGGAGCGCCGGGTCACCCGCCGCACGATGGAATGGGCCTTGCCGTCGAAGCCGACGAAGGAAAGCACGATGACCGTGGGCGTCGCGAAGCACTCGGCCTCGGCTCCGTCGAGGGCGGAACTGAGGCCGACTGCCGTGTCCTCCGCGCGGTAGGTCTCGCCTCCGCTCTCGAGCACGATGCGAGCGGCGTCGGCGGCGAGGAGGAGGATCTCTTCCGGGGCGATGGGCGCTTTGGGGCTCGTCATGGGGCTCGCGTCGGGTACGCTTCTAGTAGATGTAGCGGACCACGAGGCTGCCGCCGAAGATGCCCTGGTCGAAGAAGGACAGCCCCGTGCCCGCCCAGAGGTTGAAGATCGGCCAGTAGGCCAGGGCCGTGAAGCCGAAGTCGATGTGGCGCGTCAGGTTGTAGACCGCCCGGGCCAGGGTGCTGGGCATGATGAAGCGGCCTCCGCTCCAGAAATAGCCGTTGATGGCGTCGACGGTGGAGGAGGAGACCCCGCTCACCGCGATGAAGCCGTAGCGGGCGTTGATCGCGAGCCCGGCGCCGAGACTCAGCTTCCAGGGCGGCCGCATATCGAAGGTGTAGAAAACCGGGGCGTCGAGGATCGCCCCGACTACGAAGGCGTCCCGGTCGCCGATGTCGACGGGGACGGCCTTGCCGGCGACGAGCCCGAAGTTGGCCCAGTAGAAATCGGCCGTGGGCTCGAAAGACCACCGCGAGCCGGGCCGGAAGGGGAGGGTCAGCCCGAAGCCGAGGATGTTCGTGATGAGGCTGCTGGAGCCCGCCGAGGTGGCCGGGTCGAGATTGAGATCCGTGACGATGCCCAGATCGAACTGGACCGCCGTGATCGGTCCGAGGGCGTGGAGGGCGCCGGCCGAGGAGAGCGCCCCGGCGAGGGCGAGGGCTGCAAGCTTCGATCGCATGACTACCTAACTATACCGCGGGCCGGCGCCGAGCGCCACAGGCGCAGGGCCGCGGGCCGGTGGCGCCGGCGCGCCGGGCCGGTGGCGCCCCAGCGCCGGCGCGTCGGCGAAAGCCCCGGTTCAAGGCACCGCGGCGACCACCAGTCCCGCCGCCCGCAGATCGGGGAAGACGCCGCTCGTCCAGGAAGCGGCCGCGAGATCGCGGCAGACGGCGAGCGAGGTGAACGAGGCGTCGGGAAGCGGGGGAATGAAGGCGAAGGTCGCCGAGCGGCCCGAGCTGTCGGCTACGACCGCCTCCCCGCCCTGCTCCAGCACTATGACGCGGCCGTCTTCGAGGAACCAGGCGAACATGGAGCGGGCCTCGTCGATAGAGCCGCCGTCGAGGTAGTAGACATCGCTCCCGTCGGCGCCGCGGGCGCGGATCAAGGCGCTGCTCCACGAGGCCCCGCCCTCCGAGGCGCTCAGGGCCGCGATCGCGTGCCGCAGGGCTTCGCCCTTGGCGCCCGCGACCGCGGCCAGCGGGCGCGGCTCGAGCTTGGCCTCGAAGGCCGAGCGGCTCAGCTGTCGGGGCGCCGGGTCCTCGGGGCTGGCCGCGGAGAGATAGCGGGTCTCGACCCGGCTCACATCGTCGCGGCGCAGCTCGGCGAGCCAGCCTCCCTGCGGGGCGGGATAGAGGGCGAAGAGGCCGAAGCCCAGGGAAGTCTCCGAGACCAGGCCCGAGGAGGCCAAGACTTGGATCGAGCCGGCCTGGGTGACCGTAAGGAGGGTGCCTAAGGGAGCCCCTCGCTGCGAGCCCTGGAGGCTGAAGGGATCGCGGTACAGCTGGACGAGAAAGCCCCCGTCGTGCGGCCAGGCCCCGCCGGCGGTCAGCCGCGCGAAGGTCCCCGGGCTGGGGAAAGCCTTGAGCCGGTAATTGCGGCAGTCGGCGTCGGGCTCGATGAAGACCGGTCCCACGCGGTTCACCGCCACGAGGATCGCCGCCTCGCTCGCACTCGAGACCGAGGCGTCGGGCACGAGCGCGGCCAGGCCGTTCAGCTTGGCCAGCGAAAGGGCATCGGCCTTGGGAGGCAGGGCCGCGAGCCCGTCGCTCGTCGCGACGAAGACCCGCGGCTTGGCCGCCGAATACGGGTAGGCCGGCGCCGCGCGCCTGCCGCAGGCGCCGAACAGCAAAGCCGCCGCCAGCGCCGAAGCGGCCACGGCGAGCATCGCGCCTGCGCGGCGCGGGGCGGCGGACCGCCGGGCCGAAGCCGGGCCGTGCCCGCTCAGCCCGAGCTTCCGAGCGCGCGAGCCCCCCCGCGCGCGCTGCATCAGTAGGCCCTCGCGAAGATAGCCCGATGGCGGGCGGGCGCGCCGCAGAGGCAGCACTTCCCGGAAATGCCCTCCTGCCGGTCCAGCGGCAGGCAGCGGATCGTCACCTTGGTCTCGGCCTTGAGCGCGGCCTCGCAGGCGCGGTCGCCGCACCAGAGCCCCTCGGCGAAGCCGCCGATCGCGCCCGTCGTACCCGCTTCCTCGCCGCGGTCGGCGCCGTAGAACGCCACGAGCTCGGAGCGCTCCGATACCGCCTTGGTGTTTTCCGTGCGGAAGGCCAGGGCCTTCTCGTAGAGGTTTTCCTGGATGGCGTCGAGAAGCTCGCGGGCCTTCGCGGCCAAGGCGACCGCCTCGATCGCCGCCTTCTCCCCCGTGTCGCGGCGGGCCACCATGGCCTTGCCCGCCTCCAGGTCGCGCGGCCCGATCTCGATGCGCAGGGGCACCCCGTTCATCTCGTGCTGGGCGAACTTCCAGCCCGGACTCTGCGTGTCGTCGGTGTCGAAGATGGCGCGCACGCCCGCCGCCTTGAGCTCGGCGAGGATCTTCTCCCCGTAGGCCAGGACGGCCGCCTTCGTGTCGTTCTTGTAGATCGGGACAATGACCGCCTGCTCGGGCGCGAGGCTCGGCGGCAGCACCAGGCCCTTGTCGTCCGAGTGCGTCATGATCACCGCGCCGATGAGGCGGGTCGAGGTGCCCCAGCTCGTGGCCCAGGCGAAGTCGAGCTTGCCGTCGCGGGTCTGGAACTGCACGTCGAAGGCCTTGCCGAAGTTCTGCCCCAGGAAGTGGCTCGTCCCGGCCTGCAGGGCCTTCTTGTCCTGCATCATCGCCTCGATCGAGTAGGTGGCCACCGCGCCCGCGAACTTCTCGGCCTCGCTCTTGCGGCCCGCGATCACGGGCAGGCAGAGGTGGCGTTCCACCACATCGCGGTAGACCTCGAGCATCTTCATCGTCTCCTCGACCGCCTCGGCTTCAGTCTCGTGGGCCGTGTGGCCCTCCTGCCAGAGGAATTCCGTCGTGCGCAGGAACAGCCGCGTGCGCTTTTCCCAGCGCATCACGTTGGCCCACTGGTTGTAGAGCAGCGGCAGGTCGCGGTAGGACTGGATCCAGTTCTTGTACATCGACCAGATGATCGTCTCGCTGGTGGGCCGGACGACCAGCGGCTCGTCGAGCTCCTCCCCGCCTCCGTGGGTCACCACGGCCAGCTCGGGCGCGAAGCCCTCGACGTGCTCCGCCTCCTTCTTGAGGAAGCTCATCGGAATGAGCAGGGGGAAGTAGGCGTTCTGGTGTCCCGTCTCCTTGAAGCGGCGGTCCATCTCGGCCTGGATGCGCTCCCAGATCGCGTAGCCCCGAGGCCGGATCACCATGCAGCCCTTCACCGGACTGTAGTCCGCGAGCTTCGCGTTCAGGACGATGTCGATGTACCACTGCGAGTAGTCGACGCCGCGGGGAGTGATCTTCTCTGCCATAGGGGCTACCTCATTGCGACGAAAGATGCCCCACTATAGCGCAGCGGTCGGGGGGTGGTCAAAAGGGGGAGCCCATCCCGGCGAATCGCGAAAGCGCAAGGATTTTCGTGTCGCCTGGGGGCCCGCCTACGAAAAACGGGGTATCTCGCCGGTCCTCGGCTTCGCGCCCTCCGGGCCGCTCGCCTGCGGAGTGGCGAGCCCCCCCCCGTTTTTCGGGCGCCCCATGCGACTCAATTCGGTCGCGCTTTCGCGGTTCGTCGCCAAGCGCTTCGCTCTCATCTATCGCGGCTCCCCCTCGCTGCACCCTCCTCGGCGCTCGCGAAGGCGCGACGCGCCTTCGCGTCGCCTGCGGTGGGTTCCGCTACCCCCACTCATTGCACTAGTCCGACTTCGGGCTACGGCTGTCCGAAGGAATGATTCCTTCGCTCATCCCCGTCCCGCTGTCGTCCGAGCCGCTAGAAGCATGGCCTGGATCCAGTGCTTGAGTTCGGCTTCGGCCTGGCGCGGCCGTCGAAGCTCTTCTCCTGGTGAGCGATGTAGCGGTTGTGCAGGACAGCGAGATTCTGTAATTTTGGCTGATCGAACGGATGCGAACGCTGCTGTGGACGATGACCCGCAGTTGACGGAGGTTCGGGGTGTCTGACTGGCTCGGCGCAATCTGCGAAGTCGACGGAATCGACATGCACTACACGAGAACCGGGGGAAGCAAGCCACCCGTGATTTTATTGCATGGGCTGGCTGCCGACGGGCTCACCTGGACTTCGCTGGCACGCGCTCTCGAGAAAGAATATGACGTGATCATGCCGGATGCCCGAGGTCATGGAAAGTCGAGCGCTCCTGACCATGGATATCGATATGAAGACCACGCGCGCGATGCAGTCGGAATTATACGGGCGCTCGACCTTGCTCGTCCCGTCTTGATCGGGCACTCGATGGGAGGCATGACGGCCGCCATGGTGGCAGGAAGGAACCCCGCGCTCCTCCGTGGCCTTGTCCTGGCCGACCCGTCGTTTTTGACACTCGAGCGGCAGGGCGAGCTGCGCGACGGCGACGCGGCCGTTCGGCACGGGCGAACTCTCAATCTGTCCTTCGATCAAGTTCTGGCGGACTTGCGGTCCCGACACCGCGATCGCTTGCCGGAGACGCTCGAACTGCTGGCCAAGGCACGACTTCAGGCCAACGTGAGAGCCTTCGATGTCCTCGCGCCGCCCAGCCCCGACTATCAACGCCTCGTCGGTATGATCGAGGTTCCGAGCCAGCTGATAATCGCCGACTCCGGCGTCGTCACGGAGACTGTCGCGGAGGAGCTCACGCGCATCAATCCGCGCTTTCAGGTTCGACAAATCCCCAATGCCGGCCACGGGCTTCACTACGACCAGCCGGAGAGTTTTGCGACAATCGTGAAGTCCTTTTTGCGTTCGATCGT
>DATKVK010000024.1:0-27038 GCA_035530095.1 Rectinemataceae bacterium | reverse complement strand
TACAACTCCGCCAATCACCCATGCGGCAGCTCAATGCTGCAGCCGGGGCGCGAAATGCCGAAGCCTCAATATGCTCGAATGGATCCACGACCGTGTTTTTCGCGAGATCCGGCGGCACTCCGGGGGAGTTCGGCCGAACGCTCGCCCCGTGGCTGCTGTGCAGGCGTGGAGTCGCGTCGTACGCCCCGCGAAGGTCCTCGGGAAGTGTCGCGCTGGGGGCCGCGACCAGCATCGCGGTGGCTTGACGAAGCATTGCGCGACCGTTCGGCAACGTTGCGGCGCGGAGCGGGACGGCGCTCGCCCCGATCGACCAAGGGAGGCGGGGCGGATTTCCGGTCGGCGGCGGCTCTTATGCGAGCGGCATCGAAGGCCGCTCCCTGCGCGAGGGGAACGGGCATCCGAATCAGTTTCTCGATAGCCCTGAGCAAGGGCTTCTCTTCCGCGTCGCAAAGGGCCACGGCTTCGCCCTGGGCGCCCGCACGCGCGGTTCGCCCGATGCGATGGACGTAGGTCTCGGGTACCTCGGGCAGTTCGTAGTTGTACACGTGGCTGATACCGTCGACGTCGATGCCGCGCGCGGCCAGGTCGGTGGCCACCAGCACGCGTATATCGCCCGAGCGAAAGCCTTCGAGTGTCCGAGTCCGGTTGTTCTGGCTCTTGTTTGCGTGTATGGCCGCGCTCGTTATCCCCGAGGCGGACAGAGCCTTGACGAGCCGATCGGCGCCGTGCTTCGTGCGCGTGAAAACGATGGCTCGGGTAGCTTCCTGGGCCCGGATAAGGGCTGACAGGAAGGCAGACTTGTCCGATTTCTCCACGAAAACCACGCTCTGGTCGATGAGGTCGACTGTCGGGCGGTCGGGCGTGACCGATACTCGGATCGGGTCGCGGAGCACCGAGGAGGCGAGCGAGGCGATGTCTGAGGGCATGGTCGCCGAGAACAGGAGCGTCTGCCGCTTGGAGGGCAGGAGGGCGATGATCTTGCGCACATCGCGGATGAAGCCCATGTCGAGCATGCGGTCGGCCTCGTCGAGCACTACGGTCTCGACGCCGTCGAGGCGGAGCTGGCCCTCGGAGACCAGGTCGAGGAGGCGGCCGGGAGTCGCGGTGAGCACATCGACGCCGCGACCGAGCGCCTTCACCTGCGGGCTCTTGCCTACGCCGCCGAATATGCAGGCGCGCGTGATTTTCGAACCTGTGGCGTAGGCGGCGAAACTGACGTCGATCTGGGCGGCCAGCTCGCGCGTGGGAGCCACGACAAGGACACGGCAGCCGCGGGGCGCGGGGCGCGAGGCGGAGCCGCTTAGGCGCTGTATGATGGGCAGGGCGAAAGCGGCGGTCTTGCCGGTGCCGGTTTGCGCGCAGCCTAAAAGGTCGCGCCCGGCGAGCAGGGCGGGAATGGCAGCAGCCTGAATAGGCGTTGGAGTCTCATAGCCTTCGGCCTTCACGGCGGCGAGAATAGTCTCGCCGAGACCCAGTGAGGAAAAAGAAGTTTGATTCATTTCGATCCTTAATCGATGATGGGATGAAAAACGCTGTATTTAGCACGTAAGGAGCGGCGAAAAGTCCAAGAAGCCTTTGCACGTATCTGCAGACCGAGTCGTCTTCACATGTCGCATGCCACAGGAAGAATCCCGACCGGTATGAAGTTTCCTTAGTTTCTCTGAATCCAGCAGGATGAATATAGCGCAGAAGGCCCGCCTTCGGATAGGGGGCGTCGATCTCGACATGCCAGGAAGGAGGAGCGGCGTTCCAGGATGCCGCCGGGCTCGACACCCGTGCCAGGCACGTGCATCAGGCCCCTGCGCCGGCTAGCCGCGACGGTGGAACAAGCGAGCGAGAAAAGCCTCGATCCGCTCCTTGAAGACGAGCCCGCCCAAAAAGAGCAGCGAGGCGACGATCAGCACGACGAGGGCCGTACGGTAGTCCTGATCGTAGGCGGCGCTGCCGATGAACGAGGAACCGAGTATCCCCGGCAGCCGTCCCAGCATCGAAACGGCCATGAAAGAAGGAAAGCCCATGGCGGTCATTCCGGCAACGTAACAGAGCACGTCTTTCGGAATTCCGGGTATGATGAAAAGCAGAAAAAAACCCGCCGCGGCCTTGTCCGAGCCGGTCGCCTTCTCCACCGCCTCGATCTTTTCCTTGGGGAAAATGCTCTCGACGAAGGGCCGCCCCAGCAGGCGGCCGGCCATGAAATTCACGACCGAGCCGATCGTGATGCCGGCGAGCGACAGGAGGGCCCCGGGCCAGAAACCGAAAACATAGCCGCCGGCGACCTGGACGATCTCGCCGGGGATGACGAATATCACGACTTGCAGAACCTGCAGGCCCACGAAAGCCGCGGCGCCCCAGGCTCCGCGCGCAGCGATCCAGGAGCGAACGGCCTCGCGATCGCGAAATAAACCGAACAATTCGTTCCGGAATACGACAACGACGGCAAAAACGAGGAGAATGAAGAGCGGAAACGCGACGAGGGCGAAGAGCGAGCGGCGTTTGCGATCCATGCGGCCACTGTACTCCGCGAAAGAGTCCGGCGTCCATCGGCGAGTCGGCTCGGGCAGGTTTGACTTTCCCGCGTTTTTTTGCTATCGTACGACGATATGGATAAGGCCCGCTCCACCGAATTCGCTGTCGATCAACGCATCGTGTATCCAAGTCAGGGCGTAGGCCGGATCACCGAAATACGCGAGAAGGCTTTCAAGGATTCCACGATCCTCTACTACATCATCTACCTCGAGTTTTCCGACATGACGGTGATGGTGCCGGTGGACAAGGCTCGAGAACTCGGCATACGGGCGATCGTACCCAAGAATGACGCCGAAAAGGCGCTCGGCTTCATCTCGGAGGAATACGCTCCCATTCCCTCCGACTGGAAGCTGCGTTACCAGATGAACCTGGATCTCCTCAAGAAAGGTTCGGTCCTGGACATCGCCTCGGTGGTGCGCTCGCTCTACCACCGCTCGAAGATCAAGGAACTGCCCATCCTCGAGCGAAAACTCTACGATTCGGCCCTCAACCTGCTGCAGGACGAGATTTCCTTCTCGCTCGGCAAGCCCAAGGATGAGATTGCCGAACTCATCAGAGCCCGACTGGAAAGCTGAAAACCGCCGTGGAGAGCGAGCCCTTTCTCGCCGTAGTCGTGACGGCCGCCGGCAGGAGCGAGCGTTTCGGCGGGGGCAAGAAAGAGTTGCTCGATCTCGGCGGCCGCTCGGTGCTCGAACGATCCCTCTCGCCATTTCTCGGACATCCCCGGCTCGCAGCCCTGGCGATCACCGCCCCTCCCGGCCGCGAGGCCGAGCTGAGGGCGGGTCTGTCGGCCGAGACGGCCGCCACCTTGGCCGGAAAGCTCGGCCCTCGTTTCATGGTTGTCCAGGGCGGCGCGGCGCGGCGCGATTCCGTGCGGCTGGGGCTCGAGGCTCTGGCAGCCGCGCTGAGCGCGCCTGACGAAGCGGCGGCGCGGGGCGCGGCGGACAAGGCGGGCGAGCGCGCGGCTGAGGGCGTTTCACTGGACGACTGCGTCGTGCTCATCCACGACGCCGCGCGCCCCTGGGCGAGCGGCGAGCTCGCGTCGCGCGTCGCCCGCGCGGCCTGGGAACGGGGCGCCTGCGTGCCGGTGCTGCCTCTCGTCGACACGCCCAAGGAGCTCGGCGCCGGCCGCACCGTGACAGGACACCCCAAGCGCGCTTCGCTCGGAGCGGCCCAGACGCCGCAGGGCTTCCGCTTCGCGCCCATGCTGGAGGCGCACCGCAGCGCCCACCGCGACAAGCTCGACTGCACCGACGACGCGGAGCTCTGGGCCCACTATGTCGGACCCGTGGCGTGGACCGAGGGCGAGGCAGGCAATCGCAAGATCACCTTCCGCGAGGACCTGGACGGTGACCGCCGATCGGCCGCCCTCCCCTTCCGCGTGGGCCAAGGCTGGGATCTGCATCGGCTGGCGGCTGGCAGAAGGCTCCTCCTCGGGGGAATACAGCTGCCCTCGGACCAGGGCGAAGACGCGCACTCCGACGGCGACGTGCTCCTCCACGCGATCATCGACGCACTGCTCGGGGCCGCGGCCTTGGGCGACATCGGGCAGCATTTCCCGCCCTCGGACGCCGCCTGGAAAGACGCGGATTCTCGCGACCTGCTGAAGCGGAGCGTCGAACTCGTGCGCGGCGCCGGCTGGGAGCCGGGGAACCTGGACTGCACCGTGGTGCTCGAGCGGCCCAAAGTCGGGCCCCACCGGGACGCCATCCGCGAGTCCCTCGCCGCGCTCTTGGGCATGCCGGTCTCGGCGGTCTCGGTCAAGGCCAAGACTGCCGAGGGCCTCGGCGAACTGGGCGCGGGCCGGGCCGTGGAGGCCTCGGCCCTCGTCACGCTCTTCCCGCGCAGGCCCGCCTAGAGCTCCGCCGGATCAGGCGCGGGAGACGAAGAAGACGCAGAACGCGATGGCCGCGAAGGCGGCCGCCTGCACGATGTCGAAGGCCGCGCCGAAGGCGAAGTAGGATGCGATGGCCGGCCAGAGAACCTGCATGCCGTAGTACGCGGGCGAGACCTTCGACATTTCCCCGTCCTTGTAGGCGAGCTGGATGATCGAAAAGGAGCCCGCGCCGGCTGCGATGTAGAGGTACAGGTAGGGAGAGCCCAGCCAGCCGGCGAGGCTGGCCGCGGTTCCGATCTGCAGCGCGCGCAGGGGCAGGATCATGAAGCCGCCCAGGGACCCGGCCACGGCCGCTATGGCCACGGCCAAGGAGGCAGATTTCCGGCGCCGCCTGAGCGCGAGGCTCGCGGCCGCGGCGACGAGAGGCAGCGCGATGAAGGCGTACAAGGCCCCGGGGACGAGAGGGCCCGAGGCGCCGCGCCCGCGCAGGGCCGCGAGCGCGATGGCCGCGAAGGTGGCGCAGGTCCACAAGATGCGCCGCCATCCGAGCCGCTCGCCCAGCATCAGGGCCGAGAGGATGGCGGTGAAGGCCACGTTGGAGCCTATGGCCGCCCCTACCACGTTGGGCGGCAGGCCCAGCAGGGCGAGGTAGTTGAACACCGGCGCTGCGTTCATGAGCAAGAAGCCCAGAAGCCAGCCCGAGCGGGCGCGGACGAAGTCCCGGTCCCGCGCGCCCTTATGGCCGAGCCAGGCGACATTGCGTTTCTGGAGAACCATGCCGAGAGAGAGGACGAAATTGCCGGCCAGGGCGATGAGAGCTGCTGACAGCGGAGTCGGATTCATGCCGGAGACTCCTCGCTAGAGCCGCTTCGCCGTTCGCCTGATCGCGTCGAACAGGGGCGCGAAGGGCGACGAGGCCCGGTAGAAGACGGCCGGACATCCGGGAGGGCTGTCCACGAGGACCCGGCCGCGCCCGAAGGCGCGGGAACTCCACAGGTGAATCCAGTCGTCTTCGGGCAGATACAGCTCGGTGAGCGAGCGAGAGGCTTCGATGACGGGTGCGACCATGAGGTCCCGGCCGTAGAGATACTGATACATGAGGCGATAGGTGCGCGCATCGGACTCGTAATGTATCCACGGATGGCGCAGGGGAGGAAGCCCCCTGGAGCCGTACTCGGCGGCCACAGCCACGTGGTAAGGCTTGAGCGCGGCGTAGACCTCGCTCATGCGCGCGAGCAGGTCGAGGGAGGCGGGACTTTGCCAGTACTGGGCGTTCGCCTCGGGATGCCTGCCCTCGCTCGTCCGGAAAAACGGCGTGAAGGCGGCCATCTCGATCCAGCGGCCGAGACAGTCGGGACTGCGCTTGAGCCAGGCCGCCGTGACCGACCCGCCCGCCTCCGAGTGCCAGAAGCCGAGGCCGGAGAGGCCCAGCGAGAGACTCGCGGGCACGACGCTCGGCAGGCCGTCCTCGCGGGAGAAGTCGGCGAGCTGGTCGCCCGCCCACACCGACCGCGCCAGAGGCGCCGAGCCTAGCCAGCCCGAGCGGACGAAGAAGAGGACCTCGGCCGAAACGCCGGACTCTTCGATGGCCTCGCGGTTGACCTTGGCCCAGAGGATAGGCCAGCGGTTGTGGGCCAGCGCCGCGCTCTCGCCCGAGGCCAGGACTGCGTCCGGCGGCAGGCACTCGCCTCCCTCCGCGATCCACCCCGCCATGCCGATACCGAGCAGCTCGCGCTTGATCGTCTCCTTGAGCCAGGCGAAGGCCTCGCGCGAGCTCAGGTCCACCAGCGCGGCGCTCGCGCCCTGGGCCTGGACGAGGTAGTCTTTCCCCTCGCCATCCTTGACGCACAGGCCTTCGGCCGAGGCCTCCGCATAGAGGCTGCCGCCGGTGGAAAGCAGCGGATTGACGCAGCCGAGGAAGCGTATGCCCCTGGCGCGCAGGGCGGCTATGTCGTGCCGCAGATCGGGGTAGAGCTCCTTCGTGCGGCCCGCGTCCCAGGGCTGCGGCCGACCCGGCCCCTGACGTCCGCTCCAATCGCAGGCCCAGACCGCCGAGACTTTGACACCGGCCTCGATGGCGGCTCCGAGCTTGGTCTCGATCGCAGCGCTGCCGCCCTGCAGGCCGAGGCATACGCCGTCGTAGCACCAGATGGGCGGCGCCGACTGCCGGCCCATGGCCCCGGTCATGCTTTCGATCGTCGCCTCGGCCTTTTCGGCGAAGCCGAGGACGATCTCCCGCGGCACGGCCCAGGAATCGATCAGCGTCTGGTTGCGGCGGAAATCGATGCGGAGAAAAGCGGTCGTGTCGACCGCGCACCAGTAGTTCTTCGAGGAGATGAAGAGGGGCATGGGGAAATAGGTCGAGTTAGGGTCGCCCGAAGCCCCGCTCCTGCGGCGGGCGACGCGAGCCGCTATGCTCCGCCCCCGGCCCACGCCCCGGTCCTCGACCCAGAGCGGGACGCGGGAGAGTTTCAAGTCCATGCGGGAGTGGCGCTCTCCGCAGCCGTAGATCCGCTCGTCGGGGAAGGCCACGAGACGGAATTTGAAAAGGTTGACCGAGGAGTCATAGCGGGTGAAGCTGAGGCGGAGGACGCCGTCCTTCGCGGCGGCGGCCAGGCGAATACGGCCTTCGAATTCGATTTCGGCGAAGGCGGGACCGCTTTCGACGATCTTGAAGGCCCGCAGGGCGGAGGCCTGGCGGTGCCTGCGGCGCTGCCTATAGGTGTTGCGATACTGATGCAGGCTGTTCTCGGCCTCGCCCAGTTCGAGACAGGGCGACCTGCGGGTGTGGCTCAGGACCCTGCGGCCGTCGAACGAAAGAATGAAACCTTCCTGCACCATCTCGACGCTGATCATCGGGGGGCCTCCCGGCCCCGCATCGGCGGAACCGAATCGAACAGGGGGACTATATCCGGCTTGCCGAAAAGCGTGGCGTACCTGCGGGCCGAGAGCCCGAGTTTGTCGACGATATCGGGATCGGCTCCGAAGGCCAAGAGGAGCTTCACCGTCTCGGTATCGTTGCGGCCCACTGCCACGACAAGGGCGGTCTGGCTGTCCTTGCTGACGAGATCCGGATCGGCGCCTCGCGAGAGGAAAAGTTCGACCAGGTCCACCGATCCGGCGAGAGCCGCGTCCATAAGGGGAGAAAAGCCCCTATCCTCGCTCTGAAGATCCAGCGAGGCTCCCCGCTCCAGGAGGTGCTCGGCCACGGCCCGATGCTTGTTGCGCGCGGCCAGGCACAGCAAAGGGACCCCGTGCTTGTCGCGTGCGTCGGGCGGGAATCCCGCCTGCAGAAAGAGCTCCACCGCGAGGCTGTCTCCCTCGGCGACGCATTGCGAAAGGGCGTCGGTGTGGTAGGAGATGCCCATCTCGAGCAAGGCGGCCCTGGCCGAGCGCCGATTCTCCTGGAGGGTCCATTCCTTCCGCTCGACCTCGTAGTAGGCGATCAGTTCATGCAGCGTGTCGATGACGGGCAGTTCGGCCAGGTAGCGCGGCAGCGCTCGCCGCGGGTTGTCGCGGAAAATGGCTATTCCCGTTTCCCGTCCCAGTCCATAGCCGCCCGCGAAGGCGAACCACAGGGAAGCGACGTTGGACTCGGTCGCCACGAGCAGGTAGTGGGTCGCCTTGAGGAGGTGAGCTTCGAGTTGCCCTCTCGACAGGGTTATCCAGGAATCGTACAGTTTGAGACCATAGGATTCCAGGCCGGCCTTTTCGAGGGCTTCGAGAATACCGAGGATTGCATCTCCGTCCCCGGGGGACCCGATAACCGCCACCTTCACGTCAGGCCGTCCTGGTAGTTGATCGATTTCTGGGAGCTCGCAGCACTTCGCCGGAGCCTCACTGTATATAGCATTTTCGGCACGGCGTCGATTACCGCTTGAGGATAAACGGCAAGGCGGCCCTGCTGAGACGTACCTCGATTTCGAAAAGCGGCATGCGGTTTAGGCGGACCGCGCAAAATGGGGCTGCCTCTTGCGGGAGCCGCGGTCTTTGAAAAATACTTCAATTTAACCGTTTTACTGTTCTTGACATTTATGGAGAATTTGGATATAATATTTTATGAATCCGAGAGGACGACTCGGATTCACATCCGCACCCGGCGTTAAGGATCCCCTCCCAAGCCGGTCCAGCGGTTTTCGGACTTCCGGGGTTTTCCTCCTGCCCCGGAGGTCCGAGCCAATTTCCATAGTAGTTCTATCTGCACCGCAGCCAGGAATTGGCGAGGCGCGCGTTTCGGTCAAACCGGAATGCGCGCCTTTTTATCGCAGCGCCGCTTCGGCGGCGGGGCCGTACCACTCGGCATGAGCGGAGAGATCCCCGCCGGTCGCGGAGCCGCTGGCGATTTCTTCCTTGGCCGCCGCGGCGTTCCGCTCGAGAAAGGCCAGGAGCTCGGTCCACTGATCGCGGCGCACCACGATGCGAGGAAGCTCGTAGGGCGAGTTGAGGCGGCTGTCGGCGTAGACGAAGCCCTTGCGGACGGCGAATGCGTAGGTGTAGCCGGCCACCATGAGTTCGCGGATCGTTATGTCGGAATAGACCCCGTAGGGATAGGCGAAGAGGTAGGCGGGGAGACCGGTGATCTCTCCGACCTTCTCCTGCGACTTGAAGACTTCCTCGTCGAAAAAGAACCGATCATGGTCGTAGAGGTTCTGATTGATGAAGAGGTGGTGGTAGCCGTGGGCGCCGATCACGCAGCCGGCGTCGCGCAGCGCCCGCACGCCCGAGTCTTTCATCGCGAAAAAAGTCGTGCCTATCACCGCGGGGTAGATGAAGATCGCGGGCTCTATGCCGCGTGGCGCGAGCACCTTTTCGTACGCCTCCGGGACGGAGTGGTTGCCGTCGTCTATCGTGACGACGAGATTGAGCGGCCCGCGGATGCGCCCGAAGACGAGATCTTCCATCGTCGCGAAGCGGTAGCCGAGTGAGCGCAGCTTGTCCAGCTGCGCCGCGAACTCGGGCAGGGAAAAATCGGTCGGTATCGATTCCTTGCCGAGGAAGGTGTGCCAGCACAGGACGATGGCCCTGTCGTGGAAGTCGAAGGCGGGGACCGCGGTCCGGGAGCCGGCGGCGGGACTCAGAGGCAGGGTCTCGGGCTCGAGAGCCTGGATCCGGGCCGAGGGAAAAAGCGCTCCCCAGAGGATGAGGCCGATCGCGATAGCGGCGGATCGAAACGACATAGTAGCATTTTCTACACGAAATGGCGTCGCCGGACAAGACGGGCTCCGAAGAGGCATTTGCGCAAACGTGCTATACTCACTATACATAAGACGGTGCAAAGGTCCGCCGCGCGATTTCGAAATCCTCGTCTCCGTCGTCGCGTCTACGCTGAAAGGAGCATCCATGAACACGGTGGTCAGGCCGGTTATCGAAGTTGTCGATGAAAAGTGCGTCAATTGCCACGCCTGCATCGACGTCTGCCCCGTCAAGTTCTGCATCGATGGCACGGGAGACACGGTCAAGGTGCGCGCGGAGCTCTGTATAGGCTGCGGAGCCTGCATCGAGGCCTGCACGCACGGAGCGCGGCGCGGGCTCGACGATTTCGACGCCTTCATGGCCGGCCTGGCCAAAAAGGAAAAGGTCATCCTGATCGTGGCCCCCGCGGCCGCCGCTTTCTTCGGCGAAAATCGCCTGCGGTTCAACGGCTGGCTCAAGAGCCTCGGAGTCGGGGCCATCTACGATGTGGCCTTCGGGGCGGAGCTGACGGTGCGCTCCTACCTGGCGCACATCGACGCGAACCGGCCCTCGTTCGTCATCGCCCAGCCCTGCCCCGCCATCGTTTCCTACATCGAGATCTACCAGAGCGAACTCCTGCCCTACCTGGCCCCGGCCGACAGTCCCATGCTCCACGCCATCAAGATGATCAAGCGCGAAAATCCCGGCCTGGCCAAGCACAAGATCGCCGCCATCTCGCCCTGCGTGGCCAAACGACGCGAGTTCGACGAGACCGGGCTCGGGGACTACAACGTCACGCTCGAGCGCATAGCCGGCTACATCGCGGAGAGAAAGATCGACCTGGCTTCGTTTCCCGAGGTGGAGTTCGACGGCCCGCCGGCCGAGCGCGCCACGCTTTTCTCCTCTCCGGGAGGGCTCAAGGCCACGGTCGAGCGCGAGCGGCCGGAGCTCTGCGACAGCATCAGGAAGCTGGAGGGGCCCGAGGCTATCTACCCCTACCTGCGCGAGCTGCCCGAGTCGGTGGCGAAGGGCGTAGCCCCTCTCATCCTCGACTGCCTCAATTGCGAGAAAGGCTGCAACGGAGGCACGGGCACGGGGCTCCAGCACGTTCCCGCCGACATCCTCGAGGCGGCGGTCCGGCGGCGCGACAGAAGCCAGCGCGCCGCGCTCACCGGCCGCTTCCGCAAATCCTCGACGGCGGCGATCCGCAGGCTCGTCAAGAAGCACTGGGATCCGAAACTCTTCGCGCGCAGTTACGTCGACCGTTCGGCCACGCTCAGGATCACGCACCCCAGCGAGGCGGAGCTGAACGCCATATACACCAGGATGCACAAGCACGAAGAGAAGGATTTTCTCAACTGCTCCGCCTGCGGCTACGGGAATTGTGAGGATATGGCGATAGCCATCCACAACGGACTCAACAAGAGCGAAAACTGCCAGCACTACCGACAGCTCGTCCTCGCGGAAAGCCGCACGACGGTCGCCGACATGTCGGTCGCCCTCGACGCCGAAATCGGCGATTCCACCAAGAACCTCGGCGAGGTGATCGCGCTTCTGCCCGAGCTCTCGCACTTCACCCGAGAGCAGTCGGTCTCCCTCGACGACTCGACCAAGCGTATCGAGGGCCTCCTCGAGTCTCTGAGCCGCTCTTCGGGCCTCTCCAGCCTGAGGCGCGAGGAACTCGCCGGGCTCGTCGAGATGGCGGTGGCCGTGCAGAGCGAGCTGGGCTCCTCGCTCTCGGCGATCCGGGCCTTGAAGGACCAGATGCACGGCGTGCACGACCTGGTGGCCGGCATCAACAAGATCGCCTCGCAGACCAATCTCCTGTCCATGAACGCGGCCATCGAGGCGGCCCACGCGGGCGACTCGGGAGCCGGCTTCGCGGTGGTCGCCTCCGAGATCCGCAATCTCGCCGACCAGGCCGGCCAGAGCGCCTCGCAGATCGCGAAGACCCTGTCGACCATGACACGCGACATGGACTCGACTACCGCGATCACGGAGCGCTCGGGAGAGAGTATTCGATCGGTGCTGGAGAAACTGGCGGCCAGCGCGAGCGGCATGAACGAGGTCCTGGACTCCCTGGGCGCCATGTCCTCGGACACCGGCGGCATCGGCACGGCGCTCCAGGCCCTGTCCTCGGCTACCGCCGGGCTCGGCGGAACCTATAAGCGCATGGAGGAATCGCTGCGCAGCGCCGCCGCCGAGATCGGCAGCATGGCCGAGATCTCGCACGCCAATGTCAGGCGCATGCAGGAAGGCTGAACGGCGCGGCGGCGGAGCCCGCCCCGGACAGTACCGATCCCGCGGGCCCGGCGCGGACGAACGGACCCGGCGCGGATGAGCCGGCCCGGCGCGGCGCGGACGAACGGACCCGGCGCGGGGATCAAGCCCCGGCTCGGTGGCCGGGGCCTTTTTCCGAAGAAGCTAGGCCAGCTGGACGAGCAGCTCCCCGGCCTTGACCGAGGCGCCGGCGGCCACGCAGAGCGCCTTCACGGTGCCGTCGGCCGGGGCGACGATCTCGTTCTCCATCTTCATGGCTTCGAGGATGAGGAGGACGTCACCGCGCTTCACCGCCTGGCCCTGGCTCACTTTGAAGGATATGACCGTGCCGGGCATGGGCGCCTTGACCGCGCCTGCCGTCCCTCCCGCGGCGGGAGCCGAGGGGGCCGGCGCAGATGATGCGGGAGCCGAGGGGGCCGGCTCCGCCGGCGCGGTAGCCCGCGCGGCCACAGTGGCGCTCGCGGCGGCAGCGCCCTGCTCCTCCACGGTCACGTCGTAGCTCTGTCCGTTCACGGTTATCTTGTATCGCTTCATATCGGTGTCTCCTTAGTGGGTGAGAGAGCGGGCCAGCCGGTCCGCGCGGCCCCAGACGGGCGTGTTGAATCCCTGATCTCCGGCGGAGGGCTCGATGCCCGCGATCCGGAAGCTGCCCGGCTCCATGCCGCTGGCAGCGGCGACGGCGGCGGCGATGACCGCGACGAGGGCCTCGCCCTCGAAGGCGAGTACGGAGCTTGCGCCGCCCGCGCCGGAGCCCGCCTCCGCTCGGCGGGCGGCCTCCAGAGCCGCATCCGCCTGCCGCTTGCGCACGCGGGCGATGACCAGGACCGCCAAGACGGCGAAGAGAATGATGAGCAGAGAGTCGGTGCCGCCCATTCCGAAGAATTGCATCTCAGCGCCTCCCGATCAGACGGGGATGTTGCCGTGCTTCTTCGGCGGGAGGCTCTCCCGCTTGCCGAGAAGCATGGTGAGAGCCGCGATGAGCCGCGGCCTCGTCTGCGCCGGATCGATGACGTCGTCGACATAGCCGCGGATGGCCGCCTTGTAGGGATTGGCGAAGCTGCGCTTGTACTCGTCGATCTTCTCCTTGCGCGCGGCCTGAGGATCGGCGGCCTCCTCGATCTCGCGCTTGAAGATGATGTTGGCCGCGCCCTCGGGGCCCATGACCGCGATCTCGGCCCCGGGCCAGGCGAAGACCTGGTCGGCGCCGAGGTGGCGGGAGCACATCGCGATGTAGGCGCCGCCGTAGGCCTTGCGGGCTATGACGGTGAGCTTGGGCACGGTGGCCTCGGAGTAGGCGTACAGAAGCTTGGCGCCGTGGCGGATGACGCCGCCGTGCTCCTGGCCTACGCCGGGGAGGTAGCCCGAGGTGTCGGCGAAAGTGACCAGAGGAATGTTGAAGGCGTCGCAGAAGCGGATGAACCGAGCGGCCTTGTCGGAGGCGTTGATGTCGAGGACGCCGGCCATGACCTTGGGCTGGTTCGCCACGATGCCCACGGTCCGGCCGTCGAGCCGCGCGAAACAGGTGACGATGTTCTGGGCGTACATCGGCTGTATCTCGAAATAGTCGCCCGAGTCGAAGACGCGGGCGATCACGTCGCGGATGTCGTAGGGCTTGTTGGAAGAATCGGGAATGAGCTCCCTGATGCCGGGATCGGCGCGCTTGGGATCGTCGCCCAGGGAGACGAGGCGCGGATCCTCGATATTGTTCTGGGGGAGGTAGGAGAGGAGCTTCTTGAGCCCGGCTATGGTCGATTGCTCGTCGGGGAACATGAGGGAGGCGACGCCGCTCGTGGTGGAGTGGATCGTCGCGCCGCCCAGGTCCTCGGCCGAGACGTCCTCGCCGGTGACGGCCTTGATGACCTGGGGGCCGGTAATGAACATATTGGCCGTCTTGTCGACCATCACGGTGAAGTCGGTCAGAGCGGGGGAGTAGACGGCGCCGCCCGCGCAGGGGCCCATGATGACCGAGATCTGCGGGATCACGCCCGAGGCGCGGGTGTTGCGGAAGAAGATGTCGCCGTAGCCGGAGAGGGCGTCGACGCCTTCCTGGATGCGGGCGCCGCCCGAGTCGTTGATGCCGATCACGGGGCAGCCGGCCTTCATGGCCATGTCCATGGCCTTGCAGATCTTCATGGCGTGCATTTCGCCGAGCGAGCCGCCGATGACGGTGAAGTCCTGGGCGTAGACGAAGACCAGCCGGCCGTCGATGCTGCCGTGGCCGATGACGACGCCCTCGCCGGGCGCCTTCACCTCGTCCATGCCGAGCTCGACCGCGCGGTGCTCGACGAAGGTGTCTATCTCGACGAAGCTGTCCGGGTCGAGCAGCGACTCGATGCGCTCCCGGGCCGTCATCTTGCCCTTCTCGTGCTGGGCGGCCACGCGCTTGGGCCCGCCTCCCTCGCGGATCTTGGCGCGGCGTTCCTCTAGCTCTCGAATTTTCTCGTCCATGTAGCGAACCTTCCTTCGGGAAAACTAAGGAGGCTCCTGCAAAATGCAGGGCATCTTGCCAGAGCAACCAAAACTTGCGGCGTTTGCGCACGCATTCGAAGAAAGCGTGCGCAAACGCGAAGCCGATTTCGGAAATAACCGATTTCTGAAATCGGCGCTAAGACCTGGAAAACGCGGGGCGAGTCCGAAGTCTGACAGAACCTTCGGATTCGTCGATTATGCCTTGCGCTCGCAGAGCTCGACAAGGACCCCGTTGGTCGCCTTGGGATGGAGGAAGGCGATGCGCGCCCCGCCGGCGCCGTAGCGCGGCTTTTCGTCGATGAGCCGCACGCCCTTGGCCTTGAGTTCGGCCAAGGCGGCCTCGATGTCGGCGACGCGGAAAGCCAGGTGCTGGACGCCCTGTCCCTTGGCGGCGATGAACTTGCCGATGGGGCCCTCGGGATCGGTGCTCGCGAGGAGCTCGATCTCAGCCTCGCCCACGGGGAGGAAGGCGGTCTTCACCCTCTGGTCCTCGACGACTTCGATGCCGTGGAGCTCGAGCCCCAGGATGCCGGTGTAGATCGCGAGCGTCTCCTCGAGGTTCTCGACGGCGACGCCCACATGGTCGATCTTCAGTACCTTCACGATGTCTCCCCTTTCATGATCGTTGCGAAGAGCCGATCGGCGGCCTCGTAGACGTCGCACTCGCGCGCGACCACGGCCCGGGCGAGTTCGGCTTCGAGCGCCGCGCCCGCCGAGCCTTCGAGGGCGTCGACGAGCCGGAAGGCCATGAGCGAGCGCAGCTCGGCCCGGGCGCCCTCCAGCCGGCGCATCTCGAGAGCGCCCGAGGCGAGCGAGCGCTCGCGGTGGGCCACGATAGCGTCGACAAGCGCTGAACAGCCCTCTCCCGTCTCGGCCACGGTCTTGATGATCGGCGGCAGGACGGGGTGCCCGTCGGCGTCGAGCGGCAGCTCGCCCTGCCCGGCGGCCGCGAGGCCGGAGGTTCCGGGTCCGGTGACGGCGCCGCGGGCCTGAAGCGCCGCGGCGGGCTTCGCCGGCGGCGCGGCCGGCGGCGAGGCGACGGCCGAGAGACCGTGGTGCCCCGCCTCGACGAGACCGGCGAGGCTGCCTCCTGAACGGGCCCAGGCCAGGGCCGCGGCGGTCTCGAGCATGCAGCGGATCTCCCGCACGACGCGGTCGGAGCCGTCCCTGTCGGACTTGTTGACGACGAAGATGTCGCCTATCTCCATGATGCCGGCCTTGATGACCTGGATGTCGTCGCCGAGGCCCGGCACCGAAACCAGGACGACGGTGTCGGCCAACTTGACTATGTCGACCTCGGACTGGCCCACCCCGACGGTCTCGACGATGATCCAGTCGTAGCCTGCCGCCTCGAGGACACGCACCGAGGCGGCGGTGGCGCGGGAGAGTCCGCCGAGGGTGCCGCGGGAGGCGAGGCTGCGGATGAACACGCCCTCGTCGGTGGCGTGGTGCTGCATGCGCAGCCGGTCGCCGAGTATGGCTCCCCCGGTGAAGGGACTGGAGGGATCCACCGCCAGCACGCCGACTCGCAAACCGCGCGAGCGCAGGGCGCCGATCAGCTTGTCGGTGAGGGTGCTCTTGCCCGAGCCGGGCGGCCCCGTGATGCCGACGACATGGCCTTGCCCGCGGCCGCGGAGGGCGCGCAGGACGGCCTCGGCCGCCGGATCGGCGTTCTCGAGGCCCGAGATGAGCCGCGCCACGGCGCGCATATCGCCCGAGCGGACGCGCTCCGCCACAGCGAGGGCCGCTCGGGCTTCGTTCGCTCCCGCGCCGAGGTCGGCAGCGGCCAGTGCCTGCGATGCGGCGGAGTCTGGATCGGGCATCGGCCTGCCTTTCAGCTCCGCTTGAGGTTGGACCGGATGAACTCGATCGTGGCCGCGGTGGGCGTGCCCGGGCCGAACACCGCCGCGACGCCCTTGGATTTCAGATAGTCGTAGTCTTCCTCGGGGATGACCCCGCCGCCTATGACCAGGATGTCCTGGACGCCCTTGGCTGCGAGCAGCTCGGTGACGCGGGGGAAGAGGTGGTTGTGCGCCCCCGAGAGGATCGAGAGCGCGATGACGTCGGCGTCCTCCTGGATGGCGGCCTGCACGATCTGCTCGGGCGTCTGGCGAAGCCCGGTGTAGATCACTTCCATGCCGTCGTCCCTGAGCGCCCGGGCTATGACCTTCGCTCCTCGATCGTGTCCGTCGAGCCCCGGCTTGGCCACCAACACGCGTATCTTTCGTTCCATTATTCCTCCTAGAACATCACGCTGGGCCGGTACTCGCCGAAGACGCCGCGCAGCACGTCGCAGACCTCGCCCAAGGTGGCGTAGGCCTGTACGGCCGCGAGGATCGGGGGCATGAGGTTGCCCTCCCCCTTCGCCACCGCGCCGAGTTCGCCGAGCGCGGCTTTGACCTTCGCGTCGTCCCGTTTCGCCTTGAGCTCGCGGATCTTGGCGACCTGGCGCTCGCCCACGGCGGGGTCGACGCGCAGAAGCCCTTCTGGCCGGCCTTCGTCGATCTGGAACTTGTTGAGCCCCACGACGACGCGCTCGCCCTTCTCGACTTCCATCTGATATCGGTACGCCGAGTCCTGTATCTCCTGCTGTACGTAGCCCTGCTCGATGGCCTTGACCGCCCCGCCGAGCTCGTCGACGCGCTTCAGGTAGGCCCTCGCCTCCTCTTCTATGCGGTTGGTGAGACTCTCGACGTAATAGGAACCCGCCAGCGGATCGACCGTCTCCGCGGCGCCCGATTCGTAGGCGATGATCTGCTGGGTGCGCAGGGCGATGCGCACCGAGGCTTCGGTCGGCAGGGCGAGGGCCTCGTCCTTCGAGTTCGTGTGCAGGGACTGGGTCCCGCCGAGCACGGCCGAGAGAGCCTGGATGGCCACGCGGACGACGTTGTTGTCGGGCTGCTGGGCGGTGAGCGTGGACCCGCCCGTCTGCGTGTGGAAGCGGAGCATCAGGCTCTTGGGATTCTTGGCGCCGAAACGCTCCCGCATGATCGTGGCCCAGAGGCGGCGGGCGGCGCGGAACTTGGCAACCTCCTCGAAGAGGTCGTTGTGCGCGTTGAAGAAGAAGGAGAGCCGCGGCCCGAACTCGTCCACGTCGAGTCCGGCCTTGACGGCGGCGGCGACGTAGGCGATGCCGTCGGCCAGGGTGAAGGCCACTTCTTGGGCGGCCGTGGAGCCGGCCTCGCGGATGTGGTAGCCCGAGATCGAGATGGTGTTCCAGTTGGGCACGCTCTTCGAGCAGTAGGCGAAGATGTCCGTGATGAGCCGCATGGAGGGGCCGGGCGGGAAGATGTAGGTGCCCCGGGCCACATACTCCTTCAGGATGTCGTTCTGGATCGTGCCCTCGAGCTTGTCGGCGCTCACGCCCTGCTTCTCGGCGACGGCGATGTACATGGCCAGGAGGACCGCGGCCGGAGCGTTGATGGTCATGCTCGTCGAGACCTGGTCGAGGGGGATGCCGTCGAAGAGCGTCTCCATGTCGGCGAGCGAATCGATCGCGACGCCGACCTTGCCCACCTCGCCGGCGGCGAGCGGATGGTCGGAATCGTAGCCGATCTGGGTGGGCAGGTCGAAGGCCACGGAGAGGCCGGTCTGACCCTGCTGCAGGAGGAACTTGTAGCGCTTGTTCGACTCCTCGGCGCTCGCGAAGCCGGCGTACTGGCGCATGGTCCAGAGCCGGCCGCGGTACATCGTATTCTGCACGCCGCGGGTGTAGGGGTACTCGCCGGGCAGGCCCAGGTCGGCCGCCTGGTCGCGGCCCTCGAGATCCAGCGGCGTATAGAGCCGCTCGACCGGCGCGCCCGAGCCGGTGACGAAGCGCGGCCGGCGCTCGGGATGCTTCTGCAGCGAGGCGCCCACTTTGGCTTTCCACGCATCCACGGATTTCTTCAGGTTATCGTCAGCGCTCATTCTTGGACCTCTTCATCGTCCAGTCTACCTGGGGCATCGCCGTCTTGGCGAGATCGAGTCCCGCCCGAAGCGCCTTGAGATTGAGCTCCTCGGTGCCCTTGGGCACGCGGTTCTTCACGGCCGCCTCGAGATTCTGGGGCGAGGCGGCTCCCGAGATGCCGCCCAGGACGCCCAGGGCCACGATGTTGGCCACGACCTTTTTGCCGAGTTCCTCGGCGGCGGTCTTGAGGATGGGCAGCGAGACGGTGCGCGCCTTGATTCCCGGATCGAGCGCCACGGAGGAGTCCAGGATGATGAGGCCCTTGCCGATGCCCGCGCCGTAGGTCCGGTAGGCCTCGGCCGTGAGGGCAAGGAGGTAGTCCGGGTCCGTGGCCTTGGGATAGTCGATGTCCTCGTCGGAGATGACGACCTCGGCCTTGCTCGAGCCGCCCCGCGCCTCGGGGCCGTAGCTCTGGGTCTGCACGGCGTTCTTGTCCTCGAGAATCGCAGCTTCGGCGAGCACGATGCCCGCGAGCAGGAGGCCCTGGCCTCCCGATCCGCTCAGTCTGAATTCGACGCGCATCCGTAGATCCCTCCCTGGAATTTGTCGTACTTCCTCTGCACCCTCGCGATAAGCTCGTCGTAGTCGGCGGTGTACTCGCTCTGCGACTCGTTGTGCAGCTCGCCGATGAGGATCTTGCCCTTCGTCTTCTCGGGCCCCAGGGCGGCCGCCGCCTTGACGTTGACCGTGCCGTCCTTGATCCACTCGAGCATCTCGACGGCGCCTCCGATCTTGTTCTTGCGCCCCATGTAGGTCGGGCACTGGGAGATGGCCTCGACGACGCTGAAGCCCTTGTTCTGCAGGGCGCTGTGGATGAGGTCGATGAGGAGGGGAACATGGTACGAGGTGGCGCGGCCGACGTAGGTGGCGCCCGAGGCCTTGGCCAGCTCGCAGAGATCGAAGCTGCGCTCGACGTTGCCGTAGGGGGCGGTGGTGCCGTACATGCCTTTGGGCGTCATGGGAGAGTACTGGCCGCTCGTCATGCCGTAGATGTTGTTGTTCATCACGATGGTGGTGATGCCGATGTTGCGCCGGGCGGCGTGGATGAAGTGGTTGCCGCCGATGGCCGCGCAGTCGCCGTCGCCCGTCATGACGATGACCGTGAGCTCGGGCCGCGCCAGCTTGATGCCCGTGGCGAAGGCGATGGCTCGGCCGTGGGTCGTGTGCAGGGTGTCGAAGTCGAGGTAGCCGACGGCCCGCGAGGAGCAGCCTATGCCCGACACGATGCAGACCTTGTTCTTGGACAGGCCGAGCCTGTCGATGGCGCGCACGAGGGCGCCGGTGACGGTGCCGTGGCCGCAGCCGGGGCACCAGATGTGCGGCAGCATGTCCTGCCGGAAGTATCTGAGGATGTCGGACATTACCTGGCCTCCCCGGCCGCGCCGCGCGCGCCGTCGCCGGCGGCATCGTCGCCGCGAGCCGCGTTCATGATGGCGGCGTACACTTCCTCGGGTCGGAAGAGCTCGCCGTTGACCTTGCCCAGCCTCTGCACCGGGGCCCGGCCCGCCGCGACGCGCTCGACTTCGAGCGCGATCTGGCCCAGGTTCATCTCGGGGACGATGACGCACTTGGCGCGCGCGGCCAGCTCGGCGACGACCTTCTCCGGGAAGGGCCAGATCGTCTTCAATCTGAGCATGCCCGCCTTGACGCCTTCCTTGCGCGCGCGCCGCACGGCGCTCAAGCCGGACATGGCGGAAGAGCCGAAAGAGACGACGGCGATTTCGCAGTCCTCCAGCGACTCGGCGGCGTAGTCGGCGAGAGCATCCGCGTTCTTCTCGATCTTGCGGGCCAGGCGGTGGAGGGTATCGGAGGCGATCTCGCCCGAGTTGGTGGGCCGGCCCATCTCGTTGTGGAACAGTCCGGTGACGTGCCAGCGATAACCCTCGCCGAAGGGAGCCATGAGGGGCACGCCTCCGTCCTGGTCGGCCGCGTAGGGCTTGTAGCCTGCGGGACTCGTGGGCGCGGCGCGCCTGACCGGACGGATCTCGCTCGGATCGGGGAGCACGACCTTCTCGCGCATGTGGCCGATCGTCTCGTCCGAAAGCACGATGACGGGAACGCGGTAGGTCTCCGCGAGGTCGAAGGCGCGTATGGTGAGGTCGAAGCACTCGCGCACGTTGCCCGGCGCGAGGGCGATCACCGGGTGGTCGCCGTGGGTGCCCCAGCGAGCCTGCATGACGTCGCCCTGGGCGAGCGAGGTGGGCATGCCGGTCGAGGGCCCCATGCGCTGCACGTCGATGATGACCACCGGCACCTCGCAGAGCGAGGCGTAGCCGATCGACTCCTGCATGAGGGAGAAGCCGGGGCCGCTCGTGGCCGTCATGGTTTTCTTGCCCGTGAGCGAGGCGCCGATGCAGGCCGCGATCGATCCGATCTCGTCCTCCATCTGGATGAACTTCCCCCCGACTTTGGGGAGTTCCTCGGCGCAGAGTTCGGCGATCTCGGTCGAAGGCGTGATGGGGTAGCCCGCGTAGAATTCGAGGCCGGCCGCGAGGGCGCCGATGGTGCAGGCTTCGTTGCCCTGCATGAGTTTGACGGTCTTAGCCATGCATAGCCTCCGGCGGCAGGGTGTAGTCGACACTGTCGGAATCGCGGCCTTCCGCGGGCTTCTCTCCCTTGAGGTGCACCTCGATCGCGAAATCGGGGCAGCGCAGCTCGCAGGCCCTGCAGCCTATGCAGAGCTGGGGCCGCTCGGGAAAGACCTTTCCGTTCTTGAGCACCAGCACCTGTTTGGGACAGAAGGCCACGCAGATGTTGCAGCCCTTGCAGTACCGCTCCCGGATGATGTGGAAGTATTCCTTCTTCTTCTCGTCCATAGTCTTCGCTTTCGTGGAAGACGCGCCGAGGCGCTCCGACTTCGAAACAAGACTGTCCCGTGTCGGCATCGAGCTTCTACCACTTGACGGAATGATGAATCGTTATTTCCATCTAGCGGAATTATACACGCTATTGGCAGACTGTCAACTCATCATAGGCGCCGGCTCAAAGTTGTGGAAATTGCTATTGACAATTCAACACATCTGACTATTATTCCGACAGACGGATATCAATTCTATTTGACGGAACCAAAACAAAGAATGCGGGAAAAGGGGCGGAACCGGCCCGGATCCCGACCCTTTCCGGTTTCCGCGAGCGAGGTTTCGACATGACCGAAAAAGACACATCCGTGCGAGCAGTCGAGCGCGCCCTGGATATCCTGGACAGCTTCGCCCCCGGCCAGCTCGATCTCTCGCTCACCGATCTCTCCAAGCGCATCAATCTGGCCATGAGCACGACCTCCCGGCTCGTCAGCACCATGGAGAAGCGCAACTACCTCACCCGGAACGACGACACACAGCGCTTCTCCCTGGGGCCGCGCATAGCCCAGATCGGCGCTCTCGGCCTTTCGAGCTTCGACATCCGCAAGGTGGCCCTATCGTTCATGCGCGAGCTGAACAGGATCTACGACGAGGGCGTGAGTCTCTACGCCGTGCAGGACGACGAGCGCGTCTGCATCGAGCGGGTGGAGAGCACCAAGCCCCTGCGCCGCGTCATCAATGTCGGGGACAGGCACCTGCTCACCCGCGGCGCCGCCGGACGGGTGCTCCTCGCCTACCTGCCCCAGGACAAGCGGAGCGAACTTCTCGCCAAGGATCCCTTCACCACCGAGCAGGCCCTGGCGGAGCTGCGGCAGCGGGGCTTCACCGTGAGTCTCGGCGAACGGGAGGAGGGCGTCACCTCGATCGCGGCCCCGGTGCAGGACGCGCGTCGAGAGGTGGTGGCTGCTCTGGCCATGTCGGGGCCCTCGGTTCGCTTCGAGGGGCCGGGCTTCGACGACAAGATCGCCAAAGTCAAGCGATGCGCCGATCAGATATCGGAAGCGCTGGGCCGCAAATAGGGAAAAGGATTGCCGCGAAGGCGAAATGCCGCCTATACTGACGCAAGGGAGAGTACCATGACCAAGCAACTCCGTATCCGCGATCTCACGCTCCGCGACGGCCAGCAGTCGCAATTCGCCACGCGCATGACGCAGGCCCAGGTGGACCGCGTTCTTCCTCTATATAAGGCGGCGGGTTTCTACGCCATGGAAGTCTGGGGCGGAGCGGTGCCGGACTCGGTCATGCGCTACCTCGACGAGAATCCCTGGACGAGGCTCGAGTCGATCAAGGCGGTCATCGGCGGCAGTTCCAAGCTCACCGCCCTGTCGCGGGGGCGGAACCTCTTCGGCTACACGCCCTACCCCGACTCGGTCATCGGCGGCTTCTGCACGAACGCCGTGCGCTCGGGCGTCGACATCATGCGCATCTTCGACGCGCTCAACGACATCGACAACATGACGAGCTCTATCCGCTTCGTGAAGGAAGCGGGCGGCATGGCCGATTGCGCGGTCTGCTATACGGTCGACCCCAAGTTCACGACGGGCGAGCGCCTCCGCTCGATCCTCAAGGGCAAGCGACTCCCGCCCCAGCTCTTCGGCGTCAAGTATTTCGTAGCCAAGGCCAAGGAGCTGGCCGCCCTCGGGGCCGACATGATCACGATCAAGGACATGGCCGGCCTCATCGATCCCGCCACCTGCGCGACCCTCACCAGGGCTCTCAAAGCCGAGGTCGGCGTTCCCATCGACCTGCACACGCACTGCACGCCGGGCTACGGCACCGCCTCCATCCTGATGGCCATGGCCAACGGCGTCGACATCGTCGACACCACCGCCCTGGCCTGGTCCGGCGGTCCGGCCCACGTCGCCTACGAGATCGTGCAACTCTTCGCCGACAGGCTGGGCCTGGACACCGGCGTCGACCGCGCGGCGGTGGGCGCCATGGACCGCGAGCTTCGCCTCATCCGCATGGAACTCGCGAAGTTCGACCAGTACCCCGAGAACACCCCGCCCATCATCGACCTCTCGCGGCACAAGCTCCCGAGCGAGGACACCGCCCTCTTCGACCGCGCGGTAGAGGCGGCCCGCGCCGGGCGCAGCGGTCTCGTCCTCGAGCTATGCCAGAAGATCGAGGCCCGGTTCAAATACCCCGAACCCGACCACATCGTGCGCGTGGCGCAGATCCCCGGCGGCATGTACACGAACATGCTCGCCCAGCTGCAGGAGGCCGGGCTCGACCAGTACCACGACGAGGTGCTCGCCGCGGTGCCGCAGGTCAGGCTCGACGCCGGCGTGCCGCCGCTCGTCACGCCGACGAGCCAGATCGTCGGCGTCCAGGCGGTCAACTGCGTCGTCGACCACCACCAGGGCAAGAGCTGGTACACGAACGTCTCCAAGAACTTCCTCGAACTCGTCAAGGGCGCCTATGGCCACACGCCCTGGCCGGTGGATCCCGCGTTCCGCGAGAAGATCGCCGGCGTGCGCGAGGAGACGCCCTACGATACGTCGAATTACCGCAAGCAGCCGAACCCCGAGCTTCCCGAATTCGGCGGCGCGCTCCTCGCGGCGAACGAGAAGGAGGAACTCCTTCTCGAGCTCTTCCCGAGCGTGGCCGACCGCTTCCTGCGCGGCCAGCGCAAGAGAGAGTGGGAGCTCGCCCATCCGCCGCTGCCTCCTGAGAGCGAGAAGCCTGCGCGTTATCCGGCCGAGTTCTGGGAGTCGGAGCTCGCCGCGGCCAGCGAGGCCTAGCGGCCGTTCTCGACCGAGAGGCCTCCGGTCGGGCACCGGGCCTGCCGGGCGAAGGCCGACCGGGAAGGTTGGCCGATCCCGCCGGCTCTTGCAGCGCTTCCCGGCCCGGGCTATAGTTCGACCCTATGCGTAGTAACCCGGAGCAGACGCGGGTCGGCGTCCTCGGCCCGGCCTTCACGGCGAGCATTCCCGTCCTCCTCGGCTACTCGACGATCGGCATAGCCTTCGGCCTCCTCGTCGTGAAGGCGGGCCTACCCTGGTTCCTCTCGCCGGTCATGAGCATCGTCATCTACGCGGGGGCGGCGCAGTTCATGGCCATAGGGCTCCTCGCGGCCGGCACCGACATCGTGCAGATGGCCATTCTGACCCTCGTGATCAATGCGCGCCACATGGTGTACGGCCTGTCGCTCCTCGACCGCTTCGCCGTCTGCCGGCGCTGGAAGGGCTATCTCATCTACGCCCTCACCGACGAGACTTACGGGCTGCTCACCACCGTGAGCCCGCCCGAAGGAGCGAGGGCGGAGAGCTTCTACGCGGCCGTCTCGGCCCTCGACGAGAGCTACTGGGTGGCGGGCTCGCTGGTCGGCGCGGTGGTCGGAGGCCTCGTGCCCGCGGAGTACACGAAGGGCTTGGACTTCGCGCTCACCGCCCTCTTTGTTGTCCTCCTCGTCGAGCAAGTGCGGTCCATACGCCGCGTGGAGCCTTACGCGGTCGCGACCGCGGCGACGGTCCTCGCCTTCGTCCTCTTCGGGCCGACCAATCTCCTCGTCGTCGCCATCCTGCTCTCGATCGCGGGCATCCTCGCCTTTCGAAGGAGGCTCGCGTGAGCTACACTATCGAGGCCATACTGATCATGGGACTCGTGACGCTCCTGTGCCGGGCGACTCCCTTCATCTTCTTCATGAAACAGAGGCCGCCCGCCATACTCGATTTCGTGCAACGCTACATTCCGCCCATGATCATGACGATTCTCGTCCTGAACAGCTTCAAGACGCTGCGCTTCGACCGCGCACCCTTCGGACTGCCCGAGATATTCTCGGCTCTCGCCGTCGCGGCGCTCCAGCTCTGGCGCCGCAATGCCCTCATCAGCATCGTGGGCGGCACGGGGCTGTACATGCTGCTGATCAGATTGCTCTAGCCGGGAACCACGGTAAGGGACGGCAAGGGATCCGGGAAGAGCGCGATCATCGCGAGGAAATCGAGTTGGTGGAACCTGATTGGTGCAATCGAACGGGAACGAAGGGGCTCCTGGGAAAAATCGGACTCCGTTGACTCAGCGTACCTTGCCGATGATGCGCAGAAGTCCGTCGAGAATCGTGAGTGGATGCGGCGGGCAGCCTGGCACGAAGAGATCGACCGGAAGGATGGCTGACACTCCGTTGTCGGCTTCTTCATGATCGAGATAAGGCCCGCCGGAGATCGCGCAGGCTCCCACCGCGATGACGATCTTGGGTTTAGGCACAGCATCGTAGGTCTTCAGGAGAGCGAGTTCCATGTTCTTCGTAACGGGACCCGTGACGAGGAGACCGTCGGCATGCCGCGGCGAGGCGACCATCTGGATGCCGAAGCGGCCGAGGTCCCAGCCTATCGTGCCGAGCACGTTGACGTCGGCCTCGCAGGCGTTGCAGCCGCCCGCGCTCACCTGCCTGAGCTTCAACGAGCGGCCGAGCACACGGCGCAGCCTGCCTCCCAAGTCCTCGGCCAGCTTGAGCGCCCGCTCCGGATTGGATAACACGAGGTCCTCGCGGTGTCGGACGGCCAGGCGATAATCGTCGGAAAAGCTCAGGGCACCGTTCGGACAGGCTCGGACGCAGTCAATGCAGAAGAGGCACCTGCCCAGGTCCAAGACGATGCTTCCGGCGCCTTCAACTGGCGTCGAGGCGGGCGCGATGGCACCAGTCGGACAGGCATCCACGCAGGAGCGGCAATTTTCCGGGCAGGCGGCCGTGTTTATGAGGAGCCGTCCGCGAAAGCGGTCTGGCATTGCCGGCGGCGGCGCTGCCGGATACCGGATGGTGCGGTGCCCCTGCTTCAATCGCGCTACGAACGCCTTTATCATGAACAGCTCCCTATGGGGTATCAGGTCGATTCGGGAAACGGGGGATGCGCTTGCGCCAAGGCAAAGTGTCTGAGACCTCCCCCCCCGGACGAGCCAGCCTATATCCGGACAGAGAATCCTCAAATAACTATCTTATTTAGGAGGCCACTCTACTGCAGACTCATCTTTAAAAAATGCCCTCATACCCTGCCGGACCAACCCGTAAATATCGCGCCAGCGACTACGCTTGCCTTCTGTCGTGCATTGGCGTACGAACTCTACACCAGTGCCGTTCGTTCTTCAAGATGCCGAGTTCGTGTACGCTGGATTCCCGGACAATTACTACCCAGTTCCAATATTAGGCTACACTTAATTTACTCACCCGGCAACTGAAGGGTGCATAGCGGCATACTTGATTGCATGTCCTTGAAGTACTGCCTGATTCGCGTAAGGGTATTTTTTTGCATTGTCATGTGATTTCCCGGCGTATCCTGAAATCCCGGACCTTTTGTAGCTAGGTGGACGTGGGCAGCTCGATTTTCAAGAGCGCCAGGATTTCGCGCTGCGACTTGGTAACCTCGGTCAGTAGTGAGCCGTATTTTCCCTCGTAGGTGATCTTCGTCAATGGATCCATCTCCAGAAGGAGTTCACGGACCGTATAGAGTTCGATGAGCTTCGACTCCCGCATGGCTCGCCTGAGTTCACTCATGAGGATCAAGGCGATGAACTGCACGAATAACCTGCCATCGACCGTCTCGATGCTGTGCATCCGCAGCCGCTTCATGTCCAGGACGTTCTTCAGGTCATCGAAGCATTTCTCGACCACGTCCTTGTCCCGGTATACCTGCAAAGCCTCCAGGGGGTCCTTGAGCTTCGTGGTCAGGAGCGCCTGGAATCCTGCATAGCGGTTGATGTACTGGCTCACCGCCTCCGAGTTGTAGGCGACTTTCTTCCCCCGTACCGGTGTCGCGGTGATGACGAAGAACGAGTCATATAGTTCCTGGTGCTCGGCCGTGGGCTTTCCGGATTCAAGCTCTTCCTTGCAGTCCAGCAGCTGGCGATTGAATCGGTTGACAGCCTCGGAACGGATGAGGTCGTTGTAGTACAGGTGCAGGTAGCAGCGGCGACGCTCTTCCCCCCAGGGATAGAGCTGCGAATGGACGTA
>DATKVK010000023.1:0-24522 GCA_035530095.1 Rectinemataceae bacterium | reverse complement strand
GCTAGAGGCTTTTCAAAGCTAAGCGAGTTTTGAATGGCCTCAGGGTCTTTTCCTTTTCTGGAGCGAGCCGATGCTCGCTTAGGACAATGGCAGACAACGAGAATGCGATGAAAATGCTTTTGTTCGGGAAGAATAGCATGTGTGTTTTTATGTGACACGATTCACAAAGGAGATCCTATGAAGCCTTCTTTTCGTATAGTGCTTCTTCTCGTCGCACCCCTCGCCTTTGCGGCATGCGTATCGGCTCCGATCTATCGCCCAAAGGTCTCTGCCAATGCCAATGCAACGAGAGGATATAGCCTTGCCTTCGATCCTTCGAACTACACGATTGAAACCCTGACTGTGAACGCCAAACCCGTTGTGTTCCGAGCATTCGAGAATATTGTCTATGTCCAACATCCCGTCGATGCGAAATATGAGTGCATGAATATTTACATCCCTGAGGCATATTACGAAGGGAAAAGTATCGGTGGCCATACCGCGCAGACTGCGCCGATCTTCTTCCCGAATGCCATTGGGCGCTATATGCCTGCAACGCCAGGGAAGCCTGAAGAGACTTCCGGCTTCCCCGGTGGCCCCGGTGGTCCCGGTGGTCCCGGTGGCCCTGGTGGTCCCGGTGGTCCCGGTGGTCCTGGTGGGCTTCCTCCGCTTCCGAGCGGTCCTAACGCAGCTCTTGTTGCTCTATCGAAGGGCTATGTGGTCGCGGAACCTGGTGCGCGGGGATGGACCTTGCAAGACAAGGAAGGGCGATATATCGGCAAGGCGCCGGCCGCTCTCGTGGATCTCAAGGCCGCTGTCCGGTATCTTCGCTATAACGACGAAGCCATGCCGGGCGACGCCGAGAAAATCATATCGAACGGTACCAGCGCAGGTGCCGCGTTGTCTGTGCTGCTAGGCGCTACGGGCAATAGTCTTGACTTCGTGCCGTACCTAAAGGCGCTCGGCGCCGCTGACGAACGCGACGACATATTCGCCGTCTCGGCCTATACGCCGATCACGAATCTTGAAAATGCAGATATGGCATACGAGTGGGAGTTCGGTGGACAATACAGTTATACGAAGCTGTTATTTTCCCAAGATGGAGATAATTTCCCGCGAATAAGTTTCGTGAAAGGCGTCCTCTCGGAGGACCAGATCAAGCTTTCGCAGTCTCTGAAGGCGCTCTTCCCTGCATACGTGAATGGCTTGGGGCTCAAGAAGGCGGACGGTACGCCCCTTACGCTTGATGCTGACGGAAATGGCACATTCAAGGATTACATCAAGTTCTATGTTGCCGCGTCGGCGCAGAAAGCACTCGACAACGGTGCGGACCTTTCGGGCAAGACATGGATTACCATACGCGATGGGACCGTCACGGACATCGATTATACTGCCTATCTTTCATACCTCGGAAGAATGAAAACGCCTCCCGCCTTTGATGCGCTCGATCTGAGCAATCCCGAAAACGGGTTGTTCGGCACTGCGACGGTCAATGCGCAGCATTTCACGCAGTTCGCCATGGAGCACAGTTCGACAGCCGGTTCTCTTGCGGACCCAAGTATAGTGAAAATGATGAATCCGATGGACTATATGGAAAACGGCGGATCCAGCATTTCCCGCCATTGGCGAATCCGAATAGGAACCAAGGATAGCGATACTTCGCTTGCCATCTCCGCAATCCTTGCCACCAAGCTCGCCGACAAGGGATTCGATGTCAATTACGCGATGGCATGGGATCGGCCGCATAGCGGCGACTATGATTTGCCTGAGCTCTTTACCTGGATCGATGAAGCATGTGCCGCGAAGCGATAGGGATTACTCTTCGGAGGCATGGCAGGAAAGTCGGATAAAACGAGGCTAAGGAGGGTGCTTACGAAAATGAGAGGAGAACGGAACCAATACCGATCGACGATATCGGATATTAGCTTCGCATCGTACTCCGAAGATACTCTCTGGCAGGCAGCTAGAGTCTATCATCTCAACTATCCCGGCGCGGTCCCCGGCCGCAGTATTCGGGGGATCGTTCTCCGTGCGATGGTCCAAGCCAGCCAGGTTCAAAGCAGAAGATACGACGCTCATGGGTGGCGAATCAAATCTCGGCGCTGTCGAGAATACTGGAATCGACTTGGGCCCCTTGTCAAAGGCCAGTGGAGAGGAGTCAAATCGTGAATAAGGTACTTCGTCATTTGTCCCTCACGGTGATGTGCATCATGGCGTTCGGATTCGCGATCTCGTGTGCCAGCACTGGAGGCAATGCCTCTCCCTCCGGCGCCCGAGGGCTGCCGCCGCTCGCCAACGGTCCATTGCCCCCTGCTGTCGGCCTGCCGCCCGGTGCCGGAGGTCCACCGCCTCCTTTCGCCGCCAGCCAGCCGCTCGCGACTCCTGCATTCGCCGATCTGGCCTATGTGCCCAATCCGGCACCGACGCAGAAACTCGATCTATACCTCCCCGAACAAGCCAAGCCCGCATCTGGCTACCCTGTCGTGGTCTACATTCACGGTGGCGGTTTCGCTCTCGGCGACAAGGCTCCGTATGGGGATGACGCCAACGCCGTCCTGAGCGGGCTCAAGAGGGGATACGCCATTGCTTCCATCAACTACCGCCTGAGCGGCACCGATAAGGCGCCAGCGCAAATATACGACGTCAAGGCGGCCCTGCGTTACGTGAAGGCTAATGCGGGAAAGTACGGCCTTGACCCTGACAAGATGGTTCTGCTCGGCGTTTCAGCCGGAGGTTCCTTGGCAGCTCTGGCAGCTACCTCCGCCAACGATCCTGGTTTTAGCGCCGGCCTCGCTTCCATGGGGGCGGCTAAGGCAGGCGATGACGTCGCCGCGGCAATTATCCTCTATGGGTTATATGACTTCAACACGCTGCAGGCTCAGTTCGATTGGCTGTCGAATCCTTCGGACCATTCGTTCGATAGCAAGTACCTGCCGACCTACGCCAGGCAGCGATCCTTCTTCTTCGGCAAGAATTTCGCGAACCGTTTTGACAATCCGAGGGCGTTCGAGCAGCAGTATTTGGGAGCTCCTTTCGGCGAGAAGCGGGACATGATCAAGTTCATCAACGCCGAGAACTATATTTCAGCTAAGTGTCCGCCCTTCTTCATCCGGCACGGAGAGATGGACGAGAATGTTCCTTTCCTGCAGTCGGTCGACCTAGCTGCGGAATTAAGGGCAGCAGGCGCCAAAGTGGATTTCGCGACGGTTCCGGGCGCGCAGCATGGCCTGCCAGGAATGAACTTCTTCAAGAAGTTCGACATCGCTGTCGCTTATGATTGGCTGTCTACGGTTCTGAAGTAGCTTTCAAGCTAGCCGGCCCGTCCCGATCCAGCCTTGCAGGTTCGCATCACTCTGCATGCGGGGCCGGTTATCGATATTTCTATAACAAAAAGTGGGAGTTTGTTGCTTGCGCGCGTAGCGGCGTGGGCAATAACCACTATTCTGACAGCGTTCTACAATGGTTTTCGTTCTTGTGATTTTTTTATTGACAGCATTTTAATACGGCACTTATAATGATTTTGTTGATGTGACACGAGTCACGTATTCCAACTATTCGAAGGGGGGAGTTTGATGAAGAAGATTCTTGCTTTCGCCATCGTGGCCGCTTTGGTCGGCGCGATCGCCGCCGCTCAGATGCCTGGGCCACCGCCGGGAATGCCCGGCTTGCCTCCGCTATTCAAGGTTACGGGTATGTTTCAGACAAACGTTGACCTGTTCGCCAATGATGATACCAGCGCAGGTACGACGACTGGAATGGATCTTAACCCGGTCGTCGAGGATTTCGATCTCTCCGTCGACTCGAATGGTACAGGGATCAATTTTGGCCTGACTAATTTCAACCCGCTTCAATTCAATCTCGTCAATGCCTCTGCCGCCCGCTTCGACACGCATGTCACACTGTTCAACGGAATGCTTTACGTCGCCGCTGGCGCGGTGCAGCTCAAGGATTACTGCCTCAGCACAATGCTCGAGCCTCCCGGGCCTCTCGCTGGCGACTACCTCGGCGTCATCGGCGGTGGCAGCCCCGCTCCTTTTGACCAGGGCGTGGAGGTCATAGGCACCGCGTTGAAGATTCAGCCCACCAAGGACCTGTCTGTCGGTGTCTTCGTGCCCATGACTACCCCGTACTCATCCTGGACTTGGAGCCTCCCGGCCGCCATGGCCACCGGAAATCCCTGGGTTCAGACGGTGAATGGATTCGCAAACCTCAATCTCTCTGACGCCTATGGCAAGTCGGAACTGGCGGCCAAGTACGACCTCGAAGGGATCGGTACCGCCTATGTCGGAACCTCGCTCTACGACAACGATATGTACGTCAACTTCGACTACAAGGGCATGCAAGGCCTTCTGGCAAAGGCCGCCGTCATGTACAACTGGAACGCGGCTGGCGGTGCGACCTATGACACGGTCAACAAGGTCGCCGGTACCGCCTACACCCAAGCGAGCGCTGATGTTGGCTACAGGTTGGGAAGTTTCGATCTTTTAACTGAGGATCTCGTCTACTTCGCTTCCGATGCCACCAGATATGGCTTGAACGGCAGCGTGAAGTACGATGTCGCCAAGGATATCACGCTCGGTATGATGGCTTCCTATGGTGATTATAATGTCATGCCAGGATTCAACGCTGGTTGGCTGGCTGATACGACCTATGACACCGCCTGGAGCGTCTTTCCGAATATTACCTTCAACAATGCGGACTATCCTGGCCCGGTCCACAGCATCCAGGTCGGCTTCCGCTATGGGTACGACCAGACCCTCGGCAAGTACAGCTGGCAGATCCCGCTCAGCGTAGCTATCCTGGTCCTCTAGTCGATAGGCGACTGATTGAAGGATCTCTAAGCGGCAACGCAAGAGCTGCGCAACGACTTGACTGTGTTCTTCTGAGGCTATTCGGAAGGATTGACATCACGGATTGGGAGCCGCCAACCTTCGGTTTGGCGGCTCCGCTTTTTTGGAAGAACTGCCATCCCTCGTGTAAATGCTTCGATCGGGCAATAGTCGATGGACCAAAGCACCGTAAGCTGGGTCATGGTGGGAACGTATCGCGCTTTGACGGCCATTGCGAAGAGAGTATCGGGATGGCTTGGGTTCCTCTCTCCGGATATCTTCTTCCAATTCCAGCTCCCCGGTCCTATACTTGTTCCCGGCACGAAATCTCGCTTAGGGGGAGGACGCGATGAAGGGCAATGCGAAGCTGATCGAGACCTTGAATTCCTTGCTGGCCGACGAGCTGACCGCGGTCGACCAGTACATGGTGCATTCCGGCATGTGCGAGAACTGGGGCTACGGCAAGCTGCACGATCATTTCGAGAAGCGGGCGATCGACGAGATGAAGCACGCCGAGAGGCTCATCGGCAGGATCCTCTTCCTGGAGGGGACGCCGATCGTGTCCAAGCTCAACCCCATGCACATCGGCGCGAAGGTGCCGGCCCAGCTGGAGAACGACCACGCCGCGGAGGCTGAGGCCATCGCCAACTACAACAAGGCGATCGCGCTCGCGGCCGAGGTGGCCGACTACGCGACCCAGGATTTCCTCAAGGCGATCCTCAACGACGAGGACCGCCACATCGACAAGATCGAGGAGCTCCAGGATCAGATCGAGCAGATGTCGCTGTCGATGTTCCTGAGCATGCAGACCTGATAAGCGGAGCGCGGCGGACCGGCCAGGCCGCCCGCCGCGGCCCGTGAGCGAAGTCAGATTCTCTGGAGCAGGCCCGAGTAGTCGTTCTCCACGCCGAGGCCATCGAGCTGGCCCGAGATGGTGCCGCGGTGGTGCACGCCGTGGTTGAACCAGTGGAGCAGGAGCTTCCACAGCTCATGGGTCTCGGTCTGGCCCTGGTAGTTCTTGTAGGTCACCCGCGCGGAGAAGTCTTCGGCGCGCAGTCCGGACACGAAGGCGTAGGCCTCGCGGTCGATCTCGCGCATGTCGGCGAAGAGCTGGGCGCGCTGCGAGACGCTCAGGGCCTTCAGCGCCGCCGCGTCGTACGCGAGGAAGCGGCTCTTCGCGAGCGCCGCGTTATTCGGCAAGGCCGGTCCGATGCGCTTGAAATAATTGACGTCGGCGCCGAAGATGTGCTTGAGCTGATCGTAGACGGTGGGGAAGAAGGTGCCCATGGGCGCCGTGAGCTTGTCCTCGCCGAGCTTCTCGACTATGCCCAGCAGGCTCTCATCCACGCTCTGCTTGTATTTCGCCAAAGCTTCCAATACCTCTTTCACGATAAGGCCTCCCTTGTTATTGCTCAAGACGGCAATGATTACTTTTTTAGTCTACTCATTTTGAGACTAAGGTCAATCGGCACACCCGTTCGGCCAGGGCGAGGTCGCGCTCCCGGTGGCTGATGATGATGAGGGTTCTGCCGGCGGCGCGCTCGGCTATCGCGGCGAGGAGGGCGTCGGCGTTGCGGTCGTCGAGGCCTTCGGTGGGTTCGTCGAGCAGCATGATCGGCGCGTCCTTCAGAAAGGCGCGCGCCGCGGCGATGCGCTGCGCTTCGCCCCCCGACACGGCCCTGCCCGTTTCGCCCACGACGGTGTCCAGGCCCTCGCTCAGGCTCGCCACGAAGCGCGACAGCTGGGCCGCCTCGAGAGCCTCCCGCAGCCGCTCCTCGACCTCCGGTCCGGGCTTTCCGCCCTCGCTCAGGGCCGCGAGGAGCAGGTTCTCGCGGATCGAGGCGTGGTAGAGGAAGGGCGACTGGGGCATCACGCTGAAGTGGGCGCGGGCCTGGTCGGGGTCGAAGGAGCGGATGTCGCGCCCGCCGAGCTCGATGCTTCCGCCTTCGTAGTCCCAGAACCGCAGGAGCAGATTGACGAGGGTGCTTTTGCCCGCTCCCGAAGGGCCTGCGAGGGCGATGCGCGCGCCCGGGGGCACCTCGAGCGAGAAGCCGTCGAATACGAGGGGGAGCCCGGGCGCGTAGCGGAAATGCAGGTCGCGTATCGCGAGGCCGACGGCGGTTCTCGCGGCCGCGGCACCGGGAACCGCGGCCGCGGAGGCCGAAGCCGCGGGCCGGGGAGACTCCGAGCCTCCGGCCTCGGGGAGCGGGCGCGAGGCGACCGCGGGCTCCGCGTCGATGATCTCGAAGAGGCGCCGGGCAGCCTGGGCCATCTCGCCGGCCTTCTGGATGGCGACGGGCAGGGGCACGACGGTCTCGAAGCTCGCGAGGACGAAGACGGTGAGCATGGCCAGGTCGGCGGGGGGCAGGGCTCCCGAGGCGACGCGGGGAATGAGGACCAGGGCCGCCAGAGTCACGGCGAGGGAGGCCATGGCCGGGATCGAGGCGTCGCCCAGGGCGCGCAGCGAGTCGAGCCGGCGCCGATCGGCCTCGAGCAGCGCGGCGCTCCCGTCGGTCGAGCGGGCGTGCGCCTCCGCGGCGCCCAGCACGACGAGTTCGGCCATGCCTTCCACTTCCTCCACGATCGAGGCGCGGAGCTCGGCCGAGTCGCGCACGCTCGAGCGGCCCGGCGCCGCGGAGGCCGAGCCGAGGGCGAGCGGCACGGCCAGGCCCGCCGCGGCGAGGGCGGCCCCGTCGATCCAGGCTATAGCCGGGTCGATGTGCGCGAGGAAGGGCAGTATGCAGGCGCAGACCAGGACCGCGGTCAGGGCCGGCACCAGTCCGCGGACGTAGAAGTCGTCGAGCGTGTCGATGTCCGAGCGGATGCGCGCGAGCAGGTCGCCGCTCCGGAACTCGGCCAGCCGCGCCGGCGCCAGGGGCTCGATCTTCCGGAAGAACCACAGCCGGATCGAGCTCAGGACGCGGAAAGTCGTGTCGTGGTTGACGAGCCGCTCGGCGTAGCGTCCCGCCGCCCGGACTATGGCCAGCGCGCGCACGCCGGCGGCGGGCAGGGTATAGTCTATGACGGCGCCTAACGCGCCGGCGATGGCCATCGAGGCGATGAACCAGCTCGACAGCGCCAGGAGGCCGATGTTCGCCAGCGCGGCCGCGAGGGCGAGGAGGACGCCGAGCGCGGCGCGGCGCCAGTGCGGACGGATCAGGGCGGCGAGCCTCAGGAGGTTCCTGCCGTCCCTGAGCGCGGCTTTCATGCTTGCCCGCCTTCCCCGTCCGTCTCCCCGTCCGTCTCCCCGCGCGGCGCCGCTTCGGCGGCGGCCTCGGCCAGCACGAGGCTGCGGTCGACCTCGACGCCGCGGCGGTGGGTGGCCAGGACCATCGTCCTCCCCGCGGCGAGGGCGGCGATGGAGTCGTTCACGAACTCCGCGCTCTCGGCGTCGAGGTGGGCGGTGGGCTCGTCGAGGAGGATGAGCCGGGGCGAGCGCAGGAAGAGCCGGGCCAGCGCCACGCGCTGGCTCTGCCCGACCGAGAGGCCGCGGCCTCCCTCGCCGACGAGGGTGTCCAGGCCCGAGCCCAGGCTCCCCGCGAACTCGTCGACGTGGGCCGCCCGCGCGGCCTCCGCCACCTCGCCCTCGGTCGCTCCGGGCCGGCCCAGGGCGATGTTGCTTCCGATCGTGCCGTGGAAGATCGTGGGCCGCTGCGGAAGCCAGGCCAGCTCCTCGTACAGCGCGCGCCGGTCGATGAGCGCGAGGTTCCGGCCGTCCAGCGCGATGTTCCCGCTGCGCGGCGCCGCGAAGCCGAGCAGCAGGGCGAGGATCGTGGACTTTCCGCTGCCGCTCGGGCCGAGGAGGGCGAGATGCTCCCCCGGCTCGACCGAGAAACTCAAGTTCTCGAGCAGGGGCCGGTCGCGATAGGCGAATCCGACGCTCTCGAAGCGGAGCGCCGCTCCGTGCCGCGGGCCCGCATCGCCGCCGGCCGGCCTGCCTGCGGCCGAAGCGCCGCCCGCCGCGGCGAGGGCCGGTTCCGATCCGGTCGCGGCGACCGCCGGGACATCCGCCGGGCCTTCCGCCGGGACATCCGCCGGGCCCTCGCTTGCGGAACCGCCCCGGCCGTCGGCCTCCGACATTTCGGCCGAGAGCTCGCGGATCTGGGCGGCGGCGGCGGCCGCTCCCATGCGCGCGTGATACTGGGCGCCGAGCGTGCGCAGGGTGAGGAAGTACTCGGGGGCGACGAGGAGGATGAAGTAGCCGGGGCCGAAGCGCATCCCGCCCGACAGCAGCCGCAAGCCCGTGACCACGGCTACGATGGCTATGCTCACCGCGGTGATGAACTCGAGCATGAAGGAAGAGAGGAAGGCTATGCGCAGGACCGACATGGTCGCCAGGCGATAGTCGTCCGAGGCGCGCTCGATCTCCTCGGCCTCGCGGCGGGCGGCGCCGAAGGCCTTGACCGTCGCCAGGCCCCGCAGCGCGTCGAGGAAGCGCCCGCTGATCCTGGCCAGGGTGGTCCAGAGGCGCCGGTTCCGCTCGTGCGCTTCCTCTCCGATCACGATCATGCTCAAGGGCAGGAACACCGCCGTGAGCGCCAGGACGAGGCCCGAAATCCAGTCGAGCGGGAAGACGACGGCCAGCACGGTGAAGGGCATGAGGGTCGCGACGGCTCGCTGGGGAAGGTAGCCCGCGTAGTAGCCCTCGAGCGCGTCGACCGCGCCCGTCGCGACCTCGGCTATCTGGCCCGTGCGCATCCGCGCGAGCGCGATCGGCCCGATATCGCGCAGGCCCCGGATCAATTCGCCCCTGACCTTCCGCCTGACGACGGACGCGCACGCGAAGGCCGAGCGCCTGCTTCTCCATGCGGTGAGGAAGCGGAAGGCTATCGCGAGCGCGAGCGCCGCGAAGTAGGGCGCGAGCTCGCGGACCCGGCGCCCTTCCATGATGGCGGCGTTCCCTATGGCCGCGAGCAGCGCGGTCTGCAGGATGAGGAAGATGCCCGACAGCTCTCCCAGGACGATGGCGGCGACGAGGGGACGCCGGGCGTCCGCGCCGCGCTCGCGCAGCCATCGGGAATCGTTTTCCATAGGAAGCCGAAGTGTACGGAAAAATCCACTGGAATGGCAACCGCTCCTATGCAATACTAGGAGCATGCAGCTAATTCCGTTTAGCGAATTCGATCGTCGCGCAAGGGGGGTCGCATGAGCGTAGAGGCTCTGTCTCGCATCCAATTCGCCATGGTGGCCATTTTTCACTTCCTGTTCGTGCCGCTGACCCTCGGGCTCAGCGCCCTGGTCGCCTACATGGAGACGCGGTACGCCCGCACGGGCGACGAAATCTACCTCAGGATGACGAAGTTCTGGAGCAAGCTTTTCCTCGTCAATTTCGCGGTCGGGGTGGTCACGGGCATCACCCTCGAGTTCCAGTTCGGCATGAACTGGGCCGAGTACTCGAAGTTCGTCGGGGATATCTTCGGAGCCCCCTTGGCCATCGAGGCCACGGTGGCCTTCTTCCTGGAGTCCACCTTTATCGGGCTCTGGATGTTCAGCTGGAAGCGCGTGTCGAAGGGAGTCCACGCCGCCATCATGTGGGTGGTGGCCTTCGCGAGTTCGCTTTCCGCGCTCTGGATTCTCCTGGCGAACGGCTGGATGCAGCATCCGGAAGGCTACGTCATCTCGGGCGGCAGGGCCCAGCTCGTCGATTTCGGCGCCCTCCTGTGGAACGAGTATTCCTGGGTCAAGTTCTTCCACACCCTCATGTCCGCAATCACCCTTTCCGCCTTCTTCGTCATGGGCATCTCGGCCGTCCACCTCCTCAAGGGCCGCAAGTCCGAGATGTTCAAGCGCTCGTTCAGGATCGGCGCCACCGTCGGCATCGTCGCCTCGGTGCTGATCGTCTTCTCGGGAGACATGTCGGGCCGCGAGGTGGCCGATTACCAGCCCACCAAGCTGGCGGCCATGGAGTCGGTCTGGCACACGCAGAAGGCCGCGCCCTTCTACTTCCTCGACGTTCCCGAGCCCAAGCACGAGAGCAACCTCGTCGAGGCGCTCGAGGTCCCCAACCTGCTCAGCCTCCTCTCCTACCACGACCCGAACGCCACCATCAAAGGTCTCCTGGACTTTCCCGCCGACCAGCGGCCTCCCGTCGCCGTGAGCTTCTGGAGCTTCAGGCTCATGGTCGGCCTGGGAATGCTCTTCATCCTCCTGGCCTTCCTAGCCCTCGTCTTCGCGTGGCGCGACAAGCTCCAGAAGCACCGCTGGTTCCTCTGGATCATGTCTTTCGCCATCGTCCTGCCCTATATCGCCTCGGAGCTGGGCTGGCTTCTCGCGGAGATCGGACGGCAGCCCTGGATCGTCTACGGGCTCTTGAGGACGAGCGACGCCGCATCCGGCGCGATTTCGGCCGGCGACGTGCTCGCGTCGCTGATCGCCTTCGTCGTGCTGTACGGCAGCCTGGCGGTCGTGGACGCCTTCCTGCTCGTCAAGTACGCGCGCAAGGTCGAGGAATAAGGGGGCAGCGACATGACGCTTCAAATCGTATGGTTCATACTCTGGGGAGTCCTCTGGGCGGTCTATTTCACGCTCGACGGCTTCGACTTCGGCGCGGGCATGCTGCGCAATTTCCTGGCCAAGGACGAGACCGAGCGCTCGGTCGCCCTCACCGCGATCGGCCCCGTGTGGGACGGCAACGAGGTGTGGCTCGTCACCGCCGGCGGCGCGACCTTCGCCGCCTTCCCCAACGTCTACGCTTCCATGTTCAGCTATCTTTACCTGCCGATGCTGCTCATCCTTTTTTCGCTCATCGTGCGCGGCGTGTCGATCGAGTTCAGGTCCAAATCCGAGGGCGCGAGGTGGCACTCCTTCTGGGACTGGGCTCTGGCGATCTCGAGCTTCACGGCTCCCCTCGTGCTGGGCCTGGGCTTCGGCAACATATTCCAGGGCCTGCCCATGGCGGCCGACGGCTACCGCGGCTCCTTCTGGGGGCTCTTCAACGCGTACGGCCTCCTCACCGCCCTGCTCTTCGTCGCGCTCTTCCTCCAGCACGGCGCCCTGTGGCTGGAATACCGTACCGGCGGCTCCCTGGCCGAGCGCTCGCGGAGCCTCGCCTCGAAGCTCTGGTACGCGGTGGCGGCTCTGACGGTCGTCTTCCTCGCGGCCACGGCCTTCGCGACCAAGCTCTACGACAACTTCCTCGCCTCGCCCCTGTGGCTCGTCGTGCCGGTCCTGGCCGTCGCGTCGCTCGTCGGCGTCAGGCTCTTCCACGCCCGCTCGCGGGCCTTCGCCGCCTTCGTCGCGTCATGCGCCACGATCCTCTTGGTCGTCGCCACGGCGCTCGTGGGGCTTTTCCCGAATCTCATTCCCTCGAGCCTCGACCCCGCCGCGAGTCTCACCGCCTTCAACTCTTCCTCGGGCCCCCTGACGCTCAAGGTGATGACCGTCGTCGCCTGCATCTTCGTGCCGATCGTGATCGTGTACCAGTTCCTCGTGTACCGATTCTTCCGGGCCAAGCTGACCCGAGCCGACATCGCCGAGGGGGAGTACTGAACGGGCCTGCGGCCGAGGCCCCGCGCGATGCCGTCTTTTCCGTTCTACGACGTGCACTGCCACGCCCTGACGCTCTCCCACCCGAGTCTCCTCGCCTTCGTCGAGTCCGTGCGGCGAAGGCGGCTCGAGACCCTGCTCGCGTACGCCTCGGCTCCGAACTATCTCGTGGCCTCCCTCTTCCTCAAGGGCGGCGAGCGGATCCGGAACATGCTCGCCGTGATGGAAAACGACGTCGGCTCGATCTTCAGGCTCATGGAGGACGATCTCGCCGGGCGTTTCGCGAAGGAAGGAGACCCGCCCGCGCTCCTGACGGAAGGCTCGCTTTCCGTCGGCTCGCAGGGCTTCGACCGGCTGGTGCTCGTGCCGCTCGTCATGGACTTCGGCTCGAGCGGAGCCGCGGCGGAGGAGCTTTACTACAGCGCGCCCGCGGCGAAGAGCGTCGAGCTGCAGGTGCGCGACCTTCTTGACGGCATTCGGGACTATCGGCGCTCGAGGCCTTCGGGCTTCCTGGAGATCAGGCCCTTCCTCGGGATCGATACGCGCCACTACGACCTGGATGCCCTGGCCGCCGTCCTGGGGCGGCAGTTCGCGGGCTACCGACGGGGCCGCGAGGCCTCGGCGGCGGCCTTCGACGCGATGCGCGATTTCGACGAGCGCCTCGCCTCGCCCCTGCGCTTCGCCGGCGTCAAGGTCTATCCTCCCCTCGGCTTCGACCCCTGGCCCGAGGCCCGCGGGCGCCGCGGAGGGCGGGAGCGCGAGAAGGCCGAGCTGCTCTGGTCGTTCTGCGAGGAGCGAGGGATACCCGTGACCACGCACTGCGACGATCAGGGATTCCGCACCGTCTCGCTCGAAGAGTCCCTGCTCTACACCTCTCCCGAACGCTGGGCGCCCGTGCTCGAACGCCACCCGGGCCTGCGCCTCGACTTCGCCCATTTCGGCGCTCAATATCTGCGCACCTTGGGCAAGGCTCCGAGCACGGAGTGGAGCGACCGCATCGTGGGCTTCATGGGCGAGCATCCGAACGTCTACGCCGATTTCTCTTTCGACGGCACCGAGGCCGAGTACTACGACTGGCTGCGCAGGTACATCGACGAACTCGGCGCCGAGCGCGGCGAACTCCTGCGCGGGCGCCTCCTGTTCGGCTCGGACTTCGCCGTCAACCTCTCCCGCATCCGCTCGTATTCCGATTACTACCGGATCTTCGCGGCCTCGCCCCTCTCCGGCGGGGAGCGCCTCCTCTTCTGCCACGACAACCCCGAGCGCTTCCTCTTCGGCGAGTGATCGGCACGGCCGCCCGCGGCTTGGCCGCGCGGCAAGGGCGCGGCTAGACGACGCGGCGCCTGACGAACTCCTTCGGGGGGAAGCCGCGGTACTTCTTGTAGAGCCGTGAGAAGTAGAACTGGTCGCTGTAGCCCAGGATCTCGGCCACCTCTCCGATCGAAGGCGTCGAGCGCGACGACATGATGTGTTCTGCCTCCTCAAGTTTCTTTTCTATAACAAGCCGCTTGAAGGAGATGCCCGCTTCCTTCTTGACGACATGGGATACGGTGGAGGGGCTCTTGCTCACGTGCTCGGCGACCTCGTCGATCGGAATGCTCGGACGCCGAATGTGGGAGCGGACATAGTCCACGATGCTGTCGAAGAGGGCGCTTCGGGGAACCGAGATGAAGCCGTGGGAGATCGCATGCTCCGCGACCACTCGGAATAGGCGGATCATGTGCTGTTCCGCCTCCGCCGTAAACCGGGGGAGGACGAGGTAGTCCCGGAGAAGGAGGTCGACCGCGCCGACATCCCTGCGCCACGCGCGGAGCACTTCCTCGCCGGGGCTTTCTCCGAACCTGTATTCGTTGATCTGAGCGAAGGCGAGCAATCTTCCTCCGGATGTGAAGGGATGCACGCAGCAGCGAAGCCCGGCGTGGCAGGTATAGGCGAGCGTATCGGCTCGGTCGGACGCTAGGTGCCGCATGCGATGCGACTGGGCGGCGCATATGGCCGGATCGTAGAGCCACCCGCCTATTTTCCTGCAAAAGGGAGCCTGTGCCCGCCCCGGCAAGGAAAAGAGTTTTTTCCCCGAGGGGTCGTGCAGGGAGAGGGCGACCTTGAAGCCGCTGCGGAAATCGCTCAGCAACGGTAAGAGCCCGTCCCATCCCTCGCCGCCGTCGCCATCCATATGCAATCTAATAGCAGGTTGGGAAAGAGGGCGCAAGCCGGAGGCGGCCGTTTTTTCCATTTTGCAGGAAAGTGCATAAAATGACACGCCGCCGTCCATTCACGGATTGCGGAAACCGTGACAGTCTTTGAACCGAGCTAATCCGAGAGGAAGGCAGGCTGTCCGCACGTGATCGATCGATTGGTTTTGGGTTCCGTGACGAAAAATTACGGTCCCGTAGAGGCGGTCAAGGATATCTCCTTCACTGTCAAACCGGGAGTAGTCCATGCCCTCGTGGGCGAGAACGGCGCGGGCAAGTCGACCCTCGTGAAACTCATCACGGGCATGGAGCGCCCCGACGGCGGAGCCATCTCCCTCGATGGAGTCCCCTGCCGCTTCTCGACGCCGATCGACGCGAGAAGCGCGGGCATCACGGCGGTCTACCAGGATCCGAAGCTGTTCCCCCACCTCGACGTGGCTGAGAATATCTTCATGGGCATCTACCCGCGCGGCGTCTTCGGCTTCCTGGACCGGAAGCGCATGTACGAGAAAGCCGCGCGCATGCTCGGCGAGCTCGGCGTCGATATCGACCCGCGCTCCCATCTGGTGGGGCGCTCCGTGGCGGAAATACAGTTCGTCGAGATCGTCCGCGCGATGTGCGCCGATCTCCGGCTCCTGATTCTCGACGAGCCGACTTCTTCGCTGACTCCCGCCGAGTCGGAGCGGCTGTTCTCCGTGATCGACTCGCTCACCGCACGCGGCGTCTCGGTGATCTTCATCTCGCACCGCTTGCAGGAAGTGAAACTGGTATCCGACTTCATCACGGTGATCAGGGACGGCGAGCATGTCGTGACGGCTCCCGCGGAGGAGCTCTCCGAAAACGACCTCGTCCACTGCATGGTCGGCCGCGAACTCTCTTCGTTCTTCTCCCGCGCCGTCGCGCCGATAGAGGAGAAGAACGCCTTCGAGGTCAGGGGCCTGGAGCTGCCGGGATACTTCGACGATGTGAGCTTCGCCGTCCGCGGGGGCGAAATCCTCGGCCTCGCCGGTCTGGTCGGAGCGGGACGCACGGAGATAGCCGAGGCTATTTTCGGCATCCGCACCCCCGTCGCCGGCACTGTCGTCATCGATGGCGTGGAGCTGAGGCCTTCGAGCCCCGAGGAGATGGTGAGGCTCGGCGTCGCCTATGTACCCGAGGAGCGCGACGAAAACGGTCTCATCACCGAGATGGGCATCTCCTCCAATATCTGCCTGCCCGCGATGAGGCGCCTGACGGCCACCGGCCTCATCAACCATGTCGCCGAGACGAGCTTCGCCGAGGGATATGTCGAGGACTTCGAGATAAAGTCGCGAACGCTCGACTCGCGCGTCGATACGCTTTCGGGCGGCGATAGGCAGAAGGTCATGCTGGCCAAGTGGCTCGCGACGGTGCCCAAGGTCTTTATCCTCGACGAGCCCACGCGCGGCATCGATGTCGCCACCAAGTCCCTCGTGCATCAGAGAATCTCCGAGCTCGCCTCCGCCGGTTTCCCCATCGTGCTCATATCGTCCGACCTGCCCGAGATTCTCGCGATGTGCGATCGAATCCTCGTGGTGGCCGGAGGGGGCATCGTCGCGGAGTTCGATCGCTCCGAGGCCACGCAGGAGAGGGTGATGACCGCGGCGGCTTGCGGCTCGGAGCGCGAAGCCGCGGCTTATAGGTCGTACGAGCGGCGATCCGCCCGTGAGACCGAGAAGGATGGACATTTTCCTTGCGGGAGCCGGAGTCGATGAATACGACAGCGCACGATAGGCTCGGCATCGTCGGGATCGCAAAGAGCTTCGGTCCCGTCCAGGCCGTGAAGACGGTATCTTTCGGGGTGAAGGCGGGCTCGGTGCACGCCCTCGTTGGCGAGAACGGGGCGGGCAAGTCCACCCTGGTGAAGATCGTCACGGGCATGCAGCGTCCCGATTCGGGCAGGATTCTGCTCGACGGGAAGGCCTGCGGTTTCGAGACGCCCCTCGACGCCCGTCAGAGGGGCATCACGGCCGTCTACCAGGACCCGAAGCTTTTCCCCCATCTGGACGTCGCCGAGAATATCTTCATGGGCTTCCACCCGCGGACGCGGCTGCTCACCGTGGACAGGAAGCGGATGTACGACGATGCGGCTCGAAGGCTGGGCGAACTCGGCGTCGACATCGACCCGCGCTCGCTCCTCGCCGGCCGCTCCGTCGCCGAGATACAGTTCGTGGAGATCGTGCGCGCCATGTGTGCCGATCTGAAGCTTCTCATTCTCGATGAGCCGACCGCTTCGCTGACCCCTTCCGAGGCCGATCGTCTCTTCGCCGTGGTCCACTCCCTGAAGAAGCGCGGAGTATCCATCATTTTCATATCGCACCGCCTGGAGGAGATCGGCCGCATCGCCGACGAAGTGACGGTCATGAGGGACGGGGAGCACATAGTCACCGCGCCCGCGGCCGAGATGTCGGAAGCGGCGATGGTGCGTTACATGGTCGGCAGGGAGCTGAAGTCCCTATTCGTCGAGAGGTCGTCCAAACCCGCCGGCGCTCCGGTCCTGGAGGTGAAGGGGCTCGGTCTGCCCGGGGTTTTCGAGGACGTGAGCTTCACCGTCAGGGCGGGCGAGATAGTCGGCCTGGCCGGTCTCGTCGGAGCGGGGCGGACCGAGATCGCGGAAGCCATATTCGGCGTGCGCCCGCCGGCTTCGGGCACGGTCGCCATCGACGGTGCCGTGGTCGTGCCCAAAAGCCCCGCTCAGATGCTGCGCGAGGGAATCGCCTACATCCCCGAGAATCGCGACGACAATGGGCTCGTCGTGGAGCTGGGCATCGCCTCGAACATCTGCCTTCCGGTCCTGGGCCGGCTCGGCGCGGCCGGACTCATATCCCACGCCTCCGAAACGAGATTCGCTGCGCCTTTCGCCGAGGATTTCGAGATCAAGGCACCGAGCCTCGATTCGGCGGTCGCGAGCCTCTCCGGCGGCAACAGGCAGAAGGTGGTGCTCGCCAAATGGCTCGCCACCGAACCCAAGATACTCATTCTCGATGAGCCCACCCACGGAATCGATGTGGGGACGAAGTCGCAGGTGCACCAAAGAATCTCGGACTTGGTCTCCGCGGGCTATCCGATTCTCCTCATCTCTTCGGACCTGCCCGAGATTCTGGGGATGTGCGACAGGATCCTCGTCGTCGCGCACGGGAGGATCGTGGCGGAGTTCGCGAGGGATGAAGCCACCCAGGAGAAGATCATGACCGCGGCATCCCGCATCAGGACAACGGAGGAAGTGAGCGCCGATGGGAACTAACAACGAAATTTCGCTGCTCAGTCGGCTCAACACGGGCCTTTCGAGGAACACGCTTCGGCTTCGCGTGATCAGTGTGCTGCTTTCCCTCATCGCCGTCGTCGCGGTCTTCTCGTTCACGACGCAGAATTTCCTCACGCTGCAGAACTTGAAGATCATCGCCTTCAACGCGTCCTTGCTCACCATCGTCGCCTGCGCCGAGGCTATCGTCGTCATCACGCGCAACCTGGATGTCTCGGTGGGCTCGATCATCGGACTCGCCGGCTTCGCCGCGGCGAAGTTCGCGGCCGCGAATCAGCACTCGGGCCTGGCGATCGTGGCGGTAGCCGTCGCCATCGGCCTCGTGCTCGGGTTGCTCAACGGCCTGGCCGTGGCCTACGGCCGGGTGCCTTCCATCGTGGCGACCCTCGGCACGCTGGCCATTTTCCGGGGCGTTACCTTCATCATAGGGCGGGGCATAGAGGTCCCTTCCGGCAATCTCCCGCGCTGGATGATCAAGGGGGCCGACGCCACGGTGCTGGGCCTGCCCGTCGTCGTGCTGCTGGCCGTGGCGGTGGTGGCGGTCCTCGCGTTCCTCCTGCGAAGCGTGCCCATCTTTAGGCGAGTGTACGCGGTCGGATCCAATCCCGGAGCGGCCGTGTTCTACGGCCTGCGGGCCAATCGGGTCGTGTTGTTCGCGTTCGCCGTCTGCGGCGCTCTCGTCGGTTTCGCTTCATTCCTCTATATCTCGCGCGTGGGCACGATCACCGTGAACCTCGGGCGGGACTGGGAGATGATGGCGCTCGCAGCCGTCGTGCTCGGCGGCGTGAGCACCACCGGCGGTTCGGGCAACATAGTCGGAGTCTTCTTCGGCGCGCTCATCCTCTCCTCCATCGACAACGGCCTGGTCCTGGCGCATGCGCCGGAGTTCTGGCGCAGATTCATCCAGGGTTTCGCCATCGTGGGCGCCATCACCCTCGACGCTGGAATAGAGCGGCGGATCCAGGCCCTCTTCAGACACAAGAAAGGATAGGGCCACGGACATGAAGAGCATATTCAGGAGCCATCGCTGGGAATTGTCCATCGCCATCATGGTCGTGCTGGCCGGCGTCTGGGCCACGACGCTCTCTCCGTATTACCTGAACGGCCAGCAGCTTCTCTACTCGTCGCGGAATCTCGTGTTTACGGGGATCATGGGCCTGGGCCTCACGCTCATCATCCTCACGGGAGAGATGGACCTCTCGCTGCCTTCCACCCTCGCCGTCTGCACCGTCCTCCTGGCCAAGAGCTCGGCCGCGCATCTTCCGCTCGGCCTCGCGCTGGCGCTCATCGCGGCTGTGGCCCTCGCCTTGGGGGCGTTCAACGGATTCCTGGTCGCCAAGCTCCGGCTGCCGGCCCTCGCCGTCACCCTGGGAACCTCGGGCGCCTATCGCGGTCTCGCCTTCATCATCGGTTCCGAGACCGGCTATACGGGCTTCGACGGCACCTACAAATGGCTGGGCTCGGCCACGGTGGGTTCGGCCGCGGTACCGGTCATGCTCTTCGTCTTCATCGCGGCGGTCGTCGTCTTCGGGGTGATCATGCATTTCAGCACCTTCGGCCGCCGCTGCTTCGCCATCGGCAACAATCCCATGGCCGTGACCTATTCGGGCATCAGTGTCGTGCGCACGAAGATGGGCACCTACATGATCGCCGCTCTCGGCGCCGCCCTCGGCGCGTGGATCTTCATCGGCCAGTACGGCTCGGCCCGCGGCGACAACGCCGACGGCGTGATCCTGGGGGTCATCACCTCCGTCGTCCTGGGCGGTGTGGATATCAACGGGGGCCGCGGGACCGTGCTGGGAGTGCTGCTTTCCATCATCTTCCTCGAGACGCTGCGGAACGGCATGGGACTGGCCAATATCTCGGGATCGATACAGCAGCTGATCATCGGCGCCCTTCTCGTCTCGGGCGTCCTGATATCTAATTTCTCCGGGCGAGGCATCTTCGCGATTCGCCCGCGCAAACAGGCAAAGGCGAGGCCCTGGGCCTCGTGAAAAATTGAAAGGGGGAGGGAAGTATGAAAAGAGGTATCGCTCTATTCATCGTCCTCGTAGTGCTCGCTGGTTCCGCGTTCGCGGCTCCCGCGAAGAAGTACCGCATCTTCATGAATCCCAAGTTCACGGGTCTGTCCTACTTCGAGATCTGCGCCGAAGGCGCCAAGGAAGCGGCCAAGGAACTCGGCGTGGACTTCGTCTACACCGGCTCGGAGCAGGCCGACGTCCAGCTCCAGGTCCAGTCTCTCGAGAACATCGTCGCGCAGAGACCGGATGCGATCATCGTCTCGGCCATCGATCTCAACGCCGTCGCTCCCCCTCTCGTCCGGGCCAGGGCCATGGGAATAAAGGTAGTCTCCTACGACGCCGACACCGCCATGAACGCCCGCGACTTCTTCTGCAACCAGATGTCGTACGAGGGCGTCGCCCGCGCCATGCTCGACTGCGCTCTCGCCGATTCCCCCCAGGGCGGAGAGATCGCCTTCATCGCCGCTTCGCCCACGAGTCCCAATCACATGGCGCACATCCGGATCATGACCGAGCTCTGCAAAACTGACCCGAAATACAAGGTGTTCAAGCCCGTGGCCACCCAGTTCGCGGGCGACGACGAGGCGAAGAGCATCGATGTCGCGACGAATCTCATGCAGGCCTACCCGAACCTCAAGGTGATAATCTCCTCTTCCGCCGTATCGGCCCCCGCCGCCGCCCGCGCCATCGAGATCGTCGGCAAGGTCGGGAAGGTCTTCGCCACCGGCGTGGCGCTTCCGTCTTCCATCCGTTCGTATCTGAAAGACGGCTCGGAGAAGGCGTTCTTCATCTGGGATCCGGCCAAGCTCGGCTACATGTCCGTCTACGTGGCCAAGGCCGCGCTCGACGGTACGCTCGTGAACAAGGTCGGAACCAAGGTGAGCTGCGGCAAGCTCGGCGAGTTCACCGTCGGCAAGGACGGCGAAATCGTGTACGGCCGCCCGCTCATCTTCACTCCCGAGAATATCGATCAGTACAATTTCTAGGCTTTAGCGTCCAGCGCCGCGCGCCGTGCCGATGTCCAGGCACGGCGTCGCTTTCTCCCGCGAGGCAGTATAAAATCACGACAAGGAGTTCCCATGTCCGACACCTCCGCCATCGTCGCATCCGCCAGGCGCCTCGGCCTCGCGCTGCCCGCCTTCAACATTCCCTACCTGCCCATGGTCGAGCCGGTGCTCGCCGCCCTGCGGGACTCGGGGACCTTCGGTCTCGTCGAGGTCGCGCGGGTCGAGTGGGAGAAGTTCGAGGCGAAGAGCCTCGAGGCCGTCGCCGAGGAATACCGGCGCCACGACAACCGGCTCTGCTCGCGGCTGCACCTCGATCATGTCCCGGTGATAGACGAGGACGGGCTCCGCGTGGACTTCCTGCCCATAATCAGGCGCGCCCTGGCTGCCGGCTTCGAGTCGGTGATGGTCGACGGCTCGCGGCTTCCTTTCGACGAGAATGTCGCCGCGGCCAGGTCCGTCGTAGAGCTGTGCAGCCCTGTGGGCGTGGCGGTCGAGGCGGAGCTGGGCTCGGTGCTCGGCCACGAGGCCGGCCCCCTGCCGCCCTACGAAGAGCTCTTCCGCACGGGCACGGGCTTCACCGACCCCGCCGACGCGGCGAAGTTCGCCGCGGCCACCGGCGTGGACTGGCTCTCCGTGGCCATCGGCAACGTCCACGGGGCGGTGGCCGAGTCCGCCCGCAAGGAAAAGAAGATCGAGGCCAGGCTCGACCTCGAGCGACTATCCAAGATCTACGCCGCGGCCGGGGTTCCCATCGTCCTCCACGGCGGCACGGGAATAAAACCGGACAATGTGCGCGCGGCCGTCGCGCGCGGCATAGCCAAGATCAATATCGGCACCGGGATCAGGGCGCCCTACGAGGCGGCCCTCGCCCGCGGTCCGGCAGCCGCCAGAGAGGCCGCGTATCGCGCGACGCTCGCCGAGATAGAGACTCTCGGCCTGGGCGGCAGCGCCGCTCGTCTCGTGGGATGAAGGAGGAGTCCGTGAAAAGTTCCGCTTCGCGATTCGCCCTGTACTTCGGCAATCGGGCCTTGTTCCCCGGCTCGCTCCAGGCAGCGGCCCGGAAGGAGATGTTCGAGGCCGTGCGCGCCCGGGGACACGAGGTCCTCGTCATGGAGGAATCGGCGACGCGCTTCGGCGCGGTCGAGACTCGCGAGGAGGGCGCCAAGTTCGCCGCCTTCCTCGCGCGGAATAAGGAAAAGATCGACGGGGTCGTGCTCTGCCTGCCCAATTTCGGAGACGAGAACGGCGCGGTCGAGGCCTTCAGGGACACGAACCTGCCCATCTTCGTCCAGGCATATCCCGACGAGCTGGGGCGCATGTCCCCCGAGCTGCGCCGCGACGCCTTCTGCGGCAAGCTTTCCATCATGGATGTCTTCCACCAGCGGGGCATCAAGTTCACCTCGCTCGCGCCCCATGTCGTCTCTCCCTCGTCGGAAACCTTCGCGAGGAACCTCGACCACTTCGACAGGGTCTGCCGGGTCGTGAAGGGGCTGAAAAACCTTCGCGTGGGCGCCATCGGCGCGAGGACGACGGCCTTCAAGACCGTGCGCATCGACGAGCTCGCGCTCCAGCGTCAGGACATCAACGTCGAGACCTACGATCTTTCATCCGTCATCGCGCGGCTCAAGTCCATCCGTTCCTCGAGCGGAGCCTATCGCGACAAGGCCCTGCGCCTGCGCGAGTACAGCGATTGGAGCGGAGCCCCCGACGAGGCTTTCGACACCCTGGTTCGCCTCGGCGTCGCGCTCGACGAGCTCGTGGAGCGCGACCAGCTCGACTGTCTCGCCGTCCGCTGCTGGATCGAGATGCAGGAGACGCTGCACGTCTCGCCCTGCGTCCTCATGGGCGAGATGAACGAGCGCGGCATCGCCGCGTCCTGCGAGCTCGACATCGGCAACGCCGTCGCGATGCGCGCCCTCGGTGCGGCATCCGGCGCCAGTGCAGCCCTGCTCGATTGGAACAACAACTACGGCGACGACCCCGAGAAGTGCATTCTCTTCCACTGCGGCCCCGTGCCCTCCGACCTGATGAAGGCCAAGGGCAGGATCTGCGATCACGCCATCCTCGCGAACATCGTGGGCAAGGGCTGCTCCTTCGGCTGCGATGTCGGCCGCATAGCTCCGACGGCCTTCTCCTTCGCGAGCCTCATGACGGAAAACGGGGCGCTCAGGTACTATCTGGGCGAGGGCGAGTTCACCGACGATCCCATACCTTCCGACTTTTTCGGCACGGGCGGCGTGGCGCGCATCCCCTCGCTTCAGGAGGGGCTGCTCAGGATCGGGCAGGCCGGCTTCCGGCACCATGTGAGCGTGACGCCAGGAAACTTCCTCGCTCCCCTCGAAGAAGCTCTCACCAAGTATCTCGGCTGCGAAGCCATGCGTTTCTAGAGTCCGGCGTGAGTCTCATCGGCGTCGACATCGGCACGAGCACCTGCAAGGCCGCCCTCTATTCCGTCGACGGGAAACTCATGGCCGGCGCCTCGCGCAGCTACCCGACCCTCCATCCCGCGCCGCTCTGGGCCGAGCTCGACTCGCGGCTCGTCGTCTCCGCGGCCATCGACGTGGTGCGCGAGCTCGGAGGCAAGGCGGGGAAGGAGGGCGTCACGGCCCTCGCCTTCAGCGCGATGGGAGAGGCCATGACCCCCGTCTCCGCGGACAGGAAGATCCTCGGCAACGCGATTCTCATGGCCGACCGCCGGGGCGAGGAGGAGATCCGGGACTTCGCCGCTCGCTTCGAAGCGGACGAGCTCTACTCGATCAATCCCAACATAGTGTCGCCCAACTACTCGCTTCCCAAGCTCCTGTGGCTGCGGCGCGAGCGGCCCCAGCTCTACGCCTCGGCGGACCGGTTTCTCCTCTTCGCGGAGCTCGTGCCCTATCTGCTCGGCCTCGATCCCGTTACCAGCTACTCCCACGCGAACCGGACCCTGCTCTTCGACCTGCGAGCCCAGGCCTGGTCGGATCGGCTCTGCCGCGAGGCGGGCATCGATCCGGCGAGGCTGCCGCTCGCCGCCCCTTCGGGGCAGGTGCTGGGCGAACTCGGGGCCGCGGCGGCCGAGCGGCTCGGGCTGGACAAGGGCACGCTCTGCGTCCTCGGCACGCACGATCAGTGCGCGGCCGCCCTCGGCTCGGGGCTGTGGTCGGCGGGCGGGGCGGCCTGCGGCATAGGGACCGTGGAGTGCATCACTCCCGTCTACGACGGCATTCCCGATCTGGGCGCGATGCGCTCCCTGGGCTTCAACGTGGAGCATCACGCCGTGCCGGGGCTCTACGTCTCCTTCATCTACAACCAGGCGGGCAGCCTCGTGAATTGGTTCCGCTCGACCTTCGCCTCGGCCGACAGGCTGGGAAGCGAGAGCGAGGCCTTCGAGCGCCTCGTCGCCGAGATACCCTCCGAGCCCACGAGCCTCCTCGTGCTGCCGTACTTCGAGCCGGTCGGGGCGCCCAAGTTCATCCAAAACGCGTCGGGCCTCATCCTGGGGCTGCGCACCTCCACCTCCCGCGGCGAGATTCTCAAGGCCATCATGGAGTGCGAGACCTACTTCTTCCTGGAGAGCCTCGGACCGCTGCGCGAACTCGGCATCGACACGCGGCGCTTCGTCGCCTCGGGCGGAGGCGCCAAGTCCACGGCCTGGCTCCAGATCAAGGCGGACGTGATGGGCCTGCCCTTCGAGCGCGCCACCGCGCCCGAGGCGGGAGCGCTCGGCGCCGCGATGATAGCCGGCCTCGG
>DATKVK010000022.1:0-14670 GCA_035530095.1 Rectinemataceae bacterium | reverse complement strand
TTCATGCTCCTCCTCGGCCTCAAGATGCTCGGCCTCATCCCGCGGCTGCCCCGAGCATCCGGCCTCCTCCCGGCGGCCCTGCGGCGGCGGCTCGGCGCGGCCTCGACTGCCCTCGGAAGGCGCGGCACCCTCGCCGTGGGGCTCTTGAACGGCCTCATGCCCTGCGGGCCCCTGCAGACCATGCAACTCTACGCCCTGGGCACGGGGAGCGCGCTCGCCGGGGCGCTCTCGATGCTCGTCTTCTCGGCGGGGACCGTGCCCCTCCTCCTGGCCTTCGGCCTGGCGGCGACCATGCTGCCGCGGCGCTTCCTGCCCGCCATGCTCAAGGCGAGCGCCGTCCTCGTCATGGTGCTGGGCGTGGCCACCTTCGCACGGGCGGCCGCTCTGGCCGGAGTGGCCCTCCCTCAGCTGCCTTCGCTCGCTTCGTCCGGCGGCCGCGTCAGCGCGGCGCTCGCCGATACGGCGCTCGCCGGTGCCGGCGCGGTCCCGCTCGGCGCAGCCGGCGCGATCCCGGCCGGCGCGATCCCGGCCGGCGCCGCTTCGGCGGATGGCCCCGCGATAGCGCGCATCCGGAACGGCGTGCAAACCGTCACCACGGTCTTCGACGCCAACGACTACGCGCCCTTCGTCGTGCAGGCCGGCGTGCCGGTGAGGTGGACCATCCGCATCGCCGAGAAGGACCTCACGAGCTGCAACAGCACCCTCATCGTCCCCGGCTACGGGATTCAGAAGACGCTCCAGGCCGGCGACAACCTCGTCGAGTTCACGCCGAAGGCCGCGGGGGTCGTGCCCTACAGCTGCTGGATGGGCATGATCCGCAGCCGGATCACCGTCGTCCCCGACCTCGCTTCCTACGGGCCTCCCCCCTCCGCCTCGACCGCCCAGGAAAGCGCGCAGGGCGGTGCCCAGGGCACCAGCCAGGCCGATTCGCAGTCTGGCTCGCAGCCAGGCTCGCAGTCTGGCGCGCAGGCGGGTTCGCTGGGCGACCGCCTCTCCGGTCTCCTCGGCCAGGGCGGCGGCTCAAGTCTGGCGGGAGTCTCCGGCGGCCCGGTCCCGGTCGATGTCATAGGCATGCCCGTCGTTCATGACGGCGTGCAGGAGATCACCATCAAGGTGACCGCCGCGGGCTACTCACCGGCCGCGATCGTGCTGCAGAAGGGGATGAAGGCGATCATCCGCTTCGAGCCGGACCAACTCACTTCCTGCAACAGCCGCGTCGTATTCCCGACCTACAACGGCTCCCTGGACCTCGCGCGGGGCCAGCTCGCGACCCCGCCGATCATGGTCACCGGCGATTTCCCCTTCGACTGCTGGATGGGGATGCTCCACGGCTACGTCAAGGCGGTCGACAGCCTGTCGAAGGTGAACCTGGCCCAGGTCAAGCGCGAGATCGGGAGCTACCGCCCCGCGGGCGGCAGCTGCTGCAGCGGATGACGCAGCGGATGACGCGGCCGCGGAGGGGCCTCGGGCCTCCGCGACGGCCGACCCGGGCGCGCCGAGCCTCGGCACCGGCTTCGGCGCGAGACTTGACGTTTCCCTCCCAGGCTCCTATCTTTAAGGTACCACCCCCCAGGGGTGGTGGGATTGAGCAAGGAGCGGAACATGGATCACGGCAGCGCCGAAAGCAAGAAGGCTCTCGGTTTCCTGAAGACGGTTCGCGGACAGATCGACGGCATCGTCAAGATGGTCGAGGAAGACCGCTACTGCATCGACGTGTCCAAGCAGATCCTGGCCTCGATCGCCCTCTTGAAAAAGGCGAATCTCGTGATCCTGAAACAGCACATGAACACCTGCGTCAAAGACGCCATGCGGACCGACAACGGCGCGGCCAAGATCGACGAGATCACCCTGATCCTCGAGAAATACGTCGGCGACATGGGGAGAGGATAGAACGATGGTAAAGGCGATCCAGCTCAAGATAAACGGCATGACCTGCACGGCCTGCGCCCAGGCCTCGGAGCGGGCGGTGAAGAAGCTGCCCGGCATCGCCGAGGCGGCGGTCAACTTCGCGACCGAGAAACTCAGCGTGAAGTTCGAGGACGGCGAGCTCTCGATCGACGCGATCAAGGCGGCCGTGGCCAAGGCCGGCTACGAGGCCGTCGAGGAGAAGGCCCGCAAGGAAGTCACGATCCCTATCGGCGGCATGACCTGCGCCGCCTGCGTGCGGGCGGTGGAGAAGGCCGTCGGGAAGGTGGCGGGCGTGGAGTCCGTGGGCGTCAATCTCGCCACGGAGAAGGGCCTCGTCGTCTACGATCCGGCGCTTGTCCGCGTCTCGGCGATCAAGCAGGCGATAGCGAAGGCGGGCTACACTCCCCTAGCCCTTGACGCCTCCGATCGGGGAGACGCGCACCAGGACGCCAAGGCCAGGGAGCTTCGCGTCCTTGTGACCAAGCTCGCCATATCGGCTGTGTTCGCCCTCCCCCTCCTGTACCTGGCCATGGGAGGGATGCTCGGCCTGCCCCTGCCGGCGGCCCTCAGCCCCATGCAACATCCGCTGCGCTACGCGCTCGTCGAGCTCGCCCTCGTGCTGCCGGTGGTGGCCGCAGGCTATCGATTTTACCTCGTCGGTGTGCGCGCGCTCCTGCACGGCGGCCCGAACATGGACTCCCTCATCGCGATGGGGACCTCGGCCGCGATCCTGTACAGCCTCTACGGTGTTTCGCGCATCGCGGCCGGAAACGCGGCGGCGGTCGACGGGCTCTACTTCGAGACGGCGGGCATCATCATCACCCTCATCCTCCTGGGCAAATCGCTGGAGGCCCGGTCCAAGGGCAAGACCTCCGAGTCCATCAAGCGGCTCATGGGGCTCCAGCCCAAGACCGCCACGGTCGTCCACGAAGGCAGGGAGATCGAGATCCCCATCGAGGAGGTCGAGGAGGGCGACCTGGTCCTCGTGAGGCCGGGCGCGAAGGTGCCCGTCGACGGGGAAATCCTCGAAGGACAGAGCGCGGTCGACGAGTCCATGCTCACCGGCGAAAGCATGCCCATAGAGAAAGGGCCCGGCGACGCCGTCGTCGGAGCGAGCATGAACAGCTACGGCAGCTTCACCTTCCGCGCGACCAAGGTCGGAGCGGATACCGCCCTGGCCCGCATCATCAAGCTCGTCGAGGACGCCCAGGGCTCCAAGGCCCCCATCGCCCAGCTCGCCGACAAGGTCTCGGGCGTCTTCGTGCCCGTCGTCTTCGCCATCGCCCTGGTCTCGGCCGGACTCTGGCTCCTTCTCGGAGAGAGCCCCTCCTTCGCCCTGACGGTCTTCGTGGCGATTCTCACGATCGCCTGCCCCTGCGCCCTCGGGCTCGCCACGCCCACGGCCATCATGGTCGGCACGGGCAAGGGCGCCGAGCTCGGCGTCCTCGTCAAGTCTGGTCCGGCCCTCGAGGAGCTTCACCGCGTGAACACGATCGTCTTCGACAAGACCGGCACGATCACCAAGGGCAAGCCCGAGGTCACCGACGTCCAGCCCTCCCAGGGCTTCGATCGCGCCGAGCTCCTCTCGCTCGTCGCCTCGGCCGAGCGCGGCTCGGAGCACCCCCTGGGCGCCGCCATCGTGCGCGCGGCCGAGGAGGCCGGCGCCGCGATCGCGACGGCCGAGAGTTTCCGCGCCATTCCCGGACGCGGCGTCGAGGCCTCAGTCGGCGGCAGGCGCGTGCTCGTAGGCAACGCCGCCTTCATGGCGGAGAGCGGCGTCGAGGCCGCCGGCCTTTCCGCGGCCGAAGGCGGCGCCGCGGATGCCGCGCTGAGGCTCGCCGGCGAAGGCAAGACGCCCATGTACGCCGCGGTCGACGGCCGCTTCGCCGGCCTCGTCGCCGTGGCCGACGTCGTCAAGGACTCCAGCGCCCGGGCCGTCGCGAAGCTCCGCGGGATGGGCATCGAGGTCGCGATGATCACGGGCGACTCGCGAGCGGCGGCCGAGGCCATCGCCGCGAGCGTGGGCATAGGCCGCGTGCTCGCCGAGGTCCTGCCCCAGGACAAGGCGGCCGAGGTGAAGAAGCTCCAGGCCGAGGGGCGCAGGGTCGCGATGGTCGGCGACGGGATCAACGACGCCCCGGCCCTCGCCCAGGCGGACATCGGCATAGCGATCGGCTCGGGCACCGACGTCGCCATGGAAAGCGCCGACGTGGTGCTCATGAAGAGCGACCTGGGCGACGTCGCCTCCGCCATCGGGCTCTCGAAGAACGTTATGCGCAATATCAAGCAGAACCTCTTCTGGGCCTTCGGCTACAACGTGGTCGGCATCCCCATCGCGGCGGGCGTCCTGCACGCCTTCGGCGGACCGCTCCTGAGCCCGATCATCGCGGCCGCCGCCATGTCGATGAGCTCCGTTTCCGTATTGACCAACGCGCTTCGTCTGAAGCGCTTCAAGGCTGTCACTTGATTTTCGAGCGGACATCAAAGGAGAAGCTATGCGCAAGACACTTTCGATCGAAGGCATGAGCTGCAACCATTGCGTGATGCACGTGAAGAACGCGCTCGCCGAAGTCCAGGGCGTCGCCTCCGTGGCCGTGGACCTCGCCGCCAAGAACGCCGTCGTGGAGGGCGGCGAACTCGACGACGCCGCCATGAAGGAGGTCGTCGCCGAGGCGGGCTACGAGGTCGTCGGCATCTCCTGAAGATCCGGCAGCCTCGAATGCCCCGAAGCATCCTCGTCGCCGACGACGAGCGGAAGATAGCCCGGCTCGTGGAGAGCTACCTCGACACGGCCGGGTTCGAAGTCTTCGTCGCCGACGACGGCAACCAGGCGCTCAAGCTGTTTCGCGAACGCTCGCCGGATTGCGCCATTCTCGACATCAACATGCCGGGGCTCGACGGCATCGAGGTGGCGCGGGAGATCCGGCGGCGTTCGGACATTCCGATCATCTTCCTGACCGCGCGCACCGAGGAGACCGACCGCATCGTCGGCCTCGAGCTGGGCGCGGACGATTACGTGTCCAAGCCCTTCAGCCCGCGCGAGCTCGTCGCGCGCGTGCGGGCGATCTTCAGGCGCGCGAGGCCGGCCGGCGGGGCCGAGTCGGGCGGCGCCGCTTCCGAGCCCCTCAGGCGCGGAGAGATGCTGATCGACCGGCGCAAGCGCGCCGTGCTCGTCTCCGGAGAGCCCAGGGCGCTCACGACCCTTCAGTTCGACATCCTCGCCTTTCTCGCCGGCGAGCCCGGACGGGTCTTCACGAGGCTGGAGCTGCTCGAGCGGTCCGCGGGAACGGCCTGCGAAGGCTACGAACGGACGATCGACGCCCACATAAAGAACATCCGCAAGGCCATCGGCGACGAGAGCGAGCTGCCGAAATACATCGCGACGGTCAGAGGGGTCGGCTACAAGTTCATCGAGCAAAGCGATGCGACTTAGGAGCCGCCTCTCCGTCTTTTTCGTCGTCGTCGTCTTCGTGGCGGCGGGAAGCACGCTCTTGCTCGTCGGCTTCAGCGCCCAGAGCGTGTTCCGCTCCTTCGTCTTCTCCGGCGACGCGCAGAAGGCCGCGACCTACGCGACCATTCTCGCCGACTATTATGCCGAGAAGCAAAGCTGGAACGGCGTCCAATCCTTCCTCTCCGAAATTCCCTGGCTGGTGTTCCTCAGGATAGACGAGCGCATCCACGGGGATCGGGGCGAGCCTCCGCTGAGCGCCAAGCCGGCCGAGGCCGTGGGCTCCCTCATGGCGGACCGCATCGTCGTGGCCGACTCCTCCGGCCTCATCGTCGCCGACACCTCGGGCAAGCTCCTGGGGACGATCCACCCCCGGCGGCACCTGGCCCACGGCGTGCCGATCCTGTCAGGCTTCGAGCGAGTCGGCACCGTCCTCGTGGGCTCGATGATCGATTCCGGGCTCTCCGACCTCGGCTCGCGGTTCCTCGAGTCCTTCAGCGCCTCCCTGCTCTGGGCGACGCTCCTCTCCGCCCTCATCGCGATCCTCCTGGGCCTTGCCTTCTCGGCCCGGCTGACCCGGCCCCTGGCGTCGCTCAACGCGGCTGTCAGGAAAGTCGCCTCGGGCGACCTTTCGGTCCGCGTCGCCCCGGCCGGCAGGGACGAGCTCTCGGAGCTTTCCGCCTCCTTCAACGCGATGACGGACGAGCTCGTCGCGCTGGAGGAGGCCAAGAAGCGCATCATCGCCGACTCCGCCCACGAGCTCCGGACGCCCGTGACCCTCATCCGGGGAACGATCGAAGCCATGATCGACGGCGTCTATCCCCTCGACGCGACGACGCTCGCATCCGTGCACGAGGAGGTCCTGCGTCTCTCCCGCCTCATCGATACACTCCGAGAGCTCGAAATAATCGAGTCGGGCAGACTCGAACTCTCGCTCGAGAGCGTCGACGCTCTCGAACTCGCACGAAAGGCGGCGTCCCGCTTCGCCGGCGCCGTCGGCGACAAGAAAATCGAGCTGACGACGGAATGCCTCGGAGCGGAGCCCTTTTTCGTCCTGGCCGACACGCTCCGCCTCGGAGAGGTCTTCTACAATCTTCTCACGAATGCGATCAAGCACAGCCCGGAAGGCGGGACCGTCCGTATTCGCGTCTCGCGGAGGAATGCCGACGGAGCCGTCCTGGTCGCGGTGGACGACCAAGGGCCCGGAGTCCCGGAATGGGAGCGCACGAGGATCTTCGAGCGCTTCTACCGCAGCGATCCCTCGCGCGCCAGCGACCGCGGAGGGCGGGGCCTGGGGCTCGCGATCGCGAGCGAAATCGTCAAGGCGCACGGCGGCGGCATCGCGGTCGCCGACTCAGACCTGGGCGGGGCTTCCTTCGTGCTCAGCCTCCCCGCTCTTGATTCTGATCCGAACCAGCGAGCTCCGGCCCCCGAGCGCGACCGGTAGGCGCTTCATTCACCGCGCCCAGCGCCCGCAGTCGCTCCGAAAGCGTCGGGTGCGAATAGTACCAGAACGAGTACAGGGGATGCGGCGTGAGGTTCGAGGCGTTCTCGAGATTGAGCTTGAGAAGCGCGCTTCCCATGGCCTCGGGCCCGGCGGCTTCGGCGGCGAAGCGGTCGGCCGCGTACTCGTGGCGCCGCGACCAGGCCGAGAAGGCCGGGGCGAGGAAGAAGGTGAGCGGCCCCGAGGCGAGGCCCAGGATGAACACGAGGGCCTCCTTCGAAGCGCCGGCGAAACCGAAGGCGGGATAGAGGGGCGCCCAATAGCGCAGCAGGGAAAGGACCCAGAAGCCGACGAAACTGAGCGCGAGGGAAAGGGTCATGCCCTTGAGGACATGCCGCTTTTTCTCGTGCCCGATCTCGTGGGCTAGGACGGCGAGAATCTCCTCCTCGCCCATCTGCGCGACGAGGGTGTCGAAAAGCACCACGCGCTTCGTGCTTCCGATGCCCGTGAAATAGGCGTTCGAATGCTTCGAGCGCTTCGAGCCGTCCATGACGAAGATGCCGCCCATTTTGAAGTCGAGGCGCCGCGCCAGCTCGCGGATTTTTTCGGCGAGGCTGCCCTCGGGCAGAGGCGAGAATTTATTGAACAGCGGCGCGATGACCAGCGGATAGGCGATCGAGATGCCCAGATTGACGAGGCTGAGCGCGACGAAGGCCCAGAGCCACCAGAACCGTCCCGTCGCGTCCATGAAGAGGAAGAGCAGGAGCAGGAGGGGCAGACCGATGACGATCGTTATGAGCAGCGCCTTGAGCGCGTCGGCGGCCCAGGTCTTGAGGCTCGTCGTGTTGAAGCCGAAGCGTTTTTCCAGCACGAAGGTCGAGTACAGCGAAAACGGCAGCGAGACCAGGCTCGCCAGCAGGGCGACCGCTCCGAGGAAGGCGGCCCCGTGCAGGTACTCTCGAGGCACGAGACTGCCGATCCCGCCGTCGACGAAACCGAAGAACCCCGTGACCACCGCCGCGAGGGTAAGGGCCGTCATCACCGGGCTCGACACGAAGCCCAGGCGCATCCTCGCGAGCGAATAGAGCGCCGCCTTCCGATGCTCCTCGGGCGACACGCGCTCGCGGAACTCGAGCGGCACGCTGTCGGCGTTGCGCAGGACGTTCCGATAATTGAGAAAGGTGAGGAACAGCCCCCAGACGAGGTCGGCCGCCGCGAAGACGATATAGAACCATAGGATGGTCGTCGCACTCATGTTCGCCCCCTCCCTTTAAGAATGCCACGGAAGGGAGCCCCTGTGCCAGCGGGTCTCCTTCAAGCGCTCCTCCGCCGCGGGCTTCGACACAGTCTGCCGGACTCCGGATCCTCAGCCCAAGCAGGCCGCGCTAGCGAATCGGATCACTGTGTCGAGTATCGGAACAAGAACGACATGCTCTAGGAAAAAAATCAGGATAATGGAATCCAGCCTCAAGACCTTCCGACCCGGATTCCCCGTGAAGGAGGAGCGCTCAGCATAAATATTCCTTGACAATTCTCATAGATGTCCCTCACGGAGTTCGAAGCCGTTGACTTTCAGCCCAACAGGCTCCAGAATTAGCCATAGAGGGACCATAAGTATGTCAAAGGTATTGTTAGCCTTCATCTTCGCTTTTTTTTCAGTTATCGCGCTTGTGGCGAGCCCACAACAAGAAGTAGTGGCGAGTCCACAACAAGAAGATGCCAAGGCAGCATTTGATCGCAAGGATTATGCTGCTGCGTTTGCGATTATTCGTCCGCTTGCTCTAAAGGGACAGGCATGGGCGCAGAGTGATCTCGGGATCATGTACTACAACGGGAACGGTGTGCTTCAGGACTACGCACAGGCGATCATCTGGTATCGTAAGGCGGCTGATCAAGGGTATGCCAATGCGCAGTATAACCTCGGGGGCATGTATTTCGACGGGACTGGCGTGCCGCAGGACTATGCTCAGGCAATGGCTTGGTACCGCAAGGCCGCCGATCAAGGAAATGCCTATGCGCAGCATAACCTCGGGTACATGTACAGTAACGGGCTCGGCGTGCCCCAGGACTATGCTCAGGCACTGACCTGGTACCGCAAGGCCGTCGATCAAGGCTTCGCCGATGCACAGAATAGCCTTGGGTTCATGTACCGTAACGGGCTCGGCGTGCCCCAGGACTATGCTCAGGCACTGACCTGGTATCGAAAGGCCGCCGATCAAGGCTTCGCCGCTGCACAGGATAACCTCGGGGGCATGTATTTCGACGGGACTGGCGTGCCCCAAGACTATACTCAGGCACTGACCTGGTATAGAAAGGCCGCGGATCAAGGCTTCGCCGATGCACAGGATAACCTCGGGGGCATGTATTTCAACGGGACTGGCGTGCCGCAGGACTATGCTCAGGCAATGGCTTGGTACCGCAAGGCCGCCGATCAAGGAAATGCCTCTGACCAGAGAGACCTCGGTTCAATGTATGCCAATGGTTACGGCGTGCAGCGGGACGATACTCAGGCACTGACCTGGTACCGCAAGGCTGCGGACCAGGGGGATGTGATAGCACAAAATAGGATTGCTGATCTTCAGGCCGAACTGTCCAATCCAGATACGATAACGTACAACGGACCGACTGGAAGCAATGTCTTTGAAAGAGCGAAACTTCCATCAAATATTACGGCGATTGCTGCGTTACGTATTCAAGACGAAAGTTTTGTTCAAAATAATCCATTTGGATTTGAAAAGAACGTAGCTTACATACAATCATTTGGTAGCGGTCAAGTAGTTCAATGGCTTAGTGAAAGTGAATGTCTTTACAATTTTGCCGGAGCGGCGTCGAGTCAATTATATTGGTCGTGTATAGGATGCCTGGATTTAGGAAACCACAATGGGAAAGACTTACTTAGTAGAAAGTATACTTTGCTTTTTGAATATGTTGGGGTATATTTTTATCAAACAGTGAATGGATCACAAAATGCAGTGCCAAAATTTCTGGTCATATTTTATGAATAATCCAATGGAGAAGCGTTTAGCATTTTTAACTTAATTGCTGTTAAAAACCAGAAAAAGTACAACCTGATATTTCCTTTATTTTATTTCTGTAGGGAAAATGGGCGCTTCTCCTTTTTAAGTTCATGGCCGACGAAGCCAAGCGGAATGCAAGACTTTTCGCTCACTGGGAATTGGATTGGTACGGTACTGGTGTAATATGAAGAGCCGCATGAATCGAAAGAATCACACAGGTTCCGAGAGAGGCTGGGGGGGGTGGGGTGAAAATCCCCCGGCCTACTGGACCTAACTTCGCGGCCTGTTATGGTTTGTGCTAATCGCTTCGCTCCACGCACAAACCACACCAGTCTCGCGTCGCAGGTTAAGCTATTGTTGCACTAAACCGCTGCGCGGTGGATGGTGATAAGAACACGATTACCCTCCGATTTCGCGGTTGTCTTTTGTGGCCTTTGTTAACTTCAGATGCCTCTGCCATTATGTCGGCGGAGGTATCCCATGCAACAAGAACTCGAAGCCATGCGCAAGGCGCTGGTGATCCGCAATTACGCTACCAAGACGGTCGACACCTACGTCTCCGTACTTAGACGATTCCTGGAGCAGCTCGACAAACCCATCAAGGACGTAACGCCGGCGGACATCCAGGCATGGCAGTACGTCATGGTCAACGACCGCAAGATTTCCTGGTCGCTTTTCAACCAGATGGTTTGCGCGCTCAGGTTCTACTTTCAGAAAGTACGCGATTGCGACTGGCCCGTCGACCGCATCCCCTTCCAGCGAAGACGCAAACGATTACCCTCCGTGCTGAGCAGGGAGGAAGTCGCTCGGCTTCTGAACGCGGCGCGACACAATCCCAAGCACCACGCCATCCTCTCCACACTCTACAGTACGGGCCTGCGTGTCGGCGAACTCGTCAAGCTTCGGATTCCCGACATCGACAGTCGCGCGATGCTCGTGCACGTTCGCCAGGGGAAAGGAGGGGGCGTATCCTCGCCGAAGACAGAGAGGTGCAACTCAGCCCCCAGCTCCTCTTGGTGCTGCGAGGCTATTATCGCTCCTGCCTGGTCAAGCCGAAAACCTGGCTGTTCCCGGGAGCGAGGCTCGACAGCCCGATGGACCCGAGCGGCATCCAGCGAATGGTTCCCGCTCTCGCCCGCAAGGCGGGCATAGAAAAGCATGTCTCACCTCATACACTACGGCATTGCTTCGCAACCCATCTTCTGGAGGACAGCACCGACCTGCGCACCATCCAATCCATGCTTGGTCATAGCAATATTCAGACGACCGAAGTCTATCTACACGTGGCAGCGCATCACCTTCAGACCGTACGCAATCCCCTCGATCATCTTCCGTCCGTCGGCGCGCCGTCTTCGGGGAGGGGACGATGAGCAAGCTGGGCGAGATCGCGCTACGGGGACTGGAACTCCCCGAGCTCAATGGTCGAGAACGAAGTGTCTTACGTCATATCGCCGACTGCCAGACGGAACGAATGGGTGGCAACGTCCTATCCTGCGAGTGTGGGCACCGTGAAATGCACTACAATTCCTGCCGTGACCGGCACTGTCCGCTCTGCCAGGGGGCGGCTCGAGCGCGGTGGGTACAAGCTCGCCTGAGCGAGCTTCTCCCCTGTCCGTATTTCCATGTGGTTTTCACGGTTCCTCACGAACTCGTGCCCCTGGCTCAAGCCAATCGCCACCTGTTCTACGACGCACTTTTCATTTGCGTCCGTGAAACTGTGCTGGCTGTCTGCGCGAAGGCTGAGAATCTCGGCGCTCGCGTGGGCGGCATGGCCATCCTGCACACCTGGAATCAGAAGCTCGCCTTCCACCCGCACCTGCATTGCATTATTCCCGGTGGCGGCATCTCGCCGGACCTCTCGCGCTGGGTAGCAGGAAATCCAACCTACCTCGTGTCGGTCAGGCGATTGTCCGCCGTGTTTCGCGGCAAGCTCCTGAGTCACCTGGAAACATCCATCGGCGAAGGTGAACTTCAGGGTGACGAATCGGCGTTGCGTGCTTCGCTGCGCAAGGCCGCCGAAAAGGCCTTCGTGGTCTATGCCAAACCTCCCTTCGGAGGCCCCGAGCAGGTGGTCAAATACCTGGGCCGTTATACCCATCGTGTCGGAATCAGCGAGCAACGCATCGTTTCCGCGGATGCTCATCAGGTCAGTTTCTCGTGGATCGATCGCGCCGCAGGTCATGCCCGTATGCGGATGACACTGTCCCATGAGGCGTTTATCCAGAAGTTCATGCTGCACATCCTTCCGAAAGGTCTTCGGAAGATCCGCTACTTCGGCTACATGGGCAATCGGGATCGGACGCTATCCCTTGCTCACGTGCGCGCGCTTATTCAGGCGGCCTGCGCCGATCACGGCCACCAGGAAACGGCTCGGCACATACTTGCCGAGGAACTGCCGGAAATGAGCGCCGACGCCTGTGTCTGGACAATCTGCCCCACATGCGGCTCGCACATGAAAGTTGAGCGATCCATCGGATCACCGAACGCTCCAAGCTGCCTCAAAGATCGGCTCGCGTTTCTGCAAGAAATCCACGGCCCCGCCCCCAATGAAGTCGTAATGGCATGATCGGGGATCTTCAGCCGATGCGCAAACCGGCTGAAGACCCGGCTCACTATTCTGGTTCCGCGTCACTACCTCGCCGCCATGGACAGACACCTGTCGGTCCTGGCGCTTCTTTGCCCAATGGCTACGGTACCCGTGAAAAACGGGATATCGTACCGCCATCTTTCATCGCAAAACCAAATCATCCCCTTCGATCTCGCCATTTTTCCGACTTGCGAAGGCCCATAGGCGACGCTATTATTCTCTCGTTGCCATGACGAATTGATACAAGCCCCATGGGTGACCCTCTGGCCAGTCGGTTCAGTGCAACACGTTCTATCCTGCAGAATCGACTTGTGGTCCGGCAACAAGGTTTTTACCAAGGATGACTCTGGTTTCGCGATTCCGCAGGATAGAACACTAATGTTAGATGGACCCTTCGGGCGGAGGACAGAAGAAGTGAAAGACTTTCCTGAAATGGTCACCGACATACTTAAAGAAATCGGGAGAGATGTCGACACGCCACACCTCTATCACTACACGGATGGCCAATCCCTCAAGAGTATAATTGAAACAGGTCAGCTTTGGCTAACCGAAAGAAACTACATGAACGACATTCTTGACGGGACATTCGTCAAGGATGAAATTCAGAAGAAGTTATCTGGGCGCAAAGACTTTTCTGGTAGTATTCTCGAAAGTGAAATGTTTGCTGAACGAGCACAATATGTCTTCTCTACGTCTCTTGAAAAAGACTTGGCTCATCAGTGGTCGAATTACGGAAACAGCGACGCCTATTGTTTAGAGTTTTCGAGAGTAGAATTACGAGAATTTTTTTTGAAGTCCAAAGAGGACGCCGATCAGCTATATTATGGACCGATTCTATATGATACCAACGATGTGTCGACGGTTTGTGATAGAATTATTCGCGACATGACCGAAGGAATCACAAACGCAACCAACCCGAGTTCTGACCCCTTGTCTAGGATGGATCTGTACGAAAGATCAAAAAAGGTGTACCAGTATTTTTATTCTCTTATTAAGCAACGCGGGCACTACGCCGAAAAGGAATTCCGATTTCTTGTCCAATCCACTAGAAAACCAGAATATTTAGTAAAGGGTGGCCTGTTTGTACCATTTATCAAGATAGGCAAAAAACGTCGAAAGCTTCCCATAAGCAGAGTTTATGTTGGTCCGAGCAATCATGACCGACTGGCAATTGAAAGCTTGAAGAGCTACTTGAAACAGGGTAAGTACAAGGGTGTTGGTGTGGAACCATCAGAGCTCAAAACACGGAAAAAATAGCATCTAACAACTAGTTCAAGCTGACTCGGCTATGAAACGGTTATGTGCTTGCTCGCTTCGTTCGCCAGCACTCGCAGGCATCACTGTGCAGATTGGTCGTACCAAGAAAACTGGCGCTTTGCCTTTTTAAGTGACGCCTTTTTATTGGGAAAGGCTAGTTCAGGTTGCCAGTAAAGGCGATTGGTCGTCGCAATAATGGCTGAGTGCTTGGGATGCAATTCTGAAGCCGCGTTGAAAGCGGCGTTTGATTTGACAGCCGACAGCTTTTGGCGGCATGATCGACGGCGATGTGTATTCGCACCGAAATTGCCAAACCGGAAGTTCGTCGTCGGCTGACCGACCTCTATCATCTGCCGGGTTTTCAGACCCTGGCCGGCATTGCCCCTCACCCGAACCGCCCTGGTGCAGTAGTCCTGCGCTTGAGGCGGCTAAAAAAAATCCGGGGTGTGCTCGTGCTGCGGCCGGATCTCGCGGCGGCGGCATGACAGCAAATTGGTTTTCGTACGGGCGATGGCCTGCCAAGGCATGGAAGTCTGGCTCGAGTACGAGGAATGGCGCGTGAGGTGCCCGACGACCGGCAAGGCCACCAAGGAGTCCATCCCAGGCCTCCTGCTGACCCGCCGCTTCACGGAAGCCCTCGCGGACGACATCGGGGGCTACGCGGACCGCACGAGTGTCCTTGAGGCTTCCAGACGCTACAACGTGAACTACAAGACGGCGCTCGCCTTCGAGAAGGCCTACTTGGCCCGCAAGCAGAAGTTCGCCCCCGCGGTGAATCCGACCCGGATCGGCGTGGACGAGATCAGGCTTGGCAAGATGGGATGGCGGGTCGTGGTGAGCGATCTGGATGCAGGCCGGCCGATCTGGATCCTGATTTCCCGGAATATTGTAGCTAGGATCTCCTAAATCGCTATATGAAATAACAATATGAGTTGACAGTCTTAGCCTTACTAGCTACAATTGCAGCTAGTAAGGGGGCTGCTGCCATGTCCTGCCGACTCAAGCACCT
>DATKVK010000021.1:0-149497 GCA_035530095.1 Rectinemataceae bacterium | reverse complement strand
CTGCGCCCGCCGCCCCGCAGAGCGCGCAGATGAGCACGAGCCCGGCAGCCGTCGCCGCCCAGGAACAGCAGGTCGCGGCCGACCAGGCCGCCGTCGCGGCCAAGACGGCGCAGGTCCAGCAAGGCGAGGCCGCCGTGGCGGCCAAGAAGGCCGAGGTGGCCCAGGAGCGCGCGGGCATCACCCAGGACCAGAAGGCGGTCATCGCCGGCGAGGTGGCGGCCAAGAGCGCGGCCGCCGCCGCAGGCCTCTACCTGCTCCAGATCGTCGATCCGACGACCCACCTCGGCCGGCTCGTCTTCGTGGACACGGGCTCGGGCAACCTGATTCGCGCATCGCGCGTGAACGCGATCCATCCCCGCAGCCTCGTCGACGACGGGACCTCGTTCGTCGCCGTGGCCGGTCTCGCCGGGAAGCCCGGCGGCGTGCGGCTGGCGCGCTTCGACAAGACGAGCCTCGAGGACGTCGCCGACTCGAGCGTCGAGGTCTTCCCCGAGGGCGTGCCGCTCTCTTCGGGCGGGGCCTTCTACGCGCCGGTGCCCGGCTCGGGCGGCGCGCTGTATCTCGCGCGCTTCGACGCTTCGCTCAAGGAGACGGCGCGTTCGAAAGTCGAGGTCGACGGCTACGCAGTCCTCGCCGCCGGGGCCGGCGGCATCGTCGCGCAGGAGAAATCGGGCGCCTTCGCGGTGCTCAAGGCCGACAGCCTCGAGCTCGTCAAGGAGCTCAAGCCCTGAGGGCCCGCGAGGGTGGAGGGAAAGATAGCCGTTCGGGGAGCCAAGAGCTTTTCGGACGGCTTTTTTGATACAGTCTCGGGGCCGGCAGAGATCGTCTTCCGAGATCGACACGGCAGGGGGGAAACAGGTGAATAGAAGAAAGGGGCCGTTCAAGGGCCGGACGGTGGCGGTGGTAGACGACCTGTCGCTCGACGAGCAGCGCTATCTGTACCGCAAGACGCGCGAACTGAAGGAAGACATGCGCGGCGGAGGCGGCGGGAAGGCCTTCCGCCTCGACGACCGAGACTATTCCGTCTACCTCATCTTCATGGAGGACTCGACGAGGACGAAGGAGTCGTTCCGCAACGCCGCCGAGTTCCTCGGGGTCCGCACCAACGTCTTCGACGCGGCCAGTTCCAGCTTCAACAAGAACGAATCGATCGAAGACGCGATCCGGATGCTCTACGGCTACGCGGACGATTCCTGTTTCGTGATCCGCTCCAAGCTCGAGGGCGTGTGCCGCTCGCTCGAGAACTCGATGGGGCGTTATGCGGAACTGGTCGGCCGGCCACGGCCCTCCTTCGTCAACGCGGGCGACGGCAGGCACGAGCATCCCACCCAGGAGTTCCTCGACGAGTTCTCCTTCCTGGAACAGCTCGGGTGGCGCGACGAGAGTATCCACATCGCCCTCACGGGCGACCTCTACCACGGGCGCACCGTCCACTCCAAGGCGAACGGCCTGCGCGTCTTCCGCGAGGTGAAGGTGGACCTCGTCGCCCCCGAGCCGCTCGCCATGCCGGCGGACTACGTCGGGCGCATGAAGGCCAACGGCTTCGAGGTGAAGGTCTACGAGTCGCTCGAGGAGTATCTCGCCTCGGGCGCCGTCGCTCCGATCTGGTACTTCACGCGGCTGCAGCTCGAGCGCATGGGCGAGACGGTGCTCGAGAGGGCGGACGCGCTGCGCGCCGCGGTGACCTTCCGCAAGGACATGCTCGGCGCCCTCCCCGAGGGAGCGCGGTTCTACCATCCCCTGCCGCGCGACCGCGCCAACCCCACCAATCCGACCTTCCTCGACGTCCTGCCCCTGAACGGCTGGGACGGCCAGTCCGCCAACGGCTACTGGACCCGCATCGTCCTCATGGGCATGGTCTCGGGCCTGCTCGGCGCGGACTTCGAGGGAGAAGGCGTCCGCGAGGAGCGCTTCGTCGACGATTTCGTGCGCGAAGCCCCGGTCGTGGCGCGCGAGAAGCCCGAGGTGAAGGTCGGCATCAAGCCGGTGACCGAGGGCATCGTCATAGACCACATCTCCTCGGGCGAAAGCGCCGAGCACATCTGGGACCACATCGACGCCGTGCGGCGCATGCTCAAATTGAACCTGCGCTCGGGCCACGGGGTCTTCCACAACGACCGGGGAACCCTCAAGGGCATCATGTCGCTGCCCGACGTCACGAGCTTCGACGAGCGCGACCTGAAGAAGTTGGCCGCCATAGCTCCCGGCTGCACCCTCAACCTCGTGCACGGCAGCCGGGTGGTCAAGAAATACCGCCTCGACATGCCGCCGCGCATCTACGGCTTCGACGAGATCTCCTGCAAGAACGAGCTCTGCGTCTCCCACCCCTCGCACAAGGAAGGAGTGATGCCCGAGTTCCGGCGCAAGGGCCCGCCGGGCGGCGAGTCGGGGACGGTGTTCGTGTGCCGCTACTGCGAGCGCGAGCACCGCTTCCGCGAGATCTGGGGCGAGTAGCCTCAGGCGCGGGAGAGTTCCTCCTCGACCTGGGCGAGGAAGACATCGACTCGATTCCGGTCTTCCTCGCTCCCGTAGAGGTTGGAACTCAACGTGATGGTCCCGTCGAAACCCGAAAGGGCGAGCTGGAAGTGGGGCTTGTACTTGATGGAGCCGCAGACATAGGCCGAGGCGACGGAGCAGCCCTCGAAGACGAGCCGCTTCGCGTCGATCTCGCCTATGTTGGTCATGCAGAGCAGGGGATGCCGCAGACCGCGGCGAAGCAGGCTTTCGGCCGCCCTTTCGCCGAAAAGCGAAAACAGAAGCGACAGCTTCAGATAGCCGCCGAGGCCGAGGTCGCGGCTCTTCAGGGCGTCCATCAGGGACTTGGCCTTCGCCAGGGTTTCATCGAAGCCCTCGCCCTCGCTCAGCCGCAGGCGCGTGGCGGCCGTGGAGGCCAGGTTGCGCAGGGCGGCGAAGCCGCGCGAGGGCAGGTAGCGCCTCATGTCGATCATGATCGGGACTTCGAGCCCTTCGAGGGCCGCCCGCCCGATGGTGCGGGCCAGGACGCGGTAATAGGCGGCGAGGGCCGCGTCGTTTATGGTCGCGCCGGCCGCCTTGCAGTATTCCTTGAGGCCGGCGACCTTCTCCCGGCTCATGAGCCTGGTCGCGATGAAGGGATGAAGCTCTCCGCCTTCGTCGAAGGGGAAGGCCAGTTTCCCCGTCCGGTTGCTCTCGGCGCCTTGGGCGATCCCGGCCTTGAGCTTCGCAGCGGCGCCGAAGGCCCGCATCAGGTCGGCGATGCCCCGGTCGCCGTCGATCAGGCCGATCCGTGAATCATCGCCCGCCCTCGCGCGAGCGTAGCATCCGCAGAGGAAGTAGAGATATTCCTTGAAACCGGAGCCGTCGGCTATCATGTGATTCATCGTCAGCGCGAGGGCGCTCCGTCCTCCGCTGAGAAGGCAGAGCCTCAATTGCGGACCTTCTTCTTCCCGTATCCGGTAGGTCCTTTCGGCCTCGAAGACCGCCTCGTCGTCCGTGGCCGCGAAGGCTCGCTCGAGATCGCTCTCCGGAAGGCTTTCCCATACCGGGCCGGCCGGCCGGGCGCGGTATCGGGTCGCCAGGATCGGGATCGAAGAGAGCGAGAGCATGACCGCTCTCTTGAGTCTCGCCCGGTCGAGGCCCGCGTCCAGTCGGATCTCGCAATGGAGCTGATGATCGTTGAAGCCGGTCTCGTGATAGAGTAGCTGCATCCGATCGAAGATTTCCGCTCGGTAGTCCATGGACCTGGAATCTATCGATCTTGCCGAAGCAAGTCAATACCATCGGTATCGAATACCAATGGTACTCGATACCGGGAGGAAGGAAGATGCCCGTGGAAAGAAAGCCGGGACCCGCGGAGGGCGGAAGGCCCCGGCGAGTCAGGCGGGAAGAGGTGCGCCGCCGCCTTTTGGACGTCGCCTACGGCGTCTTCGCCGAACGCGGCTACGAAGGCGCGAGCCTCGAGCGGGTGGCAGAAGCCGCCGGTTTCAGCAAGGGCGCCGTCTATTCGAACTTCGCGAACAAGGACGAGCTCTTCTACGAGCTCATCGCGGCGCGCATCGACGAAAGGGCCGAGGCGGTCCGGAAGGCGGCCGCCCGGACGGCCGCCCGGACGGCCGCAGCCCGGACGGCCGGGCCGCCGAAGTCCTCCGCGCGGGGGAAGGGCCCGGGTACGGCGGAGCCGGGCGGCGCGGAGGCCCTCGCCCGCCTCGCGGGCCTGGAGCTGCGCGGCATGGGCTCGGCGGATCCCGCCTGGCAGACGCTCTTCATCGAGTTCTGGCTGCGCTGCGCGCGCAACGAGGGCCTTCGCGCGAAGCTCGCCGAAAAGCGGCGCGCCATGAGGGCCAAGATAGCCGCCCTCGTCGAAAAGGAGGCGTCTGCGCTGGGGGTCCCGCTGGACGGCGATGCGGCCCTGGACCTGGCGACGATCGTGCTGGCCCTGTCCAACGGCCTGGGCATAGAGGGCATCATGGACCCGGAGGCCGTCAGGCCCGAGCTCTTCGGGGAAGTCCTGGCCAGGCTGGTCGCGCCTAGCGCTTCGCCGGGTGCCGGCGGCGGTACTCGTACATCATGATCGCGGCCGCCGCCGACACGTTGAGCGAATCCACGTGTCCGGCCTGCCGGATCGCCAGCGCGGCGTCGCACTCGTCCTTCAGGAGGCGAGACACGCCCGAACCCTCGTTGCCGAGCACGAGGGCGCAGCGCTCGCTCAGGTCGGCGGCCGCGAGGTCCTCGCCCGCCATGTCGGCCGCGTAGCTCCAGAAGCCGGCGCCGGCGAGGCGGCGCAGGGCCGCCGCGAGATTGGGCACGTAGGCCGTGGGCACGTAGGCCGTGGCCCCGGCCGAGGCCCGCGCCGCCGCCGGCGAGAGGGACGCGGCCCTCCTGCGGGGCAGCACGACGAGATCGGCCGCGAAGACGTCGGCCGAGCGGACTATGGCGCCGAGGTTCTGCGGGTCCTCGATGTGGTCGAGGACGAGGACGAGGGCCGGCCCCTCGAGCGAGGCGAGGAAACCCTCGAGATCGGTCTCGCCTTCCTCGGCGGCCTCATCCCCGAGTTCGAGCACCAGGCCCCGGTTGTCCGGAGCCAGGCGGTCGAGCTCGTCCTTGGCCCTGCGCGCCACCGGAATGCCGCGCTTGGCGGCCAATTCGAGGATGCTCCTGATCCTGGGGCCGGCGGTACCCGAGATCAGTATGCTGCAGCCGAGGCTCTCTGCGCGAGAAGAGCGGAGCAGCTCCTCGACGGCGTGGAAACCGGTGATTCTTCGCATGAGGCGAGTCTAGACTTCGGTCGAGGAGAAGCACAAGCACCGACGTTCGAGAAGAGGCATGGAGGCGCGAAGCGGCGGTTGACATGGACAAGGCGGGAGCGACGAAGCTTTTGCGCAGTCACCCCCGCCGGGGCCCTAGGGCATGACCGTGAATTCCTGCACCACCTGGATGTCGCTCGTGACCGACTCGACGCCGCCCACCGCCCGGGCCGCGGCCGCGGCCGCGTCGATGGACGACTGCGTGTTCGACACGCCGTGGAGCGTGATCGCGCCGCCCTGGGCCTTGGCCTCCAGGAAGTGGATCGGGATCTTCTTGCCGTAGACGATCTCGGTGACGACCTTCTGCGCCAGGCTGAGTTCGGCTATCCTGACCCGCCCCGCCTCCTCGCGCTGCGGGTCGACGACATTACGGCGCGCATGGTCGAGAAGCCTGGCCGCCTGGGCGACATCCATGCGCGAGGTATTGAGGACGAGTTCGTACTCGCGGGGGTCCTGCCAATCCACCGCGAAGAAGTACTTGTGGAACCCCGCGCGGTCGTGGTCGCTCTGCGCGATGATCTGGGCGGCGTGCCGCTCGTCGCACTTGTAGAATTCCATGATGCGATGGACCCTGACGCCCATGGGCGCGACGAAAAGGACGCTGACGAGGCTCGGCACGCTCTTGAAGACCGACGACCCGCCGCGGCCCATGATGATGCACTCGCCGCTCGAGGCTTCCTCGAACAGGGCCGTCTTGAGGAAGTGGAGATAGTCGTCCCGCTCCTGCGAGAGCGAGGCCCAGAAGCCGGGCCGCTTCTCGTCGTACTTCTGGCGCTTCTCGGGCCCGATGCCAAAATCGCCTAACCTTTTTTCGACATACTCGCGGTCGATGAGCCTGTAGCCGGTGATCTGCGCGAGCTCCCGCGCGACGTCCTCTCCGAGGGTCGCGAGTCCGCGGGCGATGGTGATTATGGCCATGGTTCGCCTCCCTTACGCCTTAAATGTAGGTCCTTGCCGCGGGCATGTCAAACGCAATCCGGGCGCGGGAAAGGCCGCGGCCCGGCCGCGCCGGGCTTTCGCCCTTCCCGCGGCCGCCTCGCCTCGCTGTTTTCTTTCCCGAGTCTCGTATATAGTGCCGCCATCATGGAACATTCCGGCGAGCTCGCGGCCTTCGGCACGGCCGTCTTCTGGACGGCTTCGGCCATCTTCTTCGAGCGCTCGTCCAAGCGCGTCGGAGCCCTGGCGGTCAACTTCTACAAGGTGCTCATCGCCTTCTTCCTGCTCGGGGCCGCCGCCTACGCGATGCGCGGCATGGCCTTGCCTTTCGACGCCCCCGCTCGCGCATGGATCTTCCTGCCCATCTCCGGCCTCATCGGTTTCGTCGTGTCCGACACCTTCCTCTTCAACGCCTACATCCTCATCAGCTCGCGCGTCACCGTCCTCTTCCAGGCCCTCACGCCGGTCTTCACCGCCCTCCTGGGCTTCGCCATCCTCGGCGAGACGATGAGGCCCCCGCGCATCCTCGCCATGGCGATCGTCGTCGCGGGCATCGCGCTGGTTGTCGGCTTCAAGGGCGGCAAGGCCGCGCGCGACGGCGCGCCGCGGCCCAAGGGGGCGGCCAAGGGCTACCTCTACGCCTTCCTGTCGGCCTTCTTCCAGGCCCTGGGACTCGTGTTCACCAAGCTCGGCCTGGGCGGCTACGACGCCGTCTCCGGCACGCAGATCCGCGTCATGACGGCCATACTGGGCTTCGCCGTCCAGGCCCTCGTCCTCCGCCAGGCTCGCGCGGTCTTCGGCTCGATCCGGGAGCTCCCGGCCTTCAGGGACATATCCATAGGCGCCGTCTTCGGGCCCTTCCTCGGCGTCGTCCTCTCGCTCATCGCGCTCCAGAAGACGAGCGCCGGCGCCGCCAGCACCCTCATGGCCCTCACCCCCGTGCTCATCATCCCGCCCTCGATCCTGTTCCTCAGGCAGAAAGTCCGCCCTCCGGAGGTGATCGGCGCCGTGGTCGCCGTGGCCGGAGCCGCGCTCTTCTTTCTCGTGTGACGCGCCCGAGGGCTGAAAGGCGCATTGCGCGCTTGCCTGAGCCGAGGCTATGCTCAGGCGCATGAGCATACGACTGCATTCCGAGGGCGGAGCCGGCGAGGTCACCGGCTCCAAGCATGTCCTCTCGGTCGACGGCGCTCGCTGCCTCGTCGACTGCGGCGCCTTCCAGGGCAAGCGCGAGGTGGCCGAGCAGAAGAACCGCGCCCTCGTCCCCGACCCGGAGTCCATCTCCTCCGTGGTCCTCACCCACGCCCACTTCGACCACTGCGGCATGCTGCCGCTCTTGTCCAAGCGCGGCTACCGCGGCAACATCTACGCCACTCCCGCGACGCGGGACCTCGCCGGCGTGGTCATGATGGACTCGGCGGCCATCCAGGCCCGCGACGCCGACTACCTCGGCCGGCAGGCCGGAAAGAAGGGCCAGAGCTTCGAATGGAAGCCCCTGTACGACGAGGAGGACGTGATCAAGGCCACGAGCCAGTTCGTCACGGTGTCGTACAACCGGCCGCTGCCGATCGGCGACGGGCTCAAGGTCGAGCTCTACGACGCGGGGCACATCCTCGGCTCGGCCATGTGCTTCACGCACGCGCGCGACCGCTCCGGCCGCGAGGTCACGATAGCCTTCACGGGCGACCTCGGGCGCAAGGGCAAGCCCATCATCCGCGACCCGGCCGTCATCCCGGGCATGGACTATCTCGTGCTCGAGGCCACCTACGGCGACCGGCTGCACGAATCGAACGAGGACGCGATGGATCGGCTGGCCGCGATCGTCACCCAGACGGCCCAGCGCGGCGGCAAGATCGTCATTCCCGCCTTCGCGATCGAGCGCACCCAGGAACTCGTGTTCTACTTCCACCTATTGGCGGACAAGGGGCGCATCCCCGAGATCCCGATCTGGGTCGACTCGCCCATGGCGATCAACGCCACCTCGATCTTCCAGATCCATCCCGAGTGCTACGACCAGGAGATCCACGAGGCCTTCATCAAGCACCACGAGAACCCCTTCGGCTTCAACGCCCTGCGCTTCGCCTCGAGCGTCCAGGACTCCAAGCGCCTGAACGACCTGGAAGGCCCCGCGGTGATCATCTCGGCCGACGGCATGTGCGAGGCCGGGCGCATCCAGCACCACCTCATCCACACCATTTCCGACCCGCGGAACACCATCCTCATCGTGGGCTACATGGCCGATCACACCCTGGGCCGCAGGATCCGCGACCGCGAAAGCGAGGTGCGCATCCACGGCGAGATCTTCAAGGTGCGCGCGCGGATCGAGGAGATCAACGCCTTCTCGGCCCACGCCGACTACCAGGAGGCCTGGGACTGGATGGCCGGCCTCGACCTCTCGCGGCTCAAGAAAGTCTTCCTGGTCCACGGCGAGCCCGCCGGGCTCTCGCACATGCGGGCCTTCCTGCTCGAGAAGGGAGTGAAGGAAGTGCAGGTCGTGAAGTACGGGGAGCGCTACGAGCTCTGAGCGAGGCGGTCGATCTTGGCCACCCGCGCCGAGTGGCGACCGCCCTCGAACTTCGCGTTCATGAAAGTCTCCAGGACGGAGGTCGGCGGCACCGCGTAGGCCACGCGGCCGCCGAAGGCCACGAAGTTCGCGTCGTTGTGCTCGCGCGCCATGCGGGCGGTGTACTCGTCATGGATGAGGGCGCAGCGGATGCCGGCTAACTTGTTGGCGGCCATCGAGATGCCGATGCCCGTGCCGCAGAGGAGTATGCCGAAGTCGTAGCCGCCCTTCCGGTATTCGGCGCAGGCCTCGACCGCCTTGTCGGGATAGTCCACGCGGTCTTCGGTGTCGACGCCGAGATTGACGACCGTGTGCCCATGGGACTCGAGCCAGGAGGCGAGTTCGCGCTTGAGGGCGACCGCCCCGTGATCGTTCGCTATGACGATTCGCATGTGCCGAAGATACTACGGGAAAGGCGGATTGAGGAAGGGCGGGGCCGGCGGCAAAGGCGAAGGCCGCGAAGGCGCGGAATCCGCCGAGACGAGGGCGATCCTTTGAATCGCGGCCGCGCCGGCGCGGCGTTGCCGGGGTATGGAGGCCTCGATGCTCAATCCCCCTGCCCCTTCCACCGGTTCCCGGCGGTTTTTCCCCTCCGCCGCGGCCGCGGCGGGCTTGGCGGTCCTTCTCGCCTGCGCCTGCTCCCCGCCCGCCGGGCCGACGGTCGCCGGACTCCTGCCCTCCCGGGATCTCAGCCCTCCTCAGGTGCTGGACGCCGGCCCCTCGGGCGAACGCAGCTTCGGCCTGCGCTTCGACGAGGAGGTCAGAGCCGTCGAGGGCAGCTTCGCCCTCGAGCCGGCCGGGATTTCGCTCTCGGCGGCCTCGCGGGGAGCCTGGCTCGACATCGCCTTTTCCTCCGCTCAGGTGCCCGGGGCGGACTACGCCGTGGCCGGCGAAGTGGCGGACGCGGCCGGAAACCACAGCCGCTTCCTGTTCCGCTTCGTCGGCTGGAACAGCCGGCCGCCGACGCTCAGGCTATCCGAGCTCCAGACCGCGAAAAACAGCTCCACCCTCCATCCTCACCGCGATTACATCGAGCTGGAGGTCGTGAACGGTGGCGATATGGGCGGGGTGACGCTCGAGTGGGCCAGCTCGATCAAGGCCTACAGCTACCGTTTCCCCTCGGTCGAAGTCCGGAAAGGCGAGCGGCTGGTGCTGCATCTCGCACCCGAGTCCCTGAGCGAGGAAAAGGACGAGACGGGGGCGGATACGGCCGCCTCGGGCGGAGTCGACGCCACGCCCGAGGGCCGCGACTTCTGGTCGCTCGCCGGCGGACTGCCGGACGAAAGCGGCGTGGTCGCCCTGCGCTGGCGGCCGGGCGGCGAGGTCGCCGACGGCCTTTTCTACGCCGCCGAGAGCAAGTCGGGTCCCTTGCCGAACGACAAGCTGGCCGCCGCCTTCCGAGGCCTCGTCGATGCCGGGCTCTGGACCTGCGCGGGCGCCTCGTGCGCCTGGGAGGACGCCTTCCGCTGGAAGCCTTCGGTGTCGCGGTCGATCAATCGGTCCGTGCTCTGGCCGAACGGCCCCTCCGGCTGGTACCTGTCGGAATCGAGCGGCCAGAGCCCCGGGGCGGCCAATCCGCCCCCGCCCTGATCGAAGCGGCGCCGCAGTGGATTAGACCGCGTCCTTGATGAGGTTTTCAATGTCTCGCTTGGGGAGGGCGCCCACCTTCTGGGCGAAGGTTTTTCCATCCTTGAAGACCATCAGCGTCGGGATCGAGATGATGTTGAACTTGGCTGCCAGATCGCTCTCGACATCCACATTCACCTTGCCTATCTTGAGCTTGCCCTTGTAGGTCTCGGCGAGCTGGTCGAGCGAGGGGGCGATCATCTTGCACGGCATGCACCACTCGGCCCAGAAATCTATGAGGACGGGCACCGAGGATTCCAGGACCTCTTTCTGAAAATTGGCCGACGTGACGGTTATCTCTTCGCTCATCGCTGCGCTCCTCGAATGGCGTAGGTTGGATAGGCCGATTTCTCCGGCCAATTAATCGAATATAGGGAAAAACCCGCGACTCTGTCAAATCGGGCTTGCGGCCTCGCGGCTCGGCGGCCGCCCGATGTCGGCAGTGTCATGAAGACTGTGGATGGCTGAAGATCCCCCCTTGCCAGGGTGGCGGAGACGCGGGCGAACTCCTGGCCTTCGCGCCGTCCACAAGATTCGCGACACTGCCGTCCGGGTCCTCGGAAGGCCGCTCTTGCCAGGCTCGCCGCTCCCGCCTACACTCCATTCCATGGTCGAGCTCTTCCTGCAGATCCTGGTCACTATCTTCATCGTCATGGATCCCCTCGGGGCCGTGCCGATCTTCATTTCCGTGGCCGGAGGGCTGGAAGCCGAGCGGAAGCGCCGGACGATCCGCTCGGCCCTGGTCATCGCCTTCGTCGTGCTGGCGGTGTTCATCCTGGGAGGGCGGTACATCCTCAGGTTCATGGGCATCAAGCCCGGCTCCTTCTACGTGGCCGGCGGCGTGCTCTTCTTCCTCATCGCCATCGACATGCTCTTCGGCCAGCCCAAGCGGGCCAAGACCTCGAGCGAGGAGGAGCCTGAGGAAGACGGCCCCTCGTCCATCGCCGTATTCCCGCTCGCGATCCCGCTCATCGCGGGGCCGGGCATGATCACGACGATCATGCTCTACAGCGCCGGCGAGTACGAGCCCGTGTCGACCACGCTCATGCTCTTCGGTTCGGTGCTGATCGGTCTGGCGGCCATGTTCGCCGCGCTGAGCATGAGCGGGCTCATCCTCCGCGCCCTCGGCAAGACCGGCGTCTCGGTCATCGAGCGCATGATGGGCTTGCTCCTCTCGGGTCTGGCGATTCAGTTCGTGTACGACGGCCTCACCAAGCTCGGCGTACTGGGACATCCCTGAGCGCGGCGGCACGGGCGCCGGACCGAGCATTGCCGGCACGGGCGGCGCCGCGCTCCCGCTCGCGGTTCAGCCGAGCGGTTTCGCGCCCTCGCTGCAGCGCGAGATGATGAAGGCGGCCGTGATCGTGCGCGTCGCCTCGCCCGACCAGAATTCCTCGCCCGAGTGATCGGCCCCTTTCAGACGATACATATCCACCGCATGGCCGCATTCCCTGAGCTTCCGATAGAGCATGACGCTCTGCCCGAAGGGCACGAGCCTGTCCTTGTCGCCGTGCACTATCAGGAACGGGGGCAGAGGTGTACTCGAGTCGATATAGGCGAGAGGCGATGACTCGCGGATCAACTCGGGGTTTTCCGAGACCCTGACTCCGCCCAGCAACCTCCCCTCCGGCGAATCCGGGGCGTCGTGGTCCTGGATGGAGGGCTCGTCGTTCATGCTGCCCAGGTCGGAAGGCCCGTAATAGTCGACTACGCCCCTGATGCCGAGCGGAGCGGCCGGCATCGCCTCGTCGGAGAATCGGGCGAGTCCCTCGGTGAGCGCCAGCATCGTCGCCGTATGCCCTCCCGACGAGTCCCCCCAGGCGACCAGCCGACCGGGGTCCGCGCGGTACTCCGCGGCGTGCTCGAGCATGAAGCGCGTTGCGGTGCGGGCGTCCCTGATCTGGGCTGGGAAGGGGGCGAGATCCGACGGTCGATACTCGACCATGGCGATGACCAGCCCCGAGGCGGCGAAACGCGTCAGCTGGGCCAATTGCTGGGCGAGATTCTGGCGCCGCCAGGCCGAGCCCTGCACGAACATGACGAGGGGGAAGGTCTCGAGATCTCCTTCCGCGACTCTGGGAGCCAGGATGTCCAGGTGAAGCTTCATCCCCGATTTCGCCGCGTACTCGACGCCCAAGATCGTCTCCACCGACCTGGCCTTCCGCTCGACGCGCAGCGACTTGATCCCTTCGGCGAAGACCGCGCTGGTCGGGAACTCCTCGAGGCTGAGCAGCTCTGGTGGTATCTTCATGATGTTCCTTTCATAGGTGTTTCCGATGATCGTCGCCCGTTCCCGCGGGAGTGGATGGCCGATCCCGCCTCCCGCTCCCGCTCCCGCTCGAATCTCGATATCACGCCGCCTTGGCGGCCGAGGCTCGCAGCACGCTCTTGGCCAGGCCTTCCTTCTGGAGCAGGTCGAAGCCGACGGCGAGGAGGAGGACGAAGCCCCGCACGATGTACTGGACGTAGGTGTTGAGGCCGACGAGCTGCATCCCGTTGCTCAGCACGCCGAGGATGAGGACGCCGGTCACGAGGCCCCACATCTTGCCCTCTCCGCCCTTGAAGGAGATGCCGCCGAGGACGGCCGCGGTCATCGCGGTGAACTCGACGCCGGGACCGGTCGAGGACGAGGCCGATCCGGAGCGGCCGAAGAGCACGATCGCCGCCAGCGCCACGAAAAAGCCGCAGATGGCGAACACGAGGATCCTGACGGCCTTCACGTTCACGCCGGAAAGCCGCGCGGTCTCCTCGTTGCTGCCTATGCCGTATACCTGCCGCCCGAACCAGGTGAAATTGAGTATGAAGCTGCCGATGGCGACGCAAGCGGCCATGAGGACCATGCTGAAGGGCAGGAAGCCGAAGAGGTATCCCTGCCCGAAGAACCTGTAGGCCTGGGGCAGGTTCAGGATGACGCTCTGCCTCGAGATGATGTACGAGAGCCCCTGGAAAATCGTCATCGTGCCGAGCGTCACGATAAGCGTGTGGACCTTGAGCTTCACCGATGCGTAGCCGTTGAAGGCGCCGAGCGCGACTCCCATGGCAATCCCAAGCGCGAGACTCAGAGGCAGGGGCACGCCTATCCACTTGTTCAAGGCGGCCGTGCTGACGCCTACGGTGGATATGAGATAGCCGATCGAGAGATCCATGCCGCCAGAGATCATGACGAAGGAGAGCCCCACGGCCGCGATGATGACGTAGGACTGCTGCAGGAAGATATCCGTGAGATTCTGCTGCGTGAAGAAATAAGGGCTCAATACGGAGAAGAGGGCGATGAGGCCCAGGAGGACGAGAATGATCGCATAACGCTTCAATAGCTTCATACCGCTGTTTCCTTGTAGGTTCCGCCCGAGGCGAGCTCGAGCACCGCTTGCTGTGAGAACTCTTCGCGCTCGAGCGTCCCGGCGAGCCTGCCCTCGGCTATGACGACGATGCGGTCCGACATGCCGAGGAGCTCCTCCATGTCCGAGCTGATCATGATGATGGAGCTTCCTTGCCGCGTCAGCTCGTCCATGAGCTTGTAGATGTCCTGGCGAGCGCCGACGTCGATGCCTCGCGTCGGCTCGTCGAAGATGAGGACTCGCGATTCGGCCGCGAGCGTCTTGGAGAGGACGACTTTCTGCTGGTTTCCGCCCGAGAGGAGCTTGACCTTCTGCCCGAGATTGGGGGCCTTGATCTGCATGAGGTCGCGGAAGCGCGCGGCGAGCGCCTTCTCCTCGCCGCGCCCGACCAGGGGGCCCTTGGAGATGCGGCGCAGGCTGGCGAAGGAGATGTTCCACGTGATGTCCATGTCCAGGAAGCAGCCCTCTTCCTTGCGGTTCTCCGGGATGAGACCGATGCCGTGCCTGAGGGCGTCGCGCGGCGAGCGGATGGATACGCGGCGTCCGTCGAGCAGGATCTCGCCCGACTCGAGCCGCGCCGCCCCGATGATGACCTTCGCCAGCTCGGTCCTGCCCGCTCCGACGAGCCCGGCGACGCCGAGGATCTCCCCCTTCCCGAGATCGAAGGAGATGTCCCGGTCTCCGTTCCCGGTGACTCCGCGCAGCTCCAGCACGGTCCCTCCCGGCTTCCTGCCGCGCTCCGGATACGTCTCCTTGAGCTCCCGCCCGACCATGAGGCCGATGAGTTCGGGCCGCGTCGTCTTCGCGGTCTCGAGCGTGGATACGAATCGGCCGTCCCGCATGACCGTCACTCGATCCGAGATGGCGAAGAGCTCGTCGATGCGGTGGGAGATGAAGATGACCAGCGTGCCGCGCTCTTTGAACCTGCGAATGAGCTTGAACAGGTGTTCGACCTCCGCGATGGACAGCGGGGCCGTCGGCTCGTCCATGATGAGCACCTTCGCGTTCCTCGAGACGGCCCTCGCGATCTCTACGATCTGCTGCTGGGACGCCGAGAGGTCCCGGACCGGCGTCTTGGGATCCAGGTCAACCTCGAACTCGCCGAAGAGGGCGGCGGCCTTCCGTTCCATGGCGCGCTGGCTCACGAGGCGCCCGGTGCGCTCCCCGAAGGAGATGTTCTCGGCCGCGGAGAGCGAGGGCATGAGATTGAATTCCTGGTAGATGACTTCGATGCCGAGCGCCCTGGCCATGTGGGGACTCAGGCGGGCGTGTCGTCGACCGTCGATCAGGATATGGCCGGCGTCGGGGGCGATCGCCCCGGCGATTACCTTGATGAGTGTCGACTTTCCCGCTCCGTTCTCTCCGAGCAGCGCGTGAACCTCGCCGGGACGGAATGCGATACTGAAATCGTCCAGCGCAACGACGCCTGGATACACTTTCGAGACGGATTCGAGGGATAGTACCGTTCCGTTCATCCTTGCTCCTTGCGGGAAGGATGCCCGCGGGGGGGGCATCCTTCCGCCGATGACTATTTCGCCTCGGGGTACGCGGGAGCGATCGTGTCCTTCTCCCAATGGCCGTACGTGAACTTGCCGGCGTACAGATCCTTCATATAGATCCAGGTGGCCTCCGGGAGAGGAATCGACTTCCCGTCGATCACGGGGCCGACGATCCGCATCGTCGCCCGGCATACCGAGTCGTTCTTGAGCGACGAGTTCAGGAGGCCCTGGAACTCCTGCGACCAGTCGCCGGTGAATACGCCGAACTTGGAACGGTCGACTCCGGGCAGTCCCATGATGTAGTTGTTGACGCCGACGGCCGAGTCGGCGTTGTAGGTGCACACGGCGACGGCGTCGCGGTTCTTCTGCCAGGTGTTTTCCATGATGCTCATCGCCTGCGTCATGGTCATCGTCTCGCCCGCCGCCATGACGACGTCGAGCTTGCCGAACTCGTTCAGCCGCTTGATGATCCCGTCGGAGCGGTTCTTGGCGTCGAGGGTGTCGAAGTCCGGGATTACGATGACCTTGAGCTTCTTCGCCTCGGCGGGAAGCGAACTCGCCTTGCCGTCCGGGGTGAAGGTCTTGAGCACCCAGTCGATGCAGAGCTGGGCGATGTCCTCGCCGCAGGCGTGCTGGTCGATGTTCATCATGAAGTCCTGGACGCCGGTATCGGTACCCGCGACCATCACCCTGATCCCCTGGCTCTGCGCCTTCTTGATGACTTCCTGGACGTTGTTGGGGTCGACCGGCATCAGGTCGATGACCTTGACCCGCATGGCGATGAAATTCTCCATCTGCTCGAGCTGTCTGGCAGAGTCGCCGCCGGCGTCGGCGATCTGGACGTTGTAGCCGTCCGCCTTGGCAAGCCCCTTCACCGTATTGGTCAGCCAGCCTATGAACGGATTCGTCGTGTCGGTCACGCAGTAGCCGATGTCGACGACTCGCGGATTGTAGGCCTTCTTGGCCTGGGCGACGAGAGACGTAGTCCCGATGGCGAGCAGGACTACGGCCAGGAATGCGAGCTTCTTCATTTGAACCTCCTTGCGGTTCGAGAAGGATGTGAATCGTGTCACATCGGGTATTGACGGGATAATAGACCCACTTTATGATTGTGTCAAATTCTTATGACGAAGAAAAAGGACAAAGGCGGGACAGAGATGAAAAAGACTGTCTCCGCAAACGACGTCGCTGCCTTTGCCGGCGTCTCCCGTACGCAGGTCTCGTATGTCCTGAGCGGCAGTGGCTCGAACCACGTAAGTCCCGAGAAGCGAGAGCGCATCCTCGCCGCCATCCGCGAACTCGGGTATCGTCCGCACCAGTCGGCCCAGTCGCTGCGGCAGGGCTTCAGCAGGGAGTTCGCGATTTTCTTCCCCGCTCCCTATCCTCCGAGGATCAACGCGATTATCGGGACCATTCACGAGCTTGGCCTTAAGGGCGGCTGCGTCGTCACCCAATTCTCGTGGAATGGATATCGGGATCCCTCTCGCATGCGGGAGTCCTTCGAGGTCATGCTAGCGAGGAAGCCGATGGGCGTCTTCTGCAGCCTCCTCGATCTCGATCGCGAGGATATCGAGGCGGCGCGATCGAAAGGGGTGGACCGCTTCCTGGTCCTCGACGTGGAGCCGCACCAGGATCTCGACACGTTCTTCATGCCCGTGGAAGAGATAGGACGCGTAGCGGCCGAGCACCTTTTGGATTGCGGGCATCGCCGCATCGCCCTGCTCAAGCCGGCGGATCCGGTCCAGCGCCGGCCCTTCCGGCTCAGGCTGAAGGCGATGAAGAAGGTCCTTTCCGAGGTCGCTGGAGCCGAGTTGACGATCCTGGAATGGCCGAAGGACAACATCAGACCCTCCCTGGCGGCGGCTCGGAGCTTCATGGAAGCGCTGCCCCGCGGCTCGACGCGCCCGACCGCTCTGTACGCGTACAGCGACGATTACGCGTTCCCCATCCTGAGGGCTCTCGGCGAGGCCGGACTGAGCGTCCCCGGGGACATCGCCGTGCTCGGCACGGACGATCTTCCCTATAGCGAGATGTCGACTCCCGCCCTGTCCACCATCCGCTTCGACGACGCGGACCTCGGCCTGCGCGCGGTGGAGATGATCAACAGCCTGATCCTCGGCACGGAGCTCGATCAGCGATTCATGAAGCCTCCCGTGCCGTGCATCGTCGCGCGCGAGACGACCTAGGCGCTTGGATTACCTTTCAGGAACAGGAAAGAAAGAAGAGCATTCGCTATGTAACACGTGTCACCTACCGTGACCTGGGGATTTCTCGGGGCATGCGCGATCACCCGGTCCCGGCTCTGCCGTCAGTCCTCGCCTGAGACGGCGGTTCGGCGGACGGCCTTCCATCGTCCCCGACAGGAGGCTTGCCGTTCGAGCGACAAAGGAGGCTTGGGATGGGATGCCTGATGAGTGTCTCGATAATGGGGGCACAAAATGAACCGAGCCGGCGAACTCGAGTCGGAGAAGGGAAGGAACCCGAAGGCGTCCAGGGGATCTTGGCCGCTGCGGAAGCTCGCCCTGTTCCCGTTCGCTATTTCTTTTGCGCTGCTTCTCTCGACCACGGGGACATGGCGTACGAGTGGCAGTTCGCCGGGATCGACGACTACGCAAAGATGGAGTTCAGCCGGGAGGCCGACTACCACATCAGGCGGACCATGGTGAAGGGGAGCCTGATGCCAGGGTAGATCGCGCTCTCTGGCGAGCTCAAGGCGCTCTTCCCCCGGTACCTGAACGGGTTGGGGCTCAAGGACCAGGACGGCCCTCCCCTCGCGCTCGACCCATCCGGCGATGGATCGTTCAAGGACTACCTCGAATCCTGCGTGGTCGCCTCCGCGCAGAAGGCGCTCGACGCCGGCCAGGGCCTCGCGGGCAAATCCTGGATATCGATCGATGGCGGCGAGGTGACCGGCATCGACTTCGGCGCCTACCTCGCGTATCTCGGCAGGATGGAGACCCCGCCGGAGGGACCCTCGCCGATCCCGCTCTCGTGAAGATGATGAATCCCCTGGACTACCTCGGCTCGAGCGGCGTCGCGCCGCACTGGCGCATCCGTGTGGGAACCAAGGACAGCGACACCTCGCTCGCGGTAGCCCTCATCCTGGCGATCAGGCTGCGGAACCTCGGCTACGGCGTCGATTATGCCCTGGCCTGGGACCGGCCCCACAGCGGCGACTACGACCTGTCGGAGCTTTTCTCGTGGATCGACAGGATCTGCGGCGCAAGGCAGTGAGTCCCGCCGCAGACTCGAAATGCCAAGAAGGCGAGGAACGTCCACTGTCACCGCTCCGGGGGCGGGAAGTATATGGCGATCCTGCAGTGCCGCAAGACCGTGAGCACCGACGAGGGCAAGCAGCGGCAGGCGGCGCTCCTGGCCTTCTCCGCCTTCCCCGAGCTCAAGCAGGTCGTGCTGGCGGACGACGACGTCGAAATCTTCGACACGGATGACGTTCTCTGGGCCATGAACACCCGGTTCCAAGGCGACAGGGACATCGTGACGATCCCCGGGGTGCGTTGCCATCCGCTGGATCCCTCCGCCGGGCCCGAGTATTCCCCCGGCATTTGGGATCAGGGCATCTCCTGCAAGACGATATTCGATTGCACGGTGCCTTTCCCCCTGAAGGAGCGCTTCCGTCGCGCGCCCTTCCTGGAACTCGACCCGAGAAAATGGCTAAACGGCTGATCGTAGGCATGAGCGGCGCCTCCGGCGCGCCGCTGACGCGGGAGTTGCTGGAGAGGCTCAGGGAGCGTCCCGATATCGAGACGCACCTGATCGTCTCCCGAGGGGCCGAGCTCACGTTGAGACAGGAGACCGAGATATCGCCGGAGGAGCTGAAGGCGCTCGCGTCCGCGGTGTACGGGAACCGCGGCATCGGCGCCGCACTCGCGGCGGACGGTCTGCTGGAACAGTTGCTATCCCTTTTGCTGGCGGACTGGGGACGCGAGCCGATCGAGCCTTCGCGGCGCGCGCTCGACGACGCGGCCGCCGCCCGGCTGTGGCGGCTCAGCGAGGAATCGCTCGCCGCCGCGCTGGAAGCCGGACGCCGCGCGGCGCCCTAATCCTCGTCCAGGAGCCGCCGCTCTCCCTCGAGGCGGCGATAGCGCTCGATATCGGTGGTGCATTCCATGCAGCCGAGATAGCGCCCCCGTGAATCGCGCAAAGCCCGGAACTCGATGGCCACCTTGTGCCGCTCTCCCGTGGCCTTGTCGACGATCAGGTCGATCCAGAACTCGGCCCTGTCCCGCCCTCCGCTTTTCATGTCGGCCACGATGCGTTCGACGCGGTCGAGGCTCTCGGCGGGGTGGCACTCGCGGAAGTCGGCGCCCATCGAGGTTTCGGGACGGTAGAAGAGCCGGTCGTCGTGGCGGTTCCAGCCGATCACGCGGTCGTCGGCGTCTATGACCGTGATCTCGACCGGAAGCGTCTCGTACATGGCCTTCACGATCTCGTCGTTCATGGCATCCAGCATGCTGTGTCTCCTTTGCGCCCGGTCGGCTCGCGGCCGCAGGCTCCTACCGCAGGCCGCCCTGCAGGAAGGTGGATCGGTATTTCTTGTCGCTGAAGGCGATATGGTTGGTGAGCCAGGATCTGAGAAACTCCAATACCTCCGCGGACAAGGTCGCCTTGCCGTCGGCGAGGTCGTTCCTGAAGAGCCGCACCCGCTCCACGAAGGCCGCATGCTCCTTTTTGTGGGCCCCGGCCTCTCGGTAGTCGAAGCGATCGAAATATCCCTCCTCCAGGGAGAAATGAGCGGCGGCGTAGGCGCTCAGATCCTCCAGGATGCCTTGCAGCGACAGGCTGTCCAGCCCCAGCTCCACGGCCTCGGCCAGGCTGTTGATGCGGTCGACCAGGACCCGATGCTGGTCGTCGATTTCCCTGAAACCGATGTTGAGCGAATTCGTCCACTCGATGTATCCCATGAGGACCTCCCGACCGGGCTTCAGGATACCCGCCTCGGGCCTCGCGGGCAAGCCGGAGGGAATCCCGCCCGAAAAGCGCCGGGCACCCTTGCCGCGAGCCGGCGTTATCGATATATTGCCTTGAAACGTTCGTCAACGCCACGAACGGCCGCAAAAACACGGGAAGCCCGGGCGCTCCAAGCGCCGTCCTTCCCTTCGGCAGGTCCTTCGTTTGCCCGGCGCATTTTAAGCGCGCGCAATCGGAGTGTGGACACAAAGGAGCGTCGATCATGAAAAGAGCGCGCAAGAGCGCCGCGCCGGCCTCGAGGCCCGCCGCCTTGGCCATTCTCCTCATCGCGGCCTCGTCACTCGGCATAGTCGCCCAGAACGCCTCAGCCGATACGCCTCGTCCGGCCAGGCCGCCCGACGAGGCCGAAATACGCAAGGCCGCGGCGCCTCCTTTCGGCGGCGCATCGGAACCCGCCTCGTCCTGGCGGGTGAGCATTCCCGCGGATATCGGCCCATCCGAAACGGAGCCGGCGGCCGAGGCTTCGGCCGCCGGGCTGCAGCTCAGCGCCGACCAGGCGGTGGCCCTAGCCCTCCAGCGCAATCTTTCCCTGGCCCCCAGCCGCATCGACGCAGCCGAGAAGAAGCTCAAGGCCGACAACGCCTGGAACGCGCTCCTTCCCACGGTCGATGTCGGCGGCACGCTCGCGCGCATGAACATGCCGCAGAGCGCGAGCTATGTGTTCCCCGACATGTATTCCCCTCTCAACGCGAACGGCGCCTACACGGGCCTGTACTATCAGGCCTACACCGCGCCGGCCTGGTCCCTGAGCGCCTCGCTGAGCGCCCAGCTCGTCCTCAACGCCGCCCTCTTCGAGGGCATGCGCGGGCTCAAGCTCGACTACGAAGCGGGGCTCATCTCCTACGCCCAGGCGCGGCGCCGGCTCGAGCGCGATGTGCGCAAGAGCTTCTACGGCCTCCTCCTTCTCCAGGACAACATGAAGCTCATGCAGGACAACATCGACGAGGCCAAGCTCCGCGTCGACCAGGCCGAGGCGAACTACAAGGCCGGCCTCGTGCCCGAACTCACGCTCCTGCAGGCGCGGGTGGCCTGGGAAAACATGAAGCCCTCCCTCGAAGAGATGCGCGTGAGCTATGCGGCCTCGCTCGACGGCTTCGCGATGACCCTGGGCCTGAAGCGCGGCACGGACATAGCGCTCAAGGGCAGCATCGATCCCAGCTACGCGAACGTGAGCGCGGACGCGCTCATCGCCTCCAGGCTCGGCGACCGCCTGGATATCCAGGCCCTCCTCAAGACCCTCGAGTCGCTCGACAGCGCCGAGAAGGCGATGAGACTCCAGCTCTGGAGCCCCTCGCTCATCCTGGCGTGGAACGCCGACCCGACCTTCATGGGCGATCCCTTCACGGACGATCTCACGAAGGGCTCGTGGCCCATGAACGCCAACGGCGCCTGGCAGCAGCTCTCCGGCATGTTCCGCGCCACGCTCAGCTTCCGGCTCAACGGGCTCCTGCCCCAGTCGCAGGAGGCGCAGCGCCTGCGGGACATGCGCGACGCCGTCGAAAAGACGCGCGCGGGGCTCGCCGGGGCCATTCGCGGTTCCGAGGTGGAGATAGACTCGATCGTGCGCAGGCTGGAAAAATCCCGCGACAGCAGGAAGGCGCTCGAGCTGAACGTGGATCTCGCGAAGCACGCCTACGATCTGACCGAGGAGGCCTACAAGGCCGGCGCCAAGGACCTGCTCGAGGTGCAGTCGGCCGAGCTTCAGCTGCGCTCGGCGCAGCTCCAAGTGCTGACCGAAAAGTTCAATTACGTGACGGGTCTCCTCGACCTGGAGTACGCCGTCGACCTCCCCTTCGGGACTCTCAGCAAGGAAGGCTCGAAATGAAAAGACTCCTCATCGCGGCCGCGGCCGCTTCGATCATAATCCTCGGTTCCTGCTCCAAGGGCGCCGCCAAGGCGGCGGACCCGGCCGATCCCGGCCAGACCGCCTTCGCGGTCGCGACCGCGACGGCCCAGAAGGGGCGTATCAGCGATTACCTCGCCGAGTCCGGCGACATCATTCCCGCCAGCTCGGTCGACGCCTACCCCGATATCGCGGGCAAGGTCACCAGGATACTCGTCGACCTCGGCTCCCGCGTGCGGCGGGATCAGGCCCTCGTCGAAGTGGACCCCTCCCGCCCGGGCATGAGCTACGTGCCCTCGCAGGTGAAATCGCCCATCGCGGGCATGGTGGTCTCGATTCCCGTCGAGGTGGGCGGGACCGTCGCCCCCGGGGTATCGGTGGCGCGCATCGCGAGCACCGACTCGCTGGAGCTCCGCTGCTACGTGGCCGAGCGCTTCGTGTCGAAGATGAGGCTCGGCCTGCCCGCCGAGCTGAGCCTCGAGGCCTATCCCGGACGGGCCTTCCGCGCCGTCGTCCGCGAGCTCAGCCCCGTGCTGGACCCCGTGTCGCGCACCCTGGAAGTGAAACTCGCCGTCGCTGACGCCGGGGGCGTCCTCAAATCCGGCATGTTCGCCAAGGTGAAGATCTACACGGAGGAGAGATCGGGCGTGGTCGTGGTGCCCCAGGAGGCCGTCGTCCGGCGCCTGGGCGAGAGTTTCGCCTTCGTGGTCGTGGACGATCCGTCCAAGCCCGGTTCGGCCATCGTGCGCAAACGCTCCGTCGAGAGCGGGCTCCTCGTCGACGATCACCTCGAAGTGATAGACGGCCTTGCGCCGGGCGACCAGGTGGTAGTGCGAGGGCAGACCCTCCTCGACGACGGCGCGAAGGTGAACGTCGTCTCGCGCGACGGCCAAGCCGCCGCCGCGAAATAGGGGAGCGACGCCATGAGTTTCACCCAGAGAGTCGTCGGCAGGCCGACGACCGTCCTCATCATATTCGCCCTCCTCGTGGGCTTGGGCTTCTTCGCGACGAGCAACCTCGCCGTCGACCTCTACCCCAAGATCGAGCCTCCCGTCCTCCTCGTGTTCACGACCTACTCGGGCGCCGGCCCCGAGGAAATCGAGAAAACCGTCACGCGCCCCCTCGAAGGCGTGCTTTCGAACGCCGCCGGCCTCAAGAAGCTGACCTCGACCTCGAGCTCGGGCTCGAGCATGATCATGCTCGAGTTCGCCTACGGCACGGACATGAGCGAGGCCTCCAACAGCGTCCGCGACAACCTGGAGATCGTCAAGCGCTACCTGCCCGACGGCTCCGATCCGCCGATCATCTTCAAGTTCGACCCGGCCATGATTCCGATCCTCGGTCTCATGGTGACGGGCAACCGCAGTCCCGAGGAGCTCAGGGAGATCGCCGAGAAGACCATCCAGCCGCGCATCGAGCAGGTGCCCGGCGTCGCGCTCACCTCGGTGTCGGGAGGGCGGGAGCGCGTCGTCCGCGTCGAGCTGCCCGAGAACCGGCTCGAGGCCTACAATCTCACGATCAGCCAGATCGTCGGCATGCTGCAGGGACAGAATGTCCAGATAGCGGCCGGATCGATCCAGGACGCCAACGTCAACTACCTCCTCACGACGGCGGGCGAGTACAAGAGCATCGACGAGATCAAGAACACGGTGGTCGCCTACAAGGGCGGGGGCTACGACCCCGCGCGGGGCATGGAGAACGCCAAGGTGGTGCGCCTGCGCGACGTGGCCGACGTCTTCGACGGCTACAAGGACGAGGACAATCTCGTCTTCGTCAACGGCAACCCCGCCGTGCAGATCATCGTCCAGAAGCAGAGCGGCAAGAACTCGGTGCAGACCGCCCGCGACGTGCGCGCCAGGCTCGTGAGCCTGGCGCGCGAACTGCCCCAGGGCGTCAAGGTGACCGAGCTCTTCAACACGACGGACATCATCGAGAACTCGATCAGGAACGTGCAGAACTCGGCGCGCGACGGCGCCTTTCTGGCGATCATCATCCTCTTCATCTTCCTGCGGAGCATCAAGCCGACCTTCATCATCGGGCTGACGATCCCGATCTCCCTTCTGTTCACGCTGATGCTCATGTACTTCTCGGGGCTCACGCTCAACCTCATGACCCTGTCGGGCCTGGCGCTGGGCATAGGGAAGCTCCTCGACGATTCGATCATCACCTTGGAGAACACGTATCGGTACCGCGAAAAGGGAGCGAAGCTCACCGCCTCGGCCATCATCGGCACGAGGGAGATGATCCTCGCCGTCGCCGCCTCGACCATGACCTCGATCTGCGTCTTCGCCCCCATCCTGATGTTCAAGGGCGAGCTGGACGTGATGGGAGAGCTCTTCGCGAGCCTGGCCTTCACCGTCGTCATCTCGCTCGCGACCTCGCTCGCCGTGGCCATGATCCTCGTGCCCGTCCTGGCGAGCCACTATCTGCCGGTCGTGACGCGGCGGCAGAAGCCGCTCAGGAATCCCCTGCTCAGGAGAATCGACGCCGCCATGGCGCGCTTCTTCGACGGCCTGGACTCGGCCTACCGCCGGGCCGTGGGCTTCGTCCTGCACCACAAGCTTCCCACCATCGGCATCATCGCGGCGATATTCCTGGGCAGCCTCGCCCTCATTCCCCGGCTCGGCTTCGTCTTCATGCCGACCCAGGCGAACGACAGCGTGACCGCCGATGTCGAGCTGCCCGTCGGCACGACCCTCGACGAGACGGAGGCGGTCCTCATGCAGCTCGAGTCCATAGCCCGCCATGAGATCAAGGGCTATAAGAATATCATACTGCAGGTCGGGCAGAAGAGCTTCTTCGGCTGGATGGGCAACTCGCTCTCCCACAAGGGCTCGATCGAGATCACGCTGCCGCCCTACGCGGAGCGCATCGACTCGTCCGAGACCGTCAAGGCCAAGCTGCGCGCCCACTTCAACGACTTTCCCGCGGCGGTCTTCTCCTTCTCCTCGGGCAGCATGACGATGGGCGGCTTCAACGCCAATCCGATCGACGTGCTCGTCAAGACGGACGACCTCGTCAAGGGCAAGCGCATAGCCGACTCGATCCGGGACATCATCAAGGACAGGATACCCGAGGCGACCGAACCGACTGTCGATCTCAAGGACGGCCTGCCCCAGGTCGAGCTCAAGATAGACCGGCAGCGGATGTACGCCCTCGGCCTCAACATCTACTCCGTCGGCAACGAGATCAAGGCCTCGATCGACGGGGTCACGGCGACCAAGTACCGATCCGGAGGATCGGAGTACGATATCCTCGTCATCCTCGCGAAGGCCGACCGCAGCTCGCTGCCCGACCTGGACAGGATCTTCGTCCTGAGCCCGAGCGGAGCGCGCGTGAGTCTCGCGAGCTTCGCCACCTACGAGAAGACCCTGGGTCCCGTCGACATCAACCGCGAGGGCCAGGGACGGGTCATCCATGTCACCGCGGGCATCAAGCCCGGCACGAGCGTGGACCGGGTGCAGGCCAGGCTGCGCTCGTTCGTCGCGAGCGAGATTCCCGCGGAGGACGACGTCGTCATCGAATATTCTGGCGACTACAAGCAGCTCATGGAGTACGGAGCCAAGTTCGCGCTCATCATGCTCGTGGCCGTGGCCCTCGTGTTCGGCGTCATGGCCAGTCTCTTCGAGTCCCTCCTCGATCCCTTCATAATTCTCTTCACGATTCCGCTCTCGTTCACGGGGGTCATCTGGATCTACTACCTGACGGGCGAGGCCCTGAACATCCTGACGGCGGTCGGCGTCATCGTCCTCGTGGGCATCATCACCAACAACGGCATCGTCCTCGTCGACTACACCAACCTCATGCGCAAGCGGGGTCTCTCGCTCCACGACGCCTGCGTGACCGCGGCCGGCAACCGCCTGCGCCCGATCCTCATGACGACTCTCGCCACCATCCTCGGTCTCGTGCCCATGGCCTTCTTCCCCGGCGAGGGTTCGGAACTGATCGCGCCCATCGGCAAGACCGTCGTGGGCGGCCTGGCCTTCGGCACGCTCATGACGCTCTTCCTCATGCCCGCCATCTACGCGATTTTCAACCGCAGGTCCGAGGCGCGGCGGAACAAGCACGAAGCTCACCTCGCCCGCGTGGCCGCGGGCGACGGGGCGGCCCTAAAGGCGGAGCCGATCGCGCCGGAGTCCCGGGAGGGCGCCGCGGGGGGCGGGACCGACGGGGGCGCAGCAGGCGCCGAGCCCGGAGCCCGGACCGCTGAAACCGCCCCGGAGCAAAAGCCGCCGTTCGGAGGTGAGGCATGAAGCGTGTCGAGATCATAGCCAACAAGTCGGTCGAGGAAGACATCATGGAGGCCCTCGCCGCCGCGGGCGCCGCGAAGCACTACACCCTCATGCCCGTCGTTCACGGCTCCGGCCGACAGGGACGCCGCACGGGCGAGACCGTCTGGCCGGAGGAGAACTTCGACCTCGTGGTCTACTGCGAGGAAGAAGAGTCGCGCGCGATAGCGGAAGCGGTGGCCAAGGTGAAGGAGCACTTCCCGCACGAGGGGATCAAGCTCTTCTCGATCGGATAGGCTGGCGCAGCCTGGCTCTTCAGATGACTCTGCAGGACTGGTCCCGCCGGCGGCGCGCCTTTTTCAGGATATCTCCGCCTCGAGATGGACCTTCGCGGTGATGGAGTTCGAGATGAGGCAGTTGGCTTCGGCCTTGGCCAGGACCTCCGCGGCCTTCTGCCTGTCGTCGGCGGAGGCCAAGGCAAGATGCGGCCTGACGAAAATCTCGGTGAAGCGGAAGCCGCCGTCGACCAGCTCGAGCTTGCCTTCGGCCTCGCTCGCATAGGCGGTGAAGCTCAGGCCCGCGCGCTCGGCGAAGGCGATGAAGGTCGTCATGACGCAGGAATTGACCGCGGCGACGAAAAAGTCCTCGGGCGACCAGATGCCGGGGTGGCCCTTGAACTCGGGCGGGGTCGCCACCTCGATCCCGGGTTTGCCCTCGACGGCCGCGAGGCCCTTTTTCTGGCCCTTCCACTCGACCGCCACCTTGTACGTGTACGATTTGCTTCGAACTTCCATGGAGACACTCCTTGCGGGCAGGTTTACCATGACGAGGCGCCCGAAAGCCGGCGGCTTTCAAGCCCGGCTCGCGCTCGCATCGTTTCGCGCCCCTTCGGCAGGAGCGTACCATGTCGCAGGAGAAATTGAACATCACTGTTCTCGTCGACAACCACGGGGGCCGAGGGTCTCGAGCGGAGCCTCGATCGGCGGCCTGCGGGCATTGACACTTTCCGCATATATGTGTAGGTTCGTCCCATACAATGTTCCTGGGGAGCTCGGTGATGACCGGGCTGAGAGTGCGGCTGCCAGCCGCAGACCCATTGAACCTGATCTGGGTAATGCCAGCGCAGGGACGGCGCCAATCGCTATCGAAACCGCCCCTGAGACCCGGGGCGGTTTTTTTATTGGCGGCTCTCGGAATGCGGACGCATTTTCCGGAGCGGCCGCCGACTTCAAGCCGCTCCCCGGAGACCACGCCCGTACGACGGGATGAGGAAGGAATGCATGGGGATTCTATCGGCTATCGGGAAGCGGCTTCCCAAGCTGCACGCGCCCCCCGAGTGGGGGATCGAGAGCGTGCCCGCGGAGCGCCGCATCCTCGTCTTCAAGGATTTCGTCGTGCTCTGGGGCGACCTCGGCATAGGGCTGCTCGTGATGCTCGCGGGCACCTTCCTCGTGCCCGGCCTGGGACTCGGCGACGCGTTAGTCGCCATCATAATCGGCACGGCCCTGGGCTGCCTGCTCCTGGCCCTGATCGGCGTCATAGGAGGAGCCACGGGCAGGCCGACCATGGTCCTCCTGCGGCCGCTGCTCGGCACGCGGGGCTCCTATCTTCCCACGGCGCTGAACGTGCTGCAGCTGCTCGGCTGGACGATCTTCGAGTTCATCGTCATGGGCGTGGCGGCGAACACGATCTGCCGCGAGCTCTTCGGCTTCTCGAGCTACGCGCTCTGGACCGCGGTCTTCGCCCTCGCCGTCATCCTCATGGGCCTGGGCGGCCCGGTCGGCTTCATCCGGGTCTGGCTCGAGAAGTTCGCGGTATGGATAGCCCTGGCCACCGGTCTGTGGCTCGCCTACCACCTCATAGCGACCTACGGCCTCGGAGCGCTGTTCGCCAAGGCGGGCGACGGCTCCCTCCCCTTCTGGCAGGGGGTCGACCTCGTCATAGCCCTGCCCATCTCCTGGCTTCCCCTGGTCGCGGACTACAATCGCTTCGCGCGCAGGACCTCGGGAGCCTTCTGGGGCACCGCCCTGGGCTTCTTCGTCACCAGCGTGTGGTTCCTGGCCATGGGCGCCTTCCTCATGCTCGGGGCCGGCGTGAAGCAGGAACCCAAGGATTTCGCCGCCGAGGTGGCCCTGATCGCCGGCTGGGGCTCGCTCCTCATCCTGCTCGCCGACGAGACCCACAACGCCTGGGCCGACCTGTATTCGACGGCAGTGTCGCTGCAGAACGTCTTTCCCAAGGCGAAGCAGCGCTGGCTCATCATCGGCCTCGGCGCCGCCTGCCTGGCGGCGGCGCTCTTCATGGACATCACGAAGTACCAGGCCTTCCTCTACCTCTTCGGCTCCTTCTTCATTCCCCTCTTCGGCGTGCTCGCGGCCGACTATTTCGTCGTGCGCAGGCGGGAGCGCTCTTCGGCGGCCGGCGCAGGCGCGGAGAGGACCGGCGAAACGGAGTCGGGCGGGACCTTCGCGCGGAGCGCGGCGCGGAGCGCGGAGTCGAGCGCGGCGCCGAGCGCGGCGCGGAGCGCGGCCTGGAGGGCCAAGGCGGTCGCCGCCTGGCTCGTCGGCGTCGTCATCTACCATGTGACCGACCCCGCGACCCTGGCCTCGTTCGTGCCGTCCTGGGCGAAAATCGTGCCGCAGAATCTCACGCTCATCGGCGGCTCCATTCCAAGCTTCGTCCTGCCCTTTCTCATCTATGTCGCTCTCGGACTGTTTTCGCATCGCTCACAGGAGGTTTGACATGAGTTTCGATTACGCCGACTTCGGGGCCGCCGCGGCCGAACTGCTCGAACGCGTGCGCGTGAAGGCTCCCCTCATACACCACATCACCAACTTCGTCGTCATGAACGACACGGCCAACGCCACACTCGCCCTCGGAGCCCTGCCGGTCATGGCCCACGCCAAGGAGGAGGTCGCCGAGATGGTCGGCGCCGCGGGCGCCCTGGTGCTCAACCCCGGCACCCTCGAGCCCGACTGGGTCGAGGCCATGCTCATCGCCGGCCGCCGCGCGAACGAGCTCGGCATTCCCATAGTCTACGACCCCGTCGGCGTGGGCGCGACCGCGTACCGCAACGAGACCGGCGCGCGCTTCCTCCGCGAGCTTAAAATTTCGGTCGTGCGCGGCAATTCGGGCGAGGTCGGCTCGCTCGCCGGAGCGGGCGGCCTCGTCAAGGGCGTCGAATCCATCGAGGGTGTCGCCGACCCCGTAGCCGTCGCCCGCTCCTTCGCGGCGCGCATAGGAGCGACCGTGGCGATCACGGGCAAGCGCGACATCCTCTCCGACGGCGCGACCGTCGCGGGCGTCGACAACGGCCACGAGATGATGAAGCTCGTCACCGGCACGGGCTGCATGTCGACCACTGTGGTGGCCATTTTCTGCGCCGTCGAGAGCGACCGCCTCGCGGCGGCGACGGCGGCCCTGACCTGCTACGGCATCGCGGGCCAGGAGGCGGCGCGGGTCTCCCGCGGCCCCGGCTCGTTCCGCGCCGCCCTCCTCGACGCCCTGTACGCCCTCACGCCCAGGCAGGTCGAGGCCGCGGCGAAGGTCGTGAGGCTCTAGCCGATGGCGGACTACTCGCTCTACCTGGTGACGGACTCGGCTCTGTCGCGAGGACGGAGCGCCCTGGAGATCGTCGACGCGGCCATCTCCGGCGGCGTGACGATGGTGCAATACCGGGAGAAAAGCGCGTCGACCCGCGCCATGCTGGAGGAGGCGACGGCCCTGGCCGCGCTCTGCCGCTCGCGGGGCGTCCCCTTCATCGTCAACGACCGCGCCGACCTGGCCCTCGCCGTCGGCGCGGACGGACTCCACGTGGGCCAGGACGACTTGCCCGCCCCGGCCGCGCGGCGCATCATCGGCAGGGGCAAGCTCCTGGGCGTGTCGGCCGGCAACCTCGTGGAGGCGCGCCGCGCTGCCGCCGAGGGCGCCGACTACGTCGGCGCGAGCCCGGTCTTCTCGACCCCGACCAAGCCGGACGCCCCCCCGCCCATGGGGCTGGACGGCCTCGCCGCCCTCGCGCGGGGCATCGGCATCCCGGTGGTCGCGATAGGCGGCATCAACGCGCGGAACGCCGCGGCCCTCATTGGCGCCGGGGCGGCCGGCCTCGCCGTGGTGTCGGCCATCGTGTCGGCCGACGACGTGGAGGCCGCCTCGCGCGAGCTGCGCGCGATCATCGACGGCGCGAAAGGCGGAAAGCATGACCATTGACGAGCTGGGGGAGTTCGGCCTCATCGAGAGGATCCGCCGCGCCCTGCCCGAGCCGGGCGGCGGCGTGGTCGTCGGCATAGGCGACGACGTGGCGGTGCTGGCCGCCGAGGGCGGAAAAGTCTGGCTCGCGACCTGCGATGTCCAGGTCGAGGGCATACACTTCCTGCGCGACGCCGTCTCCCCGCGCGACCTCGGACGCAAGGCCCTCGCGATCAACCTGAGCGACGTCGCCTCGGCCGGCGGCAGGCCGCGCTTCGCCCTCGTCTCGCTCGGCCTGCCGCGGGGCCTGGAGGCCGAGTTCGTCGACGGCCTGTACGCTGGCCTGCGCGAAGAGGCCGGGCGCGCCGGCGTCGATATCGTCGGCGGCAACATCACGGGCACCCGCGCCGGGGTCTTCGTCGATATCTTCATGCTGGGCGAGGCCGACCGCGCCGAGGTGAAGCTCCGCTCGGGCGCCAGGCCCGGCGACGCGATCCTCGTCACCGGCTCGCTCGGGGACGCGGCTGCGGGCGTGGCACTGCTCCTGGACCCCGCGCTCTCGGCCGAGGCGGACTACGCCGCGGTCGCCCGCTCCCGCCGGGACACGCCCACGGCCCGGCTCCGCGAGGGCGCCCTCCTGGGCGCCTCTCCCCTGGTCGGCGCGATGACCGACATCAGCGACGGCCTCGCGGGCGACCTCGGCCACATCTGCGAAAAAAGCGGCGTCGGAGCGAGGATACTGGCCTCGGCGCTGCCCGTCTCGCCCGGGAACCGCGCCTTGGCCGGCGCCGCGCGCGGCGACGAATGGCACTTCGCCCTGCACGGCGGCGAGGACTACGAGCTCCTGTTCACGGCTCCGGCCGGCTCGGCCGAGGCGCTCGCGCGGCGGATCCGCGACGAGACGGGCACCCCCGTCTCGGTCATCGGCGAGATTCTCCCCGCCGCGGCGGCCTCGGGCGCCCCCAGGATCGAGTTGCGGCTCCCCGACGGACGGACCGTGCGACTAGAGCCGTCGGGCTGGGACCACCTCAAGGCCGACAGGAAAGGAGGCGAGGCATGAAGCGCGCACTGACGATAGCTGGCTCGGACTCCGGCGGCGGAGCCGGCATCCAGGCCGACCTCAAGACCTTCGCCGCCCACGGCGTGTTCGGCGCGAGCGCCATCACCGCCCTCACCGCCCAGAACACCCTCGGCGTCCAGGGCGTATTCGAAATCCCCTCGGATTTCGTCGGCCTGCAGATAGACTCGGTGGCCAGCGACATAGGCGCCGACGCCGTCAAGATCGGCATGTTGTCGAACGCGGCCATCATCGAGGTCGTGGCCTCCAAGCTCGCCCGGCACGCCCTGGGACCCGTGGTCCTGGACCCCGTCATGGTGGCCAAGGGCGGCGATCCCCTCCTGCGCGAGGACGCCAAGGAGGCCCTCGTCCGCGTCCTCTTGCCCGCGGCGACCATCGTGACGCCGAACATCCCCGAGGCGGAGGTCCTCTGCGGCTTCCCCATAGCCGGGCTCGAGGGCATGCGCCGCGCGGCCCGCGCCATTCTCGAACTCGGCCCCGAGGCCGTCGTCGTCAAGGGCGGCCACCTCTCGGCCGGCCAGGACTGCGTGGACGTCTTCTTCGACGGCCGCGACTTCATGGAACTCCCCTCCGGGCGCATCGACTCGAAGAACACCCACGGCACCGGCTGCAGCTTCTCCTCGGCCATCGCCGCCGCTCTCGCCCTCGGCCTGCCCCTGGAGGCGGCCGTGCGCTCGGCCAAGGACTACATCACGCGGATCATCGCGGCTTCGGTCGAGCTGGGCATCGGCCGCGGCCACGGACCCATGAACCACATGGCGCGCTAGCCGCCCGGAGGCTCGGCGGCCGGAGCGAAGCCGCCGAATCCGCCGGCCCGGCCGTTGGCGCGTCGAGGCCGCTTCGAGTAGACTCGGAATCATGAAGAAGACACTCTTTCTCCTGGGCCTGGCGGGTCTCCTCCTGGCCTCCTGCGCCACCGTGCAGCAGAACATCGACGCGAGGACCTACCTCGCCAAGTGCCGCTACGAGTACGCCGGCCTCAAGGTGACGGGCGTCACCTTCTCGTCGGGCACGCTCATCGACACGGTCGGCTTCGACGTGATGGTGAAGATCACCGACACCACCGACCGCGACGTGGCGCTCGACCACGCCGAGCTCGCGTTCTTCCTCGACGGGAACCACGTCCTGGACACCGCCCACAAGCGCTTCGTCCGCATCGCGAGCGGCGCCTCGGCCGTCGAGCCCGTGTCGGTGGGCATCCCCTTCGCCGGAGTGCTGAAAAGCCTCGGGCACCGTCCGGAGAAGCTCGGCATCAAGGCCAAGCTCTGGGTGACCCTGCTCATCGGCAAGGACACCTGGGAGACGCCCATCGTCATTCCGGTGGAGGTCGAGGTCCCCATCCCCTACGACCAGATCGACGCCTTCGTCGCCCAGCGGCAGAAGCAGCTCGAGGCCGAGGCCGCGGCCAAGGCGGCCGAGGCGGCCAAGAACGCCTTGCCGTCGGTCCCAGCCCCTTCCGTGCCGGTACCGCAGATCCAGGTCCCCTCGGCGCCCAAGTTCCCCTAAGCCGCGGCTGCGCGGAGCCTACTCCAGCGGCTCCGTGCAGACCGCGCTGCCGTAAGCCAGGACTTCCGTCACGCCGTCCATGACCTCCGTGGCGTCGTAGCGGAAGGCCACCACCGCGTCCGCACCCAGCTCGGCCGCATGGTCGAGCATGAGGGCGAAGGCGTCCTGGCGCGTCTTCTCGCAGAGCTCGGTGAGGATCGTGATGTTGCCGCCGACGAGCGTCTGAAACGCGGCCCCGAGGTTGCCCAAGAGGCTTCTCGAACGCACGACGATGCCTCGGACGATTCCCAGATTCCTGACGATGCGCCGCCCCGGCAGCTCGGGGGCTGTGGTCACCTGTGCATGGTCGATTCTCTCGGTCATCGGATTCTCCTTCCCCGCCCATCGCGGGATCATGACATGCTGCGATCGCGAGCTTCCTTGAGAAGCTTTTCGCGGTCGGCGGCCGCGGCGGCCAGCTCGTTCTGCATCTTCGCGAGTTCGGTTATGTCGGTCATGATGTAGCCGAGCATCCGTTCGCCGCCGGCCAGATCGATGGGGAATTTCGTGATCCTGAACCGCCTCGAGACGCCGAAAGAATCCGGTATGGTCACGAAGACTTCGATAGATCCGCCTTGCAGCGCACGCCTATCCTCGTCCTCGATCTCGGCCACCGCGGGATCCCCGGGGTAGAGTTCCTCCGCCCGGCCCCCCTCCCAGAGACTGATACCGTAGAGGTTCTTGAGATAGCGATTGACGTAGACATAGCGGAGGGAACTGTCCTTGATGATGATCCCCGCGGGAATTTGATCCATGAAACTGGAGAACAGCCGGAAGAGCGCTTCCTTGTCCAGACCCGACAGGGCGCCGAGCTCCAGTCCGGCGAGCGCGATATCGACCAGGCTCGAAGAGAAGAGTCCACCCATTTTTGCGACCTCGTTTTTAAGAATACCCCGGGTTGATCGAGGCATGCCTCGGCGGGCGAGAGCGGGTCGTCTATCCTCGAAATGAGACCCCAGGCTGGCCGAGGCCTCTAGTCGTGGTCGTGCCCGCCTTGGACTATGGGGTTGGCCTGGGCGTTCGACCAGAAGTAGCCCATGGGATCGACATAGGCAGAGCCGATGATCACCTCGTAATGGACGTGCGGGCCGGTGGCCACGCCCGTCATGCCGATGAGGCCTATGACCTGACCTTGCTTGACCTTTTGGCCCGTGTACACGAGGATGCGCTCCATGTGCCCGTAGCGGGTGTAGTAGCCGTTGGCATGCTTCATGTAGACGCACCTGCCGTAGCCGCCGTCCACGCCGGCGAACTCCACCGTGCCGTCGGCGGTCGCGACGATGGGATCGCCGGTGCGGTAGGTCGAACAGTCGATGCCCGTGTGGAAGTACATCTCGCCGGTGAAGGGGTTAGGTTCGGGGCCGAAGGGGAAGGAAATGTGTCCCATTCCCCCCTCGATGGGCCAAATGGCGGGCACGGTCGGCTTGATCTGGTCCATCTCGGCGATGGCGTTGCCGTATTCCTGGATGGGCACCGTAGCCGCGTCGAGGGTGGCCCGCGCCTCCTCCAGCTCTTGGATGGGCGATGCGCGCCGGCTCGAAAAAAGCGCCTTTTTGGCGAAGGGGAAGCCTGCGGCCCCGGCGAGCGAAGCCGTGCTGCTGCGGCCGACAGTGGAAAGGTCGGTGACGAGGGCCGACTTGAAGGTGTTGAAAGCCTTGGTGAACAGGCCTATCTGATCCTGAAGCTGATCGTGCTCGGATTTGGCCGCCGTGTATGCGGCGGACGAGCCCGAAAGCATCCCCTCTTCGCTGTGAACGCCTATAAGGAGGAATACTCCTCCGACGAGCACGCCCACGGTCAGGAAGCAGCCCGCCACGAAACCGGCCAGAGGGATATGGAGGCCTCGAGCCGGCGCCTCGGTATGGGGAACCACGAGAATGGTGATCTCCTGACCGGCCGCCTTCACGAAACGGAGCCAGAAGCCGCGCACTCCGCGCAGAAGGCCCAGAAAACGGGCAGTGAGCCGTTTCCAGGCTTCGTTTTCGAGTTTTTTGTAGCTTCGAAGCAGCGAAGACATGCTCTACCCTCGCGCGAATCCTTGAATAGAATAGCCGATGCGTCCACGGCCGAGCGTACCGCCCGCCCATGGGCATGGAAGGCAACTCGTCGCTCAGTCGTCGCCTCTGCAGAACCTCGGCATATACCCCGGGTTTCTTTAGTCTTCCAAGGCGCCTACCGCACAAGCGCCCCGCAAGTCGGCGATCAGCACGGTCCGAGGCCGCCCGAAACTCGGTAGAGCTGCAGACGGTTTCTATATTTTCTCCGCAAGCGGAGGAAATGTCTAGTCGCCCGGACTGATTCCATGCAAACCGCTTCGCGGAACGCGGCCCGCGAAGCGGCTCGATCATCAGTATAGTCCAAATTCCGCGAATGCGAGAGTCGATACGCCGATTTCTGCGCATGGCCGGACCTGGCGGGGAAGTCTCCGACGCCTCGGCCGACTAGGGCATGAAGCTGAGCTTGAGCGCCACGCCGTCGGGCAGGGACTCCAGGCCGACCTTCGAGTCGCCGGGCCCCTGAACGGTCGTTTTCGCCGCCACCGTATGCAGCCAGGGCACGACGAAGCCGCAGGCCGCGCCGAGGGCCGCACCCGAAACCACGTCGCTGAGGAAGTGATCGCCCGAGGCGATGCGGATCGAGGCCGTGACCGTGGCCAAGCCCAGGCCCGCGCCCCACACCGCCCAGCGGTAGGGCGAGTCGGGGTGCGTCTTGTCGAAGAGATAGCCGGCGAAGACCGCGGAAGCGAAGGCCAGGGTCGAGTGGTTGGAAGGGAAGGACGAGGCTATGTCCGGATCGGAGAAATCAGAGGAGGGGGCCGCGTAGGCGTAGGGGCGGTAGCGGAAGAAGATGGACTTCAGGGCCGAGGAAGTGCCGATGGCGAGGCCCATGGTCTCGACGTACATGACGCCGGTATCGAGGATCTGGTTGAACGACATGCCGGGAAGAGCCACCGCGGGGAGGAGGGCAGTCACGCCCACGAGGCCGTCGGCGACGTAGCCCAGGGCGGCCGAATGCGTGGTGACGTAGAGCCGGTCGAAGAATGGTATGGCGTTCGGATCGATCTGGGAGGCGTTAGGCGAGGCCTTGATCGACTGGAAATAGAAGCTGGAGGCGTAGAGCCCGCCGCCCGCCGCCACGAGGGCTATCTCGCGGCCGAGCTGGAGGTCGAAGGGGAAGGACACGATTCCACCGGCGGAAGAGCCCCCGGCGGAGAATTGCAAGGCCTGCGCGGCCGAATTCGGAAGCGCGGAAACGGAGCCGGGGGCTTCGGCGAAGGCGCCGCCGGCGAAGGCGCCGGCGCTCAGGGCCGCGGCCAGAATCGCGGCGGCGCGGAAGCGGGAAACGTTCATCGGAACCATCCTTTCATGCAGCGAGCCTGCTTCGTTCGAGCCGGGCCTCAGGGGGACGCGGGCTCCTTGAATCTATCGCGGAACCAGTTAAAGAGGGCGGCCGCGCGGCTCTGGAAGCTCTCGCCCACCAGTCCGCGCAGAAAGCCGGGCACCTCAGCCCCGCTCTCGACATAGAACACGATGCCGTCCTTGGCCGGAATGAGCAGCAGCCGCATCTCGAGCTTCTCGGGCTTGAAGATGGGGAAGAACAGGAAGTTCATCTGCGTCTCGTTGGTCGTGTCGACGAGAAAACCGTCGGGGTAGCTCGTGAAATCGTAGCGATACACGTTCTTGCCGAACCGCTGGTCCTGCTGGAACGCGTAGAAGCGCTCTTTCGCCGGGATGGCGCCCGGCTCGGGCGCGCGGGGATCCTCCACTCGAGTCAGATCCTTGGGGCCGGCCACGCGGTAGGCCTCGACGTACAGCGTCTGCATCGACTTCTGGGTCTGGGAATAGTACGTGATGCCGCGGAGGGTGGAGAAGTCGCGCATGAGACCGTAGATGTAGGCGAGCTCCGCCGACTGCGCCTTTGCGCCGGAGGGCGCCGGGCGAGGGTAGAAGAACAGAGCCTCGACGAGCACCTGCGGCTTCTCGCGGGCGAGAGCCTCCCGTATAGGCTCGGCCCCCGGATAGTCGGGCAGGAGCTTGGGCGTGCCCCCCGAGCCGAGCGCCAAAATGCTGCCCTTGGCGGCGATCTCGTCCATCGCCGCCGCGCCCATGAGATCGAAGCCCGAGCGCTGCTCCAGGAGGGCTGGACTTGCGGGGGCAGCCGTCGCTTCGGCCGCGAGCCGAGCCGAGCCGAGCGCCGCGACCCAGAGGGCACAGACGGCCGCGGCGGCGAGCGGAACGCGGCTGCGCGAGGTGACCTTCATGGCGGCGAATATAGCGCATCGGGATGGAGTGCGTCTCGCTCTCCGCCTTAAGCGCCTCGCGCGGCCTCCATTGGAGAAAATTAACGCCGAACTAATCCTCCGCCGATGCTCCGCGCGGCTCTCTCGCTAGGATAAGCCCGGGGCCCCCGGTATATTCGATATCGATGAACCTCGAATGCGCGCATCGCGGCGCCAGAGCCGCCCTCGTCGCCCTGCTGCTCCTGGGCACACGAGTCTGGGTTTCGGCGGCCAGCTCCGAGACCTTTCCGGATCCCTACGAAACGAACGGGGCCACGTCCCTCTACGGGCCTTCGGTAGAAGCCTCGACCTTGCCCGAGCGGGCCACGCGGCGCGATCCCGCGCTCTGGCCTCGGGGCTACTATCCCGGCGATCCCCTGCCGCCCAAGACCATCTACCTGACCTTCGACGACGGGCCCTGGGATTTCACCGGACAGATCGTCGACACACTGCACGAGGAAGGCGTGCGAGCCACCTTCTTCATGAACGCCTTCGACAAGGACACTCCCTTTCACGCCGATATCCGCAAGAACATCCTCTTGCGCTACGCCGACGTGCTCAGGCGCATGGTGGCCTACGGCGACGTCATCGGCAACCACACCTATTCCCACCGCGACCTCGGGACATTGAGCCCCGCGCAGATAGACTTCCAGCTGTCCATGGTGCAGCGCCAGCTCAAGGAAGCGCTCGGCGACGCCATGCCGGTGATACACCTCATCCGGCCGCCCTTCGGCTCGCCCTGGCTCGGCCATTGGGCCAGCGCGGCCGAACGCCGCAAGGTCACCAAGGCCATCGCCGGCCGGTACCTCGTCATGATGTGGACGATCGGCTGGGATTCCGGCGACAGCGTGGACTGGGCGCCGGGCGAATGGTACGAGGCGACCAACGCGCGCTACCATCCGGGCGGGGCCAAGTACGACGCCAAGATGCGGCGCGAGCTGGCGCGCATCTTCCGCCGGGCGGACGGCAGCGCGAGCGGCATCATTCTCATGCACGACACGCACCCCACCTCCCGCGACATCCTGAAGTCCCTCATCGAGGAGCTCAAACGGCGCGGCTATACCTTCGCCACCCTCGAAGACTACTGCCGCTGGCGCTGGGGTCCCCACGTCTTCGACGCTTTAGACGTTCGGGAGGCCAGCGGCTTCACGGCCAGCTTGGTGGGGCCCGGGGCGGAGGCCGCCGGAGCGGCGACGGGAGTCTATTGATTGACACGGACCCGCCGGGCGACTAGGCTGGCTTTCTGATCGATCCGCCCGCGGCCCGAACGGCGCGCGGTCCGCGCCTCGGTCGGGAGGAAGCGAAGGTTGACGAGCGGCGTCCGGAATCGGCCGGAAGCGCCGGGCGCGGAACGCTCGGCCGGGCGCGCCTCCCCTGGCCCAGCCGCCGCATCGTGGAGACGAGCCCGCGCTGCAATCTAGCCTGCGCGAAGTGCCCCAGGCAGAGCCGAGCATCGGCTTCCGGACGAACGGTTTCCTGATGGACCGCGCGAGGGCCAAAGCTCCCGTCGCCGCGGGGCTCGACCGGGCCGTCGACGCGTTAGGCGCCCTCGGAGCCGCACGGGCCGGGCTCGGCCGCCTCGTGCGCTGGGCGGCCTGCCTCCGGCGCATGGGGCTTTTCCGCCGCATGTACTGAAAGGAAACGACTATGCCGAACGAAAAGAGCGCTTCGCGCGGAACGCGACGGATCTCGGCCTTCGCGGGCTCCCAGACCTCGGGCCGGGGCGAGGGCATCTCGGTGTTTCGCTACGATGAGGAAAGCTCGGTTCTGAAGCGCGAGCTGCTCATCGAAAGCGGCGGCAATCCCAGTTATGTCGCCTACCGTGCGCCGCCCGCGCCGCCCGCGGCGCCCGAAGGCCGGGCCGGAGATCGCCGGAGCGGCGGCATCCTCTACGCCGTCCAGGAGCTCGACGCCTTCGAAGGCCGGTCGGGCGGCGGCCTTCTGGCCTATGAGCTCGAGGTTTCGGCCGAAGGCGGCCTGGCCGCCCGCAAGGCCGCCTCGGTCCGGACGATCGGCACCCAGCCCTGCCACCTCGCGCTCGATGACGAGCGCATCTATGTCTCGAACTACGGCGACGGCTCCCTGAGCGTCTTCCGGCTCGATGCGGGAGGACTCCCCCTGGAGCCCCCCCTCCGACTCGCCTACGAGGGGCGCGGCCCTCACCCCCTCCGCCAGGAGCGCGCGCACGTCCATTCGGTGGCCCTCTCCCCGGACAAGGCCTTCGCCCTCGTCGCCGACCTCGGGCGCGACAAAGTCCTCGCCTACCGGGTCGAGGCCTCGCCGGGCGGCCTCTCGCTCGGCGGAGAGGCGACGACGGAGCTTCCGCCCGGCTCGGGACCGCGGCACTTCGCCTTCCACCCCGGCGGGAGATTCCTCTACCTCGTCGAGGAGCTGTCGAACCATATCACCGTCTTCGCCTGGGAGGGCGAGACCGGCTCGCTCGCGGAAATCCAGACCGTGCCCACCCTGCCCGAGTCCTTCCGCGGCGAGAACACGGCCGCGGACATCCACATCAGCCCGGACGGCAGGTTCCTGTACTGCTCGAACCGCGGCCACGACAGCATCGTCGGCTTCGAGATAGACGCCGCCGCCGGACTGCTCTCCCGGCCGCGGCACACGGCCTCGGGCGGCTCGCACCCGCGGAACTTCGCCATCGACCCTCGTGGCCGCTACCTGCTCGTCGCCAACGCGAAGAGCGACGGCATAGCCCACTTCCGCATCGAGCCCGTGACCGGAGCCTTGCTCCCGACGGGCATCGTCACCGAGCTCGGCGAGCCGATGTGCATCGTCTTCGGCCAAACAGTCTGAAGGCGATGCGGCGGATTTATAAGAAGTTTTTATCGATATATTTACCTCTAGACAATTCCCGACTATCGAGGTAGCATAGCGCATCTGAGGGGCAGGCTCGCCGGCTCCGAGGATGCCGATTTTTCCATTCCTATCCAGAGGAGCTATCTGATGGAGAAGCGTTCCGACCCCCTCCCCAAGCGAGGTTTCATCGACCGCGGCAGGCTCATTTCCTACACCGAGGCGAGCGCGCCCAGCGAGGCCGAGCTCGACGCGATTCTCGCGCACGCGCTCGAGCTGCACGGCCTCGGCATCGAAGAGGTGGCCCGCCTCATCCGCGTGAGCGACGCGGGGCAGAGGGCCCGCATACTCGACGCGGCCATGAAGGTCAAGGAAGCCATCTACGGCCGGCGCATGGTCTTCTTCGCCCCCCTGTACATCGGCAACACCTGCTCCAACAACTGCCTCTACTGCGGCTTCAGGCGCGACAACAAGGACCTCGTGCGCGCGGTGCTCGGCAAGGCCGAGATCGAGGCCGAGACGCGCACGCTCCTGAAGGAAGGGCACAAGCGCCTCCTTATGCTCTCGGGCGAGTCCGCGACCACGCCCCTCGACTACTTCCTGGAGGCGATAGACACCGTCTACGCCGTCCGCGAGGGCCAGGACCACGTCCGCAGGATCAATGTCGAGATCGCGCCCCTCTCGGTCGCCGATTTCGCGCGGCTCAAGGCGACGGACATCGGCACCTACGTCTGCTTCCAGGAGACCTACGACCAGGAGCTCTACGCCGTCTACCACCCCTCCGGCCCCAAGCGCGACTACCTCAACCGGCTCTACGTCATGGACCGCGCCATGGAGGGCGGGATCGAGGACGTCGGCATAGGCGCGCTCTTCGGCCTCGGCGACTGGCGCTTCGAGCTGCTGGCCATGTTCGAGCACGCGCGGCACCTCGAGGAGAGCTTCGGCTGCGGCCCGCACACCGTCTCGGTGCCGCGGCTCCAGCCGGCACCCGGCTCGGCCATAGCCAACCACGTGCCCTCCCCGCTCTCGGACGAGGACTTCATGCTCCTCGTCGCGACCATCCGGATCGCCATGCCCTACACGGGCATCATCCTGAGCACCCGCGAGAGCGAGGACATGCGCAACGCCCTGTTCCGCTACGGGGTGAGCCAGATCTCGGCGGGCTCGAGGACGAATCCCGGCGCCTACGCCCACGAAACCGAAAAAAAGGGCGACGAGTCGGGCAGCCAGTTCGCCCTGGGAGATCACCGCGACCTCGACGAGGTCGTCTCCTCGCTCATCGACTCGGGGCACGTTCCCTCGTTCTGCACCGGCTGCTACCGCAAGGGCCGCGTGGGCCAGGACTTCATGGACCTGGCCAAGCCCGGGCTCATCAAGGAGTTCTGCCTGCCCAACGGACTTTTCACCTTCCAGGAATACCTCATCGACCACGCTTCCGCATCGACGAAACAGAAGGGTCAGGCCCTGCTCGACCGGCTCGCGGCCGAAATAGAGCGCCCCGAGGTCCGCGAGCGGACTCAGACCGCGTTGGCCGAAATCAAGGCTGGCGGACGTGACATCTACTTCTAGGGCCGCGGCCGCCGGCTCGATCGGCGGCGGCCGCGAGGGCGCCGCCGCGTCGGCGGCCGCCGGCTCGAGTGGCGCCGGCGTAGGCTCGAGTGGCGCCGGCGTAGGCCCGGCCGGCGCCGCGAGGGCGGCGGCGCCGGCCTCCGTCGCGGACCGCTCCACCGCGGTGCCGGCCGGGGAGCGCGCGGGAATCGTCGAGTTCTACCGGCGAGCCTCGACCGAGGAGCTCGGGGCGAGGGCGCGCGCGCTCTGCGAAAAAGTCCACGGCACCGAGATCCTCCTGCGCGGCCTCATCGAGTTCTCCAACGACTGCGCCCTCGACTGCCTGTACTGCGGCATCCGCGCGGGCAACGCCTCGGTCGAGCGCTACCGGCTCGAGCCGGAGGAACTCGTCGCTACCGTGGAGACCGCCTATCGCGCGGGCCTGCGCAGCTTCGTCCTCCAGAGCGCCGAGGACCCCTGGTACACCACGGATCGGCTGGCCGGGGCGGTCGCCCGCATCAAGGGATCCTTCCCCGACGCGGCGATCACCCTGAGCTGCGGGATCAAGACGCTGGGGCAGTACCGCGAGCTGAAAGCCGCGGGCGCCGACCGCTACCTCCTGCGCTTCGAGACCTCCGACCCCGAGCTGCACCGCCGCCTCCGCGGCGGCATCACGCTCGAGCGGCGGCTCCAGGCCCTCGAAGACCTCAAGGTCGCGGGCTACCAGGTCGGTTCCGGCTTTATGGTCGGCCTGCCCGGCGAGACCGAGGAGACGAGGATTGCCAACGCCCTGCTTTGCGCCGAGCTCGAACTCGACATGGTGGGCATAGGGCCCTTCATCCCCCATCCGGCGACGCCCCTGGCGCTCTCGCCCCAGGAGCCTCTCGAACTCACCCTGCGCGCGACGAGCCTCTTGAGGCTCCTTTTGCCCCGCGCCCACCTGCCCGCGACCACGGCCGCTGGTTCCCTCGACCCCTCGGGTCGGGAGCAGATGATAGCCGCCGGGGCCAACGTCCTCATGCCCAACATGACGCCCACCCCGGTCCGGAAGAACTACCTGCTGTATCCGGGCAAGATCTGCCTCGACGAGGCGGGCGAGAAATGCCTGGGCTGCCTCGCGCTTCGCATGAAATCGGTGGACCGGGAGCTCTCCTTCGGCCGCGGCGACTCGCTGCGCCTGGCGCCGGCAGTGCAGGCCGCGGCGGCAGCCGCGGGGACGGCGGGCGGCGCGGCGAGCGCCGGGTCGGCCCGATGAGCGCCGGCGGCAGGCCGGGGCCATCGACGCCCGAAGGCGTTCCCGCGCACGACGGCGCGGCGGAGCTCGGACCAGCGGGGAAGGCCGCCGCCGAAGGCCGCGCCGCAACCGAGGGCGGCCACGAGGGGCGCCGGCGCCTCTACGGCCCCGAGACGGAGAAGGCCCTCGCCAACTTCGGCCCGGGCTCGACGCCGCGCGAGCTCATCGCCGCCTACGCCAAGGTCAAGCGCGCGGCGGTGGAGGCGGTGCAGGAGACCGAGGGGCGCTTCGACGCCGCGCTCTTCCCCTGCCTGGTGGACGCGTTGGACGAAATAGCCGCCGGGCTCCACGACGGCCAGTTCCCGCTGTCCCTGCGGCAGGGCGGAGCGGGCACGAGCCTCAACATGAACGTGAACGAGGTGGCGGCCGCCCGGGCGCGCGAGCTGTATCGCGAGCGCTCGGGCTCGGAGGCGCCGAGCCTCGACCCCATCGAGGACGTCAACCGCGCCCAGTCCACGAACGACACCTTTCCCACCGCCGTGACCATCGTGGCCTACGAGCTCGTGGCCGACCTGGAATCGAAGATCGTGCGCCTCCAGGAGGCCCTCGTCGCCAAGGAGCTCGAGTACGAGACCATCCTCATGGCGGGCAGGACCGAGCTCCAGGACGCCCTGCCCATCCGCCTGGGCCAGATTTTCGGCGCCTGGGCGGGCTCGATCGAGCGCGACCGCTGGCGCTTCAACAAGCTCAAGGAGCGCCTCCGGACCACGGCCCTCGGCGGCACCGCCATCGGCACCTGCTTCGCCGCGAGCCCGGCCTACATGCACGCGGCCGAGCGCCGCCTGCGCTCCATCACCGGCCTGCCCCTGAGCCGCAGCCAGAACCTGCCCGACGAGATAGCCCACCAGGACAAGCTGGCCGAGGCGGCCTCGGGCATCGGACTCTGCGCGGGCAACCTCAAGCGCATCTGCGGAGACCTCCTTCTGTACACTTCCAGCCTCTCGGGCGAGCTTCGGCACCCCGAGCGGCAGTACGGCTCGACCATCATGCCGGCCAAGTCCAACCCCGTGCTCCTCGAGTACGGCCGCGGGCAGGCCATGGCCGCCGAGCACGAGGCCGCGGCGGCCCGGGACTACGCCTTCGAGGGACAGCTCCAGCTCAACGCCTACCTGCCCTTCCTGGCCGAGGCGCTCATGGCCGCGGGAGCCTCGCTCTCGGCCGCGCTCACGACCCTGTCCCGCTCGCTCATCCCCATCCTCGAGCCGCGGAGGGAGCGCATAGCCGAGCGACTCGCGCAGTCCAACGTCCTCTTGAACCTGCTCTCGCCGGCGCTCGGCTACCGGCGCGTCAAGGAACTCGCCGCGGAGATCCGCGCCGAGACGGAGTCCGCCGCGCTCACGTCGGCCGGGGCCGCCGGGACTGCGCACGCAGGCGGGGCCGGCGGGACTGCGCACGCCGGCGGGACCGATCCCGCGGCCGCGCGCCTCGACGAGTACATCGACCTCGTGTCGCGCAAGACGGGCATGCCCCGCGCCGAGATCGCGCGCCGCTTCGATCCGTTCCGGGCGACGAGCTACGTCCCCGAGGGAGGGAACCAGACATGATCGCTTCGGGAGCGCCCAACGCCGAGCGCGTGCGCATCGTCTTCGCCGGAATCCGCAACGCGGGCAAGTCTTCGCTCATGAACCGTCTCTTCCAGCGCGACGTCTCGATAGTCTCGCCCGAGCCGGGCACGACCACCGACCCGGTCTCCCGCCCCATCGAGCTCGGGAAGCTCGGCCCGGCCCTCGTCGTGGACACGGCGGGCCTCGACGACTCGGGCGCGCTCGGGCTCCTGCGCGTCGAGCGCAGCCGCGCGGCCCTCGAGGTCGCCGACATCCGCGTGCTCGTGACCCCGGCCGACCGCCCCCCCGAGCCCGCAGAGCTCCGGCTCGCGGAGGTCGCCGCTGAAGGCGCCGCCCCCCTCGTCGTCGCCCTCACCTTCGACGACCGCGCTCGGGATCCCCGCAAGGACGCGTGGCTCTCCGCCCTCGGAGCCCAGGCCATCGTGAGCGCGGACAACCTCACGGGCCGCGGCGCCGCCGAGCTGCGCGAGAGCCTCATGGCCCTCGCGGACCGCGTGCGCCCCGAGCCGGGCATTCTCGACAATCTCGTCGTCGAGAACGAGCTCGTGCTCCTCGTCACGCCGATCGATCTGGCCGCGCCCAAGGGCCGGCTCATCCTTCCCCAGGTCGAGGCCATACGCGAGGTCCTCGACCGCGACTGCGCGGCCCTCGTCGTCAAGGAACGGGAACTCGCGCGCTTCTATCCCCTCCTGCGCGAGCGGCCCTCGCTCGTGGTGACGGACAGCCAGGCCTTCAGCAAGGTCGCGGCCGACATCCCCGAGGACCAGCGGCTCACCTCCTTCTCCATCCTCCTCGCCCGGAAGAAGGGCGACATCCGCGCCTACCTCGCCGGCGTCGAGGCCATCGCGGATCTGCCGGAAAACGCCAAGATCCTCGTCATCGAGTCCTGTTCGCACCATCGCCAGGCCGAGGACCTCGGCACGGTCAAGATTCCGCGGCTCTTCCGGCAGCTCGTGCCCAAGGCCGCGGGCTTTTCCTTCTCGCGCGAAATGCCGGGCGTCGAGGAGCTGCGTTCCTACTCCCTGGTCATCACCTGCGGCAACTGCATGCGCACGCGCCGCGAGGTCCTCTCCCAGCTCGGGCGACTGGGCGAGGCCGGCGTCCCGGTGACGAACTACGGCGTGTTCCTGGCCTGGGCCAACGGGCTCCTGCCCCGCGCGGTCGAGCTGTTTCCCGAGCTCGCCGAGCTCCGAACGGCACGTTAGTCGATCTTCGCATCCGGGGGCTGTCGCGGACGGACTTTCGTGCTACACTTTGATCAGTATGCCGCGGCGAGGCGCCGCCGAACGAAAGGGGAAATGATGCCAAAAGCGAATGGCTACGCGAAGATCGCCAAGAGAATCCTCATCCTCCACTCCCGAGCGAACAAGCTCCAAGCTGATCTGCTCACCCTCGAGTCCCTGGTGAGCGCCGAGGCGCAGAAACTCGCATCCGGCCCCGCCAAGAAGCCGGCCGCGGCCAAGGCCGCCCGATCGCAGAGCGCCGAGCCCAGGAAAGCGAGCGCGAAAAAACCCGCGGCAGCCGCGAAGACGGCTCGCCCCGCGACCGTCGCCGTCAAGACCGGCGCCAAGCGCCAGGCCGGGCGAGCGGCGAAGTAAGTCCGGAAGCGCGCCGCGGCTCTCTAGCCGCTCCGCGCCACGATTCCGTAGTCGCTCATCTTCTCCGCCAGGGTCTTGCGCGTCACGCCGAGTTCCACGGCGGTCTTGGACTTGTTCCACGCGTTGCGCCGCAGAGCCGCCTCGATGAGGCGGCTTTCGTAGCGTGTAGTGACCGCGTCGCGCAGCTCCTTCAGGGTCGCTATCCCTTCGAAATCGTCCGTTTCCACCTCGAGGCACTCGGCCGGAACCAGATTGACCTGCGCCTGGGCGCCCATGACGGTGGCGACGTCGATGGTCCTGCCGCGGCAGAGCAGCACCGCCTGGTTGACGGCGTTCTGCAGCTCGCGCACGTTGCCCGGCCAGTCGTGGACCGTCCACAGCTCCATCACCTCGGGGGCCACGGCGCTCACCGAGCGGTTGTACTTGCGCGCGTACTTGGCCACGAAGTAGTCGACCAGGAGGGGTATGTCGTCGCGCCGCTCGCGCAGGGGCGGCAGGCGCAGGTTGACTATGTTGATCCGATAGTACAGATCGCTCCGGAATTCCCCGCGGCGGATGAGCTCGGGCAGGTCCTTGTTCGTCGCCGCGATCACGCGGATGTCCACCTCGATGCGCTTCGTGCCGCCCACGCGCTCGAAGCCCGACTCCTCGAGCACGCGCAGGAGCTTGGCCTGGACCGCGCCCGACATGTCGCCTATCTCGTCCAGGAAGAGGGTGCCGCGATGGGCGAGCTCGAACTTGCCCAGGCGCCGCTCCACCGCCCCGGTGAAGGAGCCCCGCTCGTGCCCGAAGAGCTCCGACAGAAGCAGGCTCTCCGAGAGCGCCGCGCAGTTGAGGCCCACGAAGGGCCGCTCGCGCCGCGCCCCGGTGAAGTGGATGTAGCGGGCCATGACCTCCTTGCCCGTCCCGCTCTCGCCGGTCAGGAGGACCGTCGCCTCGCTGTCCTTCACGCGGTCGGCGAGGTCGATGAGGGCCTTGTAGCGGACGTCGCGCGTGACGATGTCGTGGGAGTACAGGTTGGTGATGAGCTCGCGCCGCAGATAGGCGTTGTCCCGCCGCAGGCGGACGAGCTCGATGCTGCGGCGCACCGTCTCCAGGAGGTGCGCGTTGTCGATGGGCTTCAAGAGGTAATCCGAGGCGCCTTCTTTCATGGCGCGCACCGCGGCCTCGACGCTGCCGTAGCCCGTGACCATGACCACCGGCAGGTCGGGATCGCGCGAGCGCAGCTCGCCCAGGAGCTCGGCGCCGCGGTCGCGGCCGCCCAGGCGCACGTCGATCACCGCCGCGGCGAACTCCGAACTCTCCATGAACTGGAGGGCCTCCTCGGCCGTCGACGCGACCGCCGCGTCGAAGCCCTCCCGCCGGAAGAAGCGCTCGAGCCCGATCCTGATCCCTTCCTCGTCGTCGACGATGAGCACTCCGCGCTCGCTCGCGGCCATGTCATGCCTCCTTGCGCCCGGCCGCCGCGGGCAGAATGACGCGGAGCACCGCTCCGCCCTCCGGGCCGTTTCCGGCGACTATGCGCCCGCCTCTCGTGGTCACGATGCCGTAGACCACCGAGAGCCCCAGGCCGATGCCGACGGTCCCTTCGGCGCGCATGGCCTTGGTGGTGTAGAAGGGGTCGAAGATCTTGCCGAGGGCGCCCTCGGGGATGCCGGGCCCGTCGTCGGCCACCGACACTTCGACGCCTTCCGGAACCGCGGCCGCGCGGACCGCGATCCGGCCCCGCTCGCCGATGGACTCGAGCGCGTTCTTCATGAGATTGAGGAGGACTTGCTTGAGCTCGTCCTCGGCTATGGCCGCGTCGGGCACATCGGCTCCGACCTCCTGCGCGATTTCGATGAGGCCTTCCGAGCGGAAGGGGTAGCCGACGAGCATGACCAGGTCGGCGATCACCGCCGCGGGGCTGCAGCTCGGCGCGGGCTCGGAGGAGGCGCCGGGATAGCGCGGGGCGGAGAAGTCGAGGAGCTGGCGCACGATGCGCGCGATCCGCTTGGTCTCGCGCTCGACGATGCGCAGGGCCTCGCCCGACTCGCCGCCCGGGGTCTCGCTCAGGAGATTCTGCACGTTCGAGAGGATCGACGATAGGGGGTTGTTGATCTCGTGGGCGACCCCGGCCGAGAGCATGCTCATGCTCGCGAGCCGGTCGGCCTGGATCATCCGGGCCTCGGCGGCGAGGCGCTCGCTCACATCCTCGACGATGACGATGGAGCGCCCCCGACCCTGCCGGGGCGCCGCGCCCAGGGGATAGAGTTTGATGTCGAAGCTGCGGCCGCCGGAGCTTCGGCGCAGGGTCCGTCCGTGCGAGAAGGCGTCGACGGCGGTCTCGCGCAGGGCCTCCAGGAGCTCGCGGTCGAAGACTCCCTCGCCCGTCGCGGCCAGGTCGGCGCCGGCGGGCCGATCGGGGCCGAAGAGCTCGGCGAAGGCGCGGTTGGCGCTCTCGATGCGGCCCTCCGCGTCGACCACGGCGAGCCCCTCGCGGATGGCGTCGATGACCCGCTCGCGGTACTGCTGCAGGCTCTCGATGTCCTCGATGTAGGTCTCGAGCTCGGACTTGTCCGATTCGAGCTTGCGGGCCATGCCGTTGAAGCCGGCCACGAGCTCCCCGATCTCGCCCGAGGCCCGGACCCTGACGGCGGCGCTGTAGTCGCCCTCCTCCACGCGCCGCATGGCGCCGGAGAGGCGGCGCACCGGGTCGACGATGCTCCGGGTCAGCGCCAGCGCCGCCATGATGGTGAAGCCTGCCGCGATGAGCGACACCGCCAGCACGGCCCCGTTGAGCCGGGCGGCGCGCGCCGCGTACAGTTCGTAGGAGAGCACCGTCGAAACGGTCAGCGAGGCCTCGCCGGAGGACGTCGAGACGAGCCCCGTCTGCTGGGCCACCGCCGAGTAGACGCCGCCGGGGCCGTCGCGGCGCGGGAAGAGCACGTAGGAATTCTCGAGCCGCCTGCCCGCGATCGAGGCGAGGAAGTCCACCGCGTTCTCGAGCACGTTCCGGTCGTCTCCCGACGATCCGGCATAGCGGCCGAAGATGCCGCGCTCGCCGTCGGAGACGACGACGGCCACCATGGGATCGTAGGAGAGCTGGCTCACGAGAGCCTCGTCGATGCGCTTCAGGAGAAAGACGTCCAGGGGCCGCCGGGCCCGGGGAGCGATCCGCACCGCGCCGACGAACCAGAGGCCGCCCGGCGTGGAGATGATCTCGATGTAGGGGTGGCTGCGGGTGAACGACAGCCTCGCGCCGTCGGGGGCGGCGAAGTCGTGCGGATCTCGGTACAGGAAGCGGCTCGCCCCGGAGCTCCTATCCGCCATGAAGACCGACTCGGCCACCGAGCCCACGAGGGAGCGCCTGAGCGCCTCCTCGACGGCGTAGTCGTCGACCGGCGAAACGCCCGCGCGCTCGACGCGCCGGGAGAGGCCCGCATCCTGGGCGAGATCGTTGATGTCCACCCAGAACGCGAGCTTCCACGCGTCGAACGACTCGTAGGCCGACTCGGCCTCGAGCTTGAGCTCGCGCGCGGCGTCCTCGTTCTGCATCGAGCCGAAGATCGCCGCGAGCGCCGCTCCGGCGAGGGCGGCCTGGAGAAAGATGGCTCCCGCGAAGGACAGGATCGTCCTCTGGAAGAGCTTCATGGTCCCTCCCTGGCGCCGCCCGGAATGCCCGGATCGAGCCGACTTGCCTAACGCTTTTTCCCGACCGTCTCGGCGCCGACCATGAGCCCGACCACCTCGTCGGGCGTCGTATCCTTCACGATCCGCTCGCCGACCTTGACGCCCCGGCGCATCACCGCGAGCCGGTCGGCCACCTCGAACACGTCGTACATCTGGTGCGAGATGATGATGACCCCGATGCCCTGCTCCTTGAGCGTCTTCACGAGACTCAGGACCTTGCGCTGCTCGGCGATGCCCAGGGCGGCCGTCGGCTCGTCCATGATGAGCACCTTCGCGTCCCAGTAGATCGAGCGCGAGATGGCCACCGCCTGGCGCTGGCCGCCCGAAAGCGTCTTGATCGTGCTCTTGAGCGAAGGGATGTGGATGTCGAGCCGGTCGAGCACGGTCTGGGCCTCGCTCGCCATGGCGGCGTCGTCGAGCACCCGCAGGATCCCGAGCTTGCGCTTCATCCGCTCCCGGCCCAGGAAGATGTTGGCGCCGACGTCCAGGTTCTCCGCCAGGGCGAGGTCCTGGTAGATCGTCTCGATGCCCGCGGCGAGGGCGTCCATGGGCGAGCCGATGTCGGCCTTCTTGCCGCCTATGAGGATCTCGCCCTCGTCGGGCCGGTAGACTCCCGAGATCATCTTGATGAGGGTGGACTTCCCGGCGCCGTTGTCGCCGAGAAGCGCGAGCACCTCGCCGGCGCGGACGCCGATGCTCACCTTGTCCACGGCGGTCAGTCCGCCGAAGCGTTTCGTGATCTCCCTCGTTTCGAGCAGGTATTCCATCGTTGGCCTCCGTGGCTCGTTCATCTGTGCTGCGGCATGTAGCGCTCCATGATCACGGCGAGGATCAGTATGGCGCCCACGAGAATGTAGATGTTGAAGGTCGGCGTGCCCGACATCCTGAGCCCCTGTTCCAGCACGGCTATGATGAGGGCGCCGACCATGGTGCGGATGACGGTGCCCGAGCCCCCGAACATCGAGGCGCCGCCTATCATGACGGCGGCGATCGAGTCGAGCAGGATGCTCGCCCCGGCGTCGGCCTTGCCCGACACGTACATGAAGGCGTAGGCGATGCCCGCGAGCGAGGCGAGGAAGGACGAGAGCGCGTAGACCTGCAGGAGCCGCCGCTTCACCGGGATGCCCGAACGAACCGCGGCGTCCATGTTGCCGCCTATGGCGTAGACGTGGCGCCCGAAGCGCGTGCGCGCCAGCACGAAGGCGAAGATGCCGATCACGATGACCGCGACGATGACGATGTTCGGCACGATGTCGTAGATCTTCGTCCCCCGCGCCACGTTCGGGCGGTTGAAGAAGACGGTCGGGCCGCCGGGCACGATATAGAGGAGCCGCCCCGAACCGATGTTGGCCGCGAGCTGGGGCAGGCCCATGGCGTACACGCCGTTGATGATCAGCTCCGACACGCCGTGGCAGACGCCGAGCATCGAGAAGGTGGCGATGAAGGGCGGCACCTTGAGGTAGGCCACGAGAGCGCCGTTGATGAGACCCGGCACGAGCCCGATCACGAGGGTGAGCAGGAGCCCGGCCACGATCGCCAGGAGCGGCGAGAGGCCGAGGCCCATGAGCCAGACGATGAGCTTGATCGAGATGATCGACGCGAAGCCCAGGATATAGCCGACCGAGAGGTCGATGCCCCCGGTCACGATGACGAAAAGCTCTCCGACGGCGAGAAGGAAGACCTGGGTGCCGTAGAAGAGCAGGATCTGCGCGGAATTGAGGTCGGCGAAGCCGGGCGCCTTGAGGCAGAAGAAGACGGTCTCGAGGACGAGGAAGATGACGACCCAGCGGCTGGCCAAGTAGGAGACGAGGCCTCGGCCCCCGCTCCCGGGCGCGCCGGTGGATTCGGCTTGCGATGTCGTTGCCATGACTCCTCCTAATTCAGGTCCGGGAAGAGCTTGTCGATCGTGACCGCGACCACGAGGAGCACGCCGACCGCGATGTAGCGATAGAAGGGCGGGACGCCGGAAATGTCCAGCCCGTTTTCGAGAAAGGCGAGCACGAGGACGCCGAGGGCCGAGCGCCACAGGGTGCCCTTGCCGCCGAAGAGGCTCGCGCCTCCTATGACCACCGCGGCCACGGCGAACAGTTCGTACATCGCGCTGAAGGTGGTGTAGTTGCCGACCCCCGTCTGGAAGACGTTGAACACGCCCGCCAGGCCCGCGAGAAAGGCCGAGAGGACGTAGATCCGCACCAGATGGCGATCGACCGCTATGCCCGAGCGCAGGGCCGCGTCCATGCTGCCGCCTATGGCGTAGGTGTGCCGTCCGAAGCGCCCGCGCCTCAGGACGAAGGAGAGCACGGCCAGCGCCACCAGGACGAAGATGACGCCGAAGGGCACGAGGCGCCAGAGCTCGCGGATCCGCGCGTCCGGGAACCACTGCGGCTTGTCCAGGAAGGAGACGAAGGAGCCCGGCAGCACGTACAGCAGGTAGCCGTTCCCGAGCTTGGACAGCCGATCGGGCAGGCCGGCGATGGGAAAGCCTCCGCAGATCTTGAGGGCGACGCCGTTCGCGATTCCCCACATGCCCATGGTCGCGATGAAGGGCGGCACCTTGAAGCGCGTTATGACGATGCCGTTGATCAGGCCGGGGATCATCGAGACGAGGATGGCGGCGATCGAGCCGAAGAAGATGCTCCAGGGCGCCGGGAGGCCCATGCCCAGGAACACATGCATGAGCGCGGCGGCCGAGACCGAGGCGAGCCCCATCACGAAGCCTATCGAAAGGTCGAGGCCCCCGGTGATGATAACGAAGGTCTCAGCCGCGGCCAGGAGGAAGGGCACCGTCTGCAGGTAGAGCACGTTCTGGAAGTTGACGACCGAAAGGAAGTTCCGTCCCGTGAAGGAAAACAGGAGAACCATGAAGAGCAGGAAAAATCCCGCCCAATTCCGCACGAGGAGCCCTGCGGCGCCCCCGCCGGAGGATCGACCCGAGCCGCCGGAACCGGGCTCGGCCGCCGGCCCGCGCGACGCGGCCGTGTCGCTGACCATACGTAACCTCCACGACCGCGACGCCACAAAAGCTCGCGCGGCTCGGATTGAAGACAGGGTGCGCATCGCATACGCGAAGCGATGCGAGAACTCGCCACCGAGACACGGAGGCGCGGAGAAAAATGACGGGCGAGGCCGGAAGCCGATGTATTCCGAAGGCTCGCTTGCCGCGCCTCCCTCAGGCATCTTCCCCGCCCAAGACTCCGTGTCACCGCGCCTCCGCGGCTGTTCTATTCTTCTACTGATAGATGTACTGCTGCATGTTCGGGTCGTTGACGTTGTCGCGCGTGAAGAACTCGAAGCCGGGGATCACCTTCTTCGGGACCTGCACGTTCGCCTTGTCCTTGAGGTACTTCACGCCCCAGTCGACCGCGAGCGAGCCCATCTCGGCGGGCTTCTGCGCCAGCACCATGTCGACCTGCCCCTTCTTGAGCGCGCCGATGAGGTCCTTCGTGGCGTCCCAGGAGCAGATCTTGACGGCTCCGGTCAGGCCCGCGTTGACGACGGCCTGATACGAGCCCTGGGCCGAGTAGACGTTGGTGCCGAAGATGCCGACGATGTTCTTGTTCTTCTGGAGCGCGGCCAGAGTCTGCTCCTGCGCCCGCTGCTGCACGTCCTGGCACCACTCGACGCCGACCAGCTGCATGTTGGGGAACTCGGCCACGCCGGCGGTGAAGCCCTTCACGCGGTCCTGCACCGAGGAGGCATCCGGGTTCGTGGCCTCGCAGAAGACCTTGCCCTTCTCGCCGACGAGCTTGGCCAGATGCTCGGCCATCTGCTTGCCGCCCAGGAAGTTGTCCGAACCGATATACGAGAGCGGGAAGCTGTAGTCGCTCGGCTTGGAATAGTCGCCGTCGCCGATGAAGGTATCGACCGTGATGATCTCCACGCCCGAGTCGTAGATCTGCTTGAGCGGGGCCTTCAAGGCCTCGGTCGAGGTGGGGGCGATGAGCAAGAGGTCGTACTTGCCGGCGGCGATGGTGGCCTGCAGGATGGGGATCTGGTTTTCCGGACCCCAGGCCCTAGGATACTCGGCCACGACGAGATCGGCGCCTACCTTGGCGCACTCGGCCCTGATGCCCTTCTCCATCGTGTAGTAGAACGGATCGGTGACGCCGGGCATGAAGAGAATCCTCGGCCTCGCCTGGGCGAAGCCGGGCAGTGCGGTTAGCGCGACGAGGAGAACCGCGAATAACGCGACGATCGTCTTTTTCATACGACCACTCCTTTGCCATGGACTATCCGGCCTAGGGCCGGTGCAGTCCTAATGCTAGAACCGTGCCAAAATGATTCACACTGAAATAATTTATTATCTTCCACGCCTCCGGTACCATGCCCGAAGGCCGCGTTCGCAGTCGGATACGAATGCCCCGCTATCGGCGCATAACTTGACAAAAACTCCATTCTTTGTCTCCCATGCATAGAATCGAGTTATTGCCCAAACTCCCCCTCCGTCACAGATCTCTGCGATGCCTTCGTGCTCCCGCAGCGTACCTGGATAGTATAGTAACCAATCGTCTGGATATTCCACTACCCACTGGATAGCAAGCTTCCCATTGAGATCTTTGCGACTTTGCGGCTTTACGTGAGAAAAAGCTTAACCTCCATGCCGCATCGAGGTTAGCTGCTTCCGGCTCCCCGTTCCGCCATCAAGCTTTGCGACCTTCGCGTTCAGGCTTTCTTTCGCTTTAGTCGAGTATCTCCCGCACCGTCTCGAACTCCCCATCCCAGACCACGAGGTCGGCTTCGAGCCCGATCGCGATGGCCCCGCGGCGATCGTCGATGCCCAGAGCCTGGGCCGGCGTCAGGCTGAGCATGCGCACGGCGTTGGGCACCGAGGCTCCCGTCACCTTGAGCCAGGTCCGGAGGAGTTCGGCGCCGAGCGGCGGGCTCTTCGAGGCGCTGCCGGCGGGGTCGGGGACGGAGCGCTCCGCGTCCGAGACGAGCATGAGCCGCTCGGGATCGACGGCGGCCGCGCAGATGCGCAAGGCCGCCTCGTTCACCCGGCGGCCGTCCCCGACGAGCTCCACGAAAGGGCGCCGGTCCACGAAGGGCAGCATGGCTAGCCCCTCCTCCCGGTGGGAAAAGGGCGACATGGAGTTGAAGAGGTGCGTGATCGAGAAGCGGCCCTCGGGAAGCGTTATGCGATCCAGGGCGCAGTCGGAGTGGCCCAGGCTGGGCAGGACGCCGACGGCCGACAGGCGGGCCTCGAGCTCTCTGGCGCCGGGCAGCTCCGGCGCGAGGGTCATGACGCGGAGCCGGCCGCGGGCCAGATTGACGATGCGCCCGAGCTCGCGCGTGTCCGGTTCGCGGATCGAGTCGCGTGGAATCCGGCCCGCGCGGCGCGGAGAGACGAAGGGCCCCTCGAGATAGATCCCGGGCAGCGCGGTCTCGGACAGGCCGGCCGCCTCGACCGCCGCCGCGAGGGTCGAGAGGCCCGGCTCGCGGTAGATCATCGTGGGCAGGAAGCCGGTGACGCCGCGGCTGCGCAGGGCCGCGCGGGCGCGCAGCAGCGCCTCGGCCGCGGCGTCGAGGTCCTGCGCGGCCCGGTCCCCCCCGGCCGGGTCGCGGCCCAGCTCGTCGAAGCGGATGCCGCCCGCCCCGTGGATGTGAAACTCGAAAAGGCCGGGGCTCACCAGGGCTCCGCCCAGGTTCCGCCGCGGCAGATCGGAGGGCAGCCGATCGCCCCGCTCGAAGATCCCGTGGATGCGACCCCCGCGCACGGCGACGGCGCCGCCCTCGAGGACCGCGCGGGGAAGGACGAGGCGTCCGTTATAGAGAAGACAGTCGGCGAGCGGCATCGCGATCGAGCATGCCACATCCGGCACGCGGCGTCGAGGCATCGAGGCATCGAGGCATCGAGGCATCGAACTGTGGCGGCACGCAACGGTGCAAGGCCCGCCTAGAGTGCCCCTGCCGTAGCGGTTCGCTCCGCTCGCCGCTCGCGGTTGAACCAGAGCCCCGCGAGGATAAAGACCAGGCCCGCGGCGAAGCGCAGGTTGAAGCGCTCGCCCGCGAGGAGGGCGCCGAGAAGCACGGTCAGGGTCGTTTCCCAGTAGAAGACCACGGAGCCCCGGCCCGCGGGCACGCTCGAGTAGCCGTAGGCCATGAGCGCCTGGGCGACGAAGGCCCCGCCGCCCACGCCGAGGAGCAGCAGGAGCCCGACGGGGCCGCCCGTGCCCGCGGGCATCGGGGCGAAGAAGAGGATGGGCAGGCCGAAGATGCAGGGGCTCAGGTAGATGAGGAAGGGATTCTCGGTCCCGGTCGCGAGGCGCACGAAGTTGACCGCCACTCCGGCGAGGATGGCCGAGAAGATGGCGATGAGGTCGCCGGAGAGGGCGGCGCCGGAGCCGTCGCGCACCACCAGCACCGCCCCGATCGTGCAGAGCGCCAGGCTGGCCAGGGTCCGGGGGTTGAAGCGTTCCTTGAAGAAGAGGGCCGCGAAGACCGGCACGAAGAGCGGGTACATATTGGACAACAGCGCCGCACGCCCCGGACCGGTGAGCGAGATCGCCGCATAGGTGGCGGCCATGGAGCCGGCGCCGAAGATCCCGCGCAGGACCAGAACGGCCGGCCGCTTGGGCTTGACGCCCCCGAAATGCGCGAAGAGGACGACCAGGCACAGCAGGGCGCCGATCACGAAACGCGCTCCCGAGATGAAGAGGCCCGAATAGTAGCGGGAAGCCAGTCTCACGAAGAGAGACGTGAAGGCGAAGATCGTTGCGGCGCTGTAGAGCGCCGCGAAGCCGCGGACACGCAAGCGGGAGCCTCCGGGGCGACATCCTAGTGCCGGACGCCGCCGTGGGCAAGTGGGGCCGACCCGGCCGATCGGCCGTCGACGAACGCCTCCGCCGGCGCGAAATTATCCATGAGCCCTGTCGCGCCGCATTTCCCGCCTTCGCCGCGACGAGGTATCTTCCACATCGGAGGCTATTGAATGGACGATCTGGCTTCGCTCTCCGCTTCGCTGGCGGCTCTCGCTGCCGCGGCTTCGCCCCGCCTCTTCCACGTACCCTCGAGTCTCGGCGGAAGGACCGCCCTCGGTTTCGACGGCAAGCATCTCCTCGTCCCGGCCTATCAGGCCGAAGAAGGAGACCGACTCGAGATCCTCGCGGCCGGCGGGGAGCGGATTTCCGCCGAGGTCGTCGGCTTCGACCCCAAGCTCTCTCTCGCCGTCCTCGAGCTGGAGGCCGAGCGCCCCGCCTCGGCCTTCACGCCCATGGACGGCCTGCCCGCCCTGGGCAGCCTCGTCCTCGCCCTCGCCTACCCCTCGCCCCAGGGCCCCGAGGCGCGCCTCGACCTGATCCGCTTCTCGGGCGGAGAGGGCGAGGACGCCTATATCCAGACGGACGGCGGCAGATTCCCGGGCTTCGCGGGCGCCGCCCTCGTCGCCCCCGACGGCAGCCTGGCGGGCTTCGTCGTGTCGGACGGCGGCGGCAATCGAGGCTGGGCCCTGAGCGCCCGGCGGGCCGCCCGGCTCGCGGCCTCGATCGCCGAGCGCGGCTTCGCTTCCGGCGCCTGGCTCGGCGTCTCGACCGTCCCGGTCGAGGCTCCGGAAGGCTTCGCGAGCCTGTTCGGCGACGGGAGGGAAGAGGCCCTCATGGTGGCGAATGTCCAAACGGGAGGCCCGGCCGCGCTCGCGGGACTGCTTCCGGGCGACCTCGTCGTCTCGCTCGGGGGGAAGGCGGCCCGAAGCCCGGCCGAGCTGCTGGCCATCCTGGACGAGGCTGTTCCGGACGCGGAGCTGGAGCTCGTCCTGGTCCGCGGCGGGCAGAGGCTCGAGCTCCGGGTTCGGCCCTCGGCCCGGCCGAAGGATGTCCATCGCGGAGAGCATCGCCGGGACGGCGACGGATCGCGCGGCCGGGCCTGGTGGCACCGGGGAGGCAGGCCGTGGGGCTGCGCTCCGGGCCGCTGAAGATCCGGCTGGAGGTCGAAGGCGCCGCGGGGGAGGAGCTCGGGCGGCGGGCGCTGGCCCAGGGCATCGAGCTCGCCCGAGAGGGCGAGCTACCCGACCTCGTCGCGACCCTTCCCGGAACCGGGCCGCCTCGGGAGCCACGCGGCCGGGAAGTGGGCGCGAGCCGCCTCAGCCGCCGCGAGCGCGAGATCCTCGAGTACCTGGCCGACGGATGGTCCAATGCCGAGATCGCCTCGGTCCTCGATCTGGGGATCAGGACGGTCCGCTTCCATCTCGAAAGCCTCTACGCCAAGCTCGGCGTCAATCGCCGGGGAGAAGCCGTGCGCGAGGCCGTGAGGACCGGCCTCGTGCGCTTCGACTTCTAGGCGCGCGTCCGAGCTGGACGCGCATACCGATCGCGGCTATCCTCTGTCCCATGAGCGAGGACCTCGTCGAGCTGTCTGCCGCCTTTTCCCGCTCCATGCTGAAGCTGCGCGAAAGTTTCTTCTCGTCCTCCGGGGAGATCGCCCGGGCGGAGACCATGGCCAGGCTCGCGGCCGCGCCCTTCCGCGGCGCGCTCGCCGAGGCCGAGCCGCGGAGCCTCGAAGGGCCAGGCGAGCGCGCGGCCTTCTGGATCAACCTCTACAACGCCTGCGTCTCGCTCTCCCTGGTCGAACTCGGCATCAGGGAGAACATCCTCCTGCGCGCCGATTTTTTCATACGCACCGTCATCGAACTGGGCGGCTTCGGTTTTTCGCTCGACGCGATCGAGAACGGCGTCCTCCGCGGCAACCGGCGGCCCCGCGCCTGGCCCCTGCGTCCCTTCGGCTCGGGCGACCCGCGGCGCGCGCTCTGCCTGGCCGGCCCCGATCGGCGGCTCTGCTTCGCGCTCAACAAGGGCGCGGCCTCCAGCCCCGCCGTGCGCATCTTCTCCGCCGCGGCCCTCGACGAGGAGCTGGAGGCCGCGGAACGGGACTTCGCCGCGCGGCACTTCACGGCCGACGCCGCGGCAAGGCGCCTCAGCTGCTCGCGGATCTTCGCCTGGGCGCGCCAGGACATCGGGGCCTTCTGGCTCGGCGGTCCCGCCTACCGGGGCTGGAAGACGCGCTACGAAGACTTCGATTGGCGCGCGGCCCCCGGCGGGGACGACGCTCGCGGTCATTCGGCGGCGGCCCCCGGCCGCCGCCGCGCGCCCGAGGGCGCGGCGGCCGGTCGGCGGAGCGGCGCGCCCGAGGAAGGTCCGTGATCGTCTCAGCCTCGCGGCGCTGCGACATCCCCGCCCACTACCTCGAATGGCTCGTGGCGCGGATCGAGGCGGGGTACTGCCTCGTGCGCAACCCCTTCGACGCGCGCTCCGTCCGCCGCGTCTCCCTCGATCCGGCCGAGATGGACTGCCTCGCGCTGTGGACCCGCGACCCCGGCCCCCTCGCCGCCTGGGGGGCGCAGCGGCTCGGGGAGCTCGGCGTCCGCAGCATCGTGCACGTGACCTTGACGGGCTATCCTGCCGCACTCGAGCCGGGCGTGCCCCGCCCCGCCGCCGCCCTCGAAAGCCTCGCCCGCCTCTCGGAACTCCTGGGGAAGGGTCGCGTCCTGTGGCGCTACGATCCCATCCTGATCGCCCGCGGGCTCGAGGCCGAGTTCCACCTGCGCAATTTCGCGGCCCTGGCCGCCGCCCTCGAAGGCCGCACCGAGCGCGTCACGCTGAGTCTCGTCGACGAGTACGCGCAAACCCGAGCGCGCATAACGCGCTCGGGCTTTTCCGATCCGCTCTTCGCCCGGCCGCGCGAGGCCCGGGGGCGAGGGGCGGCGCGGCCATCGGCCGAGGCACCGCCCGGGCCGCCGCCACCTCGGCTGCCGCCCGAGCCCTACGCCTCGCTGCTCGCCCGGCTCGCCTCGATCGCGGCCGCTCACGGCATGCGCTGCGTCTCCTGCGCCGAACCCTTCGATCTCGCTCCCCTGGGCGTCGAGCCGGGCGCCTGCGTCGACGCCGAGCTGATCGGCCGGCTCTTCGGCGACGCGCGGACGGGCCCCGACGCCCCGGCCGCCGCCGCCCCGGGACGGCACACGTTGGGCGAACGAAGGCGCCCGGCCGCGCGGGATCCGGGACAGCGGCCCCGGTGCCGATGCGCGCCCAGCGCAGACATAGGCGAGTACGGCGCCTGTCCGGCCGGCTGCGCCTACTGCTACGCCAACCGCGGCAGGGGCCGCCTCCTCTCCCCCCGGCCCGAAGACGAGTCGCTCCAGATCCAAGGGAAGTAGCCGATTTCCCGGACCGGCCCTCAGCCCTTGACCGAGCCGGCCATGAGCCCGCGCACGAAGTAGCGCTGAAGCGCGAAAAACACCATGAGAGGAATGATCATGCTGAGGAAGGCGCCCGAGGTCAGGTAGTGCCAATCCTGCCCCTTCTCGCCGACCATCGCGGCGAGGGCGCTCGTCACGACGCGATTCTTGTCGCCGAGGAAAATGAGCGCGACGAGATAGTCGTTCCAGACCCACAAAAACTGGAAGATCGCGAAGGAAGCCAGCGCCGGGACGGAGAGGGGGATCACGAGGCGCACGAACACCGTGAACGGCGTCGCGCCGTCCATGAAGGCCGACTCGAAAATCTCCCTCGGGAGCTGGCTTATGTAGTTGAAGAGAAGGTAGACCGCCAAAGGCAGACCGAAGCCCGTATGGGCCAGCCACATCGCGAGGAAGGTTCCGTTCAGCTTGAGGCGGGTGAAGTCCCTCAGCACGGGTATGAGCGCGATCTGCAGGGGCACGACGAGCAGCGCCACCACCAGGACGAAGAAGGTTTTCCTTCCGGGGAATTCCATCCACGCGAAGGCGTAGGCGGCGAAGGCGGCGATGAGGATCGGTATGACGGTCGCGGGCACGGCCACCGCTATCGAGTTCATGACGGCATCGCCGAAATTGTTGCCCAGTCGCGTAATGGTATTGCCGTTGCCGTCCTTGTAGGTCACCGTGCCGCCGGTCAGCACGCCCTTGTAATTGTCGAGGTTGAGATCCGCGTTGAAGCCCACCCAGCGCAGATCCTGCTCGATGAGGAGGCGCGTCCGCTTGTTGCCGTACCACTGGAGGCGCCGGTCGTGGGAGATTTCCACGCCGTTGCGCCACTCTTCGAAGGTCGCCGTCTTCCCATCGATGGTCATGGGTCCGTTCACGTCCACCGAAGGATCGATCCTGACTTCGCCCGCGTTCACCCAGCTGCGGTGCGGAAAGACAGTCCACCAGCCGGAGTTGAAAATATCGCTGGGGAGACGGAAGGAAGTGACCAGGACGCCGACTGTGGGCAGAAGCCAGGCGAGGCAGATGAGAACGAGGACGAGGTTGACGAGGAGGCTGCGGCGGGACTTCTGGCCGGGAATCGATCCGGGCTTCTTCATTTGAACGCCCTCCTCTCAGCGAATTGTCGCAGGTTGTAGATCATGATGGGCACGACGGCGACGAGGAGGACGATGGCGATGGCGCTCGCCCTTCCGGTCTGGCCATAGGTGAACTGCTCCATGTAGAACTCGTTGGCGATCACGTTGGTCCCGTAGTTGCCGCCGGTCATGACGCGCACGATATCGAACAGCTTCAGGCTGAAGATGACGATCGTCGTGGTCACCGTCACGAGGCTCCCCTGGATCGCGGGGATGATGATCCTGAAAAAGATCTGGAACTCGGTCGCCCCGTCGATGCGCGCCGCCTCGAGCATTTCTCCGGGGATCGCCTTGATGGCGGAGGAGAGGATGACCATCGCGAATCCGGTCTGCAGCCAGACCATGATCGCGATGAGCAGGAAGTTGTTCCACACGGGAAGCAGGAGCCAGGCCTGCGGTTTCCCGCCGAGGGCCACGACGACGGCGTTGAGAAGCCCTATCTGCTGGATGCCGGAGCCCACCCCTTTGTAGGAGTACATGAACATCCAGATGACGCCCGCGCCGACGAAGGAAATCGCCATGGGCATGAAGATGATGGCCTTGTAGACTTTCTCCCCTCGGCTTCGGTCCGCGAGCACCGCGATGACGAGCCCCATCCCCACGCAGGCCAAGGTCCCGAAGACCACCCACAGGAGATTGTTGCGGAAGGCATCGAGCATGATCCTGTTCGTGAAGGCGAAGGCGTAGTTCCTGAGCCCCACGAAGTGCATGCTCGTTTCGTCGAAGAACGAGAGCCACAGCGTCCGCAAGGTTGGCAGCACGAGAAACCAGGTCAGGATGAGAAGCGCGGGCCCCGCGAACACGAGAGGGACCGCGAGGGCTCGAGCGCGTCTGGGCAGGCTCTCGGCCATCCTGTTGAGGACGAAGTAGAGCAGGGCGACCGAACCCAGGCCCCAGACGATGGCCAGAGCCGTCGCGACAAGCTTCGATCCGCCGAAGTTCTTGAGGAAGGCGAAGCCTCCGTACAGGAAAATCGCGGTCAAACCGAGAAGAACGATGAAACCGATGGTCTTGAGGACCCGTCTCTGTCTCGCCACTGTCTGCCTCCGGCACCGAGACGGCCGTCGCCCGGAAGGGCGGCGGCCGTCAAGAAGTCTAAACTCGGAACGTCACTTCGGCCAGGATGCGTCGATGTTCTTGAGAGCCTGATCGAGGGTATGCGTACCGGCCACGTAGGCGGTCATTTCCTTCCAGAAGGATCCCGCGCCGACCTGGCCGGGCATCTGGTCGGAACCGTCGAAGCGCACCGCCTTCGCGTCCTTCAAAAGCTCGCCGAGCCGGCGGTCCACCGGATTGGTGTACCAGTCGAGCTGGGCATCCTTCTGCGGGGCGAGAGCTCCGCCGGACTGGACCCAGGTCTTCAGGGACTCGGCCGAGGTGAAGTACTGCATCACGGCGCGAACCTCGGGGCGATCGTTGAACATGGCGTAGATGTCGCCGCCGACCTCGACCGGGGCTCCGTAGCGGGAGCTGACCTCGGGAAGCTGGAAGAAGTCGTAGTCGACGCCGGGCTGGAGCCCGTCCGGGAAGAAGGTCGTGACGAAGTTGCCCTGATCGTTGAGCCAGGCCTTGGGCGGATGGTCGAAGAGCACCTTGGGAGCGTCGCCGAAGCTCGTGGTCGCGATGGCCTGGCGGCCGCCGTATACATTGCCTTTGCCGAACCAGATATCCGACCACATCTGGATGGCTTTGCGGACCTCGGGGCTCTCAAACTTGAGCTTGCCCGCGACCCAGCGGTCGTAGTTCTGGAGGCTGGTGGTGCGGAGCATCATCTGCTCGGTCCAGTCGGTGGCTGTCCAGCCCGTCGCCGCGCCCGACTCGATGCCGATGGCCCAGGGCGTGTCGCCGTCGTTCTTGATCTGGTTCTGGAGCGCGATGAGCTCCTTCCAGGTGGTCGGGACCTTGTAGCCCGCCGCGTCGAAGGCCTTCTTGTTGTACCAGACGACGCCCTTCACGTTGACGCGTGCCCAGATGCCCGCCATGATCGGGCCCTTGGGCCCTTCCATCGTGCCCATGTCGAGCCAGCTCTGGATGTAGTTGGCCCTGACTTTCTTCATGTCCAGGACCTTGGAGAGATCGATGACCTTGCCGGCCTTGACGAAGTTGCGCAGCAGCCCCGGCTGGGGGAAGTCCACGATGTCGGGCGGATTGCCGCCGTCGATGCGGATCGAGATCGAAGCCTCGAATTCCTTCGAACCCTCGTACTGGATGTTGATGCCGGTGGCCTGCTCGAAGGCCTTGACCGATTCGTTGAACTTCACCGCGTCGTTGTCGGTGAAGGGCCCGTTCATGGTGACGGTCGTCCCCTTGAACTTGCCCGCATAGGCGTCGGCCAGGGGATCGGCGTAGATGAGAGCGGACGTGGCGACGAATGCCGCGACAGCCACGAGGGCGAGTAAACCTTTTCGCATTGCTCTACCTCCTTGGAAAAATCACACTTCTTACCGAAGTGAAAAAGCCATAGCTCAAGCTTAATGCCTTATCGCCGGGCGCTCCGGAAAAACCCGAAAGTTTCCCCGGAAAATCGCCGGCCGCCTCGGGCCGTCCCGGAGCGCAAAGCCGGATCATGCGGTCTCCCTCGTGATGACCGACAGGGGCAGCTCGATGTTCTGCACCTGCCTGCCGCGCGACTCCAGCCGCGAGACGAGCAGCTCGGCGGCGATCCTGCCCGACTCCACGAGCGGCTGCCGCACCGTCGTGAGCCCCAGGTAGTCGGCGAGCGGCAGATCGTCGAAGCCCATCACGGCCAGGTCGTCGGGCACCCGCAAGCCCATTGAGCGGGCGGCCTTGAGGACGCCCATGGCCTGCGTGTCGCTCGCCGCGAAAATGGCGTCGGGCGGGTCGGACCGCTTCAGGAGCGAGACGGCCTGGGCTTTTGCCAGCTCGAGAGCGTGGGGCGCGAGCGACACGAGGCTCTCCGCCAGCGGAAAGCCCGCCGCGGCGAGACCTTCCCGGAAGCCCGCGAGCCGCGCGTCGCTCGTGCGCAGCGAAAAGGACGGAACCTCGCTGTCGCCGACGAAAGCGCATCGCCTGCGCCCCCGCGAGACGAGGTACTCCGCCGCGAGCCGTCCGCCCGCCTCGTTGTCGACGAGGACGCCGCAGAAGGCCGGGCGGGCGAACTCCACGAGGACCGTTTCGATGCCGCGCGAGCCGAGCCGCAGGCCCGCCGCGTCGTCGAAGGGCATCGACATGACGATGAGACCGTCGATGCGCCGCGAAAAGGCCGCGTTGACGAGGTAGGCGTCGCGGCGGGCCGCCGAATCGACGTTGAAGATGACGAGCTCGTAGAAGGAATCGGCGAGGGCGGAGATGACCCCGTTCAACCGCTCGACGAAGGACGGGAAGGTGAAGAAGGGAGCCAGCACGCCTATGCTCCCGCCCCGTTTGCGGGCGCGCTCCACGGCGTCGGCGCGGGGCACGAAGCCCAGGGCGTCTATGGTCTTGAGCACGCGCAGCCTCGTCTCGGCCCGAACCTTCCCAGGCGAGTTGATCACTCGAGACACCGTGGCGATGCTGACTGCGGCGGCGTTCGCGACGTCGTATACGGTAACTTCGTCCACCTTCCCAGCGCTCCATCAGACCCGCATTCCGGAGGGATAGCCATCGAAAGCGGTAGATCTTCGACATGATGACCGAACTTTCATGAAAGCTCTTACATAATCCTAGGACCGTTTTCCGCATCTGTCAAGGGAAAGTGCCACGCATAAATGGGGTAGCTAAAACTATAGGTCGTCGCGCTTTGCCCGGACTGTCTTCCCCTCATGCTCTGCAGTCCCGAATTGGGCCAGATTGGGATGATCTTCGGCTCTCCCACCCACTCGAAAGGCTTCATACCACTACCCAGGGACTATAGACGAACGCCGCCGCTCGGGTTTATTCGCTTTTCGTTGTTTTGTCACAATTTTCATGTAAACTGGGGTCATGGACGCTCCGGATTCCGACACAAGCTCGATCACCCGCGAACACACCGACAACCTCGAACGGCGATTCGTCCATCCGCCCTACCTCTTGGAGCGGCGCATGGCGGGCCACATAGCCTCAGGCGAGCTCGAACCGGCCAAGGCCATCCTCGAGGAGATCAACCGGATGTCCCGAGCGCGTCTGGCGGGAGACCGGGTGCGCTCCCTCAAGAACTCGCTCATCGCCTCCTGCACCATCTTCACGCGCGCGGCGATCGACGGAGGGGTCGACGCCGAGATCGCCTTCACCTTGAGCGACGCCTCGATCAAGGACATCGAACGATCGCGCGAGGAAGCGGACCTCGAAGGCCTGGAGGCGAGGATGCTCGCCGATTTCGTCGCTCTCGTCCGGCGGCACATGGCGGAGCGGCGCAACGTCCTCGTCTGGCGGGCCGTGAAATACATCCAAGCCAGGCTGGACCGCGAGATCTCGCTGCAGGGCGCGGCGAGGGAACTCGGTGTCAGCGTCCAGCACCTCTCGAGCCAGTTCGGCAAGGCTCTGGGCGAATCGTTCGTGGATTATGTCCGGAGGGTGAAGGTCGAGGAGGCGAAGTATTACCTCCGCTCCACCCAGCTGGACATCATGCGGATCTCGCAGATCTTCGGCTTTTCGTATCAGGCCTATTTCGCCCGGGTGTTCAAGAAGCTCGTGGGCGTCACGCCGACCGAGTACCGCAGACGCCACTTCCAAGCCTGAGCCGGCGGCAGGCCGCGGCCGCTCTTCCACGTAGCCGCGGCCGCTCTTCCCCGCGGCCGCTCTTCCCCGCCGCGGTTCCGAGGCCGCGGGCGCCCTTGACACACCGTCGGCATGCGGCGGTATAAGGGCGGAATGCGCGGGCAGCGGCTATCCATTTTCGCCTGGCCCGCGGCGGAGGGCGGACGGTGAAGACTCATCCCCGAATCGAGCGCGAACTCGAACTGCTCGACACCGAGGAGGGCGACGCGGCCTTCTTCGCCCGGCTCGGACTTGCGGGCGAGGCTATCTTCGAACTCTTCTCCTCGCTCTACGGCGATCACCCCGACTTCCAGGACCAGCTCGCCCGCCTCCTCGCGACCTTGCGCGACGCCTACCGCGCCCGGCCCGAGCGCCTCAAAGCCCTCGACCGCGAGCGGGAGCGCTCCGAGCCCTGGTACCTCAAGCCGGGCCTCGCCGCCTACATGCTCTACCTCGACCGCTTCGCGGGCGACCTGCGCGGCTTCGAGAGGAAGATCCCCTACCTCGAAGAGCTCGGCGTCAAGCTCGTGCACCTCATGCCCTTCTGGCGCTGCCCCGCAGGCAACAGCGACGGCGGCTACGCGATCAGCGACTACCTCCTCGTCGATCCGCGCCTGGGCGCCGAGGCGGAGCTGGTGGAAACCGCCGACAAGCTCCACCGACGCGGCATGTATCTCGCCGCCGACCTCGTCCTCAACCATTCCGCCGACGACCACCCCTGGGCCTTGGCGGCCAAGGCCGGCGATCGGCGCCACCGCGAGTACTACTACGTCTTTCCCGACAGGACGATGCCCGACCGCTTCGAAGCCGCCATGCCCGAGGTCTTCCCCGAGACGGCCCCGGGCAACTTCACCTGGGTGCCCGAGCTGGAGTCCTGGGTGATGACGGTCTTCCACCCCTTCCAGTGGGACCTCAACTGGTCGAATCCCGAGCTCTTCCTCGAGATGCTCGGCGTCCTCGCGGGCATGGCCAATATGGGCATCGACCTCATCAGGCTCGACGCGGTGCCCTACCTCTGGAAGCGGCCGGGGACCTCCTGCCAGAACCTGGACGAGGCCCACACGATCGTGCGGCTCCTCAAGGCCTGCGCCCTGGTGGTGGCGCCCGGGGTCGCCTTCCTCGCCGAGGCCATCGTCCAGCCCTCGGAGATCGTCAGGTATCTCGACACGGCCGAGGCGGACGAGTGTCAGCTCGCCTACCACGCCTCGCTCATGGCCCTCCTCTGGGAGGCCCTGGCTACGCGCAAGGCCTCGCTGCTCTCCCTCTCGCTGGGGGAGGAGACGAGGCTCGCGAGCGGAACCGCCTGGCTCTCCTACGTGCGCTGCCACGACGACATAGGGCTCGGCTACGACGACCGCCGGATCGAGCGGGTCGGCTACGAGCCCCGTCTGCACCGGCGCTTCCTCCTGGACTACTACTCGGGCCGCTTCCCGGGCTCTCCGGCCTCGGGCCGCCTGTTCATGGAAAACCCGAACACCGGCGATGCCCGCATCTCCGGCAGCTGCGCCTCGCTCGCTGGACTCGAGACCGCGCTGGCCTCCGGAGACGAGGCCGCGGTCGAGCTCGCCCTGCGCCGCATCGAACTCCTCTACGGCCTCGCCTGCTCGATCGTGGGCATTCCGATGCTTTTCGCCGGAGACGAGATCGGCCTGCGCAACGACTATTCCTGGGAGAGCGTGAGCGAGCTCGCTGAGGACAATCGCTGGATGCACCGCCCGATCATGGACTGGAAAGCCGCCGGGCGCCGCAAGAAGCCCGGCAGCCTCGAGGCCAGGCTCTTCGGCCGGATCGCGCGCTACCTCGCGCTGCGGACCGCGATTCCCGCCTTCGCCCAGGACGCCCCCTTCGAGATACTACCGAGCCCCGGCGAGAACCTCTTCCTCTGCCTGCGGCGGCCGACCAGGGCCGAAGGGCGAGCGACAGCCCAAGGGCGAGCGAACGCCGGCGCGGGGAACTCGGCCGATGCGGAGCCGACGGAGGGCGAACGGCCCTGGGTGCTCGTGGCGGCCAACTTCGCCCCCGAGCCGCGGCGCCTCGGGGCCGCCGCCCTGCCCTTCGCGCTCAGCGGCTCGCGGGAGCTGCTTTCCGATCGGCCACTCGTCGACGGAGACCCCGCGCTGGAGGCTTACGGCCTCCTGTGGATCGAGCTGTCGGCGCCCGGCTCGCCTTAGGGGCGCCGCGGCGTTATCTTCTGCGGATGGCCGACTACGAGATCAGCTTCGCGCCGCGCATGACCGAGATCGACCGCGCCGAGTGGGACGCGCTGGCGGAGCGCTACGGGACGCCGCTGCTGTCCTGGGGGCTTCTGGCCCTGCTCGAAGCCTCCGGCTCGATCGTGCCCGAGACCGGGTGGACGGGCGCCCATCTTCTCGTCCGAAGCGGCGGCAATCGGCGGCTGGTCGCCGCGGCGCCCCTCTACGTCAAGGCCCACTCCTGGGGCGAGTTCGTCTTCGACTTCGAGTTCGCCGAGCTCGCGGGCCGCGCCGGCGCGACCTATTATCCGAAGCTGGTCGGCATGGTCCCCGCGACGCCCGCTCCCTGCTGGCGGGTGATGACCGCCCCGGGCGAGGACGAAGCCCAGGTCGCCGCGCTGGCCCTGGGGGCCGCCGAAAAGGCCGCCCGCGAGGCCGATCTCGGCGGAGTGCATCTGCTCTGGCCGGACGCCGGGTTCGCCGCGGCGAATCTGGCGGGCGGAGTCCGCGCGCCCGCCGCTCGCCCTCGGGGCGATGCCCGGCCGGACCACGCCGCAGGCGGGGCGGCCCCGGACTGGCTGCGCTGGGATCACCAGGCCTTTCTGTGGACGGACGAGGGCTACGGCGATTTCGCCGGCTACCTCGATTCATTCTCGAAGAACATGCGGCGGAACGTGAGGCGGGAGCGCGAGGCGGTGCGCGCGGCCGGGATCGAGACGCGCATGCTCTCTCCCTCCGAGACGGGTCCCGAACTGCTGGAACTGCTCGCCGACCTCTACGAATCGCACAACGCGCGCTTCGGCCCCTGGGCCGCCCAGTTCCTCACCCGCGATTTTTTCCTGCGACTCCCCGAGTTCATGCCCTCCGGCTGGGCGCTTTCCGCGGCCTTCGATCGCGGCGCCGCGAAGCCCTTCGCCCTGGCCTTTCTCTTCGAGGGGCGCGACCGGCTTTACGGCCGTTATTGGGGAACCCTCCGCGAGGAGGAAGGGCTGCACTTCGAGCTCTGCTACTACCTGCCCCTGGAATACGCGCTCGAGCGGGGCATCGGCTCCTTCGACCCCGGCATGGGCAGCCCGCACAAGGCGCGGCGCGGCTTCAAGTCGATCCTGGCTCCCTCCTTCCATCGAGTCTTCGATCGGCGCGTGTCCAAGATGCTCGCCGCCTACCTGCCGACCCTCAACGCGCAGGAGGCCGAGGAGGCTGCGGCCCTCGACCTGGACCTGCCCTACAAAGCGCAGGCATGATCCGGGCGAGGGTCGCCTTCCGAGGCGGCTTTTGCGTATTATGGCGGCCTCCGGTATGCTTGAGGCGAGGATCGGCAGGCACGACTCGCGAGCGCCTCGACGCCTTTTCCGGGCGGGACGGGACCGGCGAGGAAGAGGAGAAGTGATGGACGTCGGCATTCCCCATGGCACGGACCTGACCACGCCGACGGGCGCGGCAGCCCTCGGAGCCGGAGGATTCTTCGAACGCGTCGCGGCCTTCTTCTCGCAGTCTTTCGCCGCTCTCGCCGCCGACAGCCTGCTTTTCGCCATCGTGCTGACCGCCGCGACGCTCGCCGCCGCGACGCTCCTCCTGCTGGCCGTACGCGCAATGTTCAGGAGGCTGGACCGCGCGCTCCGCGAACGGACGCGCTGGCCCGTGATCCATATCCGTTCGCTGCGAATCGTGGACGCCGAACAGCTGCGGGAGGCCCTCCGCATCGCGCTCAGCTACCTGCGCATCCTCGCGATATCGGCGATCGCCTGGATCGCCGTCCATCTGCTCGCCCTGATCATCGCGCCGTCCTCGGCCGGTCAGGTCTTCGCGCTGGCGCGCGGCCTCTGGCTTTCGCTCGTGGCCGTTCTCGCGTGGTTCGTCGCGGTGCGCGCATTCCGCGCGATCGAATCTTCGATACTCGCGGTGATCGAGTCGAGATCGGAGAGCTTCCAGGCGCTCTCCATCAAGTCCTTCACCGTACTGTCCGCTCCCATGATAAAAAGGGCCATCCTCCTCGGCATAAGGATAATCGGCTGGGCGCTCCTGATCCTCTCGATCGTCATGCTCGCCGCGCTCGTGCTCGGGTTCTTTCGATTCACCTGGTCCTGGTCCCAGGCGATGTTCGGATTCGTCTCCGGACTGCTCGGGCCGATCCTCTCGGCGATAATCGCGTATATACCCAAGTTCCTCTTCGCCGTCGTCATCATCGTCATCGCCCGCATCGTCCTGAGGCTGCTCAAGGCCTTTTTCAGCGAGGTCGAGGCGGGAAGGCTCGGCCTGGCCCGCTTCGACAAGGACTGGGCCCGGACGACCTACAAGCTCCTCAGGCTGGCAGTCATAGTCTTCGCGTTCATCATGGTGTTCCCCTACATCCCCGGCTCCGGATCCGAGGCCTTCCGTTCCGTCGCGATCCTTCTCGGCGTGCTGTTGTCCCTCGGCTCGAGCTCCTTCGTGGGGAATCTGATGGCCGGCATCGCCCTCACCTACATGAGTCCCTTCCGGATAGGCGATCGGGTGCAGATAGGAAATACGTTCGGTGACGTCGTCGAAAAGACACTTCTCGTCACGAGAGTTCAGACCATAAAAAATGTCATCGTGACGATACCGAACGCCCTCGTGCTCTCTCGCGAGGTCGACAACTTCTCGTCCGGGCGCCCCGAAACTCCGCTCATACTCCATACCTCGGTCACGATCGGCTACGAGGTCCCCTGGCGCGACGTGCACGCGGCGCTCCTCGCCGCGGCGGCGCGAGTCCGGGGTCTGCTCTCCGAGCCGAAGCCCTTCGTGCTCCAGATCGCCCTCGATGATTATTCGGTGAAGTACGAGATCAATGCCTCGACCGCCGATCCGGCGCACATGGTCCAGACCTATTCCGACCTTCACCAGGCCATCCAGGATTCCTTCGCCGAGGCGAGCATCGAGATACTGACTCCGGCCTACACCTCGCTGCGCGACGGATCGGCCTCCACCATCCCGGGAGGGGACCGCGGCGCCGATCGGAGCGGAGCAGAATGATTCTCCGACCAGCTTGCCGCCACGATGCCGGAGCGCCCCCGCGCCCGAAGGGAGGATCCGCATGCGGACGACATCGGAACGGCTGACCGCGCTCCTGGAAAGCCTCTACCCGGGGCGCGGACTCCAGCTGCTCGAGCCCCTGCTGGCGGCGCTGCGGCGGCATTTTCCGCACAGAGTCGGAAACGGACCGGTCGCCCCGGATCGAGAGGAACCGCGCCGGAAAGGCCCGGCGTTTTCCCCGGGGGACGCCGTCCTCATCGCCTACGCCGACATGCTGCGCGGGGGCGCGGGCTCTCCGCTCGCCGCCCTCGCCGACTTCGCGGAGCGCCGCCTCGCCGGGCTGGTTTCGCACATCCACATCCTCCCCTTCTTCCCCTCATCCTCGGACGAGGGCTTCTCGGTGATGGACTACCGCGCGGTGAATCCCGCCTTCGGCTCGTGGGAGGACATCGCCCGCATCGGGAAGAGCTTCGGCCTCGCCTTCGACCTCGTCCTGAACCACGCGAGCGTGCGCGGCGAGTGGTTCCGCTCCTTCCTCGAAGGCCGCGAGCCCTACGCCCGCTTCTTCATCACCCGGCCGGAGGGCTACGACGCCTCGCTGGTCTTCAGGCCGCGGACCCATCCTCTCCTGACCCGGTTCGCGCGCGGCGACGGCGCGGCGCTGCGGGTATGGACGACCTTCAGCGCGGACCAGGCCGACCTCGACTATTCGAGCCCCGAGCTCCTGCTCGAGATCGTCGATGTCTTCCTGGGTTACCTCGCCAGGGGAGTCCGCATAGTCAGGCTCGACGCCATAGCCTATGCGTGGAAGGAAGACGGCACGGACTGCGTGGACCTGCCGAAGGTCCATGTCCTCGTGAAACTGCTTCGCGCGCTGATCGAGCTCTCCGGCAGCGGGGCCGCCCTCCTGACCGAGACGAACCTGCCGCACGAGGTGAACGTCTCCTACTTCGGCTCGGGCGACGAGGCGCATCTGGTCTACAACTTCGCCCTGCCGCCCCTCGTCCTCCACGCCTTCGTCGCCGAGCGGGCCGACCATCTCGCAGCATGGGCCGCCGCCCTCCCCGAGCCAGCGCCGGACAGGGCCTTCGTCAATTTCCTCGCGAGCCACGACGGGATCGGCCTGACGCCCGCCCGCGGCCTCCTCCCGGAGGCGGAGCTGGGGCGCATCGTCGAGAAGGTGCGGACGCGCGGCGGCCTCGTGTCGGAGCGCAGCGGCCCGCGGGGCCCCCTGCCCTACGAGCTCAACTGCAGCTTCCTTGACGCGTTGGCCGATCCAGCCGCCCCCGTCCCGGAGCGGGTCCGCGCCATGCTCGCCGCCCACGCCGCGATGCTCTCGCTCGCCGGCGTCCCCGCCCTCTACTTCCACAGCCTCGTCGGCTCGGGCAACTGGAAGGAAGGCCCCGGCCTCGAGGGCTCGGCCAGGTCGATCAACCGCGAACGCCTCGACGCCTCCGCCCTCGAGCGCGAGCTCGACGATCCGGCCACGCTCCGCGGCGCCGTCTTCGGCGGGTTCGGCGAGCTCCTGCGCGAGCGCTCGCGGCGATCCGCCTTCGCTCCCTCGGCCGCACAACGCGTCCTCGCCCCCGACGGCTCGGGCGAACTGCTCGGAACGACGGCGCGCCGCGGTCCCGCGCCCGGCCGCGATCCGGCACGGAGCGCCGACGCCGCGCAGCAGGCCGCCGCCCGGGGCGGCGCGAGCGGGGCGGGCGGTCCCCTTTTCGGCCTGGTCCGCGGCGCCGGGGCGGATTCGGTCCTCGCCCTGGTCAACGTCTCGCCGCGGCCCTTCGCCTGCACCATGCCCAAGGGCTTCCGCCCGAGCGGCGGCCTGGCCTCGGGCGAAGGCCCGGGCGGTCCCGGCGCCGCGGCCCGCGAGGCGCTTCGGGGCCGCGAGGTCGAGCTTCCGCCCTGGGGCTGGATCTGGATCGACGGAACGTACGAAGGAGGCTGAAGCGTGTATCTCACCAGGACCCGCGACATCCGCCGCATAGGCTTCGTGTCCACCCGCTTCAAGGGCACGGACGGCGTGTCGCTCGAGACCGAGAAGTGGGCGACGGTGCTGGGGCGGATGGGCTATGAGTGCTACTACTACTGCGGCCTCTCCGACCGTCCGGCCGAGCGCACGATGCTGGTCGAGGAAGCCTACTTCGGCCATCCCGACGTCGCGGCCCTGCAGACGCTCTGCTTCGGCGTCACCGAGCGGGACGAGGAAATCACCGGCGAGATCCACTATCTCCGCCAGCTCCTCAAGAAATCCCTGTACGGCTTCATCGTGGATTTCCGCATCGATCTCCTCGTGGTCGAGAACGCCCTGTCGATACCGATGAACATTCCCTTCGGCCTCGCGATCACCGAGGTGATCGCCGAGACGGGAATGCCGGCGATCGGGCATCACCACGACTTCTTCTGGGAGCGCCAGAGGTTCCTCATGAGCGGCGTCGACGACTACCTCGACATGGCCTTCCCGCCGCGGCTCCATTCCATCAACCACGTCGTCATCAACACCGAGGCCCGCGCCCAGCTCGGGCGCCGCCGGGGCCTGTCGAGCACCGTCATACCGAACGTCTACGACTTCGCGGCGCGGCCGCGGGGCGTCGACGAGTACAACCGCACGCTCCGCGCCGACCTCGGCATGGGCGAAGGAGACTTCCTTTTCCTCCAGCCGACGCGGGTCATCGCGCGCAAGGGCATCGAGCACGCCATCGAGCTCGTGAGCCGCCTCGGCGAGCGGCGCGTCAAGCTCCTCGTGAGCCACCAGGAGCGCGACGAGGGCACGGACTATTACCGCAGGATCGCGGAGTACGCGGGCTTTCTCAAGGTCGACCTCGTCGCCGGCTCGCCCCTGCTCGGCACCTCCCGGGGCTCGGGACCGGAGGGAGGGAAGATCTACGATCTCTGGGACTGCTACGCGAACGCCGACCTCGTCACCTACCCCTCGGCCTACGAAGGCTTCGGCAACGCCTTCCTCGAGGCCATCTTCTACAAGAAACCGGTGATGGTGAACCGCTACTCGATATTCGAGAGCGACATCGAGCCGATAGGCTTCAAGACCGCCCTCATGGACACCTACATCACCGACGAGACGGTACGCCACGTCCGCCGCTTCCTCGACGAGCCGGAATTGCGCCGCGAGGCGACCGAGCGCAATTTCGAGCTCGGCAGGAAATACTTCTCCTACGAGCTGCTCGAGCAGAGGCTGCGGACGGTCATCATGAACTTCGGCGTCGTCGGCTGACCTCGCGCTGGACAGAAGGCGCGCGACCTGCGATCATCGCAAGAGACGACGAAGCGGAGTTCGCCGTCATTTGCCCGCCGCACTCGGCAGGCCGAAGGATACGGGAGTTGCGATGTCCATACTATCGATTGCATTCATAATAGGGTATTTCATCATCGCTCTCGAGCGGCGCCTGAGGGTCGAGAAGGCCGCCTCCGCGCTCATTCTAGGCTGTATCCTCTGGGTGATCCTGGCCCTGACCGGTTCGGGGGGGCACGGGCTCCTCGGCGAACTCGAGACACACCTGTCCGAGATTGCGGCCATCGTCTTCTTCCTCCTCGGGGCGATGACCATCGTGGAAGTCATCGGAGAGCACGACGGATTCGCGATCCTCACCTCGCGGATCAGGACGAAGAACCTGCGCGGCCTGCTCTGGATAGTCTCGTTCCTGACTTTCTTCCTCTCCCCTTTCCTCGACAACCTCACCACGACCATCGTCATGATAGCCATTTCGCAGAAGCTCGTGACGAAATCCGAGAACCGCCTCTTCTTCGCCGGCATGATAGTCGTGGCGGCCAACGCCGGAGGCGCCTTCTCGCCCATCGGCGATGTCACCACGACCATGCTGTGGATCGGCGGGCAGATATCGGCGCAGCGCATCATCGCCCGACTCTTCCTGCCGAGCCTGGTCAGCCTCCTCGTGCCTCTGGCCATAGCCACCTTCTTCGTGAAGGGACAGGCCTTGGATACGGGCCCGGACGCGGCAAAAGATGTTCAGGCCTCTCCGACGGAGCGCAGGGCCGTGCTCGTCATCGGCATCGCCCTCCTCGTGGGCGTGCCGTTCTTCAAGATCGTGACGGGCCTGCCGCCCTACCTCGGCATCCTCTTCGCCCTCGGCATCCTCTGGCTCATCACCGATCTCATGCATCGCGGCAAGCCCGAGCACCAGAGGGCCGGACTGGGGCCGGCCAGCGCCTTCGCCGAGATCGACCTGCCCAGCCTGCTGTTCTTCATCGGCATTCTCCTCGCGGTGGCCGCGCTGCAGACCGCGGGCGTTCTCGCCGAAGCCTCGGCCTGGCTCAGCGCGAAGGTCAGGAGCCAGGATCTCATGGTGGTGATCCTCGGCTTCCTCTCCTCGGTCGTCGACAACGTCCCCCTGGTCTCGGCTGCGATGGGGATGTTCAGCCTCGACAAATTCCCGATGGACCATCGGGTCTGGGAACTGCTCGCGTACTGCGCGGGCACCGGCGGAAGCATGCTGGTCATCGGCTCGGCGGCGGGCATCGCGGCCATGGGGATCGAGCGCATATCCTTCGGCTGGTACCTGAAACGCATAACGCCTCTCGCCCTGCTGGGGTTCCTGGCCGGAGTGGCGGTCTACCTGGGATTCGCCGATGGCTTCTAGCGCATTCGCCGCGGCTCGGCGGTCGCTGAATCCGGACGACGACCGGAGAATAGAGGATCGAAGATGAATGGATTCAAGCTGCTCCTGCGCCGCGTCGCGGGAATATTCCGCTGGATTTTCAGGGGCAGGAAGGCCCGGAAGCTCCTCAGGGATCTCAAGAAAGTCGACATAAGCGGCTATGTCACCAGGATGGTCAGCGACGCGGTCCTGCTCAACCAGATCCCCTCCCCGAGCGACGGCGAGAAGCTCCGCATGGATTTCATCACGGGAAGGCTCGCGGACTTCGGCATCTCGAATGTCGAGGTCGACGACGGGGGCAACATCCTGGCCCTCTTCCCGGCCTTCGGCACGCAGCGGAACTTCCTCCTGGTGGCGGCCGAGGTGGGCGACAGCGACTACTCGGCCCTCGGAAGCGCGGTCAACCTGACGGACGAGCGCGCCTCGGGCCAGGGCCTCGGGGAGACGAGCCTCGGCGTCGCCGCCCTCGTCGTGCTCGCCGAGTACGCCCAGACCACCGGTTTCCACCTGGACAAGAATCTTCTCCTCGTCTTCACGCGCTCGTCCTCGGTCGACGAAAAGGAGCTGGCTTTCCGCCACTTCCTCGAGCTGTGGGGCGACCGGATATCCTGCGGAATCATGATCCGAGGCACGGGCTTCGGTGTCGTCGAATCGCGGCAGGTCGGCTCGTGCCGCCTCACGATCACCGTGCGCACGCCCGAGCGCGAGCTGCTCTCGATCGGGTCCGGGGGCGCTTCGACGGCCTCGGCCGCGGCCGTGCTCGGCTCGATCGCCTTCCAGATAGGGGGAGTGAGCTGGGAGGCGAAGGAAGCCGCGACCGTCAACATCGCCCGCATGGAATCGGGCGTCGGCTACGGGCATTGGCCGACCGAGGGGACCATGGACATCGAGATCCTCGCCGAGGAGGAACGGATGCTGGAAACCATCAAGAACGTCGTCTCCGGCACGGCCGCGAGAGCCGCGGCGGGAGCGGGCGCGACCGTCGAGGTGGACGTCAGATCCCAGCACTCCGTGGGCGACTCGATGAAGAACGCGCCCTTGACCGACGCCTTGCGCGTGACGCTCTCGACCCTCAAGCTCAAGCCCGAGATCGGCATCATCTCGGAGAAGGTCGCGATGCTGAACGATTTCGGCATTCCCGGCATCGCCCTCGGCATCACGCTGGGCAAGAAGACGGCCGACGAGGACTATGTCGAACTCAAGCCGATGGCTACGGGATTCCGGCAGCTGCTTCTGATGGTCGAGCGATGCGCGACGATGCGCGACACACGGGGAGACGAGAGCCAATGAACGACAACCAGTCGATCCTCCGCTACACCTTCCACTCGAGCGCGTTCAGGGACAAGCGCGCGCTCGTGGAGCTGAAGGAGAAAAAAGGGCTGCGCATATCGCTCGCCTTCCCCACGCTCAACGAGGAGGCCACGATCGCCAAGGAGATCCTCGTCCTCAAGACCGAGCTCATGGACCGCTTTCCCCTCCTCGACGAGATCGTCGTCATAGATTCGGGATCGAAGGACAGGACGCGGGAGATCGCCGCGCAGTTCGGCGCGAAGGTCCATGTCTCGGCCGAAGTCCTCGACCGCTACGGGACGTTCCGCGGCAAAGGCGAAAACCTGTGGAAGAGCCTCTACGTCCTCGGCGGCGACATCATCGTCTGGATCGACGCCGACATCGTCAACATCGATCCGAAATTCCTGTACGGCCTGGTCGGCCCCCTGCTCGAGCACGACCAGATCGGCTACGTGAAGGCCTTCTACAAGCGCCCCATCCGCTCCTCGACAGGGCTCACCGCCGGCGGCGGCGGGCGCGTCACCGAGATCCTCGTGCGGCCGCTCTTCTCGCTGCTCTATCCGGAGCTCGCCCAGCTCGTCCAGCCCCTGAGCGGGGAGTATGCGGGCCGGAGGGAGATACTCGAGCAGCTGTCGTTCTCCGTGGGCTACGGCGTGGAAGTGGGCCACCTCATCGACATCTACCACAAATTCGGCCCGGGCATCCTCGCGCAGGTGGACATGGACCTGCGCATCCACCGCAACCAGTCGATCGAGGCCCTGAGCCGGATGTCCTTCGGCATCCTCTCCACCTTCATCGATCGGCTCGAGCGCTACGGGGAGACCAAGATCCTGAAGGAGCTCGGCAAGCAGCACATCGCGCTGGCCGACGAGGACGGGGAGAACAAGCTGGTGCTCAGCGACATCCCGACGACGGAGCGCCCCCCCATGCTCACCATCGACGAGTACATGAAGAAATTCTACCAGCGGCGCGCCGACAAACCGACCATCCCCGAGAAGCGCTAGCCGAGCCCGGCCAGGGCGGCGAAAGCCGCCAGCGAATCGACGACGCTGTCCGGTTCGATCGCCGACGCTGCGCCGGGAGGCCTGAAGGAGCGTCCGTCGCCGGCGAAGAGCACGGCCATGAAGCCCGCCGCCTTGGCGGGCGCGACGTCATTGTCGAAGCTGTTGCCCAGGTACGCGGCCTCCCCGGCCTCGACGCCCATGCCCGAGAGGACCGCGGCCGCCCGGTCGAATGCCCCGCGGTCGGGTTTCGCCACGCCGAGGGCATAGGAAAAGAACGACAGTTCCGCGAGGAAGGGCCACTTCTCCCCGCGCTCCCCGAAATGCGCCTCGAGAAGGAGGGGCGTAGGGAACTGGGCGTTGGAGACCAGGCCGGCCGGTCTCCCGTCCCGCCTCAGCCTTTCGAGAGTCTCCCGGGCGCCCGGCATGGGAGCGCAGGGATTGAGCGAGATCTCGAGAAGGACGGCGAGGCGGCGGAGCCTCGCGGCCTCCGCCGAAGGGAAACGCTCGCCCAGGAGGCGCTCGATGTCCACTTCGGGGTGGGGACAGGCCGGGCGCCGCCGGTCGTTGGCCGCCCGGATCAGGGCCCCGACCTCCCGCGCGAAGTCCTGCGCCTCCCCGGGAATGCCGGCCGCGGCCAGCTCGGCCTCCAAGGCGGCCCAGTTCGCGTCGCCCGCCCCCTTCCGGCCGCCGGAAAGCCCGGAAAGCGGGTCGCCCCCTGCGGCGCTCGCGAGAAGCGTCCCGTAGATGTCGAAGAGCAGCGCCCGGGGCCGCCGCGGCAGCGGCGCCGAAAGCAGGCGCGAAAAGCGCTCGTCGAGCGCGGGCGCGACCACCGGCAGCGAGGCCGGCGAGCCTCGCCGCAGCAGCTCGACCAGCTCCCTTCGCTCGCGCTCGCCGGACAGGCTCACGAAGCCACCAGGAAGAACGACTCCGGCACCAGATACCGCGCCAGCAAGGCGCGGCGATCTATGCCGCCGCCGATGGGCTCCGAAACGGCGTCCCGGTAGGCGGTTCGCAGCTTCCCGGCGTAACTCTCCGCGGAATACGCGGCGGCAAGAGCCCCTCTGAGGGATTCCGCCTGCCCGGAGGAGAGCCTGGTCTCGAAGAGCTCGGGGAGGAATGGATTGAGGGTACGCAGGCCGCGGTCGAGGGAGGCGTCCTCCCCGAGCCGCCGGAGAAAGGAATTCTGCAGGCCTTCGTCGAGGGCGCCGAAATCGAGATACTCCTCCTCGAAGCGGCGAGCGAGCGCGGCGAGCGCGTCCTCCAGCTCCGCCAGACCGCTCCCGCCTTCCGAAGCGAAGGTCTCCGAATAGGCTCGCCTGAAGGACTCGATCCGGAGCTCCACCGCGGCGCGCAGGCTCTTCTCGGACAGGGCGGCGCGAGGTATGCGGATTTCCCGGTAAAGGCCGGGCAAGGCTATGCCGTTGGCGCGGAAATCCGCCACGACATAGGGGATTTCCCGTCCCACGACCGGAATGCCGCGGGCGATCGGATCGAGGTAGGAGTAGCCGAAACCCTCCTTGACCGAGGTGGTGACCGCGCAGAACGAGGACTCGTAGAGGGCCGCGAGCTGGGCACCGAGCCCGGCCTCGAAGCGGACGCGCGGAAAGCGTTCGGCAGCCAGGTTTTTCCACGCGGCGTAGCCCGGCAGGTCGCGCGGACTCGTGGGAGGGAGCGTGACCGCCAGGTCGGTCCCGGCCGGAAGGAAATGCGCGAGCAGAAGCGCCTCGCCCAGGTTCTTTCTCCGGATCGCGCGGACGGGATAGAGGGCGGTGTTCCTTCCCCGTCCCAGCTCCTCGCGCCAGCCCCGGCGCGCCTCGAAGGCCGCGGGAATCGCGACGGGATTGGGCAGGAGATGGACGTGCCGCGGGTCGAGGCCGGACGAGACGAGGCTATCCCGATCTCTCGTGTTTATGGCCGCGTAGGCGCAGGCGCGCGGATAGGCCGAATGGTTGTGGTAGACGTCGGGCCTGAAATCCTCGGCGAGATCGTGCACCTGTACGAGGAGATGATGCCCCCTTCCCTGGAGCAGGGAAAGCGCTTCGAGGAAGGCCCCGTTCTTCCTGATGAGCGGGTTGTGCACGTGCAGAAGGTCGCAGCCGTTCGGGAAGGCCTCGTCGAGAGCGCGCTCGACTCCGTCCGCCAGCGCGACGGCGGCGGCCGGGCTTGCCGCCGCGACCCGGCCGAAGTAATCGAGCTCCGGCACGACGAAAAAGGGAACGCTCAGGGCCGCCGGCGATTCCGTTCCCGAGAGGACGACGACTCTGTCGTCCGAGGCGAAGCGGGACAGGGCCTCGGCCTGGGCGCGCAGCACGGAACTCACCCCTCCGGATCTGAGGTGATAGTGCAGAATGGCGATATTCATGTCGGTCTTACAATAGCGCAGTTGCCGATCGGTGAGAACAGCGGGACAGAGCGGAGCGGGCGGCGGCGAATGGCCGGGAGCGGCGGAGCGGCGCGAGCCGCCCCCGGCCATTCGCCGCCGGGACCCGCCCGACGACGTCACTAAAGAGCCATGCGCTCTCTAGAGGTAGGCCACCTCGCCGTGCTCTATGAGGTCGAGTCCTTCGACCTCCTCCTTTTCGGTCACTCGTACCGGCGTGATTCTGTTGATCACCCAGAGCATGCCGAGCGTGAAGAGGAAGCCGTAGGCCGCGACGCCCAGGTCGGAGACGAACTGCTTCCAGAAGAAGTCGGGATGGCCGTCCACGAGACCCGAGGCCAGAAGCGAGGGGTCCTGGCCCGGATAGGTCACCGCGGCCGTGCCGAGTATGCCCAGCATGATCACGCCGAGGAAGCCGCCGACGCCGTGGACGCCGAAAACGTCGAGCGCGTCGTCGAGGCCGGCGTTGTTCTTGATCGTGACGGCGATGTAGCTGGCCACCGAGGCGAGGATGCCGATGAGCACCGCGGAGGCGGGGGTGATATAGCCCGCGGCCGGGGTCACGCAGGCGAGGCCCGCGACCATGCCGGTGAGGAAGCCCGAGAACTTGGGCTTGCGCTTGAAGACCCAGTCGAGGAGGAGCCAGGTCGGTCCGGCGAAGGAGGCGGCGAAGTCGGTGTTGATGAAGGCGGCGGTGGTGACCGGATTGACCGCGAACTCCGAGCCCGCGTTGAAGCCGTACCAGCCGAACCAGAGGATGGCCGTGCCGAGGGCGACGAAGGGCAGGTTATGCATGCCCGAGTCCTCGACCCTCCGCTTGCCGACGAAGAGCACCGAGGCCAGGGCCGCGAAGCCCGCCGAGACGTGGACCACGAGACCGCCCGCGAAGTCCTTGACGCCCCAGACCGCCAGCAGGCCGCCGCCCCAGATGAGGTGCACGAGCGGGAAGTACACGAGGGTGAGCCAGGCCACGAGGAAGATGAGGAAGGCCGGGAAGCGGACGCGGTTCGTGAAGGCGCCCGTGATGAGGGCCGGCGTGATGATGGCGAACATCATCTGGTAGGCGACCTGCACGAACATCGGGACGTGCGGGTTCATCGTGCTCGGGTCCATCAGGTTGACGCCGGTCAGGAAGGATTCCTTGAAGTTGCCGATGATGCCGAGTATGTCGCCGTTGCCGTAGCTGCCCGAGAAGCACATCGAGAAGCCGTACAGATACCAGATCACGGTCGTCACGCAGAGCGAGGCGAAGCTCTGGAACATGATGGTGAGGACGTTCTTGCGGCCGACGAGGCCGCCGTAGAAGAATGCCAGGCCCGGCGTCATGAACATGACGAGGGTGGAGGCGATGAGCATGAAACCCGTGCTCGCAGGATCGAATTGCATGGTGAGATTCTCCTTGTTTTCCCGATCGCGCCGCCGCTGAGGCATCTCCGCGGTCGGCGCCGCGCGCTGTGCGCGTGAACGCCTCCGGCCGGGTCGCGGAACGCGCACGAGCGTTCCGGCGCCTCGCCGGGGGTCCTTCCGTCGCTGTCGACTCCGTTCGAAAACGGATCAGGGCGCCTTCCGATGCGGAATGCGCAAGCCTCCGGCCCAGCGGGCCGGGCTTACATGCATCGCCGCCCAATGCCCTATGAAACGGACGGCGCCCTAGAGGACTGTCGGGCCGGGAGGAGCGCGGGGGGAGCTCTTGGAGCGGGAGCGGCGCCTGCGCGAAGCCTGGCTCAGCCGGCGCCCCAGGCGGATCGAGGCCTCGGGCCCGACCGGACGGCCGTCGAAGGCTATCGCGTCCGAATCCGCGGCATGCGGGCCGGAGCCGCTGAATATGCACTCGGCGGGAGCGCCGGGGCTGCGGGGTCTGCCCGATACGAAGACTGGGGAAGGCTGACCGAGCGCCAGCACGATCGCCTGAAGGGTCCGGAGAAGCTGGGAGAGATCGAACTCGGTCAGAAGCGAGGGCACGAAGCTCGAGCACAGGAGAAGGAACAGGAGCGCGGGGCCGGCCCTGTCGATTCGCGCGCGCCTTCCGCGGCCGCCCGAAGCCGCGCAAGCCGGCGAAAAGCGCCACCGCTCGCAGGGCGGCACGTAGCCCACGTGAATGCGCTCGGGCGAAGTGACGATCCCGCTCATGTCCTCTCCGGCACGAGCACGTTATACGAACCAGGCAGGATGTCCACCGTGAAAGGGAAGTCGGCCGCGCCCAGTTCGACGGCCTCGCCGTCGAACTGGGCGAACAGACGATCGCCGTAGTCGAAGACGAGACGCGAGGCGGAGAAGAGATCGACGATCGGAAGGCCGCGGTGCAGGCCGCGCTCGATCTTGCTTTTCGACGCAAGCTTGACGAAAAGTCCCGTCTGGAAAATGGCGCAGACATTGTCCTCGTCGGGGAGAATGCGCTTGTTCGAGCCGTACTGCCGGTTTCCGCTCGCCCCCGCCGCCACGAGGAGGCAGGGCCTCCGGACCTCGCGGATTTTGGCGCCCGCTGCGTCCCAGGCGGAGAGGCCCATCGGCGCGACATGGAAAATCTTGTCGTACAGCACCGTCGAGAGATCGACCCAGAACTTGTAGGAGTCGCCGGGGAACAAGGCCTTGAGCCTGTTCGTCATATGGGCCACGTAGGCGTCGAGCCCGAGGCTCGCGATATTGAATGCCCAGAAGGGCTTGTGCCCGCCCGAGGCCGCGGGCGTGCACTTGACGGCGGGGCTGGATTGCAGGCCGCAGGGACCGAGCAGACGGCCGAGGCTCTCTACGAGGTTCCGCCCCTCGGAGCCGTCGTTGCCGGTGCCGAAGGGCAGGCGCAGCACGACAAAGCGCGAGCGTTCTTCCGGCTCCAATTCCATGAGGGTCGACACCAGCTCGAGCGAGGTGCCGTCGCCGCCGGCCACCATAAGCAGGTGCAGCGAGCCGGGGCGATCCCGGCCGCGAAGGGCCGCCCCGATATACCCGCGCGCCAGGTCGGCCGCATGGCCCTGCCGATCGGTGAGCGCGAGCGAAAACGGAACCTGATCCGGGCGCGAGGCCAGAGCCGCCGAGCGCTCGAGAAGCGTCGCCATCTCCGCGCGGCGTCTTCGCGCGAACGAGGGCCGGGTAAAACCTCCCGCCCGGGGATTGGCGACGAGAAAGACGCCCGCGAGTCTTCCGCTCAGGGCTGGTGATCGGCCCAGGATTCGTTCAATCCCGTCGGCGAGCTCATCGGGGCGCATAGCGAAGGGAGTGTAAACCGGAAATCGCGTCCTGTCCACGCAGAACGGCACGGTTTGTCATCGCGCCGAAGTCGGCTATACTAGAGGGATGCGGGTTCTCGCCTTAGGGCGTCTGAGCCCAGGCGAAGTTCCGAACCGGGGGTGCTGAGCATGGCGAACGAACACATCATCGATGCGATCAAAACCGGAATGAAGGGCGAATACGACAGCGTCACGGTCTACGAGGGAGCGGCGGCCGCCGCCGAAGGCGCGGTCCGCGACTTCTTCCTCGAACGGGCCGAGGAGGAGAAGCGGCACTACAACTGGCTCCTCTCGTATTATAAGGAAATCTCCGCGGGCAAGGAGCCCGAGAAGGACCTGGTCCAGGACGAGGGGCCCGCCGCCAGTCCCATCATCACGCCGGATTTCCTCAAGCGGATCGGCACGAGCAGACAGCTTACCGCGGCCATCGCCACCGCGATACTCCTCGAAGCGACGGCGGTGCGCCACTACCAGAAATGCGCAGAGGAGAGCCTCCATCCGGCCCTCGTCTACTTCTACGAGAAGCTCGCGGCCTGGGAGGATAGGCATTATCACGACCTCCTGATCATCCAGGAGGAGTCCGAGCGCTATTTCTGGGACGCGAACAACTGGCAGCCCTTCTGATCGAGGCTTACAGCGGACCGTGAAGCGCTCAGGGAGCCGGACCGACCCGGAGCCGCCCTGCGCGGAGCTGTCCTGCGCGTGGGCGCCACATTCGGGCCGCCCGATTAGGACTACGGGCGGTCAAGCGCGGAGATTTCTTCGCCGATAGTGTTGGATAGGGATATTCATGAAAGTTTTATGCATCGCCCAGCAGAAGGGCGGCGTCTGCAAGACTACCACCGCCCTGTCCCTCTCGGCGGCCTGGGCCCTCTCGGGCAGGCGCGTGCTCATGGTCGACGTCGACCCTCAGGCCAACCTCACGCGCAACATACTCGACTACGAAAGCCTCAGCGCCGACATCTCGCAGATCTACGCGGGCAAGATCCATCTTGCCGACGCAATCACCACGACCGCCTCGAAGAACCTCTTCCTCGTGCCCGCCCGGACCGCCCTCAACCGCGTCGAGAACCTGGAGCGGAGCCTCTCCGCGTACACCACCCTTCGCCGCGAGATCCCCAAGCTCGGCGAGGACTACGATTACATCGTCATAGACACCCCGCCCTCGCTGGGACTTTTCACCGTCTCGGCCCTGCTCGCGGCCACGCACGTGCTCGTGCCGGTGCAGCCCACCTTCTTCTGCCAGGAAGGGCTGGGCGACCTCAACCAGACCATCGTCGAGGCGAGGGAGAATAACGCGTCACTGGTTTCGGTGCGCTACTTCATGACGCTTTTCGACAAGCGCACGGTCATCAGCCAGGAACTGGCCGGGCTCCTGCGCGAAAGGCTCGGTAAAAGCCTCTTCACGACGATGATCCGCAAGAACATCGCCGTCGAGGAGAGCCAGTACGCCCAGAAGACCATCTTCGACTACGCGCCGAAATCGCCGGGTGCGGAAGACTATCGGACCCTCGCAAAGGAAGTGGCCGCATGGCTAGAAAACGCCTCATAAAGGGCGCGAACGCCACGCGTGTCGAGGAGCGCATAGCCCGCGTGCCGGAGGATATCGAGACCGAGTCGAACATCTTCCGCGCCCTCAAGGCGCTCGAAGGCGCCCATCCCGATGCCCCCCTCCCCTCGCCGGCACGCGTGGCCTCCACGCGAAAGCCCGGCCGGAGCGCAGCCAAGCGCCCGGCGTCCGCGCAGCCGTCCGCCTCCGCGGCCCCGATGAAGCGCTCCGCCGCCGCGATGGAAACCTCCGCCGCTCAGAGCGAAAGGCCGCAGGCGAAGCGCTCAGGCTCGCGATCGGCCTCCCGCGGCGCCCGCAAGGAGATTCCGGCCGCCGCGCAGCCCTCCGAGGACCCGCCCCCGGCCGCGGCTCTTGTCGCGGCTCCGGCTTTCGCCGAGGCGAGCCTTCCCGCCGCGCGCTCCCTCCCCGGAGCCGCGCATGGCGCCGCCCCCGCGGTCGGCCCTCAGGAAGGCGTCGAACCGAAGCGGCGGATCGGTCCCTCCGATTTCAGCGCGGCCGAACGGGAGGCCATCGTGCGCTGCTGCGCGGACTACCGCAACCGCCTGCCGATCTATCTGATGGCCGTGCAGCGCGAAGTCGAGATCATCGACTCGGTCATCGAGAAGTGCCACGAGGCGGATGAGCGGAAGCGCTGACGAGGATTCCGGCAAGCCGAGGACCCGCGGGGCCGGATATCCGATAGCGACGGATCAACCCTTCTTGCGGGCCGAGGCGACCTCGATCTCGTCGAAGAAGGAGCCCAGGTCGGCGTAGTAATTGTCCGCGTAGCGATCGAAGGGCGGAATGTGGCGGACGCGCGGATAGCTGTATATCTTGGCCCCGCCCGAAGCCAGAGCTTCGCGGATCGGCGCGCTCACGAACGGGTCCTCTTCGCCGGCGAAGACGGCCACGGGCGCGCCTAACTCGGGGGCCAGCGTGGCGGGGCTCTCGGAGTGCAGCGCCTTGAGATCGCGCTTCGAGAATTTCGCCGTATACGCCTCCGGTCCCATGATTCCGTCGAGCAGTTCAGGCTTGCCGCTCAGGCTCTCGCGCGGGATCATCGTCTCGGCAGCGGCGCCGAAGATGCAGCGCGGCATTTTCGTACCGGGCGGCGGATAGTCGAGCACGGGCGAGACCAGCGCCGCGGCGGCCAGCTCCTTCCGCCTAAGGAAAGCCGGAACCATGGCCGCGTTGAACGATTGAGCGACGAGGTAGAGCGGGAGCCCGCGCTCCCGCAGCGAGTCGGCATAGGCCGCCGCCGCCCGCCTGAGCGAGCCCAGGTCGGCGCGCGGCCTGTCGGAAGACGCGAAGCCCAGCTCGATCGAATGGACCAGGAAGCCCCGGTCGAGGAGGAAGGTGATGAGCCGCCGGTCGCGGCCGAGGGACCAGAAGGGAAATCCGAGAACGAGGGCCGAGCGCCGATAGCCGCTGTCCCGCAGCTCCCACAGATGGCTCCGATACACTACGCCGTCGGGCGAGGCGAAATTGCTGGCTATATGGTTCATGGCATCCTCCGCATTGATTCTAGAGCGGCCGCGATCGCGGCGCAATGGCGAATCGCCGGACGCGCCCTTCCGCCCCGCCGCGGCTCGAGGTTGCGCTTGGCCGGGAACTGCGGCTATAGTCAGCTTAGAGAGACTGTGGCATGAACATAGCACTCGCCGTCGCATCCGATCTCGAGGCGCTCATCTCGGACCGATTCTGCTCCAAAGGCCACGCCTGCCTTAGGGTCGAGCGCGAGCTGCCGCCCGAATCGGATTGCCTGGTCATCATCGGCGAGCGCCCCGACTCGGAATCGCTCGAGGCCGAGGCCAAGGCCGCGGAGCTGCCGGTGCTGAGGATCGCCGTCGAGGGAGCGCTCGAGGCGGCGGCCGCCGCGGCCTGGGGTCTGGCCCGCGCCGACGATTACTTCATGGACGCGGCCCGCGCCGACGCCCGCGTGAAGCGGCTCGAAGACATCCGCGTCAAGATGGCCGAGCAGCGCAACGCCGAGCTCGCGGGGGCCAACGAGCTCCTCGAACGCCGCGCCGCGGATCTCGACTCCGCGCTCAAGCTCCTCGACGGCGCGAACCGCCAGCTCATCGACGAACTCAACCTCGCGAGCGAGCTGCAGAAGAGCCTCCTGCCCAAGACCTATCCCAAGGACGCTCCCCTGGAGTTCGCCCACAAGTTCATCCCGCTCGACAAGATCGGCGGCGATTTCTTCGACGTCGTCCGCATCGACGACCGCACCCTCGCCCTGGTCATAGCCGACGTCTCGGGCCACGGCGTGGGACCGGCCCTCGTCACGGCCATGTTCAAGAGCTCCTTCGGCCTCGTCAGCAAGACCGTCCGCTCGCCTTCCCAGCTCATGTCCTCGCTCAACGCCGAGATGAACAACTTCCTGACGACGGGACACTACGTGACCGCCTTCACCGCCTTCATCGACATCGAGACCCTCGAAATGCGCTACTGCAGCGCGGGGCATCCCAACCAGCTCCTCGTCAGGGCCGACGGCGGCGCGGAGGAACTCGCCACGATGGGCTTCCTCCTCGGTATGATCACGGACATGGATTACGAGGAGAAGACCCTGTCCATGGGTCCCGGCGACACGCTCATCCTCTTCACCGACGGCGTATTCGAGTCGGCCAACAGCTCAGGCGACATGTTCGGCCGGGAAGGCATCCTGCGCGCGGTGGCCAAGCGCCCGGGCGCCGGTCCCCTCGAACTCTCGAACGGCCTCTTTTCCGACCTGCTCGAATGGACCGAGGGCACCGAACCGGCGGACGACATCACCATGCTCCTGGCCCAGGCTCTCGAGTCGCTCTGAGGCGACTCTCGGCCCCTCCCGCGCGGGGCGCCGGAGTTCAGCCTCCCTGCGCGCCCCGATCCACGAGACGTATCCCGATCTGGGCGCAGGTGACGCTTTCCATGTCGACGCGGGAACTCACCCTGAGCGCCCCGGCGCCCGACATCCACGACCCGCCGCGCACGACCTTGTACTCGCCCTTCGCGCTTCCGCTCGGATCGAGCGCGTCGCCGGCCGAGTAGGGCCCGTACCAGTCGCTCGTCCACTCGAAGAGATTGCCGGCCATGTCGTAGAGGCCGTAGCCGTTGGCTTCGAATTTTCGGACAGGCGTCGTCCCCTTGTACTGCTTGGCCAGATTGGCCAGCTTGTCGTTCATCTGATCGCCGTTCGGGTACTTTTTGCCGACCAGGCCGCCGCGCGCCGCGTACTCCCATTCGGCTTCGGTGGGCAGGCGTTTGCCGAGCCAGGCCGCGAAAGCCTCGGCGGCGGGCTGGGAGACGAAGGCCACCGGATAATCGTCCTTGCCTTCGGGAAACTGGTCCCCCGTCCAGTCAAAGAGGTAGCTCTCGTCGCGCAGCTCCGGATCGGCCCGGTCTTTCGACCACCCGGGCCGGGCTTTCACGAAAAGGGAATACTCGCGGTTCGTGGCCAGATGATCGCAGACGCGATAGGCGGACAAGCTCACCTTGTGCGGAGGCTTCTCGGCGTCCGGCCCGGTCTCCGAGCCCATGACGAAGGAACCGGCTGGTATGCTCTTCATGGTTTCGTCTATCGCGGCGAGTGCCTCGGCGCGCAGATCGTCGTCGGCCGCCGAAGCCGGGCCGCCCGGAACGGCTGGCCCGGCCGCCGCAGCCTCCGGCGGCCGATCCTCGGAGCCGGCCGGGCGCGCGGTGATCGCCGCGACCTCACCGGCCGGATCGGCGCCGCGCCGCGCCGCCGGAGCGACCGGCCGCCCTCCGGCCGGAGCCGTCTGGTAGGCGCCGATGCGCCCGGCCGCTATCTCGGCTACCGCCGCCGGACCGGAGGCCCCGAGCAAGGCGCCGAGGATAGAACCCACGGAGCGGCCCGAGCTCGTCATCACCGCCCTGAGCTCGTCGCCGAAGCCGGCGAGTTCCTCGGCCGAAGCCGTCTCGACGAAGAAACGCAGGTCCTGGAGAAGCCTGATCTTTCGTTGCAGCGCGGCCATTTGAAACTCGAGAGTCTGAAGATGATCCATTGGATGGAATTCTATGCGCGGAGGGGTCCCAAGTCAAAGCCCTGGATCAGTTATCGTGCCGGAAATTTGACAAGCCACGATTCGAGTTTATACTTCCCGATATGAGCATGGAAGCTGCCGATCTCAAGAAGCTTGTCAAGATAGTCAGGCAATATGAGGTCATCTACGGCGGTGGCATCAGCACGAGCGACGCAGCGGTCCGCGAGGAATGCGAGTCTCTCGTGACCCGCCTCGAAACCGAACTCGGCACCGCGCCGCGCGGCAGGCGCGGCTCATGGGCGGAAGAGTCCCTGCCCTCCCTCGTCGACGTTAAAAAACCCAAGCGCGAGGAAAAACCCGTCAGGCCGCTGCGCTCGCGAGCGCGCGAGCTGGCCGGACTCGCGGCTCAGTCCTCCGCGGGCTCGTCTTCCGCGGCCGGGAAAGCTCGTTCGGCGGCCAAAGGCGCCGAGCCCCCGCGCGGCAAGGGCGCGGCCGCCGAGCCCTCGGTCAAGCCGGCGGCGAGCGGCCGAGCCGCGATAGCCGGCGGCAAGCGCGGAACGAAGCCGGCTGCCGGCGCCGCAGGCGGCCGTGCAGAGACCGCCCCTGCCGCCTCGCCGAAAGGCGGCCGCGGCGCGAAGGCGGACGGCGCCGCCGGACGGAGCGCCGACGCCGGCCGCGATCCCGCGCGGGCCACAGAGGACGTCGAACTCCTCTCCAGGCTCCGCAGCTCTGGCAAGGGCGCCGCCAAGGCCGCGGCGGATCGCGCGGACCATCTCGCCGGCCCGGCGCGATCCGCCGAAGAAATCGCCAACGACGAACCCCGCAAGCGTTTCGCGGCCCAGCACCTCTTCGATGCCTTCAAGCAGAACAAGCTCCCCAAGTACGGCGGCTTCATCGTCTGCGTGCGTTTCGCCGGCGAGATCGGCTACGCCGTCTTCGAGATCATCGGTTACGAAAACCTCCAGGATATTTACCCCGAAGGCGATACCCTCGTCTTCAAGACCGTCGGCTGCAAGTTATACGCCTTCCTGGAACCGCCCTCGTTCCTCCTGAAAAGCGTCGAGCCGGTGAACCGTCCGTCCGAGCAGATGGTGCCCTACCGCTTCTCCGAGCTTCTGCACCTTTCCTCCAAGCGCCTGCAGAACATCTACGTGGGACGCAAGCCCGTGTTCATGCCCACGAGCTTCTCGGTCTTCCGTCCCGAGGGCGACGATCTGGCCGTGCTCTTCTACGATATCGCCGACGTCTACAGCAACATCCAGGACTTCTTCATCATGATCCTGCGCGACAGGTTGAGTGTCCCGGCAGCCGACGCGCGCAAAGCGGCCGAGGTCGTGGCGCGCGGCATTCGCGAGTTCCGCCTCTGGCTGGACGAAGCCTGAACCACGGCCTATTCAAGGAAGAGAGAGTTCGTATGCCCGTCGACGCAGCGCCCGACATCCTTCTCACCGGTTTCACCGAGGGTGACCGGGCGGCCCTGCAGGACGCGCTCGGCGGTTTCAGCAAGACCTCGCTGGCTGGCGATCCCATCAACGATCCGGCTCCGGCCTTCGTGCTCGCCGCGGCCTACGACGAAACGGGCCTGCGCGCGGCCCGAGCCGCCGCCCTCGAAGACCCCCGGCCCTGGTGCTTCGTCGTCCCCGCCTCCGAGCGGCCGCTCTTCGCCGCCGCGGCCGCCGCCCGCGAGGGCAGGCTCCTCCTCCTGCCGGTGGAGGAGCGCGAGCTGCGCCGGACCCTCGTCGCCTTGATCGAGGACCAGCGCGAGCGCGGCGCCGGCGGGGCCGCCTTCGCCGGGCTCGAAGGCCTTGCGGCCGCATTCTCCTGGACAACCAAGGAGTTCGACGTCAGCCGAGTGTGCCGGCGCATGGCGCACCTGCTCGCCGAGTGCGGCTACTATCCGGGTCCCGGCGCCGAGGACGAGTGCGCGCTCGCCCTCGAAGAGGCGGTCGTGAACGCGGTCGAGCACGGGAACCTCGAGCTCGATTCCTCCCTCCGCTCCGACGACCCTCTGACCGAGGATCGCTACGAGGCCGAGCGCGAGCGCAAGCTCGCGGACCCGGCCTACGGCGGGCGCCGCATCTCCATCGAACTTTCCATAACGGACGACACGGCGAGCCTCGTCCTCGGCGACGAAGGCCCGGGTTTCGACACCGGGGCGGTGAGCGACGAACCGTCGGGCTTCGAGGTCTCCGGCAAGGGGCTATGGCTCATCAAGCGGCCCTTCGACGAGGTTTCGTACAACGATAAAGGGAACAAGCTTACGCTCCTGAAGCGCAAGCCGCGGCCGTGACACGCGGCCCTACATGGAGGTGGTATGGATTTCAGCGACAGGGAACTCAAGGTAGTGCTCCAGGCGCTCTACCGTTTCCGGGGCGAGGTATCCGGCTTCAGCCAGACCGAGCAGAACAAGCTCGGCCTGGTCGAGGACGTGATCGGCAAGCTCGAGGGCAAGGTCGGGCCGGTCAAGGCCGAAAAGACCCGCTTCGACCGCGAGATGGAGGAGAGCCTGGCCGTCCTCTCGACGGGGCGGGCGGGCACGGCCAAAGCGGCCGCGGCGGCGAAGAAAGCTCCGGCCGCGCCCAAGCCGGCGAATGGCGCCGATAAAGCCGCGCCAAAACGCGCGTCCAAGCTTGACAAGAGCGCCGCCGCGCCTAAGGTTAAAGGCGGCGCCGCGCCCAAAGGCTCCAAGGCCGCGGCGTCCACCATGAAAAAACCGGCAGGACCGGCCAAGGCCGGCGCCGCGAAGACCAAGTCTAGGTGACAGACAGAAGGAGGGACAATGGCTACCACAAAAGCTGAAGAGCAGGCACGGCTCTGGACCCGCGAGAACATAATGTCCGTGGAGAACCGCATTCTCCAGCAGGTCATGTCGTCGCGCACCCCCGAGGCGGTCGAAGCGGCGATCGCGTACACGAGGTTCCTGAGGCTCTCGGGCCTCACATCCGACAACTACCCGCTCTTTCTCAAGATGCTCGAGATCGAGAACCACTGGGTCCTCGACGCGCTGATCGGCGACGAGGATCCCTTCCTCTTCCTCTCGACGATCCAGCCCAACCGCTACGTCATCTCCAAGTGCTTCACCCTGCTCACGCGCTGGCATCCGGGCGGCATCTATCCCAAGACGCTTTCCATCGCCCTGGGCGTGCTGCAGAACGCCTTCAGCTCGCCGAAGGACGGCTACAAGATCTATCCGCTCACCATCGCGGACGTCGACAATCTCGGCAAGCACCTCGAGAAGGAGAAGGGACAGAACTACCCCTTGAACCGCTGCATCCTCGATATCTTCGATCGGATCGGATCCCTCCAGGGACTCGGCTGGGACGAGTCGATGGAGGAAGTCTCCAGGCAGGCCATCCGCATCCGCAGCTTCTTCTTCGACAGCGCGAAAAAGCTCGAGGACGGCATTCCCCAGGTCCTCCTGGTTCGCGGCGACTATCTCAAGGACGAGGTCACGCCGAGAACGCTCTTCGTCGAGGACATCGACATGGCCCTGCGCCACGACTAAGGGATCGAAGGAGAAACCATGGACGAAGTAATCGTTAACGACAGCTGGTCCGAGGACCAGATCAACGGCATCGAGAATCGCCTCCTCCAGGGCATCATCGGCTGCAGGACCTACGAGGCCGTCGAGGCGGCGATCACCTACGCCTCGTTCCTCAACACGGTCGGCCTCACGCCCGAAAACTATCCCGTGTTCCTCCGGATGCTCGAGATCGAAAACCATTGGGTCATCGATTCCCTCATCGGCGACACGGATCCCTTCCTCCTCCTCTCCCCCGTCCAGCCCAACAGGTTCATCATCGGCAAGATCTTCGCCATGATGACCAAGTGGCACAAGGGCGGCATCTATCCCAAGAACCTCTCGGTCATCCTCGGCGTCCTGCAGTCCAACTACTCCTCGCCGCGCGACGGCTACCGCATCTATCCCCTCTCGATAGCGGACCTCAACGGCCTGGCCAAGCACCTCGACAAGGAGAAGGGCCAGGAGGATCCCCTCAATCGGACCATCCTCAACATCCTCGACCGCGTGGCCCAGCTCGAGGGCGTAGGCACCGACGCCGACATGGAAGAGACGGCTATTCACGCCTCGGCTGTCCGCAACGCGTTCTTCGACGATCGCAAGCGGATGGAAGACGTGATTCCGCCCGTGCTCCTCGTCAAGGCGAGCTACCACGAGAAAGAAGTCGCGCCGCGCAAGCTCGTCCCCATCAAGGAAATCGAGAAGAAAGAGAAGGAAAAGGGGAAGTAAGTGGACCGGATTGAGCGCATCGCGAACGCTCTGCGCTCGCTCGATCTCGGAGCGGGCGTGGCTATCGAGGGACGCACCTATATCGGCCCCTCGGAGGCCATGGCCCGCCTCGGCGAGCTCGAGGGCATCGCCGCAGCCCTGTCTTCCCGCGATCTCTTTGGGCTTTACGACAAGGTTATCGCCCACGACGGTCTCTTCGACGAAGACATCAACGCGTCGGGGCGCTACTACGCCTACCTCGCCTTCGAGCTCAAGGGGACGACGCCCGAGGAGAAGGAGAACCTTCTCGCTTCGGCCCTCGGAGAGCTCGTCGAAAAGTACGGCAAGGACGCTGTGCTCAAGTACATTCCCTCGCGCGTGGCGGGCAGGCAGATAACCGAATCCCTGACCATCCGTCCCGAGCCCGACGAGTTCCCGGCCTATTACTCCAAGACGCGGACCGTCTACGCCGAGCGCATGGCCCAGGAGGAGCTGCCCAAGGCCGTGCTCGCCGGCCTCCGCTCCGAGCAGGAACGCGCGCTCGACGCCTATGCGTGGACCACGGTGCGCGTCCAGGATCCGGCAGGCGAATGCCTCGACGTCTGCGGCGACGTCTACGTCCTGTCGAAAGCCGGAGCCGAGGCGGTCGCACCCTATCGCGAGATATGGGCGGCGCTTATGGCGGAAGGGCCCGAGCGGTTCTACGACATCGACATCGCGACCGATGGGGAGTACCCGGTGGATCCGGACAATCCCTCGGGCCGCTATTACGCCTACGTCAAGGCTCGTCTCAAGGGCCAGGCGCCCGAGGATCGCAAGCCGAATCTGCTCGCGCTCCTGCCCGAGAAGTCCGTCGCGGCCCTGGGGCCGGCGGCCGCCGAGCTTTTCCGCGAGACGATCGACGGCGACCTGGTCACCGCCTCGCTCACGATCAAGCCGGAAGCCGACGAGTTCCCCTCCTACTTCAACGCCAAGAAGGTGGAGAAAGGCAGGGAACGCATCCAGAAGCAGATCCTTTTCAACGTCCAAGCCGAGATCATCGCCCAGGTGGAGCGCGCCCTCGGCGAAGTGCGCAAGTACATCATCCTCGAATGAAGCGGAGGACCTATGGATATCGAGATGAACAGAAAGGGCGATGCCCTCACGATCGTCGTCGACGGCAACATCGACACGGACGGGGGCCACAAGCTCGCAGTCACCTTGCAGGAAGCCATGGAGATGGACGGCATCAGGAACGTCGTCTTCGATCTCAAGACCGTCCGGACCATCACATCGTCGGGCATCGGCAAGATCATGAACTTCTTCAAGTTCATCGACGGCAAGAAGGGGAGCATGACGGTGAAGGGAATCTCCGATCAGCTGTACAAGCAGTTCATGGAAATTCACCTCGACCGCATCTTCCCGATCAGCAAGTGAGGCATTCTCGGAGCGGGCGGGCCGCCGGGTCCCGCGGCCTGCCCGCTCCGTAATGAAAGGGGCAACAACCGGTGAACCATCTGAGTTCCTACTTCCCCGATCCCAAGGGGACGCGCCTCCACTACCAATACTGGGAGAACATGTCGAAGGGATACGACAAGGTGGCCCTCGTCCTGCACGGGCTCGGCTACCATTCGGGCGCGTACCCCTCGCTCGTGCCCAAGCTCCTGGCGGAGAACTTCAAGGTCTACGCCCTGGACTTCGCGGGCTTCGGCCATAGCCCCGGCGAGCGCGGTTCGGGCGGGGTTCTCGCCATGGCCGACGCGATCGAGTCCATCTGCCGCCGCATCGAGTCGGTCGAGGGCGCGCGGGAAATCGACATCATCGCCCACTCCATAGGAGCGGTGGCGGCCCTGCTCTTCCTCAAGCGCTATCCGGCGCGCAAGGCCCGCCTCGCCGCGGTCGCGCCCCTTCTCTTCGGCGTGCCCGTGGACACCGCCCCCGAGACGCATTTCGAGGACGAGGCCGCGCGCAAGCGCCTCGAAGCGGACGTGCTCGTGGCCTATTCCGTGCCCAATGCCTTCGCTTCCGACCTCGACGCCACCGCGAAGTCGCTATTGCACGACACTTCCTTCCTGGAAGGTCGCAAGGCCGCCTTCTTCGTGGGCGAGTCGGACAGCCTCGTTCCCTTCGAAAAGCTCCGTGAAACGGTCGAGACGCTTCCGCTCAAGGACCGCAGGTTCGTCTCCTTTCCGCGGGAACGCCACGATCCCCTGGGCGGCAAGCGAGGCCTCGACGCCATCGCGGCGATAGTAGCCTGGTTCGACGAAACTAGATTCGAGCACCGCACGCTCTAACGCGCCGACGGAATGCCCGAGTATTTTGGAGGAAGGAAACATGGATATCGACATCTCCATAGAGCAGGATCGCGTCAGCATTACGATCACCGGAGCCATTGATACCGCCGGAGGCTCCGAGCTCAGCGCCAAGTTCATCGAACTGGCCAAGGATAGCGCGCTCCGCAACGCCGAGTTCGATCTGTCGGAGGTGCCCTCGATCACGAGCGCCGGCATCGGCAAGCTCCTGTCGTTCTACAAGCACTTCGACCAGGCCGGCGGCGGCATGAAGATCACCGCCCTCTCCCCTCAGCTGGCCAAGCAGTTCAAGGAAATCCACCTGGATCAGATAATCCCCATCAGCGGCTAAGCTGACCGCCCGATCGGCCGAGAAAAACCACAGAGGCCCGGAGAGCCGGAGCCAAGAGGAAGAAGGAGAAGAAGGCGGATCTTCCTGGAATCGCCGTTTCCTTTGCGCCTCCCGGCTCCCGCCTTCCCCCGTGACTCTGTGGTTCCCTTTTTAGGAGATCGGCCTACTTCAAGAGTTCCATGCCCTCGAACTTGCGGTAGGGCGTCAGCTCGTCGAAGATGAAGTCGTATTCTTTCGCGCCTTCGGCGATGACCTGGGCCAGTATCCTTCCCAGGCCGGGCCCTATCATGAAGCCCTGCCCGCACATCCCCGCCGCCAAGAGAAGATTGTCCGCCTCGCGCGTGTAGCCGACGAGGGGAAGGCCGTCGGGGGTCATGGGATAGAGCCCACGCCAGGTACGGCGCACCTTGAGCGAGCGCAGACGAGGATAGAGCTCGAGCATGCGCCGCACGCAGAGCGGCAGGAAGCCCGAGCTGTTGGCGGTTTCGGTGCCCCAGGCCTGCGGCTTGGGCGTGATGCAGAAGACGACTTGCCCGGTGGCGGCCTGGTAGAAGTAGTAGTTGCCCGACTCCTCGTCGCTGCGGATGTCGACGAGCATGGGCTGCATGAAACGGGCCACCGGCTCGGTGACGCCGCCTTCGTGGCTGTCCGGATGGACCGGGATTTCGGCGCCCGCCAGAGAGGCGATCTCGGCCGCGTGGGCGCCCGCCGCATCCACGAAGAGGGCGGCCTCGTAGACCTCCTTGTCGGTGCGCACTCGCCGTATCTTCCCGCCCTCCAGTTCCATGCCGGTCACCGTCTCGCCGAACAGGAACTCGGCCCCCGCCTCGATCGCCAGCCGATGGAAGGCGGTGTTGGCAGTGAGCGGCGAGGCGAAGCCGTCGCCCGGGCTGAAGGTGCCGCCGCGCAGGCCCTCCCGGCTGATGCCGGGAGACAGCTCGGCGACGCGGTCGGCGCCGATCCAGTCTATGTCGAGCCCCGCCGCCTTCTGCACGACGAGGAGATTCCGGAAGGACTTCTCGCGCTCTTCATCGTAGGCGACGAAAAGATACCCGCCCTGGCGCCACTCGATGTCGACCCCGTGCTCCTCGCGGAACGAGGCGGCTATCTTCAGCGACTCCTGGCAGATCTTGATCTTGGCGGGATCCGAGTGCGTGGCCCGGATGCCGCCGATGGCGGCCCGGTTCTGCCCCCGGCCCCAGGAGGCCTCGCGCTCGATCACCCCCACCTTGAGCGACCGCTCGGCGCAGTAGTAGGCCAAGGGCACGCCGATCGAGCCCGCGCCGATGATGAGAACGTCGAACTTCTTCACACCGATCCTCCATGCGAGCTTTCGCCGGCGGCGGCCGGCTCGTTGACCAGAGCCTCCATGGGCACCTCGACCGTCAGCGGCCTGAGGCTGCCGGGAGCGACGGACGCTGGATCGACCCCCGCGGCGCGGAAGACCGAGGGATAGAGGGCCGAGCAGGTCTTGGAGCCGCAGGCGCCCATGCCGGCCCGGATGGCCTTCAGCTGGTTGACGTCGGTCACCTTGTTCTCGCGGATGAAGCGCACGAGCTCGCCGAAGGTGACGCGCTCGCAGCGACAGACGATCGCGTCTTCGGAGGCGCAGGAGAACTGCGGCGAAGGGAGGCTGAGCGTGGCCTCGGGGTCCTGCACGCGGATGCCGATGACCCTGCCCGAGTTGGCCGAACTCACCTTGAAATGGAGAATCCAGGTCTTGTAGCGCCTATTGAAGGTTTTCTTGAGGAGCTCGGCCGATTCCGCGAAATCGCCGTCCATCGAATAGAGCTCGCGGCGGCTTCCGACCTCGAAGTCGGGCTCGAACTCGTAGGGCAGCGCCACTTCGCTCCAGGCTTCGTCGATGCGGCGCACGAGCGAGATGGCGAGCCCCGGACAGGCGGCGACGCAGGCGGTGCAGCCGCGGCAGTCGTCCCCCTGGAAGTAGGGCAGGTCGAGCAGGTTGCCCCTGCGCGGCCTCAGCTTGATGGAACCGGTCGGACAAACCGTCGTACAGGGATTGCAGGGGATCTCCTCCTCGCAGAAGAAGACCGGCCGCCATTTTTCGCCGGGGACGACGGGCTCCCGGGGGATCTTGTCGCCGGGCCTGGACTTGAGCACCTCGCGCTTGGCTATCCAGGACTCGTCGACCTCGACCTTGCGGCCCAGGAGCCTCGCGAGGGCGAAGGCCGCGATACGGCCGCCGAAGAGGGCGCTCGAGGCCTCGGCGATTTCCTCGGCGTCTCCCGCCTTGACCGCGAGAAAGCCGAAATCCGTCGCCTGGCGATAGAACTCGTCGCAGGGCGAGAGCCCCGCGGCCACCAGGACGGTGTCCACCTCGTAGCTGCGCGCGGTGTCGAGAAGGGCCTTGAAGTCCGCGCCGACCTGGGCGACCGTGGCCCGCTCGACCTTCCCCTCTCCCTCGACCGACACGACGGTGGTCGAGAGGTGGATGGGCACGCCCATGCGGCGGATCTTGTCGGCGTGGACCTTGTAGCCGTTGACCTTGTCGAGGATCTCGACGATGCCGGCCACCTCGATGCCGGCCTGCAGGGCGTGGTAGGCGGCGATGAGCCCTACGTTGCCCGAGCCGATGATGAGCACGCGCTCGGCCGGCCGCACCTGATCGCGGTTGACGAGGGTCTGGAAGGCGCCCGCGCCGTACACCCCCGGCAGATCGTTGCCCGGAAAGACGATCGATCGCTCGCGCGCCCCGGCTGCGACCACGAGAGCCTTGAAATCGACGAGCAGGTAGGACGAATAGTCCTGGAAGACGCCGGCCTTGCGGTCCCTGTAGAGCCCCACCACGGGCGAGTTCGCGAGGATGGTGACATTGGGATGGCTGCGCAGATCGGCCTCGAGTTTCGCGGCTATGTCGATGCCGCGCATGCCGGCGTAGCAGTCTTCCTCGGAGCCGAAGAACTTGTGCGTCTGGAGCACGAGCTTGCCGCCCAAGCTGGCCTTGTCGTCGGCGACGATCACGGAAAAGCCCTGCTTGGCGAGTTCGGAGGCCGCGCCGAGACCCGAGGGGCCGCCGCCGATGACGAGCACGTCGGCCGACAGCAGGCGCTTGCCCGCCGGGGCCGGAGCCGCGTCGAGCGCGGGCAGCACGGGAAGGCCGTCCAGCGTCCGAAGGTCGAGGCCGGCCGCCAGGGCGGTGATGCAGGCCTTCCTGGGAATGCCGTCGACGAGGACCGTGCACTGGGCGCACTGGCCGTTGGCGCAGAAGATCCCCTGTGGCGCGCCGTCCTTGGCGTGCTTCGAGAAACGGGTGATGCCGTTGGCGAACAGGGCCGAAGCGATCATCTCGCCTTCGAAACCTCGCATTTCGGTGCCGTCGAAGCTGAAGGACACCTCGCGTCGTCCTTCCGAAGGCGGAACGATGGGGTGGCGTGTGATTCTTCGCATGGGTCGAGGGTGCCACGCACCTTGAGGAGTGTCAAGAAAAAAAGAACGATTTTGATATATCACTAATATTTTAGCGATATATGAGATCGCCTCGACTCCAGGACGAGAAGCCAGCGATCCAATCGCCCGGAAATGCCGAGCCCTCCCGCTTCGACCCAGACTTCATCAACAAGCTTGATGACACTAGATCGTGGGAGCGGTAGAATTATGCTAAAGCGGCTCGCGCCGCACCGAGAGGATGGGACAGACAATGAAAGCCCTCCGTGTCGTCAGCCTTCTCGTCCTCGTCGCAGGGATCGAACTTTGGGCTCAAAAGGGGGTAGCCGCGATGAAGCTGGAATCGAGCGCATTTCCCGAAGGCGGAACCATTCCGAAGGTTCATTCGTTTTCGGCGGACAATCTTTCGCCGCCCCTGTCGTGGACCGGGGTCCCCCCGGCCGCCAAAGCCATCGCTCTCATCTGCGACGACCCTGACGCGCCGAAGCCGGGCGGCTGGGTGCACTGGGTCGTCTGGGACATCCCGGCAAGCCATACTTCCCTGGCCTTGGGGCTCCCGCAGGAAGCCCAGCTGCCCGACGGCAGCAGGCAGGGCCTCAACGACTGGCGCAAGGTCGGCTGGGGCGGGCCGCAGCCCCCCTCAGGCGTGCACCACTACGTCTTCAGGATCTTCGCGCTCGACCGCCTGCTCGGGAGCGGCAGAACCTATACGCGTGACGAGCTCCTGAAGGCCATGCAGGGCCACATCCTCGCCCAAGGCGAGCTGATCGGAACCTTCGCCGCTCGCTGACGGCCGCGCGAGGCCGTCAAGCGACGGTCTCTCCTCTAGCGGCTTTGGCGCTCGATGTACTCCAGGCTCTGATGCCTGAAACAGGTATCGTACAACGTGGCGTACTCTCCGCCGCGGTCCAGGAGGGCCTCGTGGCTCCCCTCCTCGACGATGGAGCCCGCGTGGAGCACGACTATGCGGTCGGCGAACTTGACCGTCGAGAGCCGGTGCGCGATGACGATGGCAGTCCGATCCCGCATGATGGTCTCGAGCCCCTCCTGGATCTGCGCCTCGGTGAAGGGCTCCACGCTCGAGGTGGCCTCGTCCAGGATGAAGATGCGCGGGTCCCGGAGGAGGACCCGGGCCAGCGCGACGAGCTGGCGCTGCCCCATCGACAAGGACGAGCCGCGATGCCCCGTTTCGGTGGCGAGGCCCGAGGGGAGGTCCTCCACCCGGTCGCCCGAGCCCAAGGAGCGGGCGGCGGCCTCCACTTCGGCGTCCGAGGCTTCGGGCCCGGCGTAGCGGATGCTGTCGGCCACCGTGCCGGGGAAGAGAAAGGGATCCTGCGACACGAGGCCGAGCGAGGCGCGCAGGGCGTCCATCCTGTAGCCGCAGACCTCGAGGCCGTCGACTAGGATTTCGCCGGCCTGGAACTCGTAGAAGCGGCACAGGAGCTTCACTATCGAGGACTTGCCCGCCCCCGTCTTGCCGACGATGGCCAGCTTCTCTCCCGCCGCGATCGCGAGCGAGAGACCGTCGAAGACCGTCTCCTTGCTCGAATAGGCGAACCTGAGATCCCGGAACTCGACCTTTCCTTCGATCCTCGCCGGAGAGCGTTCGCCCGTCTGACGCACGCGCGGCTCGCGGTCGATGAGCGAGAAGACGCGCTCCGCCGCCGCCAGGCCGCCCTGGAGCTGGCTCCGGAACGAGGCGATGTTGAGCATGGGCCACCAGAAGAAGCCGACCGCCTGGATGAAGAGGCCCTTGGCCACGCCGATGCCCGAGACCGATTCCTGGATGCGGGAGTTGACCTGGGCGGTGACCCGCTTGGCATCGAGCGTCACGAAGCGCGCGATGCGCAGGAAGGCCAGGGCCAGGACGGCCGCGATGGGCGCCATCACGAGCAGCATGAGCGCCATCCGGAAGCTCAGCGACACGAGATAGGAGAAGAAGACGGCGACCAGCACGAGCTGCGAGAGAAAGTCGACGACGAGCCCGATGACGTTGGAGAAGTCCTCGGTGTCGGTCGTGAGCCGGCTGACCACCTTGCCGGAGGAATGCTCGTCGTGGAAGGAGTATCTTGTCCGCCCGGCGGATCAGGGAGAGCCGGTGCGTGATGAGGAAGGTCGTGCGTCCGCGGCTGGCCCGGCGCATGGTCTTCCGGATCTCGTCCTCGGTGAGGAAATCGACCGCGGAGGTCGAGTCGTCGAGGATGAGGATGCGCGGATCGACGAGCAGAGCGCGGGCGATGGCGATGCGCTGCCGCTGCCCGCCCTAGAGCGTGATCCCGCGCTCGCCCACCTCGGTGTCGTAGCCGCGCTCGAAGCCCCCGATGAACTCGTGCGCCATCTGGAAAAGGTTGAACGACCAGAGCGAGAGGAAGAGCGCGTGGACGAAGGCGGCGCCCCAGCAGATCGCGTACACGAGCAGCGGCCAGTACATGCGGCGCTGCTCGTCCGTGGCGGGATTGTGCCGCCGGTCGTAGCCCCAGACCGTCAGGACGAGGAAGACGACGAAGACGCTCGGCACGAGAAGGAGGCGGGGATTGATCGACGCGACCATGACCAGGGGCACCACCATGGTGAGAAGCGAGTCCATGATGAGGGCGACGCCCGGAGAGAACATGAGGTTGAGGTAGTGGACGTCGTTGGTCGCCCTGGCCATGATGTCGCCGATTTTCTGCCGGGAGTGGAAGGTCTGGCTCTTGCCGAGGAGGCTCGAGTACAGCTCCGGGCGCGCGTCGCGCTCGACCTTCTGCGCGAGGAACTCGAACGACAGGTTGCGCGCCACCATCGCGATTCCCTGCAGCAGGCCCGCGCCCGCGATGAGCGGCGCCACGGCCATGAGCGCCCCGCGCTGCCCCGCCTGCTGCCGCACGACGTCGAAGCCCCTGCCGATGAGGACCTGCAGGCCCGAGTAGCCGACATTGTTCGCGACGGAAAAGACCAGCGCCATGACCGGCAGCCAGGGATAGCGCATGAGGTGGGAAAAGATCCAGCGCCAGGGACTGCGAAGGTCGTACGCGACCTCCTCGCCCGAGCGGAACTCGGAAAAAACCGCCGCGGTATCTGCCATTGTTACACTGTACGCACAAAGGGGCGGGCGGGCCAAGCTGCGCGCTAGCCCTTGACCGCCCCCATCGTCAAGCCTTTGACCACGTACTTCTGGAAGATCATGGTGAGCACGATGGCCGGAGTCATGATCGCGACGGCCACCGCCATGACCGCGCCCCAATCGACCTCGGCGTAGGAGACGAAATTGTAGACGGCTATCGGCAGAGTCTTGGTCTTCTCCATGCTCAAGACCTGGGAGAACATGAAATTGTTCCACGAGAAGATGAACGACAGCGTCGTGGCGGTGACGATTCCCGGTCCCGAAAGCGGAAGGATGATCGACAGGAATGCTCGCTGGCGCGTTGCCCCGTCGACCATGGCCGACTCTTCCATTTCGGCAGGGATGCTCTCGAAATAGCTCGACATTATCCAGACTATCACCGGCAGAGCGATGAGGATGTGCGAGAGGATGAGAGCGGTGTAGCTGTCCATGAGATGGAGACGGGAGAAGATGATGTACCAAGGCATGAGAAACGAAATGCCCGGCATGAGACGGGCGACGAGTATGAATACCGAAAGGCGTCGTTGGGCGAATCGCGCGATCGAATAGGCCGCCGGCAAGCCAAGAAGGAGCGAGACGCCCACGGCCGAAACTCCGATGATCGTGGAGTTGACGAAATACCTGAAAAAGTCCTGCTCTGCGAAGACGCGATGATAGTTCGAGAGAACCGGGTGAAAGATGAACTTGGGCGGCCAGGCGATGATGTCAACCTGGGTCTTGAACGACGAGGCGAGCATCCAGAAAAAGGGGAACAGCAGGGCGACGGCGGTGGCCAGCATCATAAAATAGAATACGGCACCGCGCACGGGTCGAGGCTTCATGGGCGACTCAGCTTTCCGCGGCGCCGCGGAGCCGCATGATGCCGAGGCTCGTGGCGAGCACGATGGCGAAAAGGATGATCAGCATGACGGCCGACTGGCCCATGCGGAAGTACTCGAAGCTGTATTTGTAGCCCAGGACGTTGAGCGTCTCGGATGAGTAGCCGGGGCCGCCTCCGGTCATGGCGTAGATTATGTCGAAGGTCTTGAGGGCGTCTATTGTCCGGAGGATGACGGCGGTCAGTATCGTCGGCATGACCATCGGCAGCGTTATGCGGCGCAGGATCTGGAATTCTCCGGCTCCGTCCACCCGGGCGGATTCGTAGGGTTCCGTCGAGAGCGAGGCCAGGCCGGCCAGCACTATCAGCGCGATCAGGGGAGTCCATTGCCAGACATCGACCAGCACGAGCGAGGGCAGGACGGTCGACTCGCTCCCCACCCAGGCGATTCTGGGCAGCCCGACGAGATGCAGGGCGTAGTTGGCCAAGCCTATGGTCGGATCGTAGAAGAGATTGAATACGATGCCCACCGCGACGGGAGTGGCGACGAGGGGCAGAAGGAGGAGAAGCTTGATGAGCCCCTTGCCCACGAACTCGCGGTTGAGCACCAAGGCGATGGCCACGCCGAGCAGGGTTTCGATGCCGACGGCGAGAGCGGTGAAGAGAAAGGTGCGGCCTATCGCGGCCAGGAATCGCGGCTCGGCGAAGACGCGCCCGTAGCTCTTGAGGCCGACGAAGGCGAAAGGCATTCCTGAGGTGAGGTTCCAATTGGAAAAGCTCAGCGCAACAGTGTATATGATGGGGAAGATCATCATGACGACGACGAATACCGCCGCAGGCAGCGGGAAAAGCACGTGTAAATTCCTTTCGACGAAACCAGTTCTCACCATGGGGACGCTCCGGATACTTGAGTCATGGAATGCGCTGCAACGGTCACGGGAGAAGCCGAGGCGCGGAAAGACGCAGAGGCGCAGAGCGGAAAAACAGCGGAGGAATCGCGTTCTCCCCTTTCTTCCTTTCCCCTTGCGTCCCGGCGTCTCTCCTCGCTTCCTCTCGACTCCGCGTCTCTGCGATTTGTTCCCTGTCTACGAAATCACATGACCCCGTACTCTCCCGTATCTTCGAGAAGTTCATTGACCTTTTCGGCCATCGCCTTGGCTTTCTTGTCGAGGTTGGGCGAGGCGCCCTTCGAGTTGATGGACTCGATGATGAGCTCGCCGATCCGGTCACGCGCTTCATTCACGGCGCCCATGTAGGGGCGGTCGTAGGGGATTCCGAACTTGGCCGCGTAAGCCCGCGTCGAGACGAGGGCGGGATTCACCTTCTCCAAGACGCTCTTATCGAGCCAAGGCGAATTGCGGGCCACGGTGATGTTGGCCACGAGAGCTCGCTTGGCCATGTCCGCGCTGGTGGCCCAGGCGAGAAATTGAAGGGCCGGGTCGCGGTTCTTGCTGTTCTTGGCCACGGCCATGCCCCAGGACACTGCTATGAAGGGCGTATTCTGCTTGGGTCCGGCCGGAAAGTTGGCGATGCCGACATCAGCCGCAGGCACCTGCGACTTGGCCGGATCGACGATCTGGCCGTAGAAGACCGAGGCGTCGGTCCACATGGCCACGCGCCCCGCCTGGAAGAGCGGCATGATGTTGTCCCAGGACATGGCAGTGACGCCCTCGGGACCGTAATTGCCGAGGAGCCTGCCGTAGAAACGGATCGCATCGACCGCCGCCTTGGAGTCGAAGGCGGCCTTGCCCTTGTCGAGGTAGGTGCCGCCGTAGTTGTAGATGAAGCTGGAGAGCTGCGTCACCGCGGGGTTGCCCTTGCCGCGAGACGCGAAGCCGATGATGTCCGAAGAGTTGAGTCGCTTGGCAGCCGCCTCGAGCTCGGGGAAGTTCTTGGGCACCGCGAGGCCGGCCTTCAGGAGAAGGTCCTTGCGATAGTAGAGGACCTCCCATTCGGTGACTATGGGTACCACGTAGGTCCTCGGCCCGAAGGTGACGACGCTGAGAGCGCTCTTGGGGAAGTCGGAAAAATCGTAGGAGGTGAGCGGGGCATACCAGCCGTTCTTGTAGAACATTTTCGATTCCTGGAGCGGTCGAGTCATGAAGACATCCACCGTGGACGAGCCCGTCGCGAACTCCGTGGCGAGCTTGGTGGACAGCTGGCTTTCCTGGTACTGCTCGAGATTGACCTTGATGCCCGTGGCCTGCTCGAACTCCGGAATGGCGGCCTTCAAGAGGTCGCCGTAGGGATGATTGGCCAGGAGAACGCGGATCTCCTTGGTCTGGGCGCCCGCGGCCGCCGTGAGAACGACTGCGAAGGCGAGGGCGATGAGCTTCTTCATGAATCCTCCTCCTAATGGATGACTGCGTTTCCGCCGGCAGGCAGCTTCTTCGAAACGGACGAATCTCGAAAAAGCCGCCTTCCATGAACGGCCCTATCACGCGGATTCATGGGTGCCGGGGCGAATCCTCGCCAATTTCGGAACGATCGGTTCCTAGATTAGCTTGCTCTAATTATTCCATCGAACGTCGCACCGGTCAACCGAAAAGATGAAAGATTTTTTTATTGAAAGATTTTTTCTTTCATACTACACTGCGGCGAGGAAAGACCGTGGAAAAGAAGAGTTGCCTTTTCGAGATTCACGACCGACTCGACTCCTTGAGCGTGAAGGAACGGCGCATCGCCGACTTCATCCTCGCCTCGCCCGCGGAGGCGGTCCACCCGAGCATCGAAGAGCTTGCCGAGCGTATCGGCGTCTCGGAGTCGACCCTCTTCCGCTTCGTCCGGAAGCTCGGCTACGAGGGCTACCAGCAGTTCCGCATTTCGCTGGCCACCGAGACCTCGCCGCCCAACGCGCGGATCTACGAGGCGAGCGTCGATGCGCCCGACGGAGAGACCGCGGTCTCCGTGGTCTTCCGGACGGCCATCGCCGCGCTCGAGCGCACGATGAAGGGCCTGGACCGCGGCGCCGTGGAAGCGGCGGCGGAACTCCTGGTCCGCGCCCGCTCCGTGCTGTTCCTGGGTATCGGCGGCTCGGGAATCGTGGCGCGCGACGCCTACCACAAGCTCGTCCGCGCGGGCCTGCGCTGCTCCGCGCCCGAGGACTTCCATCTCCAGCTCATGGCCGCCAGCCAGGCGGACGCGCGCGACGCGGCGCTTCTCGTGTCGCACACCGGCGCCAACAAGGACGCGCTCGCGCTCGCGGCCGAACTCAAGCGCTCGGACGTTCCCCTCGTCGTCATCACGACCTACCCGCGATCCTCCCTCACGAAGCTCGCCGATCACGCGCTCATCTCGGCGGCCCCCTCCTCGCCCTACGCGAGCGAGGCCTTTTCGGCCCGCATCGCCCAGCTCGCCATCGTCGACGCCATTTACGTGGAAGTGATGGAACGGCTGGGGGAGGCCGGGGTGCGGAGCCTCGAGTCGATGCGCCGCGCGATAGCCAAACGGAAAACATAGGAGACTGACATGGCCGAACTCAAGATTCCGCCCGCCTCGGGCACGGGCTACGATCTGGCAGCGCTGGGCGCCCTGGTCACCCGGCTCGATCCGGGCATCGTCCCCTTCTCGGTCGCGGATCGCTACGATCTCCACGTCTCGGGCGGCGAGTACAACGTCGCGGCCAACCTCGCGCTCTGCTTCGGCATGAAAACCGCCATCGCGAGCGCGATCGTGGACTATCCCATAGGACGCAAGGTGCGCAGCGCGGTGCGGGCCTCGGGCGTGGAAGGACACTACGTCGAGTTCAAGCACGACGGCGTGCGCGGCCCCAACATGGCGCAGGTCTGGAGCGACCGCGGCCAGGGCCTGCGGGCGCCGGTGGTTTTCTACAACCGCGCCAACGAGGCCGCGGCCCTCCTGGGCCCCGGCAGCTTCGACTGGAAGACCATCTTCGGCCGGGGCCTGCGATGGTTCCACTCGGGCGGAATTTTCGCCGCCCTCTCCGCCACGACGCCCGAGCTCGTCATCGAAGCCATGCGGGCCGCCCGCGCGGCCGGGGCCATCGTCTCCTTCGACCTCAACTATCGGGCCAAGCTATGGTCTGCCGCCGGGGGCGACGGCCCGAACCGCGCCCGCGAGACGCTCGGGAGGATCGTCGACGAGGTCGACGTCCTCGTCGGCAACGAAGAAGACCTGCAGATGGGCCTGGGCCTCGCCGGGCCGGAGATCCACGGCCAGGCGGCGGTCGCCGGCCAGGCGGCGGTCGCCGGCCAGGCGGCGGGGAAGTCCAAGCTCGACCCCGAGGCCTTCCTCGCAACAATGGAAGAAGTTAGGCGACGCTATCCCAGGATCAAGGCCGTGGCCACCACCCTGCGTGACGTGAAGTCGACCAACCGCCACCTCTGGAGCGCGGTGCTGTGGCTGAACGGGCAAAGCTACGTCGCCCCGACCTGCGAGCTGGACGTCTACGACCGCGTGGGCGGCGGCGACGGCTTCGCGGCCGGATTGATCTACGGTCTGCTCGATGACCGCTCGCCGGAAGAGGCGCTCCGGCTCGGCTGGGCGCACGGCGCCCTCGTGACGAGCTTCCCCGGCGACACGACCATGGCTACACTGGATCAGGTGGAAGCTCTGGCGCGTGGCGGCTCGGCCCGTATCCAGCGCTAGGAGGAGGAATCATGGAAGCTGACATAGGCCTCATCGGACTCGCCGTGATGGGCCAGAACCTGGCGCTCAACATGAACGACCACGGCTATTCGGTGGCCGTCTACAACCGGACGCACGCGGCCACCGAGCAGTTCCTGGCCGGGAGCGCCGCCGGACGCAACGACATCGTCGGCGCGAGGAGCCTCGAGGAGCTCGTCGCCGCGCTCGCGAAACCGCGCAAGATACTCCTCCTCATCAAAGCCGGCGCGGCGGTCGACGAGATGCTCGGCCGGCTCCTCCCCCTCCTCGAGCAGGGCGACATCGTGATCGACAGCGGCAACTCCTTCTACGAGGACACGGTGCGGCGCGTGAAGGAGATGGAGGCCCGCGGCATGCTGTACGTCGGCATGGGCATCTCGGGAGGAGAGGAGGGAGCGCGGCATGGCCCCTCCCTCATGCCGGGCGGCAACGAGGCGGCCTGGCCCCTCTTGCGCGGCATCCTCGGCGACGTGGCGGCCAAGACGGAGAGCGGCGAGGCCTGCTGCGCCTGGATCGGCCCCGAGGGCGCCGGGCACTTCGTCAAGATGGTCCACAACGGGATCGAGTACGGCGACATGCAGCTGATAGCCGAGACCTACCAGCTCATGCGGAGCGCCTACGGGATGTCCTACCCCGACATGGCGGCCGCCTTCGAAACCTGGAACCGCAGCGAGCTCGATTCCTACCTCGTCGAGATCACCGCCGCCATCCTGCGCTACGCCGACGCCGACGGCTCGCCCCTCCTGGAGCGCATCCTCGACTCGGCGGGCCAGAAGGGCACGGGCAAGTGGGTCAGCCAGAGCTCCCTGGACGCCGGCGTCCCGCTCACCCTCATCTCCGAGGCGGTGTTCGCGCGCTACCTCTCGGCCCTGGTCGAGGAGCGTCGCGATGCCTCCGAGATTCTCGAAGGCCCCGACGATCCGCGGCCGACCGTCTCGGCCGGAGCGCTCGACGACCTGCGCCGCGCGCTCCTGGCCGCCAAGGTCGTCAGCTACGCGCAAGGCTTCATGCTGATACGCGAGCTCGGATCCGCGCGCGGCTGGGAACTCGACCACGGGTCGATAGCCCAGGTCTGGCGCAACGGCTGCATCATCCGCTCGGTCTTCCTGGACAGGATCAAGGACGCCTTCGACAAGGATCCCGAGCTGCCCTCGCTGCTCGTCGACCCGTACTTCGCGGGCCTGCTCGGCGACTGCCACAAGTCGCTGCGCCGCGTGGTGAGCCTCGCGGCTCAGGCCGGGGTCGGCGTCCCCGCCCTGTCCGCCGCCCTCGCCTTCTACGACGGCTACCGCTGCGGCTCCTCGGGCGCGAACCTGCTGCAGGCCCAGCGCGACTACTTCGGCGCCCACACCTACGAGCGCACGGACCGGCCGCGCGGGGAGTTCCACCACACCGACTGGACGGGCTCGGGCGGGCCGGCGACGTCGAACGCGTACAACGCCTAGGCGCGGCGATCGGACGGCCGCGGGCGGCGGCAGACGCGAGGGAGGTCCGGCATGAAGGCATTGGTCCTCGAGGACTACGGAAAGTTCGCGTTGCGCGACATAGACCGGCCCGCCTTGCGCGGCGGCGACGACGTCGTCGTGCGAGTCCGGGCGGCGGCGATCTGCGGCTCGGACGTCCACGGCATGGACGGGAGCACCGGCCGCAGGCGGCCGCCCATCGTCATGGGACACGAGGCCGCGGGCGAGATAGTCGAAGCGGGCGCGGGGGTCCGGAGCTACCGCGTGGGCGACCGCGTGACCTTCGACTCCACGGAATACTGCGGAACCTGCTGGCACTGCCGGCGGGGCGAGGTGAACCTCTGCGACGACCGGCGCGTGCTCGGCGTCTCCTGCGCCGAGTACCGGCGCGACGGGGCCTTCGCGGAGTACGTGGTCGTGCCCGAGCGCATCCTCTACCGCCTGCCCGAGGCTCTCGACTTCGTCTCGGCCTCCCTGGCCGAGCCGCTCGGCGTGGCCGTGCACGCCGCGGCCATCACGCCCATCGGCCTGGACGAATCGGTCGCCGTCGTAGGCACCGGCCTCATCGGCCTCCTCCTGGTCCAGGTGCTGCGCGGCGCGACCTCGGGGCCGATCGTCGCGCTCGACACCGACGAGTCGCGCCGCGCCGCCGCGCTGCGCTTCGGGGCCGACGCCGCCCTCGACCCCGGCGATCCGAAGGCCCTGGACGAGCTCAAGCGCCTGACCTTCGGGCGCGGCGCGGACCGCGCCTTCGAGGCCGTCGGCGCCGCGGCCCCGATCAAGACGGCCATCGCGGCCGTCCGGAAGGGCGGCACCGTCACCTTGATCGGCAACGCGAGCCCGGCGGTCGAGCTGCCCCTCCAGGACGTGGTGACTCGCCAGATCGGCCTTTTGGGAAGTTGCGCGATTTCGGGCGAGTATCCCGTCGCCCTGGACCTGATGGCGCGGGGCAAGGTGGACGCTCGCGCCCTCGTGAGCGCGGTCGCCCCCCTCGCGGAGGGCGCTGCCTGGTTCGACCGCCTGTATCGGCGGGAGCCCGGACTTCTCAAAGTCGTGCTCGAGCCCTAGAGTCCTGACCGATTCGCTTCGCTCGACTGCATGACGCGCGGAGCCCGATCCGCCGGGCCGGGGGCGCATCGCACTCGGGCGTTCCGTTTCGGGCGGGACAGCGGCTCGCGCCTCGCCGCCGGAGGGCCGCATTCCGCTGCGAGGGGAAGGAGAGAACGTGGATCGGATACCTTTCGGCGTCTACGGCTACGGCAAGGTGGCCGAGCTCCACGCCAGGGCGCTCTCGGCCGTGCCCGGGGCGCGCCTCGCCGCGGTCTGCGGGCGCGACGCGGCGAAGCGCGACGCCTTCGCCGCGCGCTGGGGCATAGCCTCGCGCGCGAGCGCGGCCGAGATGGCCGACCGCGACGGTGTCCGCGCCGTGGTCGTCGCGACGCCCCATCCCCTGCACCGGGCGCACGCGATCGAGTGTTCGCAGGCCGGCCTCCACGCCCTCGTGGAAAAGCCCCTGGCCCTGGGCGTCGAGGACTGCGACGCGATGATCGCCGCGGCCGCCGCCGCGCGGAAGCTGCTCGGCACGGTCAGCCAGCGGCGCTGGTATCCCGCCGTGCGCCGCGTCCGCGAGGCCCTGGACTCGGGCAAGTTAGGCGCACCCGCCTTGGGCCAGGTGATCATGCTGGGCTGGCGGGACGAGGCCTACTACCGCAGCGATCCCTGGCGGGGCAGCTGGGCCGGCGAGGGCGGCGGCGTCCTCGTCAACCAGGCGCCTCACCAGCTCGACCTCATCTCGTGGTTCATGGGACCCGTCGTCGAAGTCTCGGCCTATTGGGCCAACCTCAACCACCCCTACATCGAGGTCGAGGACAGCGCGGTGGCCGCGCTCCGCTTCCCCGGCGGGGCGCTCGGCTCGATCCTCGTGTCCAACTCGCAAAAGCCGGGCATCTACGCCAAGGTCCATGTCCACGGCGCGAGCGGCGCTTCGGCCGGAGTGCAGACCGACGGCGGCGCCATGTTCGTCGCCGGCATGAGCGGCGTGCTCGAGCCGCCCTTCAACGACCTCTGGACGATCCCGGGCGAGGAAGGAATGCCGGCGAGCTGGATGGCCGAGGACGAGGCGCTGTTCAGGAAGGTCGACGCCACCTGGCACTTCTTCGCGCTCCAGCACGCCGACTTCGTCGCGGCGATCGGGGAAGGCCGCGACTGCGCGGTCACCGGCCGCGACGGCCGCGAGGCCGTGCGCCTCATGGAGGCCATCTACGCCTCGGGCCGGGAGGGCAAGCCCGTCCGGCCGGCGCCCTGATCCGCGCCGCGTTGCGGCCGCCGCTATTTCCCCGCGCCCGCGTTGAAATCGTAGGTGAAGTGCCCCGAGACCGCCGTGCCCGTGTTGTTGAAGAAGGTGGCCTGGCGGAAGCCGTAGATCACCGCGTCGTCGATCTCCTTCGATCCCGAGGAGGAGACCAGGTCGAGGTAGACGAGCTTCGGCTTCACGCCCGGCGCGGCCGGAGCTACCACGAAGTCGAGCTTGACCGGCTGGAGGTTTTTCCCCTCTTTGAAGTCGGCGTGCGAGGGATCGTAGCCGGCGTCCTGGAGCATCAGCCAGAGGAAAGCCCGCGAATCGAATGGGACGTTCCCCTTGAGATTCCAGGCCGAGCCCGCCTGCGTATAGAAATGCCTGAAGGCCTCCTTGCGCATCGCCGCGGAATAGTAGCCGCCCGAGTCGGCCGGGATGGAGCTGTAGATCGATCCGGGTATCTGCTTCGGAAGGGGCATGTACAGGTAGATGGGCACGTAGAGATTGCGGCCCACCGTGCCCGAGGCCGCGACGAAGGTGGTGTCGGCCTCGTTGCCCTCCTCCATGCCGCGGAAGGTGACGGTGCCCGTGCCGCCGGCGATGCCGGGACCGCTGCCGCCCGGAGCCCCCGCGGCCACGCCCGCCGAGGGCGCGCCCGGCGTGGAACTGAACACCCGCGAGCTGGGAGGCTGCGCGGCCGAGGAGCCGGTTCCGCCGCCGCCCGTCTCTTTGGGGGTCGGAAGAACGCTGCCCCTTTCGCCGGGCGGCGCCGCTACGGCCGAGACGCCCGCTTTCCCGGAAGGCGCAGGCGGCGGGCCCGAGCTGACCGGCGGCGCGCTCGGCGCCGTACGGGAGACGCTGGAGGGAGGCGGAGCCGGCGGGCTCGGGGCCTGGCCCGCCGGACGCAGGGGCGCATTCGGAAGGCCGAGGGGGATCGAGGCCATCGAGCCGGGAGGCAGGCCCAGGTCGACGACGAGCGGACCCTCGGCCGTCGTGGGACTCGAGGGCACGAGAAGCCCGACGAGAAGCAGGACCAGGAATCCGAGACCGTAGAGCGCGACGGTAGCCCCGGCGGCGATCAAGGAGCGCTTGCGGTCCTGGGCTCGGGCCCAGGCCTTGGTCACGGCGTGCCTCCCGTCGGCCGGGTTCGCAGGCCCACCGCATCGATGCCGTTGCGCCTGAGGGCGTCGAGGATCGAAATCATGAGCTGGTAGCTCGCGGACTTGTCGCCCTCGAGCGTGGCCTTGAGGGTCGAAGGATCGCCCGAGCTCGCCCGCCGCTTGATGACGGCCGGAAGCCCCGCGAGGTTCGTCCTCTGGCGGTCGACATAAATCTCGGAATCCGAGACCGCGACGACGCGGATGACCGAGGACGACACGTTCTGGGAGGTAGTCGAGCTGGGCAGGGTGAGGCTGATGCCCGGCGCGACCTTGAAGGTCGTGGTGATCATGAAGAAGATGATGAGGATGAGGAGGACGTCGATGAGCGGAACGAGATTGACGTTCGTCGCAGGCTTGAGCCGGCGTTCCGGTTTCATGACCTCGTCCTTCCCGCTCCGCCTGAATTGACCATGGCGAGAAGGCTCGTGACCTGGCTCTCGAGCTTCAGCATGATGAGATTCACCTTGCCCACGAGGTAATTGTAGAAGATCACCGACAGGACCGCGACGATGATGCCGCCCACCGTGTTGATGAGGGCCTCGGAAACGCCCGTGGCTATGACCGAAGGATCGCTCACGGCGCCGAAGCGGCCGAGGACGCCGAGCGCCTTCATGGTGCCCGTGACGGTGCCGAGCAGCCCGATGAGCGGCGCTATGTTGGCGATGGTGCCGAGGGCCGAGACATTGCGCTCCAGCTCGGGCTCTTCCTGGGCGGCTGCCTCCTTGAGCATCTCGCGCTGGGTCTGCTCGGGGTAGGCGCGGTTCTCGATCCCCGCCCTGAGGAGGGAGGAAAAGGGCGACAGGTTCTGGTCGCAGATGGCGAGGGCCTCGTCGAAGTGCCCTTTCTCGAGGCTTAGCTTGACGTGGGAGTAGAGCTTTTCTTCGTCGGTGGCTATGCGGCGGAAATACAGGAGGCGCTCTATGATGATCGCTACGGCCGCGGCCGAGAGGGCGACGATGACCCAGATGACGATTCCGCCCTTTTGAAAGAACTCAAACATGCGTTCTCCTTCTGCCCTTCGCGAGGGCCGATCCGGCTCATAAGGTAGCGCGAAGCGGGGCTCTCGACAAGGGAGATGCCCTTCGCGTCGCCCAGAGGGACCCGCCAGGCCTCTCGCGGCGGTGCCCGGCGGCCCGCGGCGGCCCTCCACCAAGCGCCCTGGCCCTGCTATACTTCCGCCCATGGTGGCTCAACCGCGGGAAATTCTGAAGGATGTTTTCGGGTTCGACGAGTTCAGGCCCCTGCAGGAGGCGGTGATCGAGACCGCCCTGGCGGGCACCGATCTCCTCGCGGTCATGCCCACGGGCGGGGGAAAGTCGCTCTGCTACCAGGTCCCGGCGCTCGCGAAGCGGGGCTTGAGCATCGTCGTGTCGCCCCTCATAGCCCTCATGCGCGATCAGGTGGCTTTTCTCCGCGAACTCGGCGTCGAGGCTCTCGTCCTCAACTCGACGCTCCAGCCCGAGGAGTGGGCGGCCAACGCCGCCGTCGTCCGGCGCGGGGCGGGACGGGACGACCGCGCCACGATCCTCTACGCCGCCCCGGAGACCCTGGCCTCGCCGCGCGGGCGCGAACTGCTCGCGCCTCTGCCGGTGTCGATCCTCGCGGTCGACGAGGCGCACTGCGTCTCGGAGTGGGGGCACGATTTCCGGCCGGAGTACCGGGCTCTCGGCGTCCTGCGCGACGCGATGCCCGACACCACCTGGATGGCCCTCACGGCCACCGCCACCCGGCGGGTCCGCGGCGACATCGAGGAGCAGCTGCGCCTGCGCTCGCCCCGGCGCTTCGTCGCGGGCTTCGATCGGCCGAACATCTTCCTCGAGGTCAGGCGCAGGGCCAAGCCCGTCGAGCAGATACTCGAGCTCGCGGCCCGCTATCCCGAGGGATCGGGCATCGTGTACTGCTTTTCGCGCGCCCGCGCGGAGGAGATGGCGCGCGGACTCTCCGAACGGGGCCTGTCCGCCAGGCCCTACCACGCCGGCCTCGGCGACCAGGTCCGCGCGGCCAATCAGGACGCCTTCATCGACGACGATATCCGCGTCATAGCCGCGACGACCGCCTTCGGCATGGGCATAGACAAGCCGGACGTCCGCTTCGTGGTCCACGCCGATCTGCCCAAGAGCATCGAACAGTACTACCAGGAGATAGGCCGCGCGGGACGGGACGGCCTCGGCTCGCACGCGCTGCTCCTCTATTCCTACGGCGACGCGGTCAAGATCCGCGCTCTCCTGGCCGCCGGCGCCGCGGCGGCATCCTGGCCGGAGGAAGACGCCGGAGCCGACGGCCGCGACGCCGAGGCGCGGCGGAACGCGATGACGGCGGAGGCTTCCCTCCGCGACATGCTGCGTTATGCGGAATCATCTTCCTGCAGGCGGTCGGCCGTGCTGGCCCACTTCGACGAGACCTACCCGGGCGCCGGCTGCGGCTCCTGCGATCGCTGCGCGCCGGGGGAAGCCGAGGCCGAGGCCGACGTCACCGTCCAGGCCTACAAGTTCCTGTCCTGCGTGAAGCGGACCGGCGAGCGCTTCGGCGCGGGCCACGTCGCGGACGTGCTCGTCGGCTCGAAGAACGAACGCGTCCTGGGTCTGGGACACGCCGCTCTTTCCACCTACGGCATCGGCAAGGAATGGACGAGATCGCAGTGGATCGATCTTTCCCGGCAACTCGTCGCGTCGGGCTACCTCGAGCGCGACGAGGAGTACCAGGTGCTCTCGCTCACGCCCAAGTCCTATGAGACGTTCCGGGACAAATCGCCGGTTCGAGGGGTCGTGCCGGCCCGCGGCAGGGACAAGGCCGCCGGCGCGGCCGCGGCGCGGCCGCCCGCCCGGGACGCCCCGGCGGCGGATATCCGGCTGGAGCGCAGCCTGCGCGAGCTCCGCAAGGCTCTGGCCGACGCGTCCCGCGTCCCTCCCTATGTCATCTTCTCCGATCGCACGTTGCGCGAACTCGTCTCGCTCCGCCCCGGGAGCTCCGAGGAACTGCGCTCGGTGTTCGGCCTGGGACCCGTGAAGACCGAGCGCTACGGAGCCGAACTCATCGCGGCGATCGCCGCGGCGGACCGGGACTGAAGCCCGGAACCCGAGAAGAGCGGGTGGGCCGTCCTTGCCTCCGCCCTATTTACTTACTATTTTTATAATGTATCCCTTTCGGACCGAAACCCGAACCCGAACCCGAACCTCGGGGGCGTGGGCGGGGCGGTCGAAGGAGCAGTCGTGAACAAGCTGGCCATTGTAATTTCGGCGGCCGTGGCCCTGGTCCCCCTGGGCTTGGCTGCGGACCCCCTGATGCCCGCCGCGGCAGGACTCCGGACCGCGCTGTTCGCCGGCGGCTGCTTCTGGAGCATGCAGTCGGCCCTGGAAAAGGCCTACGGCGTGGTGAGCGCCGTTTCGGGCTACTCGGGCGGCAGGAACGCCAACCCCACGTACGAGAACTACGCAGCGAACGGCCACGTCGAAGCGGTACAGGTCCTCTTCGACCCCTCGCGCATCAGCTACAGGGCGCTCCTGGACGTCTACTGGCGCCATACCGACCCGACCGACCCGGGCGGGGCCTTCGTGGACCGGGGCCCCCAGTATCGGCCCATCGTCTTCTACGAGAATCGCGAGCAGGAAGCCGAAGCCCGGACATCCAAGGCGGATCTCGCCAAATCAGGCGTTTTCAAGCGTCCCATCGCGACCGAGATCCTGCCGGCTCCCGCCTTCTATCCTGCAGAGGACTATCATCAGGATTACCCGAAAAAGCATCCCGTCGCCTACGGCCAGTACTACGCCGGCTCCGGTAGAGAACAATTTTTCACTTCACTATGGGGCAAGGAAGGGGCTCTCGATCCCGGCGCTCCCCCCTCGGCCCCTTCGGGAGACTACGTCAGGCCTTCGGAGGCGCAGCTCAAGCGGACGCTCAAGCCCGAACAGTACGAGGTGACTCAGCGCGAGGGCACCGAGCCGCCGTTCCAGAACCGGTATTGGAACAATGAGAAACCGGGGATCTACGTCGACGTCGTCTCGGGCGAGCCCCTGTTCAGCTCGCGCGACAAGTTCGACTCCGGCACCGGCTGGCCCAGCTTCACCATGCCCCTGGCGCTCTCGAACATCGTGCTGCGTACGGACAGGAGCGACGGCATGCTGCGCACCGAGGTGCGCAGCAGATACGCCGACTCGCACCTGGGGCACCTCTTCGACGACGGCCCCGCCCCGACCGGCCAGCGGTACTGCATGGATTCTGCGGCCCTGCGCTTCATTCCCCTCGCGGATATGGCGCGCGAAGGCTACGGCGCGTTCATGAAGGACGTGCGGCAGAACTAGTCCGAAAGGGCCGGGAGGGGCGGGAGCTCCGGCCCCTCCTCGCCCGCTCCGGATTCTTCGTACTCCGCGACGAGCGAGTCGACGAGTTCCTGGACCGGCACGATTTCCTTCACGCGCGGCGCATTGGCTCCGGCGAAGGCGAAGCCCTGTTCGAGCCGCCCCTTCTGCGCGTTGAGCAGCGCCAGCGAGATGCAGTAGGGCGCTTTTTCGTAGTCGCAGGTCACGATGCAGTGGTAGGGACAGGCGAAGGGCTTGCGCTCCCCCTGCTCCACCGAGTCCAGGAAGGGATTGCGTATGGCCCGGCCCGGCATGCCGACGGGGCTCTTGATGATCTCGAGGTCGCCTTCCCGCGCCGATAGGAACGCCTCTTTGAAGGCGCTCGCGGCATCGCACTCGTCCGTGGCCACGAATCTCGTCGCCATCTGCACGCCCGCCGCGCCCAGCTCGAGGAATTTCCGGATGTCGGAACCGCTGAAGACCCCGCCGCCCGCGATCACCGGGATCTCGCGCCCCTTGGCCTCGGCATAGGGCCGCACCGCCGCGATCACCTCCGGCAGGATCTTTTCGAGGCGGTAATCGGGATCGTCGAGCTGCTCGGGCTTGTAGCCCAGGTGCCCGCCCGCCTTGGGTCCCTCCACGACGAAGGCGTCGGGCAGGTAGTCGTACTTGTCGAGCCAGCGCTTCGAGATGAGAGCGGCGGCCCGGCCGGAGGAAACGATGGGCACGATCTTGGTGAGCGAGCCCTTGACCAGCTCGGGGAGGTTCAAGGGGAGGCCGGCGCCCGCGAAAATCACGTCGATCTTTTCCTCGACGGCGGTGCGGACCATATCGGCGAAGTTGCGCAGGGCCACCATGATGTTGACGCCGATGACGCCCGGGCTGAGCTCGCGGGCACGCCTGATCTCCCGGCGGAGGGCGCGTATGCTGGCGCCCAGGAAATCGGTGAAACCGTCGGGTTCGAGGAGGCCGATGCCGGCGGCGGCGATCACGCCGATGCCGCCCGCATTGGCCGTGGCCGCCGCGAGACCCGACAAGGATATCCCGACGCCCATTCCGCCCTGGACGATCGGAATCCGAGCGACCAGCTTTCCGATCGACAGGCTCTTGAGCCTCTTCATAGCCATGGGATCTCCTTCCGGCGGTCCACGCCGGTCCATTCCTGACAATATTACAGAGTTTGACTCCGTGTCAAAGAAAAGGTTGCGCTGGGCGACACATGCCTGCGATTATGCGGCGCCGGTCGAGCCGACACGGGTCAATCGGGCAATCGCAGGCCTCGCTCGGGGCTTCGGCTCGAGCCGAGGACCGGCTTTGCCCCGGCTCGACTATTCCGTCTCGAAGCTCAGGTACATCGACTGGAGGCCGACTCGTCCCGGGCCCGTGAAGCGGTTCATGACCAGGTTCATGCCCGCAATCATACCGACGGAGAGCCGCGTCATGGTGGTCTGCATCGAAACGCCGGGATCCTTGTACAGCCAGGCCCCGGGCTCGACATCGATCTGCTCGCCGGCGGCGAGCCGTTTTTCGAACACGTTTCCGTAGCCGTGAAGCCAGAGGATCCCCTCGCCCTGGCCGCACGTGAATGTATCGATGAAGAATCCGGACCCGCCGAAAAGGATATTGCTGACGCCCTTGATCCGCTCGAAACTGTAGTCGACATTGCCCGTGGCGGCGAGAAACTGGTGCTCGCGGACCTGCAGGCTCTCACCCGGCCGCAGATGTATCGGCACGACCTGCCCCGCGCCGTCCCGGCTGAAGGCGATCTGTCCGTGGCCGCTAGCCTCGGTGATGAAAATCTGGATACCGGCGAGCATGCGCTTCGCCAGGCCTTTCATCGAACGGACGCCGACATTCACACCGATATGCTTCCAGAGCAGGATGTGATGCTCGAAATAGACGGTGGTCCCGCCGTTCAGATCGACGGTAAGGACGGGCACGAGCTCCCCCTCGAGGTGATAGCTGAGGCCCGCGAAGGTTTCGCTACGTGAGCTTGCCGGCAACGGTTCCGGACGATCCATGGCAGTCTCTCCTATAAAAAGTTTTCCTAACGCGGAGTCCGCTTCCAGCCTGTTTCACCTTCGGCGTTCCGCCTTTTCCCGCGGCGGATCGACCATAGCGGAAACCGAAGATGAAAGGCGGCAGGCTAGCGCGCTCGGAGATACTGAGGCGGTACGCCGCCCGGGACCGTCACCGGTTCATTCCGGCCGTCCAGCCCCGCGGCGCCGAGTTCGCGACCGGCCTGCCAGGGCCAGCCGGGGTTGCGCAGAAGCTCGCGGCCGAGCAGCACGAGGTCCGCGTCCTCCTCCGCGAGGACGGCCTCGGCCTGAGTGGCCCCGGTGATGAGGCCGACCGAGCCGGTAGGTATGCCAGCCTCTTTGCGTATGGCGGCCGCGAAGGGCACCTGGTAGCCGGGTCCGGCCGTCACCTTCTGCCAGGGCACGAGCCCGCCGGAAGATACATCGATGAGGTCCGCCCCTCGCTTCTGAAGCATGCGGGCCACCGCCACGCATTGCCCGAGATCCCAGCCTCCCTCCGCCCAGTCCGTCGCGGAAAGGCGCACGATGACGGGCTTGTCGGCCTTCACCGCGGCGCGGACGGCATCGTACACCTCCAGCAGGAACCTCGAGCGATTCTCCAGGCTCCCGCCGTACTCGTCGCTCCGGCGGTTGGAAAGGGGGGAGAGGAACTGATGGATGAGATAGCCGTGGGCGGCGTGGATCTCGACGAGGTCGAAGCCGGCCTCGTCGACGCGGCGCGCGGCCGAGGCGAAGTCCCGCACCAGGGTGGCGATTCCCGCATGGTCGAGCTCGCGCGGCATCGGATCGCCCTCGCGGTAAGGTATCGCGCTGGGGGCGAAGGTCTCCCAACCGAGGGATCCGGGCCCGGGCGCTATCGCCTTGTCGCCTTCCCAGGGCCGGGAAATGCTGGCCTTGCGGCCCGCATGGGCGATCTGGATGCCGATGGCCCCGCCCTGAGCCTTGACGAAGGCCGCAATACGGGCGAGGGCCGCGGTCTGCTCGCCGCTCCACGAGCCCAGATCGTAGGGAGTGATGCGGCCCCGCGGCTCGACCGCCGCGGCCTCGACGATGACCAAACCCAGGCCGAGAGCGGCCCTGGACCCGTAGTGCGCGAAATGCCAGTCCTGGGGCATGCCGTCGACCGCCGAGTATTGGCACATGGGCGACATGACGATCCGGTTCCTCAGCTCGAGTCCGCGCAGGCGAAAACTCCTGAATAGATTCGGCGCGCCGGAATCGAGCGCCTCGTCGTTATTGTTCATGCTTGCCCTCCTCCGCGATCAAGATACGCCTGCGGCGCGCTCCAGGCAAGAACAGTCCGCTTCGCTCGGCCGGGATCGCAGGGAAGGGGTTGTACGGGGCCGCGTTTCCGCGGCCCGCGATACGCCCGCTCGGCGCCCGAGGCTATCGTATGATTTTCCGAGCCTCGATATAAAATCGTTTCTCGGGCGCCTCCGTCCTCGCTTCGCTCGGCCGGGATCGCAGGGAAGGGGTTGTACGGGGCCGCGTTTCCGCGGCCCGCGATACGCCCAGGCTCGGCGCACGGCGCCGTGGTTACCGCACTATTTTCCGTGCCTCGACATAGAACCTCTTCTCGGGCGCCTCGCCCATCGAGAAGGTCTTTCGCGGCATGACGCCGTCGCGGATGACGGTGCCGAAGAAGCTGCCCTTGTCGATCGGGGGGAGATACAGGCCGAGATTGCCCGGCTTGGCGGCGAGGGCTTCGAGGCTCTCCCGGCCGTGGATGTAGTCGATGCCGACGCCGGGGCTGACCTTGAGGAAAGAGTCGAGGAATTCCTGGATCGTGCCTGCCGCGAGGTTGGCGTGCGGCTTGGGGAAGTCGAGGAGCCCGATGCCCTTGGACGAGACGAAGGCGATGCGATGCGATGCGCCGGAGTTCTCGTCGGCCTTGGCGAAAGCCGAAGCCGAATCGCGCATCTTCTCGACCCTGTGTTCCTGATAGGACTTCAAATCGGCGAAGAACTTGGCTTCGTCCACGCCGAAGAGCACGCGGTGGATGGGATGGAAGGGAAGTCCCTCGTCGTAGATGTTGACGAGTTCGACCAGGGCCCAGCGCGCGGGGTGATTCGCGAGGTCCGCGTCGCCCGATCTCTCCTTCTTGGTCTCCTCCCAGATCGCCTTGGCCGTGGCGAGCGAATGGTTGCCGTCGCCCACCGCGAAGAGCAGGACATCGTCCTTGCCGTACCTGGCCTTGTACGCCGAGGGGTCGGCAAGGGCTTCGAGCGCCGCGGCGAAACGGTCGAGCCGCGCGGGATCCTTGACCTGCCAGCCGCGCACCCTACCCGAGCCGAGCATGAGCTCGAAGTCGTAGAGCTTGGGGAGCTCCGCGCGGCTCTCGTAGAGAGGCTCGATGAGGCTGCGCTTCGGATCGTCGACGAGGAGCATGATGTGCGGCAGCTCGAGCGGGGCGCCGCGCCTGATCTGCATGCGCGGCGGCAGGCGTTCGACTATGGTGCCCTCGGTGGGACGGATCATCGACTTCGAGGCCTTGCCGTACTCGTATTTTTCGAGATCGACGGCGGCCATGAGGCCGACCCGCGGCTTCCGCTCGTAGGGAGTGTAGCGCTCGACGAGAACGAAACCCTCGCCCTTCGACTCGAGCACGCGGCGCGACAGGTAGTCGCGCATGGTCGACTGGATCCTCGAAATGCGATCGGCCTTGTCCGAGTCCTCGAGAAAGGCCTCGGGGAAGACGAGGTTGAGCGTCGAGGGAGCGCCGGAGACCGTCGCCTCCACGCGATTCCAGTAATCGCGTTCGGAGGAATACTGGTCGCAGGCCACGACCGCCCACTTGGACAGATCGGTTCCGGCCGTCGGAAGCTGCACTTCCGGAAGGCGCAAACCGAGCTTATCGAATACGGCTGCGAATGAGGACATGAGAACTCCTTTTGCGGCGATAGCGGTGCGAAAGCGGTGAAAGACCTTGGGCTCGCCGGTCCGCCTCCGCCGCAAGGATTATGCCCCTGGTTTCGCGAACGGTCAAATTCCGAAAGACCCTCATGGGGATGGGGCCGATTCCAGGAGTCTCAGGCGCTTGCTCCCCCCCGAGCTCTTTCCCCTCCGCGACTCCGCGTGGAAACGCCGATGGACCAGGGGCGCTACTTCTTGAACCCCATGAGCTTTTCCAAGTCGTATTTCCTGCGGAGCCGCTTGAGGACGGCGGTGTAGACGAGGACGGAGAGGACGATGGCGATCACGAAAGCCCCGAAGACGGCGAAGGCGCCGAGCTGGAGGAATCTCCCCAGCGTCAAGCCGTACGCGAAGAGGATGGCCACGAAGAACAGGGCCGTGACGACCAGATTCCCGATCGTGGCCAGCAGCACGAAGATCGCCGCCCTCCCCCCCTTGCTCATGCCTTCCCCCTCGCGTCGGACGCGATGAGCGATACCGCCAAAAGGATCACGCAGACGACCACAGTGGAGTCGGCGACGTTGAAGGTAGGCCAGCGCTCGAGGCCGAAAATGCCGTAGAACTTGAAGCTCAGGAAATCGATCACCCCTTCCTTCCGGCAGGCGAGATCGATCGCGTTGCCGAGCCCTCCGCCCACGATGCCCAGGAGAGCCCAGCGGGTGAGGGAGTCGAGGGACCTGCTGCGGAAGTAGATCACCAGCACGACGACGACGAGGATGATGCGCACGGCGAAGAGCGGCCAGCGGAGCGGGAAGGAAGCGTCCGCGCCGACGCTGAAGGCGCCCGCGAGATTGCTGGCGTGGATGAGCCAGAAGAAATCGCCGAAGGCCTTCCAGCCGATCACGCCCGGCGGGACGAAGGCCACCACGAGCGCCTTCGTCACCTGATCGACGAGGATGACGGCTGCGGCGAGGACGAGAGGGAGAAGCGGCGGACGGTTATTTTCCATGACTGTTCCTTGACTCTGATGAGGTTCGAATCGAAGGCCTCAAAGCCCCGTGGGAAGATCGATAAACGAGGTCCGGATGCCGGTTTCGCGCGCCAGAGCCTCGGCGACGGCGCGGACTCCCCAGACCTCCGTCGCGTAGTGTCCGGCCGCGATGAAGCCGATGCCGCTCTCGACGACGGCGTGATATACCGAATGAGAGGGCTCGCCCGTGACGTAGAGGTCCATGCCCGACTCGATGGCCTCGAGCGCCTCGAAGGGCGCCCCGCCCGAAACCACGGCGGCGCGCCGGATCGCCGCGCTCCTGCCGGGTATGGCCGCGCGGGGAGCCGAACGGTCGGGCAGGATCCGCTTCACCGCCTCGGCGAAGTCTATCGGCGGCTCCAGCGTCCCGGCGAAGCCCAGCTTGACGCCGTGATGCTCGCCGAATCCCTCGAGCGCTGAGAGGCCCAGCATGCGGGCGAGCGCCGCGTTGTTGCCGAGCTTGGGATGGGCGTCGAGGGGGAGGTGACAGGCGTACAGGGCCAGATCCGCTTCGAGGAGGAGCCTGATCCGCTCCAGCAGGGCGCCTTCCAGCCTGAGGTTCTTCCCCCAGAAAAAGCCGTGGTGGACGAAGAGGAGCTGGGCCCCGGACGCGGCGGCCCGGCGAATGGTCTCCGCGCAGGCATCTACCGCAAAGGCGGCGTGGCCTATCGGCCCCCCTCTTCTGCCCACCTGCACCCCGTTCAGGGAATCGTCGATCCGCGCGAAACCCTCGAGATCCAGATTCGAGCGAAACCAGGCGTCCAGGTCTTTCAGGTCCATGGCGGAAAAGTATAGCCGGAGCCGAGGGCAAAATAAAAGGGCCTGCCGGGGAAGGAGGCAAACCCCTGCAGGCCCAGCGAAGGAAAGGATCCTGTCGCGGTCTCGAAAGGCGGGCCGACACGCGGAAAGAGGGAGGCCCGTAGCTACATTAAGAGTATTTAATAAATCTAAAACCGTCAAGGTCCAAACCGACGGTAGTGTTCCGAAGTTTAGTGACGTCTCCATCTATTGCGGCGGCTTCGGCCGAAAGGGAATCTCCAACCTACTATATATGGCACTATCACTAAAATTCGCAACCCTAGTCTCGCCCTGCCGCCTAGAGGGCGAGAGTGAGGACTTCGGCGAGTTCCTCGTCCGTGAGGACGATGGGATTGCCTTGCATGGAGCTCGCGGCCTTGGCGCGCTCTATCAGGCCTGGAAAATCCTCCGCTCCGACGCCGTAGGCGCCCAGTCCCCGGATGCCGAGTCGGCGCACGAGAAGGGCGAGGGCTTCGGCGCCGGCCTCCGGGGAAACGGAGGTTTCGGCGCCCAGGATGAGGGCGGCCGCCTCGGCGTAGCGCGCAAGGACCGGGCTGGAGCTCTGTCGCTCTCGCAGCGCGCGCAGGTTGACGGCCGTGACGGCGGGCAGGAGGGCCGCGCAGACCGCCCCGTGCGGCGCGCGGAAGGCCCCGCCGATGGGCGCCGCGAAGCCGTGGACCGCGCCGAGCCGCGCGTTGGCCAGGGCGAGGCCGCCGAAGAGGCTGGCCAGCGACATGTCCTCGCGCGAGCCGAGGTCGCCGCCGTCGGCGAAGGCCTTCGGAAGGGCGCGGGCAGCCCGGGCCAGCCCGTCGCGGCAGAGCGCGTCGGTGAGGGGATTGGACCGGTTCGACACGAAGGGCTCGATGAGCTGCGTGAGCGCGTCCATGCCCGTGCTCGCCGTAGCCTCGGGCGGAAGGCCCAGGCAGAGCTCCGGATCGACGATGGCGAGGCGCGGCAGCATGGTGGGCGAGCGGAGGCTGACCTTGACGCCCTGCTCTTCGGAGAGGAGCACCGCGTTGCGGGTGACCTCGGCTCCGGTGCCGGCGGTCGTCGGGACGGCGATGCAGGGCAGGGAGGGCGCCGAGAGGGGGCGGCCGGCGCCGATCACCTCGGCGTAGTCGAGGATGTCGCCGGGGTTGGCGAGGAGGGCGGCCAGGGCCTTGGCGCCGTCGATCGCCGAGCCGCCCCCGAAGCCGACGACGAGCTCGACGCCGAAGTCTCGGGCGGCCCCGAGCGCGGCGCGTATGGCGCCGAAGCTCGGCTCGCCCCGGATCGGCTGGGCGTAGACCTCGAGGCCCTCGGCGCGCAGCGTTTCCAGCAAGGTCTCGGCCCGAAGAGCGTCGGAGCCGCAGACCACGACCGCCCTGCGGCCGAGCTCGGCGGCCGCCTTGCCCGCCTGGGCGGCGGCCCCGCGACCGAAGCGGATCCGCGAGGCGGTCGCGAACTCGAAGCCCTGCATCAGTCGCCGCCGAGGAGCCGGTACATCGCGCGCGTCCGCGGCTCGGCCATCATGGGCTCGGCGAGCTCCTTCCAGCGCGCGTAATGGGCCGTGGCCCGGTGCCTCTCCTGCGCCGCATCGTCGCGGTAGACCTCGATGAGCGCGAAGCGGGTCGGATCGCTCTCGTCCTGCAGGAGGTCGAAGCTCGCTATGCCCGGCTCCTTGAGACTCTCCTCCGCGTTCGCCATCGTCGCGTCCTGGAACTCGGCGATCTTGTCGGCCTTCACCTTTATAGTGACGATCAGCACCCTCATAGACGCCTCCGTACATAAGCATAGCCGCTCGGTCAGCGATTCCCCCTCAGGGTATCCGGGCGATGATGTCCTTCAGGTAAGGCTTCTTCTCCAGGTCGCGGACGAGGCCCGAGGCCCGCGACTTGTTGACATAGTCGCGGTCCTGGAAGCTGTAGCGGTAGTTCGTGTGCACGTCGTACTTGCCGGAGAGCAGGGCGTAGGAATCCTCGGTCATGACGAGCTCCTCGTCGGTCGGGATGACGAAGACCTTGACCTTCGAACCGGGGCCCGTGATGTCGAGCTCGGCGTTGCGGCACTTGGCCAGATCGTTCTTCTTCTCGTCGATGACGATGCCGAGATTCTCCAGCCCTTCGGTGGCGAGACGGCGCGTGATCGGTCCCATCTCGCCGACGCCTGCGGTGAAGATGAGGGCGTCCACCCTGCCGAGGGCGGCGAAGTAGGAACCGATATACTTCTTGATACGGTACGACTCGATCTGCTGGGCGAGGATGGCGATCTGATCGCCCTTCTCGGCGGCCTGCTCGATGTCGCGACGGTCGGCCCAGCGCCCGGTGATGCCGAGCACGCCGGATTCCTTGTTGAGTTTCCTCTCGACGTCGGCGGCCGAGAGGCCGGCCTTGCGGATCATGTGGAATACGATGCCGGGATCGATGTCGCCCGAGCGGGTGCCCATGACGAGGCCCTCGAGGGGGGTGAGGCCCATCGAGGTGTCGTAGGAACAGCCGTCCTTGACGGCGTTGATGGAGGCGCCGTTGCCGATGTGGGCGATGATGACGTTCGTCTTGAAGGGATCCTGGCCGAGGAGGACGGCGGCGCGCTTGGTGTTGTAGAGGAAGCTCGTGCCGTGGAAGCCGTAGCGCCGCACCATGTACTGCTCGTACCACTCGCGGGGCACGGGGTACGTGTAGGCCCAGGCGGGCATGGTCTGATGCCAGGCCGTGTCCATGATCGCGCACTGCGGCACGCCGGCGAGGACCGCCTGTGCCGCCTTGACGCCCATGAGGTTGGCGGGGTTGTGCAGGGGGGCCAGGTCGTTCAGCGATTCGAAGGTCGAGAGGAACTCGTCGTCGATGAGCACCGAGCGGGCGAACTTCATGCCGCCGTGCACCATGCGGTGGCCGACGACCTTGATCTTGGACATGTCGTCGATGACGCCGTTGACGGGGTCGACGAGGGTCTTGAGGATGAGCTCGATGGCCACCGTATGCGTCGGGCACTCGTAGTTGGCTACGTAGTCCGCCTTCCCGGTCGGCTTGTGGGTGATGGACGAGTCGCCGAGCGTGACCCGCTCGACGATTCCCGTCGCGAGGATATCCTTGCGATCCCAGTCGTAGACCTGGTATTTGACAGACGAGCTGCCGCAATTGAGCGTGAGGATGACCATGGAATCTCCTTAAAAGCGAGTGTGATGGGAAGAAGCCTGCCTCGATGGCGGACAGGCTCCGAAATCGGCCGGAACCATTGTAGCACCGCATCCGGCCTTGGGCAATCTAAGCCGGGCACGATCGTTCATTCGCCATGACCATGGCAGAGGCACCGGGGCTTGTTCCAAGGCTTGGCTCTTTATCTTTTATCCGGCCTTGAGGGCTGGCGGAATTATCGCTATTCTCGATACATGAGCGAAGAGCGCAGCGTCGCCGGAAAACCCGGCGGCCGGCACGATCCCGACTCGGGCATGAGCGGACGGGCGGAACAAAAGGCGAGCGAGGTGCTCGGCGGCCGAAGCCAGGGCAGTTTCCTGAAGCGCCTGCTGCCCTTCCTCGGCCCGGCCTTCATAGCCAGCGTCGCCTACATCGATCCGGGCAACTATGCCACGAACATCCAGGCCGGGGCCCAGTTCGGCTACGCCCTCCTCTGGGTCATCTTCGGCTCCAATATCATCGCGATGCTGGTGCAGGCCATGTCGGCCAAGCTCGGCATAGCGACCGGCATGAACCTCGCGCAGACCTGCCGCGCCTCGTACCCGGCCTGGGTCAACTGGGCCCTCTGGGTCATGATGGAGATCGTCGCCATGGCGACCGACCTCGCCGAGTTCCTGGGCGCGGCGGTGGGCATCCAGCTCCTCTTCGGGCTCCCCCTCTGGGCGGGCGGCGTGATCACCGCGATCGTCACCTTCCTCATCCTCGGACTCGAACGCTACGGCTTCCGCCCGCTCGAAGCCATCATCACGGGCTTCGTCGCCGTGGTGGCCCTGAGCTACCTCGTCGAGATTCTCATCGCCCAGCCCGCCTGGGCGGCCATGGCCGCCTCCTTCACGCCTCCCAAGCTGCCCGGCAGCGAGGGCGCCCTCCTCGCCGTGGGCATCCTGGGGGCGACGGTGATGCCGCACGCCATCTTCCTGCACTCCGCCCTCATGCAGAACCGGATTCGCCCCAAGGACGGCCGCGAGCTCAAACGCCTGTTCCGCTTCGAGATCGTCGACGTCCTCGTGGCCATGGGCATCGCGAGCTTCGTCAACGCGGCCATGCTGGCCATGGCCGCCGCGGCCTTCCACGCCACGGGCAAGAGCGACGTCGGCACCATCGAGGAAGCCTATCAGACTCTGAAACCCCTCCTCGGCAACGCCTCGAGCCTCGTGTTCGGCATTTCCCTCCTCGCATCGGGGCTTTCCTCGTCCACCGTGGGAACCAGCGCCGGGCAGATCGTCATGGAAGGCTTCATCCGAAAGCACATTCCGGTCTGGCTCAGGCGCCTCATCACCGTGATTCCCTCGCTCGCGGTCATCATCTCGGGGCTCGATCCGACGCGGACCCTCGTCATCAGCCAGGTCGTGCTGAGCTTCGGCCTTCCGGCCACGCTCTTCGCCCTGCTGCACTTCACCTCGGACAGAAAGCGCATGGGCGTCCTGGCGAACAGGCCGCTCACCAACGCGGCCCTCGGCGCGGCGACCGCCCTCGTGACGGCGCTCAACGTCTACTTGATCATCATGACCATAGCAGGGCAAGGAGGCTGACGTGTTCCAGCGCATAATCGTCCCCCTGGACGGCTCCGCGAGCGCCGAGGCGGCCCTCCCGGCGGCCTCGCTCCTCGCTCGCCGCCTGGGCTCCTCCATCGTGCTGCTCCACGTCATCGAGGCGCGTCCGCCCAAGGAAGTGCACGGCGAACGCCATCTCGCGGCCGCGGCCGAGGCGGAATCTTACCTGGCTCCCATCGCGGAGCGTCTGCGCGCCGAGGGGCTGGAGGTGAAGGCCCACGTCCACATGGACGGCAAGACCGATGTGGCTGGCGAAGTGGCGGCCCACGAGGCCGAGTTCGGCAACGATTTGGCGGTGATGGTGGCCCACGGCGAGCACGGCCACGCCGACATCCTCTCGGGTTCGATCCCGCTCAAGGTGGCGGCGGCGGGCGGAGCGGCCGTGCTCATGGTCCCCGCCTCGGACGCCGCCGCGGTTTCGCTCCCGCGCCGCATCCTCCTGCCGCTGGACGGCCGGGAGGAGCACGAAGTGTCCATCCCCGCGGCCGAGACGCTCGCTCGGATCTTCGGCTCCAGCGTGACGCTCATCGCGGCGGTGCCCAAGCGCTCCGCCGACGCCACGGGGGCCGGCCGCATCATCGCCCGCCTCGCGCCGGCCCTGAGCGGCGCCTCCCTCGAGTACGCCGCGGAGGGGGCGGCTTCCTACCTCGCACGCGTCGCGGAACGGCTCGCTGCCGCGGGACTCGAGGCGAACTGGTCGGTCGCCCGGGGCCGGCCGGCCAAGGTGGTTTCGGCCGCGGCCCAGGCGGGCGACCTCGTCGTCCTCTCCACGCACCGGCGCATGGGGCTCGACGCCAGCATGGACGGCTGCGTGGCCTTCTCCGTGGCGATGTCCTGGCGCGGGGCGATGCTGATCGTACCCGTGCCGCGAGTCTAGGCAGGGCCCGAGCGGCTCAAACCTTATGTGCGCGGGGGACGGCCTGGGCCATTTCGAGATTGCGGCGAATGCGCGTGTCGGAAGGGTCGATCTGCGCCGCTTCGAGGAAACGGGCGGCGGCTTCCTTGCGGCGGCCGAGCCTCCAGAGGAGGGCGCCCAGATTGTTGAGGGCGGTGGGATCCTCGGGCTCCAACTCCAAGAGCCGCTCGTAGACGGAGATCGCCTCCTCGATCTTCCCGGAGGAGGCGAGGATCGCGCCTCGCCGGGCCAGGAGTTTCCAGTCCCCCTCTTCTCCGGCGCGGGGCCGCCCCCGCGATTCGGGCCTGGCGAAGGCGCGCAGCTCGCTGACGAGGAGGACCGTGTCGTCGGACATGGGCACGCCCGAGCGAAACTCCTTGAGCTCGGCGAGAAGGACCTGGGGGAGCTCGGTCGTGGGGACCGAGGCGGCCTTGGCGAAGGCTGCGGCCAGCCTTTCGCGCCCGAAGCCTTCACCGCGAATGTTCCTGGCCTCCGAGATCCCGTCGGTGAATAAAAGAAGGCGGTCGCCTTCCTCCAGCCTCGTGTCGCCCTTGACGAACTCCGGCGAATCTATCACCCCGAGGGCGGGGCCCTGCGCCGCGAGTTCGACGACCTTCCCCAGCCTTCGACGCAGCAGGAGAGCCGGGGGATGTCCCGCCGAAGCGTAGGACAAGGCTCCCGTTTCCAGGTCGAGCGCGGCGTAGAAAGCCGTCACGAAATGCTCAGTGTCGCCCAGCACCGGCAGGAGCTCGCGGTTGATGATGGCCAGGACTTCGCCCGGATCGACGCCCCAGGCGGCCCGCGATCTGAAGAAAGACTTGACGAGGGCCGCGATGAGGGCGGCGGTGAAGCCCCGACCCGAAACGTCGGCCGCGAGGAAGGTGTAGCCGTTCTTGCCCGCGCGCACCGCGTCGTAGAGGTCGCCTCCGGTATTGTCGCAAGGCTCGTAGGACGCGCCGAAGGCGATCTCCTCCCGGCCCGGCAGTTCCTCGGGGCGGGGAACGATCCGGCGCTGCATGCGCAGGGCCATGCGCGACTCGCGCTCGCGCAGCTCGTCGCGAAGCCCGAGTTCCTCGGTGGCGGCCGACAGGGCGGCCGTCCGCTCCAGGAGACTCTCCCGGAGCGAGCTGACGCGTCTTGAGACGGTATCCTGAACCGCCGCCAGGATTCCGGCGACATCGGGGGACGGGTTCTTGCGCTTCAGCTGCAGAGCCTGCGCTCCGGGTTCGTCGACCGCGGTCGCGAGCACCGCCTCGGCCGCCCTGGCCAGAGGACGCAGGGCGGCCCGCGCCGCGAAGGCCGAGGCTCCCGCGACGGCCAAGGCGACTAGACCGAGAAATCCCCAGAACAGGACGGGATTCTCCTCGAGATGCGGGTTCAGCTCGAGGACGAGCCCGACCGCCGCGAGCGCAGCGGCTGCGACTATCCAACTGGACAAGACTATGCCCGCTCGGGATCCCAGGCGCATGACAGCCATGCCTCCGTGCATGCCAACTTTTTTCTCATGGTGAAGTCTACGTGAAGAGAGGGCATCGGTCAAATCGGCCGAACTCGTGTCCTGTCCGGAAGGGAATGCCTGAGCCCGATACGCCCCCGGTCCTGCCCGTCGGGCCCTGCGCGCCGCGCAGTTGAGCGAAACGAATCGGACAGGGCACTAGAGCCGAAGCTGCGGAAAATATGGAATATCGCAGTTCAGGGAATGATCGTTTTGCGCATTGTCGTGGCCGTATTGCTCGTTTTAGTCCGTCTGGATACTATTCGATCATGAACGAACGAAAAGCCCCCGTCTTCGGCATCTACGAAAAGGCGCTTCCGGCGAGCGGGGATTGGACGAAGCTCCTGGAGGCGGCCAGGACTGCCGGCTACGATTATGTGGAGATGTCGATAGACGAGTCCGACGAGCGGCTCGAGCGCCTCAATTGGAACAAAACCGAGCGCTCCGAGTTCCGCCGCGCCGTCGCCGAATCGGGCATCCCGGTCCGCTCGATCTGCCTCTCAGCGCATCGCCGGTTCCCCTTCGGCGCCGCAGATCCCGCGCTCCGCGAGCGGGCGGCCGAGATCATGCGCCGCGCGATCGATTTCGCCGCGGAGCTCGGCATCAGGACCATCCAGCTCGCCGGCTACGACGTCTATTACGAGAGCTCCACCGCCGACTCGCTCGAGCGCTTCTCCTCCGGTCTCGACTGGGCGGTCGGTCTCGCCGAGCGCTCCCAGGTCATGCTCGCCATGGAGATCATGGACACGCCCCTCCTGGGCACGATCGGCAAATGGCTGGCCTACGCCCAGGCCATCCCGAGCCCCTGGTTCCAGGTCTATCCCGACATCGGCAATCTCTCGGCCTGGTCCGAGGCCGTGGGCGTCGAGCTGGCCCGGGCTTGCGGGCGCATCGTCGCCGTGCACTTGAAAGACACCATCCCGCCCCGGCCCGGCTTCGCGGGCACGTTCAAGGAGGTGCCCTTCGGGGAGGGGAAGGTCGATTTCGTGGCCGCGTTCAAGGCCCTCGCCGCGCTCAACTACCGCGGCTGCTTCCTCGTCGAAATGTGGACGCACTCGGCCGCCGACCCGATCGCCGAATGCGCGCGGGCGCGGGAGTGGCTCCTGGAGCGGATGCGGCAGGGAGGCATGGCGTGAGCGGCCGAGCGGACATCCGGATCCTCGCCCTCGACCTCGACGGCACCGTGCTCGGCGCGGGCAACCGCCTCGCGCCGCGCGCCGTCGAGGCTGTCGCCGCCTTCCGCGCCACAGGTCGACAGCTCGTGGTGGCCTCGGGCCGCGCGCGCCGCGCCGCCCTGCCCTGGGCCGGAGCGCTCGGCGGCGCCAGCGCCCTGATCTGCCACAACGGCGCCGCGGTCTACGACCTCGGCGCCGGTTCCGACGGCGGCGGTTCCGCCGCCACGGCCACGGACGGCGGCGCCCCCATCGCGGAGACCTATCTGCCGGAAGAGACCGCCCGCCGCCTCGTGGAACTGTCGCGGCGTCTGGAACTGCACTTCCACGGCTTTCACGGCGACGACTGGCTCTACGAGCGCGAGCTCTACGGCACGCCCGTCTACGAAGCCCGCGCGGGCTTCGCCGGCAGCCGCGTGGACTTCGACACGTTGCCGAACCTCCGCTTCTACAAGGCCATGTTCGTGGACCGGGAGGGTGAGGCGATCGAGGAGGCCGCAGCCAGGGCCCGCGAGCTCTGCGGCCGGGATGCCGCCGTCATCTCGAGCGGACCCGGCTTCCTCGAAATCGTGGCGGCGGGCGTGTCGAAGGCCGTCGGGCTCCGCTCCTGGCTCGATCGCCGAGGCCTCGGCCTGGAGCAGGTGCTCGCGATAGGCGACGCAGACAACGACGAGGAGATGCTTCTCGCCGCCGGCATCGGGGTCGCGATGGGCGACGCCCCCGCGGCCATGCGCGCGCGCGTCGGACGCGTCACCGGCAGCTTCGCGGAGGACGGGGCCGCGACCGCGATCGAGGCCTTCCTCGCGGGGCGGCTCTGAGGGCTGATCCACGATGACCCCTGGATGGAAGCATCCTGAGCATATTCGCGAGCGTCTTGCCTCATTTCCGCCTCGCAGGTACTGTATGTCTATGATGGACCGGGAGGAGAGAATTCGCTTCTGGCTCGAGGCATCCGATACCGACGCCGCTCATCCATGAACTTTCGAGGATTGCCAGCCTGGCCGGGCTCGATCTTGATCAGGAACGCTTGGATATTCTCGATACGGTGACTACCTTTAGCATCCGCGCGCGGTACGACGACTACAAGCATGAGTTCGCCCTCAGGTGCACGAGCGAGTATACCGCCGCCATGATCGGGGAAATCGAGGAGCTTCGGGTATGGATCAAGAGCAGGCTTTGACGATCGCGCGCGCTTTTCTCGACGCGGTGCGCGCCGCTGGATATCGCGTCCACGCAGCGTTTCTTTTCGAGTCCACAGCGGGGGGAACCGCGGGGCCGGATAGCGACATTGATGTCGCCCTTGTACTGGACGGTATGGCCAACAGCTTCGATACCCAAGTCGACCTCATGAAGCTTAGGCGGTGCGTAGATCTGCGAATCGAGCCTCACCCCTTCGACTCCGGGGACGAGAACGATCCTTTCGGTTTCCTGGCCGAAATCCGGAGGCATGGGATTCGGGTCGCATGAAACGTGGGGCCCCAGCGATCCAATCAATGATGGCACGTGAAGACAGAGCGATGCGTCGCGCTTGCATTGATCCTCTTCTTGCCATAGCTGAAATCACAAACTAAGCGCGAGCAGGAGGTTGATCGGGACGCAGGAAACGATGCCGTACCCGAAGATCAGCGAAGGCTCGAGGCCGAGGCCGCAACCGAGGCTGAGGTTTTTCGCGAAGTAATACTCGGCGTCGACCACTGCATTGGCGCAGAGCGCCGCCCGCCGGCCCGAAATGCCCGGGGTTCCGGAGCTTGTCACATAGCTGCCGTCGAAGGAAAAAAATCCTCCGCCCAAAGACAGGTCGGCGCCCAGCACCCATTGCTCGAGGTGGAAGGCGATCCCGCCACCGACCGCGGTCTTCACGAAATACTGGTCCAGCTGTCCGGCGAAGCCCTGGGTGCTGACCGCGCCCCGCGAATCCGCATATTCGCAGGAGGCCAGGATTCGCAGAGAGATCGTGTCCGTCACGGCGAGATCCCGGCTCAGCCTTATCCCGATGCCGGGCAGGGCCCCGGTGAAGGGCAGGTCGAGGGTCCCTTCTCCGAAGACCCAAAATCCAGGGCGTATGGCGAGCTCCCAGTCGCCGCGCCCGTAGGTCGATTGCGGATAGCCCGGCGCGATGAGGTCGTCCCGGGCGGCTCTGTCGCTATCGGAGAGGCACCGCTTCTCCTCGGTCACGAGGGATATGACGCGGTCATCGCCGGGGGCCAGCGACAAGGCTCGGTCGGCGAAACTTTCCGCCGCATTTGTCTCCCCCGAGCGAGCGGATTCGAGGGCGAGTCTTGCCAGATCGCGGGCTCGAAGAACCCTCGCGGTGCGCCTCAGGTTTTCAAGCTGCGGACTATCCGCCCGCACTCCCTCGATCTCCAGAAAATCGTCCAGGGTTTTTATCGCGGCTTGCGGGTCGCCGGCCGCGAGGCTCCTCTTCGCCTCGACGGCTATTTCACCTCGCAGAATGTCTGCTTGCCTTTTTTCTTCGCCCGCCACATCGCTCCCTATGAAGCTCGCGAGCCGGGGGCCGAGATAGGCGTAGCGATCGCCTTCTGGCAGGAGGGATACCGCCGCCACCGCATCATCGTGCGCATCGAGCGCCCCATATGCATCGTCGGCCGATGCCGCCGCGTGGAGCGTCGTTCGCGCCTTGGCATACCACTCTTCGGCGAGGCCGAGGGAAATCTGGCGGGAGAGTTCGACGGTCTCTGAAGAATCTCCCGAGCGCACACGGTATACCTGAAGTCTCCGGTCCGCCTCCTCGAATCGCCTCATCGCCAGCAACTTTCTGATATCGGCGATCCCTGAAGCGAAGTAGGTCGTGAGCATCTTGTTGCCCACATCTGCGCCGATCGAAGTGGCTGCCGTAAAAATCTCGGCCGAGGGGAACTCCTTGGCCGAGGAGCCGATCGTCCTGCCGGAATAGTTCTCGATGAGGCGGTAGGATATGCCGACCACGTCTCCCTTTTCGAGGACGCTTCCTTCCATGGTCGCGTCGGTCTCCTCAGCCGAGCGCGCGGATGTCGATTCCGAAGCTTCCACCACCCGTATGAGCCCCGAAGATGCCACGCGGGTGCGAATGATCTCGGTGACCATCCTGGCCACCGGATCCGCGGCCGGCGTGAAGTCGTGGATCTCTATCGTGGAATTGAACTCCTGGGCCTCCGCGCCCATGGTCGGGAGCCAGAGCAAGGCCATAAGGCACAGTGCCTTCGCCATGCTTTTCATAATGAAAATCCGCATTGGAGTCCCAGGCTCCACCAATTCGGCGACTGGCTCAATTGCTTCTCAGGAGCGAATACGGAGGTTTTCGAGGTCAGGCACAGGGATAGGGAGAATCGATCGGCGGGCAGCCATCCGAGCGCGAGGCTGTATCCAAGCTCCGGGAAGACGGAGGTTTCGCCTTGGTCCGTCCCGCCGCTTGCGAAGGGGACATGGGCAGTCCTGTCGATGTAGAGGAATCCCGGGCCTGCTCCGAGCGCCGCCTGTAGGTAATAGGAAACAAATGAAAAACGAGCGGAAGCGCCGATGGTCAGATCGGTCAACAACACCGAATCTTCGATATCGGATTGATCCGCGGCGATCGTGCGCCAGGTGCCGCCATTCACCGAGGCCCCGACCATCCATCCCGCCTCGAAGTCCGAGAAGCTGAAGGGCGTGTGGTGAAGTCTGATGAGCGGCCTGAAGTACGTGCCGGAAATGCCGAGCAGCGGTCCTCGGGTGCTGGTGGAGCTTTGCCCCGGCGAGATATCGTAATCCTGGGTGCTCAGATAGAGCATGGCGAGTTGAAGCGAGAGCCCTTCGTCCTGCTCCTTTGTCGAAACGAAGAGCCGGCCGTAATCGAAAGACTTCATCTCCGTGATATAGAGCTGCCAGCGCTCGTGCATCGCGGCATCGCGCTTTTCGGTATCGAGTATCCGCACTCGCAGGCGCAGATACCCCGGGTCGTCCGGGACCAGGCTCAGGGCCTGGTCGATAGCCCGAAGCGCGTCCGCGTATGCCTTGGTATCGAGGAGCGTCGCGCTGTCTCCGGCATAGTGCTCGGCCTTGACGCCGTTGTCGGCTCGAGTTTTCAGGTTTTCCGCCCGTATCGACTTTCCGCCGGACGAGATCGTATCGAGGAGAGCCGAGGCGACAGCGTAGCGGCGTTCGTTGATCAGCGACTCGACCTTATCGAGCAGCGAGGTTTCGCTGCTGGTCATGAAGCGTTGATTTTCCTCGATGAGCGAAGTCTCATAGGCCGCATAGGTGCCATTGGACGGATCCAGCCGCTTTGCTTTGGATATGGATTGAATGGCCTCTTCGTAATGAAACAGGCCCGCCTCCGACTGCGCCTCGGCGTACAGCGCCCGGGCCATTCCGCGGTTCACCTCGGATTGGCGAGCTTGTACACGGCTAATGCTCCGAGAGTTCGAAGCCGCGAAGAGATCGATGAAGTGCTGGGCGTTCGACCAATCCTCGGCCTTGATGAAAATGTCTATCTGCTCGAGCGTGACATCCGAGCGTTGGCGCACCGCGACGGCGATCCTCTTCGAGAGCCCGCCAATCGCCTGGATTTGATCCGAGGCGAGGAATTGCTGGGTCCTGCCGAATATTTCCTTCCCGCTGTCGGCGGCGATGAGTTTCATGGTCAAGGAAACCAGTTTCCGGCCTTTCGACTGCGACGCACCGATACGCGTGACCATGACAAACTCGGCCTTCGTGGCCCGGGCGAACCCGAGCGCGGTAGCTACGTCGTTCGACGCGCCGCTCATATTCAGCGTCCTTTCCGCATCCGCGAGTCGGCTGGGATCGATGAAATCGAAAACTCCTTGTTCCAGCAGGTCCGACGAGAGCGCCGACAACATGAACTCGGCCTCGGGATCGGATATCGTCGCATCGTGGACGAAGGGCAACAGTATGGCGGTCGGGGTCTTCTCCTGCCCGGCCACCAGCATCGTCGAGAAAAGGGCGAGCGCAAGGATGAATGGTTTTTTCATGGCGGCAGCCTAGAGGACTATGCCGGCATTGAGGCTCAGGTAGGGCCCGGAGCGCGAACCCGAGGCCGGGAACCACCGCCAGTCGGGCTTCGCCGTCGCGAAGAGTCCCTCCCTGCCCTCGATCTTTATCTCCGTCGTGAAAGAAGCCCCCATGGCCACTCCCAGCAGATAGCCGTCGGGGGCGACCGGCCCCAGCCACAGGAGCGGGCCGGCATCCAGCCCCGCCGATATGACCAAGTTCCCGACCTTCAGGGCTTCGGCCAGGAGCGGGGATGCGTAGCCTTGGAGGAACACGCTCCGCGCGGCCGAATCGACGGACTCGTAGCGCGCCGATGCCCCCACATAGTACATCCAGTTGACGATACCCTTGCCGTCATCGGGCTTCTTGCTGCAGGTCCAGGAAAAGTCGAGCCCCCAGTCGTTCTGCCCGGAGCTTACGGAGTAAGTATCGGGATCGACGTTCAAGCCGTACGAGGCTCCGATGCGAGTTCCGTCGACGCAGATCCTTTGGAAGTACGACTTCATGGCCTCATCGAAGCTCGGTGCACTTCCGGACAGTCTCTGGGCCGCTCGCGCCGAATCGACCTGTTGCTTGAATTGCCACTCCTGCTCTCGCTGAGCTATCGTGTCCCGGTAGCCGTAGAAGCGCGCGTCGGGATTGAGCGCGATAGCCTCGGCTATGTACAGCTTGGCCTGGTCGAAGAGATGCTGACTCACATAGCGCTTCGAAAGCGCGTAGTCCGTTTCGGCGAGTCCCTTCGCGATGGTTTCATACAGCTTTCTGACCCTGTCATCCAGATGATTGCTTCTGTTGCGAACATAGCTGTCGATCAGCCGCTTCGCCTCCTGCCAGTTCTTCGTCGCTATCTGCCGCTCGATCGCCGGAATGTCGGGGTTGAGTCCGAGCTCGAGTCCCTTCTCCTGTATCGAATCGACCAGCCCGGCGATGGACGAGACGAGATTGTCCTTCTCGGTGTACACGCTGTCCGCGAAGAGGATCGTCCCGGTCTGCAGATCGACGAGGCGAACGTTCAAGAGTATCCGCCCGTTGAGCTCGCCTACGCTGCCGAGCAACAAGGCGTCCGCGCCCTGCATGTTCGTATTGAGGACCGCGTCGGAAAGCTGGGTCGAGGACACGAGCTGATGCGCTATTTCGGCGAACAGTTCGTTCGCCCTCTGACGCTCGAGCACGTGGAAGACGGAAATGTTGGAGACCTTGGTGATCAGCAGCTCCGTCAGGTTCGCGCTGTCCGTCGGCGAGAAGTCGCCTATGGGATTCAGGTCCGGGATAGCGATCTCTATCACTTTTCGTGACGTGTCTTCGGCCAGGAGGATCGCTGTCGAAGAAAAAAAGATGAGCGCAAGAATCGCGGCGATTTTGTTCATGAATGGTGACCTCGTTTTATTTTTGACTGCTTGAAGCTAGTATATCCCCTTCGAGAAGGCACTGATGGGCATATAGGCAATATCCCGCGGTTGTTACTCACTCCCGCTCAAACCCCTGGCTCGTGAACTTTAGTGTTCTCGCATTCTCGGTGACTGTCCTGACAAGCCCGTCCGCTGCTCCTTCGGGCAGCTCTGCATCAATCTCGAGGGTCACAGAGACTTTGGCGCCAGGCTGGACCGCGAGATGGGATATGATCTCCTCGGCGATCCTTCCTGCATCCCGTCCTACCCGCTCGGTGTCGAGGGAGACGGTGCCGTGGAAACGCTTGAGCCTGGGCACGCGAGGCTCGGGCGGTCGTTCCGGCGGACGCGGCTCTGCTTCCATCGTAACTACGACTATCGATCGCGCATGGAGTCCCTGGAGTTCGACATCGATAGAAAATTGGCCGAGCTCAGTGCCGGCATGGAACAGGCCGGATGCGTCGATGGCACCTCCCGTGGCGGACCATGACGCCCTGGACGCCTGAAGCGCCCGGCCATCCGCATCGTAGGCCTTGAGTTCGAAGGTGAGGGCAGTCGATGGGGCAAGCTCCACCCGACCCGGACTCAGTTCGATGCGGACCGGCTTCGACTCCCGCTCGATCTGCTTCAGGGCCACCTCGGATTTCACGAGGAGGCCGGGGCTGTCCGGGTCAGGCGTGCTTGCAGACTGCCCGCCACGAAGTCCGCGATACCGCTGCGCGGTATCATCGCGCTCGTCGGCCCAAGCGAAGGAATCCTGTTCCCAGGTGAGTAGGCCGAGGCCGTCCCTGATGGCATGGACAAGCACCTGGGACGACAAGAGGCGGGGCAGATAGAGGTAGCGGGCGAAGTCTTCCGAAAGTTGCTTCACAGAAATGTCGCCCCCTCGCCAAAGTGGAACCCTGTCCAATTCCATTTTCAGTCGAGTCGAGGAAAATCCGATGATCAAGAACTCCTCGGCCTTGAGCTTCTTGCACGCTCGCAGGGCGAGGGCTTCCTGGCCCGATATCCTGATGGCATTCCATTCGATGGCCGACTGGGGCGTTGCCTGCCCTGGGACCAGGAGCCACTGATAGGTTTCGGGCAGCCGAGCGGTCACGGTGGAATCCGCGGTCTTGAGTTGCGCCGCGGCTTGCTTCTCCTGGAAGTCGTTCAGATTGAGCTGGGAATGTTCGGCAAGTATCGACTCCCATGCTATGAATCGACGGACCGCCTCATCGAGGTCCTGGAACCGGGTCTTGTCCGCCGCGAGAAATAAAAGGGTATTGCGATAAAGGCGAGGAGCCGACCCCCTCGATTCGAGAATTTTCTTGGCTTCAGTTTCAGCGGCGTTGTTCGCTTCCCTGCTGTAGGGATGATCGACACCCAAAACGACCAACCGAGCGTCACGGTCATCGGGTACGTCCTGACCGCCATGCGGAAAGGCATGAACCCGCTCGAAGTCGCCTTTCTGTCTGAGGTCTTCACGGATTCGCTTTTCGAGCTCCTGGGCAACCTTGTCCGGTTCGCGCTTGAGTTGATCTGCCCTGTCCTCGGCGAGCTTGGTCACGGTCGGCTGAGTGGAATACCAGTATCGCGGGCCATCCTGATAGAGATAGGTCGCCGCACCGGCGAGGCGCCTCAGGGCGTCGCCAAAGAGCGCGGGGGACTCTCCGGGCATGACGCAGCCGAGCTTGATCCGCCGGTCCTCTATTCCGTGGTGCGCGGCATCGCTAGTGGGCGCCGATCCAAGATAGATGGTTCGCGCCACGCGGCGGGTGGCGGCGGACTTCCCCAGGTTGGGCACTTCCGAGTCTATACGCAGGGGGAGTGAGTCGGGCCCGTCCACATCCTTTTCGATGATAGGGGTCCAGTTGTCCGAGAGATAGCGCGTCATCTCGGACTGTACGCGCGGATCGTCTATCGCGATATTCGCCGGCATGATGAGCGGGTTCTTGTCCCCGCCCTCCCAGAGGCAATGGATGACCGCCGCCATGAGGCGCAGGACGCCGCGGGTGCGCTGGAACTTGAGGAGCGTGGACCAGTCCGCGTAGAGCCGGTCGAAGATCTCGGGATGGATGGGATAGGCGGCCTTGATGCGCTTCTCGTAGTCAGCTTCGCGGCACTCAGGCGGAAACTCCTGCTGCTGGCTCTGGTAGAAGTCGGCGAAGGCCCTGGCCACGAGATCGCGGTCCTTGTAGTGAGCGGCGTCGCCGAGGGGCTCGAAGAGCCTGCGGCGCACGATTTCGAAGCCTTCCTCCGCGGTCGCCGGCCTCCACGACGATTCCACACGGCCGACGACATTGCGCAGCCGAACGAGAGCTTCCCGTCCTCGCTCCCCGCCGACTTCGGCATCATCGGCAAGGGTGTGCGGAGAGCCTGATTCATCGGATGCGGGGAGGCTGATGACCACGAGGCAGTTCTTGGCAGCCTTCGCTGATTCGGTGAGCGCCTGGGCAAAGGTGAAATGCGTCTCGAATCCGCCGGCCGGCAGGTCGCTCTGGTCGTGAAGCTGGCGAGCGTAGGCGACCCACTCGTCGATCAGCACAAGACAGGGCCCGTACTGAATAAAGAGTTCACGAATCCTATCGCCGGGGCTCGTGGCTTTTTCATCATCCGCGGCGATCTTCGCGAAGGCATCCGTGCCGCCCAGCTGCCAGGCGAGCTCGCCCCAGAGGGTGCGCACCACCGTGCCGTCGCTCTTGGTCACCGGGTTGCCCGGGGATATCCTATTGCCGACCAGGACGACACGGTTCGCCGTGGGAAGGGCCTGGGCGCCGGCCTCCTTCATGATCTCCTCAATGCCGATGAGTTCGGTCGGCTTGATACCGGAGAAGAGATGGTAGAGGGCGAGCATCGAGTGGGTCTTCCCGCCGCCGAAGTTGGTCTGGAGCTGGACCACCGGATCGCCGCCCTGGCCGCCGAGGCGCTTGATGGCTCCGACCAGAAGCCCTTTGAGGCTCTCGGTGAGATAGGTACGCCGGAAAAATTCGGCCGGCAGCCTGTATTCGTCGGAACCTTCGCCGATATGGACCTGCCAGAGGTCGGCAGCGAACTCGGCCTGCTGGTACTTGCCCGACGCGACATCCTGGTGGGGCGTCACGACTTCGCGCCAGGGCTTGAGCATGCCCGTCACCGCGCTCTCGATCGTCGAGCTCGTGCCTTTCCGCTTTTCGTTCCGCACCTGCTCGTCGTAGCGAAGACGCAGGAGCTCGTTTTTCATCCTATCGATCTCTTCCCGTTCCGGAGCCGATACCGCTGAAAGCAGTCGTCCTGCGGAGTCCAGCGCCCGATAGGTGTCATCGCTCGAAAAGGCGGCCTGATGGGCCCACTTGTTCCGGTGCTCGCGAAGCTCGCTGACGAGACTCCGCTCCGCGTTGCCGAGCGTGCGGCCGAAGACCTCGTTCCACTTGAACCACATGAAGTTGAGGAGGGCCGCCACATCCCAGGCGACCATGTCCTTGCCCGCCAGCATCCGGTCCCCGTCGGCGAAATCCTCGATCAGGTTCTTGGCGTCGCCGGGGCGCAGCTTGGAATAGACTTCCCGCTCGACGAAGGGGGCGAGCCCTATCTTGAGCAGCTCCAGGGACTTGCCGACTCGCTCGTAGTTGCTCAGTGCCATTTCGTAATCTCCTGGGTCATGGGTGCTTTGGTTCTCTCCACAGCCGAACGGTGAATCGGCTATCTTCCTCGATCAACTCAGGCTCGGTTCCATTGTGCGCATGCATACCTCTGATAATCTTTCGCGGAACTCCAAGACCTGTGGCCTCAATATAATGATAATCGCGTAGTACTTCCTTTATTAGCTCGTTGCGAGAAGCACGATAACCTGCGCGCATTTTTTCTACGGTTACAGTATTCGGAAGACGTCCGGGCGAAATGATTTCCAGACGATCGGAGTACAGCGTTAATTCGATGTCAATCACGCTGATCGAATAATCTCGATGAGCGACAGCATTTACGATTGCTTCGCGTATTGCGTCAAGCGGGTAGTCCCACTTTTCTTTACGCTGTCCCCCTTCGTCTATCCATGCCTGAATGTCGATGTTGCGGCGCACGAAGTCGATTGCCTGTTCGATAACGCCTGCCTCCACAGCATCTCCACTCTCCGAGAAAGTCCGTGGTACGGTTGGATACGATCGCGCGTCCCCCGCTGTACCGGTCGAAAATAAAGAAACCACTGGTCCTTGTAATATAGCTCTTGCCTTCGCACCATAATCTTTTTCTGCTCCGCTATACGCAACAGCGCTTATCCCGGCTTGTTGCAAGTATCTGTTCGGACGTTGGCCGAAGAGAATCAAGCCTGCTGCGCTTGGAATAGTACGTTCTTTGTCTTCATACATTAGCTCGGTATTGACGAGTAGCCGAATCCAAGCATCGCGATCGCCTGCTTCCGGACATGCCTGTCGGCGGATGTCACGGAAGTAGTTCATAAGGCGTCGTAGATCGAAATCATCGAAGGTAGCGCCGGGAATAGGTTTGCGGTCGTATTGCAGTCGTCCTGATTGCATGTACAGACGGGCTTCTTCTTCATCGGTTGCGTCCCGCGAAGTCGAACCGACCCGGATCTGTGTCACCCAGGCCGAGCCGCGTTTAGCTTTATATGGCTTGTCCGGCGCGTCCGCAGGGAGCGATATCACCCCTACGATTTTCCCCTCTCCCCAGTCGAGCGTTTCCCAGAATGGAATAGTTCCCGGGCGAACATGGCTTCGTGCCACCTCCATAACCCACTCTTCCGCCTTCTCCGGCTCTCGAGAAAGGCCCGAGACTGTTCCATCCTTCTCGACCCCAAGCAGGATGTGACCACCCTCAAGATTAAGCAAGGCTGCCATTTCCTTCCCTAGTTTCTCCGGTACAATGTCATCGCGCTTAAACTCGACGCCGGAGTTCTCGCGGTTACCAATCAGTTCCGTCAGCTCGGTTCGGTTCATGTCACCTTCCTCAGAAGCCGTACTTTCGGCGCCGTCGCTCGAAGGCCTCTTTGCCACCCTCGAGAATTTCTTCCATCAACTCGCGTACAGGCTGATCATCTATGGAACCCATGTGTTCTGGAGCGATCCTCGCCTGTCCATGCTCGGCCTCACCGGAAGCGGAAAGACCAACGATTAACTCTGCGTCACCCAAGACCGGTATATTGGCGTTGTGTGTGGAGAAAATGAACTGGCGGTGTTGCTTCTCTTCCCTCATCCGAGGGACAATGCCCTCAGTAATGAAGCGGTTATCGAGATCGTCCTCCGGCTGATCCACGATTAGCGGAGCATCTGATTCGAGAAGCAACAGCAAAAGAACGGCTGTCGCTTTTTGGCCGGTGGAAAGCTCTTCAAGAGACTGCCAGGCAGGAGGGTCTCCGGCCGGCGCGGTGTTCAATTGGATTGTCGTTGTCGAGGGTAGATCGAGCTCCTCGATGCGCATCAGCACTTCGGGCTCGGCCTTTGCCAAGCGGTCAGCCTGTGCAGGCGTTATTCCAAAGGCTTTTGTCACCGCGTCTGTACTCACGCGGCAGGCCTCGACAAGACTGGTCAGAGATAGATCGCTCACGCCACGTAACGTTTCCACTGCTTCGGACAACCGACCGCCAATTTCATCTCGTAGGATTCGAAACAAGGGTTCGCGATCACCTGCGGCGGTCACTTCCACCTGAACCCGGTCACGGAGATTCCGGTTGACCTTTTTGGCAGCGCGATCAAGGCGGCGGTATGCCTCGGCCTTGAAGTCCTCCCACTCGGCGAGCAGCTTCCTACGTCGGTCTGATTGCTCCTTTTCGACGCGTTGAACCAGAACATAACGCTCGCGGAGGGGCCGCAACTCCTCGATCTGTCGCCGCAGGCGGATGAACTCCTCCCCATCCACGCGTGATTTCTGGAGTTCGCGTAGGATCTTCTCATAGACTGTCTGAACTTCTTCCTTGCGTGTCTCCCACTCGACGCGGACAGCAGCGACTCCTTCATCGGCGCGGTGCAATGCGGCCTCTAGTTCTCGGGTGATGCCAATAAGATCCTTGTCCAGCGACATGAAGACATCGTTTAGGTGCCCAAGGATTTCCTTCCCGGGTAGATCCTCGAGTGCCTTGGGAGACAGAAAAGCGCGATCAATAGGGACCTCACGCTTTAAGCTTTCCAGGCATTCCCTGAAGGCAGCGAGTCGCTCAGGAATTGACGCGAGGACGTGCTCCTCGCGTACGAGCAGGCTCTGCTCCTTGAGGCGCTCCTCCAGCCCTGCTTCCTTGAACCTCTCGAGCGTCTCCTCGAGACCCGGAAGAGAAGCGAGCCGCTCCTCAATTTGCTTGATCTCTACCTGTGTTTCAATGAGGCTGCGACGACTTTTCTCCAGATCACGCTGAAGGTCAGTTTTCCGGCGGAGTAGCGAATCGTCACGTTCCACAAATCGATCGAGTAGATGCGTCAGCTTCTCGCGACTCTTGGTAAGCTCGGAAATTTCGTGCTGGCCGAACACCTCAGTACGCGGGATAATCTCTTGAGGTGACAGATTCGAAACCGCGCCTTGATCATCTTTGACAAGCGGAGGATTGGGGATGGTGCGTTCGATTCGAAACTCGCGAACCGCCGGACGGTGAGCGCGAACGAGAAGCGAGATTTTTGTGCCATTACGTAAGACGCTCCGAACAATACCCTCGTGCACCTTATGCGCTTCCTCACCAACAGCTTCAAGCGCCAGGACGGCGCGGATACTCTCAACGATGGTGGATTTGCCTGTCCCCCTTCCGCCCACCAGCACGTTGAGGTTGGGATTGAAGTGAACAACTGCACCATCCAGAAATCCGCCCTCCCAGCTCAGCGAAACAAGCTCGGCATGTTCTTCGAGCTCAATATTGCCTTCCTTGGGATTGAGGCGGATACGTGAACCTGGGTCTAGGAAGGCCTGCCGAAAACCTTCTATGCTTACCTCGGACATCTTGATCCAACAGGTGGCTGATCGGTCCTCGAGGTCCGCGCTCTCGACTATATCCTTGGCATTGATGACAGCGATCGCAAGCCCTTCTTCGGCGGCATGCGTCCGACGGTAGTCCGAGTTCCTATTCTCAATGATTTGGCGCATATCCTGCGGTAGGTCGTCGACAGGGCCCGGAATCTGGATTGCGAGTAGGTACTCGCTCCGCCACGCATGAATCCGGGCTTGTCCCTTCAAGACTTTGAGCATCCCACCCTGTTCGCTCGTCGCATGCGCTGCAATAGCCACTCCGCCCTGGCTGCGCACCTTTTCCAGAATATCCACAAATCCCATAGTTGATAGATCCGATGATGGAGTCGTATTCGTGATGCCGAACTCGCCAAGGTATCGGCCGAGTTGATCCTGGCTATTGTTGGGTGGATAGATACAGAGGACGTGAACGCCTTCACTTGATGCCAACTCGAAGCCTGGGAAGATATGTATGCCGCGGTTTTCTGCCGCAGCTCGGAACGCTGGCACGCCACTCACGTCATTGTGGTCCGTGATGGCGAGTACCGACACACCGAGTGAAGCAGCCTTGTCGATAATAGCTTGCGCATGTGCCGAGGCATCACCTGGAGCGGGTGTTCCACGGAATGTGGCACCATAGTGGTGAGGATTGACCTGGAGCGCACAGCGGTGAAAGATAGCGCCCGCAGGGAGTATGAGCGATTTCGTTGTCCCGTCATCCCTCGTCATATATCCTCCCCGGTCCGATCGTTTAGAAATCAGTGATGCCCAAACTGCTAATTCAATCGTGCTATCGTGATATTGCTAAAAGCAACCACTGTTTACGTAACACTCCATCACCCCTTAACGACTCCACCCTTCCGCTTAAGCCCCAATCCGGCAAGGAAAAGGTCGGGGACATCCATCCGATTGTCAGGCCTTCGTCGGAAGATTCCGAGTTCGAGCAGATAATCAATCAGCTCTTGTCCAGCGAATGGGGGACTCATGGCCGATGTCCCGACGGCGAGTCCTTTGAGCAACTTGACAATATCTTTTTCACCATAGGGCACAAGTGGATTCTGTTTTAATAGATCCACGACGTTGTTAAGCCAGGGCCACTCGCTGTAGGATTGGGCTACGTGTTCTATCGATACGGAATCCAGAGACTGTCGAATCGAGGACGGCTCAAGCAACTTCTGCTTTGTACCGGCGCTGATATCCTTAAGCTCCAGGCGCGCCGCTTCTTCGATCAATCGGACGAAGGGACGTGGGTAGGCCCGACCTCGACCATCGCGAACATGATCGAGCAGCCATCTAAACACTAATCCTTTTTTTGCATTCGCGCCCATATAGACGCCGATCAGGCGCTCAACGATAGGCCGCGCGTCCTGTGAGGTGTAGAGTTGCGGGACGAACCCGAGTACAGGATCTTCGTTCCACGTGGTTTTCCTTATCCCTCGGATGTACTCGCCGAGCTTGGTATCTCCATTACTTAGACGCTTGAGAAGCAGACCATAGAGATCACGATCGCTCCAGGCCAGCTCGATTCGACCAGCCGCGAGCTTCGCAAGATCAGCTTCTCCACTATGAAGATTCCTTTCATAGAGGTCTGTACGGACAAAGAGCTTGGCTCGGATATGCCGCCAGCGCCGGGTGTAGTTTGCCCATAGGCTCATGAGCCCACCGACACCGGCGTCGACCAGAGCCCAATCAGCTCCTGCTCCTCCTAGGGTATCGAGCTCGTCGTAGGTAACAAAGAAAAAGGTATTCTTTTGCTCGAGTTGTTCGTCCAGACGGTCGAGAACAGCCACCGGAACCGTACCTAGCGCAATGAAAGCCTTGTGAATAGAGACAGGGTCAGAAGACGCCGCTGAAAGTAATGGCGCGATGCTTTTGCGGTCCTTCGCATCGAGCAAGCTGCTCAGAATTCGTACAAGATACGCGAACCAAAACTCCTGTAGGGCTTTAGGATCGCCTTTAGTGGAATTGACAAAGGACCGAAAACCGATGAGATCGAAACCTTCGCGTTCCATCGGGAATGCCTTGATCCATTCAGCCTTTCCCGTGGGCAAGCGGACCGCTGGAGCGTACTTCGAAACGGACTCGTAGAGCTTGGATTCCGTCAGGACGCGCGCAATTTGCGTCTTTCCGGAACCTCGCGGGCCAACGATCAAGACGACATCTGGATCAAGCATGCGCAGATGCTCGGCCACGGGATAAAAGCCGCGAGCGAGTTCCTGCTGTGGGGCACCCTCGGCCCGTCCTGCGTCGCCGAGCCTCTGTATCGCCTGGAGATACGATCGCCGATCCTCCGCGTTAAGGCCGCTCATTCCTCGCTCTCCCGGATAAATCGATTGGCGAGAAGTGTCGAGAATTCCTCGTATGGGCCGCTCGTGATGGACCCCGCGACATCGGCGATATCGCCGTAGTCCGCGAGGCCTGGTGAGTATTCGATCGCGACGGAGACATGGGGCGCATCGCCGAGGGCCTTGTCGTCCATGCTCCAAGCCGTCCCGTCATCCTCAGCGAGATAATAGCGAGCATCGTATTCCGTCTCGGCCCGCGCCGAGAAGCGAATGCGAGCGATTTTCCCGGCTTCTCCCATCGGCACCATGGCATGGACAAGGATGGTATCGCCTTGGGCCTTTCCGACGAGGAGGCGCTCCTTGCCGAGCCGATTGAGAATGTTGACCAAGCCTTCCCAACTCTGGGCATGGTTTGTCCCCAGCAGAACATGAGTATGCGCGAGACCGGACAGAAGCCGTCCTCCCAGTTCGGAAATTCCTGTGCGGGCATCGATGAGGATCCAGGAGGGTTTCAGTTCCTCGTGGATACGGGCTATAAGACGCTCGATGCCGGCCATGCCGGCTCCCGGGCCCTCTTCCAGATCGACGCGAGCTAGCTTATCCACGTATGCCTCATCCAGGGTCCCCGCAGGGAAGACTGTTATCTGCCCCCCTCCCGATACCCGGTCGCATCTATGGGAATAATCATCGAGAGGTGCATCACTCCCCGGATTCTCCATGAGGTAGTCAACGATCCCCCATCGCGCAGTTCTACCCTCCGTATCCGCTGATAAGAGTTTCCCGATGCCGGGAGAATCGAGGTCTAAGTCCAGCACGCATACGCGCTCTCCTGCGCGGGCACGCTGGATAGCGTGCGAGGCGACCAGGGTACTCCGCCCCAACCCTCCCTTGAACGAGTAGAAAACGACAATCGCGGGCCCGTCGCCCGGGGCCGACCATGGCGGATCCTCTGCGGGCATAAACCATCCGGTCCTCGATCTGTGTCTGTCGAGAATTCGAATTCGCTCTTCACGGTCCTCGCTTCGAGCGCTCCCCCAGGCATCCTCGTAGACCTTTCTCGTCACAGGGTCGAGGGTCTTCGCGTGAAGAATCTGCTCCGTCCACCACTGCCCGCAGGAAGTACCTAATGCCGCATTGACCGAGGAATCGTCACTGGCTCCTGTGTCCCATTGGACGAGCCTGATCCGACCTATGAAGTCGACGACGAAAAGACGCCGCTCCACTCCCGGGTCGGATGCTCGACCCTTGGCCACAGCCGAAAGCGCCCTTTTGGCTTCGTCGAAATGGAGGTATGCCATTACAGGTCTCCATTCAAGACCATGCCTGCGATGGTCTCGGCATAAATATCCCGTGCCATTGTATGATAGGCTTCCGCATCGGCCTGAGCGATCCCCTCCGGCCGGTAGCGCTGTTCCGGATTCCAGGCCAAGATCGGCGAGCCCGCGAGGGAGGAACAAGCGGAGCCTACATAACGAGCAGTCTTGGCTCCCGCAGTGACTGCCAAAGTTGCTACGGCAGATTCGAGGGAGCTAAGATCGTGCCCTTTGCCCCCCGACCATGATGGGCCGGTTCCTCCTGTGATAACCGCCTCCAAGAGCAAAATGCTCTTGAGCGCGCATTCTACCACATAGCCGCTCAAGTAGGCTGCGCCATCAGGCCTTTGGCCGTCGAGAAGGGTCTGCGAATCGATGAGATGCTTCAGCGCCGCCTCGGGATGATCGTCGCCGTTCGGTCGTCGCAGCTTGGACATGGCTAAACTCCATCCTCATCGAACAATTCCTTCTCCTTGGGTTTCACAGCGCTT
>DATKVK010000020.1:0-4498 GCA_035530095.1 Rectinemataceae bacterium | reverse complement strand
CGCCACGATCGCCGCGGTCTGCGCGGTCGAGATGCCGGCGAAAGGCCATCTTTACTGGCCCGAGCTGGACGTGGATCTGGAATTGGAGAGCATCCGCCGGCCGGAGGACTTCCCCCTCGTCGCGAAATAGGCCCCCTGGCGGAGCCGAAAATCAGTATACTGAATATCGGCTCGCGCCGGCCGGGCGTCCGGCGAACATGCCGCCGATCCGCGCGATCCGAACAACATAACCGGACAGGGAGGATTTCCGCATGGACGATTTCGTCTTCCACAACACCACCAAGATCATTTTCGGCCGGGGGGCCGAGACTCAGGTCGGGGCCGAGGCGAAGGCTTTTGCGTCGAAGGTGCTGATCCACTACGGCGGGGGCAGCGCGAAGAAGTCGGGCCTCTTCGACAGGGTCGCCGCCTCGCTCAAGGCCGCGGGCGTTTCATTCGTCGAGTTAGGCGGCGTGGCGCCCAACCCGCGGCTCAGCCTCGTCCGCCAGGGCATCGAGCTCTGCCGCAAGGAGAAGGTCGGTCTCGTCCTGGCCATAGGCGGCGGCAGCGCCATCGACTCGGCCAAGGCCATAGCGATGGGCGTGCCCTACCCGGGCGATGTCTGGGACTTCTTCACGGGCGCGGCCGTTCCCGCGGAGGCCCTGCCCGTCGGTACGGTGCTCACCATCCCCGCGGCGGGCAGCGAGGCGAGCACGGGCTGCGTCATCACGAAGGAGGAGGGCCTCTACAAGCGGGCGGTCAACTCCGAGCTCATCTATCCGCGCTTCTCGGCCCTCAACCCCGAGCTGGCCTTCACCCTGCCGAAGGCCCAGGTCGCGAACGGGGCGGCCGACATCATGTCCCACCTCTTCGAGCGCTACTTCACCAACTCCCGCCCGGTGGAGCTCACCGACCGCCTGATCGAGGCCACCCTGCGCACGGTGATCGACGCGGCGCCTCGGGTCCTCGCCAAGAGCGACGACTACGACGCCTGGGCCGAGCTCATGTGGGCGGGCACGATAGCGCACAACAACCTGCTCAACACCGGCCGCGTGGGCGACTGGGGCTCGCACGACATCGAGCACGAGCTCTCGGCCGCCTACGACATCGCGCACGGCGCCGGGCTCGCGGTGATTTTCCCCGCCTGGATGAAGTACAGCTACAAGCACGACGTCGCCCGCTTCGCCCAGATCGCGGCCCGGGTCTGGGGCGTGGACAACGCCTACATGGACCAGGAGCGCGCCGCCCTGACCGGGATCGAGAGGCTCGAGGGATTCTGGCAGTACATCGGCCTCAAGGTGCGGCTCTCGGGCCTGGGCATCGGGGCCGAGCGCATTCCCGAGATGGCCGACAAGCTGACGAACAAGGGCACGACCACCGTGGGCAACTTCATCAAGGTGGGCAGGAAAGAGGCCGAGGCCATCTACCGCCTGGCCCTCTAGCGGAGGCTTCTCCATGCTTCGAGCGGTGCCGCAGCCCGCGGGGTCCCGGGTTCCGCCGTGAGCCGGGCCTTCGTGGACGAGGATGCCTCGGCTTCGAACGAGGCCGAGGCGCCCGAGCTCAAGATTCCCATCCCTCCCGGATCGCGGAACTATCTCACGGCCCAAGGGGCCGAGGCGCTGAGCCGCGAGCTCCACGAGCTCACGGCGGAGGAGCGGCCCCGGCTCCAGGCCGAGCTGGCCGCCGCGACTGCCGCGGGGAAGACCGCCGACCCCGACGATATAGCGGCCATCCGCAAGCGCCTGGGCGAGATCGACCGCCGCATAGCCTACCTCGACGCGATGGCCGGACTGGCCGAGCTCGTCCCCCTCCCCCCGCCGGAGGGCAGGGACAGGGTCAAGTTCGGCGCGGCCGTCCGCGTCCGCGATCCGCGGGGCGTGGAGACGGATTACAGGATCGTCGGCGTGGACGAGGCCGACCCCGGCCGCGGCCTCCTGGGCTGGCCCTCGCCCGTGGCGCGCGCCCTCATCGGCAAGCGAGTCGGAGAACTCGCCCTCGTCAAGCTCCCGGAGGGCGAACTGGCCCTGACGGTCGTCGCCATAGACTACCGCTAGGAGGCGGCTTCCCGGTGGGCGGCCTTGCGGTCCTGCACGGCGAGAATGCTCTTCCTGATCCGTATGGAAAGCGGCGTCACCTCGACCATCTCGTCGTCGCGGATGAACTGGATGGCCCGCTCGAGGGTCATGGCCTGGATGGGCGTGAGGGTCAGGGCCTCGTCCTTGAGCACCGAGCGCATGTTCGAGAGCTTCTTGGGCTTGGACGGATTGACGTTGAGGTCGGTGTCGAGGTTGTGCTCGCCGACGACCATGCCCTCGTAGACGGGATCTCCCGGCACGATGAAAAGCCGGCCGCGCGGCTCCATGTGGTAGAGCGCGTAGGTGACGGCGGTGCCGCTGCGGTCGGACACCAGGGAGCCCGTGAAGCGGTCGATGAAGTCGCCGCGGTACTCCTCGTAGCCCGAGAGGTAGGAGTTGAGCATGCCCGTGCCCTTCGTGTCGGTGAGGAAGAGGTCGCGGTAGCCTATGAGGGCGCGCGAGGGCACCGAGAACTCGAGCCTGACGCGGCCGCCCGAGTGGGCGAGGTAGGCGAGCATCCTGCCCTTGCGGCCCGAGAGCCGCTCGGTGACGATGCCGGCGAAGGCTTCGTTGCAGTCGACGAAGAGGTGCTCGATCGGCTCGAGCCTCTTGCCGCCCTCGTGGCGGTAGATCACCTCGGGCCTGCCCACGCAGAGCTCGAAGCCCTCGCGCCTGAGCATCTCGATGAGGATGACGAGCTGGAACTCGCCCCGGCCCTTGACCCGGTACTGCCCGGCTACGCCCGACTCCTCCACCTGGATGGACACGTTCTTGAGCGTCTCCTTCTTCAGGCGCTCGAGGAGCTTGCTCGTGGTGACCTGGCTGCCCTCCCGTCCCGACATGGGGGAGGTGTTGACCGTGAAGCGCATCGAGATGGTGGGCTCGTCGACGATGATCCGCTTGAGGGCCTTGGGGCTCTCGCTCGTGCAGATGGTGTCGCCGATGTGGACATCGTCGATGCCCGACAGCACGACGATGTCGCCCGGCTCCGCCCCGGCGCTTTCGACGAGCCTCGGGCCGACGTAGGCCTGGAGCTTGGACACGTTGAGCGGCTTCTGGGCGCCCTCCTCGCCTATGCACACGAGGTTGTCCTTGGAGCGGACCGAGCCGTTCATCACCTTGCCTATGGCCTGGCGCCCGAAGTAGTCGGAGTAGGAGAGGTCGGACACGAGCATCTGGAAGGGCTCGGCCGAGGAATAGGCCGGCGGCGCGATGCGCGACACGATGGTGTCGAACAGGAGGTCGAGGTTCTCGCCCTCCTCCTCCACGCTCGCCTGGGCGATGCCCGCGCGGCCTATGGCGTAGACCACGGGGAAGTCGAGCTGCTCCTCGGTGGCCCCGAGGTCGATGAAGAGGCCGATGATCTCGCTCAGGACCTCGTCGGGCCGGGCGTCGGGCCGGTCGATCTTGTTGACGACGACGACGATGGACAGGCCGCCCTCGAGGGCCTTGTTGAGGACGAACCTCGTCTGGGGCAGGGGCCCCTCCGAGGCGTCCACGAGGAGAATGGCTCCGTCGACCATGGAGAGGGCGCGCTCCACCTCGCCGCCGAAGTCGGCGTGCCCGGGCGTGTCGAGGATGTTGATCTTGACGCCCTTCCAGATGACCGAGCAGTTCTTGGCGGCGATGGTGATGCCGCGCTCCCGTTCCAGGTCCATGCTGTCCATGAGGCGCTCCCGGGTTTCCTGGCCCTCCCGGAAGACGCCGCTCTGGCGGAACATGGCGTCGACCAGGGTGGTCTTGCCGTGGTCGACGTGGGCGATGATGGCGATATTCCTGATGCCTTGGTTGGCCGAGTCTTTGACTGTCATGCTCTGGTGTTTCCCGGATTTCTGTACGAGGAAGGATGGACTATCATAGGCGCCGCGGGGAAAAGATTCTAGCCCGCCCGGAATGCGCGTCGCCGGGGCTATTCGTTATAATCGAGGCATCGGGTATTCTGGAATCTCGAACCCAAAGGAGACATGATGAGCACGACCGACTACGACAAGCTTCTCGCGACCATCGAAGCGCAGGAGCGCGAGCTTCAATTCGACAGTTTCTCCAACGACGATGCCTGGAGCCTGGGCTCGGCCCTGGTCGAGAAGGCGCGCTCGCGCGGCCTGGCCATCACCATCGACATCTGCCGCGGAGCGCAGCAGCTCTTCCACTACGCCTTCTCCGGCACCAGCGCCGACAACGACCAGTGGGTGATCCGCAAGAACCGCGTGGTCGCCCGCTTCGGGCGGAGCTCCTTCGCGGTGGGCAGGGCCCTCGCGAAGGACGGCACCACCATGGAGGCGAAGCATTACCTGAGTTCGGTGGACTACGCCTCCCACGGCGGGGCCTTTCCCCTCACCCTGAAGGGCACGGGTCCGGTGGGCACGGTCACGGTGTCGGGCCTCCCCCAGGAGGAGGACCACGCCCTCGTGGTGGAGACTATCCGCGAGTTCCTGGCCTCGCGG
>DATKVK010000019.1:0-45927 GCA_035530095.1 Rectinemataceae bacterium | reverse complement strand
AGGCTGACGCGGCCGAAGACGCTCCAGGGGCCCGCGCCCAGCATGCGGGCGGCCTTCTCCATGTTCGGATCGACGCTCTCGAAGCCGGTCCTCGCGGATTGCACGGTGTACGGCACGCTGACGAAGAGCATGCAGATGACGATGCCCGCGGTCGAGCCCCAGAACGTGATGCCCAGGAGCCCGGCGGGCCCGCCCACGAGCCCCTTGCGCCCGAAGACGAAGAGGAGGGCGATGCCCACGACCGTGTGCGGGATCGCGAGCGGCAGGTCCACGAGGGCCTCCACGATCCCCTTCCCGGGGAAGCGCGAGCGGGAGAGCATGTAGGCCAGCGGAATGCCGAGCAGGGCCGCGATGGCGGCGGTCAGGAAGGCGGCTTCCAGACTCAAAGCTATCGCGGCCCTGATGTCGGGCAACGCGGCGACCTTGGCCAGGCCCGCGGGCGTCTGGGCCGCGTACATGCGCACGAGCGGGACGAGGAGAAAGGCGAGTAGCAGGCCGCCGGCCGCCGAGAAGATGAAGCGCAGTCCCCGGGAGCGCGGCGGATCGTTGTCCCGCATGCGCCTAAGCTACTTGGCCGGCCAGGCCGTCGCGAGGCTCTTGAGATCGGCGGGCAGCTTGCCCATGTCGTTCGCCAAGGCCGGAGAGACGGTGCCGAAGCCCGAGGCGGCCATCGCCTCGCGGCCCTCCTCGCCGAGCAGGAACTCGACGAACTTGAGCGCCCATTCCGGGTGGGCCGCGTTAGTCGGCACCGTCACCGCGTAGACGGTGGGGACGCCGGTCACGATGCCGTTGGCCGTCTTCACGGCGGTCTGGGCGTAGTCCGCGGCGTAGCGCGCGTCGCTCAGATCTATCTGGGGCGGAAGATCGAGGTACTTGAAGTGGTGCTGTCGCGCGTCGGAGAGGTAGATCGCCAGGTAGTCTATCTGTCCCGACTCGAGGGCTGCGATGAGCTCGGTCTCCGTGTCGCGCATGTTGGTCCTGGGCGCGTTGGCGAGAATCGCGTCCATGAGGCCGGGCTGTTTGTAGTATTTCTCGGCGAGTTCCAGAGCCTGCACGGTCTGATAGCCGGAGGGGTCGGTGTCGGGATTGGAGCGGCCGATCTGGACGCCGGGGCGGGAGAGTATCTCGTACCAGTTCTTCGAATTGATTTCGGAGGCGTACTTGCTCTGCGGCGTATACACGAAGGTCACGGCATTGGTGACGAAGCCGGCGTACCAGTCGGCGTAGGCCTTCTTGTCCGCTCCGCCGAAGAGGAACTTCGGGATGACGCGGTAATCGGCCACCGCGACCACGTCCGCGATCTGCCCCAGCTCGCTCACCTGCTTGACCATCTTGACGCTGCCGCCGAACTGGGCCTGGATGGTCACGTTCGGATGCAGCTTCATGAAGGCTGCGTCGATCTTCTTGAACGGAGCGGCCAGAGTGCCCGCCCCGAAGATGGTCAGTGTGACCTTGTCGGCGGTCTGCGCCGACGCGGGCATGAGGGCGAGCGTACTCACCGCCGCCGCCAGGAATGCTGCCATGGTCGTAAGTTTCATCCTGTACACCTCTCGCGCGGTGGCGTTGACTGGTCCCAAGTCCGGGAAGGACCCTTTCGCCGGAATCCGACGCAAGAAAGAGGCTAGCCTTCGGCCTGGGCACTGTCAAGCGCGGAAGAGCGGATATCGAGCCGTCTCAGGCCTGCGTGTCTATGCTTGTCCCCTGCCGACCGTGCAAACCGCCGGGCGCGGCGGACGGGCCTCGCGGATCCGGGCTCGTCGCGTAGGCGACGCCGCCTGCGAGTTCCCAGCGCCCTCCCTCGGGCCAGCGGCGGTAGTCGGCGTAGGTGCGGTGCCTCCCGCCGCCCTGCGGCTTCGAATCGCTCATGGCTCAAGCCTAGCCCCGCCGCGAGACTCGCCCAGAACGAGGAGGGCGAGCAGGGGCGCGAGGGCGGGCTTGGCATAGAAGACGATGGCCGCCAGAGAGACCGAGGTCTCCTCGATCGCGAGGAAGTAGAAGGAATAGCCGAGCCGGTGACGCGGAGGCTCGCGAAGAGAATACGGGCGGGTTCGAGAGGCCGAGACCCGCCAGCGGATGAGCCCTATGGCCCTCTGATAGAGCGTCATGCTCACGACCACGCAGATGAAGCCCGGGAGCGCGAAATAGCCGAAGACTTGAGCGCCGCCTCCATCGAACTGAGGAGCAGTGCGGTCAATGCGATATAGATATAGCCTTAACGCACTTCGTCTGTCCTCTTTCCGGATTCCCCGGCGATGGAATGCGCGCGCCGGTCCGCGGCGAGCATGGCGCTCGGGGAAGGAGGGGAAAGTGGATCGCCGCCGCTTCAGCCTTGGCTGCCAGGCCTCCGGATAAAGCGTAGCAGAGCCGGGAGCGTCAGAATTCTTCGAAGCCTTCGTCCTTCGCCTCTTGCTTCAGGGCGATGCCGGTCTGGGTCCGCGCGGAGGCGGCGGCCTTCGGCCCGGCGGCTGGCCGACTCGCCCGCAGGTCCCTCCCCGCATCTCCCGAACGGAAGAAGGCGATGCGGGAGGAGAGCTTGCCCGCGAGCTGCGCTATCTGCTCCGTCATGCCGGCTATCTCTTCGCTCGAGGCGGCGTTGGCCTGCACTACCTTGTCGAGCTGGGTGATGGCCGTCGTTATCTGCTCGGCTCCCGTGCTCTGCTCGTTGCTCGCCGCGGCTATTTCCTGCACGAGCTGGGCGGTCTTCCGGATATCGGGCACGATCCGGCCGAGCATGGCTCCCGCCTTCTCGGCGACGCCGACGCTCCTGACGGAGAGTTCTCCGATCTCGGTCGCCGCCTTCTGGGAGCGCTCGGCGAGCTTGCGCACCTCGCTCGCCACGACGGCGAAGCCCTTGCCCGCCTCGCCGGCGCGGGCGGCCTCGATCGCGGCGTTGAGAGCCAGGAGATTGGTCTGGCGGGCTATCTCCTCGATGATGAGTATCCGCGAGGATATCTCCTTCATCGCCTTGACCGTCTCGAACACGGCCGTCGATCCCTCGTCGGTGTCCTTGGCGGCCTTCAGCGAGATGCGCTCGGTCTGGTGCGCGTTGTCGGCATTGTTCCGGATGTTGCCGCTCATCTCCTCCAGCGAGGCCGAGACTTGCTCGGTGCTCGCCGCCTGCTCCGAGGCGCCCTGCGACATGGAAACCGCGGCCTGGCTCAGGTTCGAGCTCCCTGACAGGAGAATCTCGACCGAGTTCTTGACCTCGCGCACGACCTCCGAGACCTTGGCGATCATGGTCGAAAAGGCGGAGGCCAGCTCGCCGATCTCGTCCCCGCGCGAGAGCATCTTCCCGCCCAGGGCGAGATCGAGCTCGCCTCCGGCCATGCGCTTGGAAAGTTCGGTCAGCCCGATGATCGGCCGCGCGAAGCTGCGCGCGATGAAGCCGAGCGCCACGACGGCGATGACGATGCCGGCGGCGATGAAGAGAAGGAGCCGTCCCACGAAGGAGTAGAGCGGGCCGTAGATGTCGGAGAGGGGGCCGGAGGTGAGGAGAATCCCCCCGAGCTCCGGGACCTTCATGGAGGCGAAGTACTTGCCCTGCGACCGCAGGATTCCGAAGCTGGAATCGCCAGCTAGCACTCGATCCTTGACCGAGGCGAAGATCCCGTCCGCGAAGGCGTTGGCCTTGAGCACCTTAGCCGAATCGTCGTGCGTGTAGAAGACGCCGTCGGAGCCGACGAGGTAGGTCGAGCCGCCGGCCGACAGCTTCTGCGCCTTGACGAGCGCGGAAATCTTCGAGGCCTCGATGTCGATCCCCGCGACGCCGATCGGCGTTTCGCCTCTGAGGACCTTGAGAGCGAGCGAGAAGACCAGCTTGCCCGTGCCCGCATCCACATAGGGCTCCGTGACGACGATGCCCCCGCTCGCGAGCGCGGACTTGAACCAGCCGCGCCCCGTCTGGTCGTAGCCCGCCGGCAACTTCGTATCGGAGGAGAGAATCATCATGCCCTTGCGCGCGAGGGGCAGCATGTCGCCGAAGTACATTTCGAGGAGATCCGGGTCGGCGCGATAGATGCCCTGGAAGCTGCCGCGGATCCGGCCCTCGTCCGGGTAGAGCTCGGCGACGATCGCCCGCTGGCCGAAGAGATAGCCGTATTTAGGGGCGATCCACGAGACGATTTCCTGGCGAAGGAGCCGCCCGTTGACGGCCGCGGACTGGCGGAGCTGTTCGTCGAGGGTGCTCCGATAGCCGAGGAAGATGAGGAGAGATACGCCGCCCATGATCGCGAGAAACAGGATCGAGACGAAGAGCATGAGCCGGGTCGTCGTCGAAAGACCTCTTCTCATATCTCCCCTCCTGGCCGTGCGCCGGCCGAGATCTCCGGCATGAAGCCCCGCGCGGACGTCGTCCCGCTCGATGTAAAGACTAGTCCACCCGCCCGTGCCGGTCAATCTCGCGGTCGGTCCTCCTCCTCGCCCTCGAGGAATTCCTTGAGCACGAGCGCGCTTGAACGCTCGGCGTCGCGGGTCGCGAACACGAGGGTGACCGTCCCTGCGCGCGCCGCCGCCCTGATGGGGTCGAGATCCTGGCGCTTCGCGGCCAGCTCCGCGAGATAGCGGCGCCTGAATTCCTCCCATTTCGCCGTATCGTGGGCATACCAGGCGCGGAGCTCGGGGCTCGGCGATGCGTCCTTGAGCCAAAGGTCCAGGCGGGCCCGCTCCTTGCTGATTCCGCGCGGCCAGAGCCGCTCGACGAGGAAGCGCGCTCCGTCGGCGCTCTCCGCTTCGTCATAGACTCGCTTGAGTTTCAGGTGCATCATGGTTCCGCCCAGTATACCACGGGCTTTCCCGTCAGTGTTCCGGAGCGTGTTGACGGCACGGCCGATTGCGCCCCGCCCCGGCTTGTGCCGCCCTGGGCGGGGGGCCTCCTAAGCTTTCAACACTCTTCGTAACGCTACCCGGGGGTTCTGGACATGAGGGGCCCGAAGCGGCGATGATGGCAACACCCCCAAGGAGTGTGGCGATGAAGTTCGATGTTCATTTCAAGCTGAAGTCCCGGCATCTCATGATCCTGCTGGCCGTGCTCGGATTCGCGCTCATCGCCATGGCGGTCCTCGGGCTTCTGGGCGTCCGGGTCCCGCCCAAGGTGGCGTCCGATGTGTCGAACGGCGCGATCATAGGCGCGCTCGTGATTTTCATGTACAACCGGAAGCTTCGCGCCGAGGAGGCCAAGGCCAGGGCGGCGGAAAAGGCGAAAGAAGCGGCCCTGCTGGCGGGCACGACCGAGGGCGAGGCGAGTTCCGAAGGGGAAGTGTAGGGCGCCTCGAGGCCGAGCGGCGGATGGAGCGCGATCGGCTGCACGCCGAGTGCCGCGCGAGGGCCCGAGCTTTCCTGCCGCCTTCCTAGCCGAGGTTCCGTCCGCCGGCGAGCGCGGCCTCCAGCCAGGCGAAGCCGATGCGCTCCTGCTCCAGGCGGAGGACGGGCGCGAGGCGGTCCCGCCGAAGATCGTCGTAGACCTCGCGCTCCTCGCCGACGAGCCTAGTCAGCTCCGCGGCTGTGGGCGAGCTCTCCCTGGTCCACAGGTCGCGGTGCTCAAGCAGGGTCGCGCGGTCCATGAGGAAGGATTCGGCCTCGGGAAAGATCGAGCGGAACTGGTCGAGGATGGCGAAGCCGTGGGTGTCGAGATCGCCCCAGTAACGCAGCCGGACGCGGCGGAGCCAGGCGGCCTCGGCGAGATAGCCGAAACCGTAGCCCGAGCCGAAGAGGATCATGCTCGCCCGGCGCTCGGGGAAAGCCAGGAAGTTGATTTCGTTCTCGGTGACGAAGACTTCCTCGAAGGGGAGCCGATCGTCCGCGGAGAAGAGCCGCGCGAAGTCCTCGGCGGCGAGGGAGAGCTGGGAGAGCTGGGAGAGCTGGGCGAGGGGAGGGGCGGCGCTCGCGTCGACGATCGCCAGGCCGAATCGCAGGCCGGGGTCGAGGCTCCGGAAGCGCAGGAGCTGAGGCTTGTCGCGCAGGCCGTAGCGGCGGTTGAAGCCCGCCGTCCCCGCGGCCTCGCTCTCGATCGCCTCCGGGGCCAGGACGAGGTCGAGGAGTTCGCCCAGGAGCCCGCGGCGGGCCTCGACGAATTTGCTGTGGACGCCCGGCGCGTCGATCTGCCGCGCGAAGCGGCCCGAGCGCGGATGGGAGCGGAACCAGGCGAGCGTACCGAGCAATGCCGGCCAGTCCTCTTCGCGCTCCAGCACCGCGAGGGGGCGGCGGAGTATCCAGGGCCGCAGTGAGGGAAAGGTTGCTTCGATCATCGCGGCGAGCCTGACGAGTCGGAGGCCTTCGCGCTGTTTTCCCGCGAAGGCTAGGGCGTCGCCCGGCTCCTCGAAGACCGCCGCCGTCGGGACCGCGTTCCGGCCGAGCTGCTGGTGCCGCACATCGCGCCATTCGAGGCGGTAGCCCGGCCTCGACTCGCCCGCGGCGAGTCGGGCGATCCAGGCGCGCGACTCCTCGAAGCGCTCGCCCAGCTCGGCCGAACTCGGCCCCTTGAGCGGGATGCGGAGCGGGAAGTACGCAGCCGCAGCCGCGGCGGTCACCTCGGCCGCTACGGTCACCTCGGCCGCGGCGGTCGCCATCTCGGCCGTCGGAGCCGTCGTCATCGTGCCGGCCGCTCCCTGCGTCCCGGCTGCCGTCCCGGCGGGGATTTCGTCCTCGCCGAGCGGGGCTCCGCCCGAGGCGGCGCCTTCCGGTGCCGTTGCCGGGGCTCCGGCCAGCAGAGCCGCCGGCAGGCGGCCCGAGTCCCAGTCCTTGCGCAGCCGCGCGCGGAGGTCGGTCGGGTCCGTCCATTCCCGATCCGCAGCTCCGGCGATCCGGCGTCCGGAGCCGCGGCCGTCGCGGTCGCCTCCGGTGCCCGAAGCGCCGCTCAACGCGGCTCCGCGGCGCGCCGGTCGCGCTCGGCGCGGTACTCGCCGATGGCGAGATTGCGCAGCTTCGAGTCGCGGCCTTCCTCGTTGTACACGAAGCCGACCGAGGCCACGTAGGGCTCGATGATGTGGATCTTCTGCAGGGGCGTGATGACGAGGAGCTGGAGATTCATCCGCTTGAAGAGTTCGAGGCCGTAGCGCGTCGACTCGTCGGAGCCGCGGCCGAAGGCCTCGTCGATCATGACGAAGCGGAAGCTCCGCGACTTCACGGCGCCCCATTCGAGGCCGAACTGGTACGCCAGGCTCGCCGCGAGCACCGTGTAGGCGAGCTTCTCCTTCTGTCCTCCCGACTTGCCGCCCGAGTCGGTGTAGTGCTCGTATTCGGTGCCGTCCTCTTTCCAGCGCTCCGAGGCCGAGAAGACGAAGTACTGGCGGACGTCGCTCACCTTGGCCGTCCACCTGCGGTCGGCCTCGCTCATGCCCTCGCGTCCGCGGAAGCGCTCGATGATGCGCTTCACCTGGAGGAACTTCGCCTCGGAATACTGCTCTTCGCCCGAGCCGGTGAGGCTCCCCTCCGTGCAGGCGCGCAGGTCGGCGATGAAGTCCTGGATCTCGCCGTCGGGACTGGGCCTCAGCTCGAGGACTATGTACCTGCCGGGATTGTAGTCGATCTGGGTGAGGGACTTGTTGATGTGCTCGATGCGCTCGCGGATGAGCTGGCGCTCGCGGCCCAGCTGCGACTGGAAATTGGCCACCTCGCGGATGGTGTTCTCGTTCAGGAGCTCCTTGAAGCTGCGCTCGAAGCGCGGCAGGTCGTCGGCGCGCAGTTCTTCGAGCATGGCTTGCCAGGCCCCCGCGGCCTCGATGCTCGCGTCGATCTCGCGGGTCTCCAGGGGCCAGGCGTTCCGGTAGTCCTGCATCGCTCCCACGATCCTGTCGCGGAGCCGCGTCACCCGCTTGTCTGCGGCGTCGAGGAGCGCCTGGAGCTCCGCGCGCAGCTCGCTTTCGCGGTTTTCGCAGCTCTCGACGCTCAGGTTGTCGAGGACGCTCGCCTGGGCCGCGAGGTCTTCGAGGCAGGCGTAGGAAGCCTCGCGCTCCTCGCTTTCGCGGGCGGCTATCTCCCCGGCGGCCGATCGCGCTTCCAATGCCTGCGCGCGCTTGACCTCGGCCGTCGTGTGCTCCTTTCGCGCTTCCTCCAGGCGACCCTCGGCGGCTCCGATCTCCGCCTCGACCTCCGCCAGGCGCGCCGCGAGGGCCTTGAGACGGTCGGCCGAGGACTCGAGCCTGGCCCGCTCCGCCTCGAGGGCGGCGACGCGCAGGCTCTCGGAGCCCCAGTCGAGGTCGCGCCATTCGGTGACGTCGCCGAGCCGGCCCGCCGCCCTGAGCCGCTCGCCGATCTCCGCCTGGCGCCGCTGGATTTCGCCTATCGCGGCCCCGATTTCGGCTATCTCCTGCTCGAGCGAGCGGACCGAGAGCTCCAGCGCCTTGATCTTGGCCTCGTTGGTCCAGCCGAGCACGTAGCGGGAGCGGTCGTCCAGCCGCGTGCGGTCGTCCTTTTCGTGGCGGTCGCCCGAGCCCTTGATCTGGCCCTGGCGCGTGATGGCCTGGCGCTCGCGCCTGAACTGCTCGAGCGTGTCGCAGCAGGCGTAGTCGAAGCGGCGCAGAAGCTCGCGGGAGAGCCAATCCTCCAGCGCGTCGCCGCGCCTCACCTCGAGCTTGCGCGCGAGCGAGTCGGGATGGGCCTCGGGGAGCGGCCCCGGCTCGCCCGAGCGCGCGCGGAAATAGACGAGGCGGCCGCGGAGGCGGTTGCCGTCGACCCAGGAGGACACCTGCGGGTAGTATTCGTCGGGCACGATGAGCGACAGAGCGAAGTTGTGCAGGACGCGCTCGGCGGCGCCCTCCCAGCGGGCCTCGCTCTCGCGGACGCGGATGAGCTCGCCGGCGAAGGGCACCCGGGAGGCGGGAAGGTCGAGGGCCTCGCAGAGCAGGGCCCTGATCGCGATCTGCGCCTCGGGAATGTTGTTGCGCCTCGCGCGGAGCGAGTCGAGCTCGCGCGCGACGTCGTCGCGCCGGATCCGGGCGTCGCGGAAGGCGACCTCGCGTTCGGTGCGGTCGTTCTGCAGCCCGGCCTCCGCGGAGGCCAGCTCCTCGGCGACGGCCGCGAGAGCGGAGCGATTGCGCGCGAAATCGTCGGAGTCCTTGGGCAGGGGAAGCCCGAGCTCCTCCGCCGGGCCGGCGTAGCGCTCCAGCCGGGCGCGGCGGCGGTCGCGCTCCTCGGCGGCGGACTTTATTTCAGCGGCCAGGCGCGCGAGGCGGTCGCCGCCGTTGGCGGCTATGGCTTCCTTCACCTCGTCGCGGTCGGCGCGCGCTCGCGCGAGCGACTCCTCGCCCGAGGCGATGCGCGCCGAGACGCGCTCGAGCTCGGCCTCGAGCTTGACGATGCGCTTGTCGAGCAGCTCGAGCTTGCGTTGCGCGAACCAGGGGGCCAGGGCCTCGCGCGCGAGGCGAAGCCGCTCGCGCTCCCGGGATTGGGCGTCGAAGGCCGAGCAGTCCTCGACGATGGGGCCGAGGGCCTCCAGCTGGGCCTTGGCCTTGAGGACGGCGGCGTGGGCGCGGTCGAGATCGTCGAAGTGATGGATCAGGGCCCCGATCCGCGCCTCTCCCTCGAAGGGCTCGAGCATGTGCTCGCGCACGAAGTCGGTGAGATTGCCCACTGACTTCATCGAGACCGTCTGGTTGAAGAGCTCCAGGGCCTGCTCGTTGTCGATGCCGAAGACGCGCCGGAAGGCCGCGGCATAGGCCTGGAAGGTGTCGAACAGCTCGACGCCCTCGGTCTGCCTGAGCCGCTTGCGCAGCTCGCCGATGTCCGGGCCGAAGTCCGAGAAGTCCGAGGCGATGCCGAGCTCGCGCCCGCCGAGGACGTAGAAGCGCGCCGGCTGGCCCAGCTGGTCCTTGAGCCAGAAGACCTGCGCCAGGACGCAGACCTGGCCGAAGCCCTCGTTGTGGAACGATCCGAGCACGACGGAATAGGAATTCTGGCCGCGGAGGGCCACCGCCTTCGAGGCGACCTCCGAGTCCCCGCGCTCCGACTTGAAATGGCCGAGGACGTAGGAGCGCAGGCTGCGTTCCTTCGCGCCCGCCCCGGCCGCCTTGTTGTAGGCCAGGCGCTGCGGCGGCACGAGCAGGGTGCTCACGGCGTCGACCAACGTCGACTTGCCCGAGCCGATGTCGCCGGTGAGCAGCGTGTTCGCGCCCTTGGCCTCGAGCGTCCAGACGCGGCGGTCGAAGGTGCCCCAGTTGAGGATCTCCAGGCGGTCAAGCCTGAAGCCGGTCTTCTCGTCGTCGCCCGCGAAGTCGAGCAGGCCGTCGCTCATGCGGCGCCGTCCCCGGCTTCGCGGCCGCCCGGGCCTTCGTCGGAGTCCTTCGCGGCCTCCTCCTCGGCGGCCACGCCGCCCGCCGGGCCTCCTCGATAGGTGTCGAGCCGCGCGTCGAAGTCAGCGAGCCACTGGGCGTCGACGAAGGCCTTGAGCACCCGCCGCACCTCGAAGAGCTGTTCCTGGTTCTTGAGGCGGCGGATGAAGCCCAGCTCCTCGATCCGGTTCGCGGCGGAGAGGACCTGGTCGACCATCTTCGCCTCGTTCGTGCTCCGCGGGAGAAAGACCTTGACGAGGTCCACGAGCTCGTCCCGCGAGAGCACGAGCCGCTGGCCCTCGCCCGAGCTGTCGGTTTCGGCCAACTTCTTTCGGAGGAGCGCGAGGAGGAGGCTCGGCCAGTAGGGCAGCTGCCGGCGCGTCATCAGCCGGGGCAGGGCCTCGTCCCCTTCGGCGGTCGCGGCCGAGCGGAGCCACGCGAAGCCCTCGGCCTCGTCGAGCACCAGCTCGAGCCCCAGCACCGCCACGTAGTCGCGGACGGCCGACTGGAGCCCAAGCAGGCGGTACCAGAGCTCCTCGTCGCCCTCGCGGTGCACCACGCCCTTCAAGAGCGCGATGACCGGCAGCGACAGCTCGGAACTTTCCCTACCTTGCATGTTTCTTCCCTTCTTTCATGAAGACGACCCGCGGAGCATCGGCCCCCCGCCTCGTTCCCCCGAGATCGATCCACCGGAGCAGGTCGCGCTCGGTCTCGCTGAATGCCGCGTTGCGGTCCTCGCTCGCGATGCCGAGATAGGCGACGAGCTCCGCGAGACCCCGCTCGAAGGGATGGGTCTCCGCCAGCTCGGCGAGGCTCACCTGGTCCCGCTCCTCCAGGGCCCGCCCGATGCGTTCGCGCAGGGCCTCGCGGTCCACCACCCATTGGTCGAAGAGCGCGGTGGCGTCGATGTCCTCGTCGCCCGCCTCGATCGCCGATGACTCGACGCGAGGCCTCGCCGGCGGCGAGAACAGGGGCCGCTCCATGACCAGGGCGACATCCGCCGAGGCCGAGGCGAGCCGGGTCACCGAGCCGGCGGGCGGCTCGTCGCGCAGTTCGAGAGCCTTCGCCTCTATGGAGCGGATGATTCCCATGATGCGGCGGTTCTCCATCCACACCTGGTCGTCGAGGAAGCGGCGCAGCTGCCGCGAGAGCAGGGCCACCGTGCGCTGCGTGCGCTCGCCGGCCTCCATCCAGTCGAAGTGGACGCGCCTGAGCTTGCCCTCCGGCTTGAGGGCGAGCACCGCCGGAAGCCCGAAAACGGTGTCGAGCATCGCGCCTAGGGCCTCCTGCCTGTCGGCCGACATGAGGAAGTCCCAGAAGGCCCGGAAGCTCCGTCCCTGGTCCGAGTCGGCGATGACGTCGCGCCTGCCGAGGATGCCCTCCAGGAGCTCGCCCTTGGAGCCCTCCCAGGCGGCGATGCTCTCGCGCGTGCTCCGGTCGAGCTCGCGGAAGTTCTGCTCGACCTCCCGGAAGTCCGCGAGTATCTCGCGAGCGGTCGCGGCCATGTGCAGGAACCGTTCGCGGACGGCGGTCTCGTCCAGGCTCTCGGCCTCTCCCGCCTTCAGGCGCGTTATGCGGCGGTCTAGCTCCGCCTTCTGGCGCCTGAGCTCCTTGATCGTCGCGGCGGGGTCCTGCCCGCTGCCCTCGACGAGCCCGCGCAGGAGCTCGAACACGATCCGCAGCCGAGACTCCGTGCCGACGAAGCTCCTCGACTCGAGGCTCTCGATCCAGGCGATGGCCTTCTCGGCCCCCGGCGTCATGTCGTAGTGCGCCTCGTCGGAGTCGGCGGGATAGTACTTGCGGAGCCAGCCCTTCGCGTCCTGGGACCAGTCGTCGAGATACTCCGAGGCGCCGCGCGGAAAGGCGTCCTCGCCCCTGGTTGCGCGCAGGCGGAACAGCTCGTCCTCCAGGAGCGACGCGAGCCGCGACTGCTCGACGCCGCGGACGTTCGGCTTTACGAAGACGCGGTTCAGGAAGGAGACGATGAGAGGGGCGTGCTCGGCCAGGAGGAGCCGCCAGGCGGGGTGGTTGCGGCGCAGGCCGTCGACGGTGTTGAAATCGAGATCCATCGGGAAATCAGTGTATCCGGTGCGGAGCGGGATGTCGAGGCGGCGAGGATGATGGAGACCGACCGCGCCTCAGGGTGATCCTGCTGTGACGAGCTTTCGCAGTTCCCCCAAGGAGACCGACAGGCCCGCGAATATGCGGCTCCGCAGCACCTCGTCCTCTTTGTAGTTCGTGCCCTGGCCGAAGCCGCCCTGGCCTTCCCGGTAGAAGATGATGCCGTACTCGGCGCGGTTGTCGATGAGCCAATATTCCCGCACCCCGGCCGCCTCGTAGAGCACTCGCTTCTGATTGATGTCCCGCAGCACCGTGCCGGGGCTCAAGACCTCCAGCGCGAGATCGGGCGCTCCCCAGACTCCCCTGGAGATTATCTTGGCAGGGTCGCAGACGATGCCCGCGTCGGGCTGCACGACCGTATCCACCATATCCACGTCGTCGGGGCTTTGCCCGGGCTCGGGAAGGAAGACATCCACCGGAGAAACAAAGGCCTTGCAGGGCTTCCCTTTAAGCCATTCCTTGAATACAGCGAACACTTCTCCCGTCAATTCCTGATGATTCCATCCGGGCGCGGGGCTCATCGCGAAGGCCCCTCCGTCCAGCAGCTCCCAGCGCTCTTCCTCGGGCCATCGACGGTAATCGCCATAGGTGAAGCGACCGTCCTTGCGAAGGGGTATGTCGGCCATGCCTTCATACTAGTCCCGGGGCCGAAGGCGGTCAAGGAAGCTCTCCGACGTCGGCGAGGCCGCTGGCCCTGCGGAAGCGCTCCTGCTATAGCGGTTCCGGTCCTTGTCGCGCGAGAGGATGTCCAAGTTCCGATTGCCGCGCGCGGAGCGCCGCGCGTCTACTCGACGATTTCTTGCGCCTCGTCGGAATCGGCGGGGCGGCGCTTGCGGAGCCATCTCTTCTTGACGGTTGGATATTGAAGTGATATCATATCAATATCGAGTCATGGGAGGTACGGACATGAAAGACATCCAGGAAGCGCGGGTGTGGAGAATCAATGGGTTCATCGCCTTGATCGCAGAGGCGGCGCTGGGCGCGGTGATCTGGAAGTTCGCGGAAGAGCTCTCGGGCGCCAGTCCTCTGGGGCTCGCGGCGCTTCTGCTCGTCTTCTTCGGCACCTATGCCGGGAGCGCGCGCCAGGCGGGATTCCACTGGACGAATCCGCTGGCGACCCGGAAGGCGGTCTCGGTGCGGGCGCGGAACTTCAACAGCGAGGCCATAAAGGTCAACGACGAGTCGGGAAATCCCATCGAGATAGGCGCGGTGGTGAACAACCTGCTCGTGGCCCTCGTGTCCGAGAGCCAGGCCCAGCCGGTCATCAATACCGGCACCCTGTATGCATGAGCGAGAAAAAGCGGTTTCTCCTCCGGCTCGATTCCGAGGTCTATGACGCGCTCGAGCGCTGGGCCTCGGGCGAGCTGCGCAGCGTGAACGCCCAGATCGAATACCTCCTCCGTGAGGCTCTTGTCCGGGCGGGCCGTCTTCCGCCGACGGACGACGGCCGGAGGGAAGGCCCGTCGCCGTAGGCGGCGATCGGGCGGCGGAGAGGAACTTTGGGCGAAAGCATGGAGAAGCGGAAGCAAAACCGTTACACTTGGGCCGAAGCACCAAGGGGAGGTTCGCCCGATGCGCGTCAGGGGCCTCACGCGGCATAAGGCAGGCATCTACGTCTTCTGCATTCTCCTGCTGTTTTCCTCCATAACGGTCGCCCGCATCCTCATGGGCTATTCGAGGCCGCTGGCCGAAAGCTTTCCGTGGGTGGCGGCGCTGTTTGTCGCCGTCGCCATCCTATTCCTGCTCTTCCTTTCCGGATGGGAGCCCTCGGCCTGGATAGTCGTCGCCCTCTTCGCCCTCTATTCCGGGTTTTTCGCCCCGATGGGAAGCATTTCCGGCTTCATATCGATCGGCGTGCTCCTCCCCATAATCTTCGCCGCCGTCCTCACGAACTGGATCGGCATTCTCGCGTCGGGCGTGGCCGTCTTCGCCATCATCGCGGCGCGCCGAGGCTATATCGGCATCGTCGAGCAGACCGTGCCGGTCCTCAACTACCTGGCCTGCGTCCTCGGGGTCCTGGCCGCCTGGCTGGTCCAGGACAAGTCCAGGCAGGATGCCGAAGAGAACGCCGCCAAGTTCGAGCGGCTCAATGTCGAGCTGGAGGACACGGTCCGCGCCCGGACCGCCCAGCTCGAGTCGGCCAACGCCGATCTCGGCGTCACGAACGAGGAGCTCTCGCAGACCATTTCGTCGCTCAACGAGGCGCAGGCCCTGCTCATCGCCTCCGAAAAGATGGGCGCTCTCGGCAGGCTCGCGGCGGACCTCGCCCACGAGCTCAACACCCCGCTCGCGGCCATAGCCTCCTCGTCGGAGGTCGTGACGAGCGCCCTCGAGCAGGACCTCCTGGAGTTCATCGAGAAAGGGAACGCGCTCGGGCCCGCAGCCTTCGTCCATGCGACGGAGACGCTCCGCGCGATCTCGGCATCGGATCCCTTCGCCGATTCGAAGGAACGGCGCGAGCGTCGCGAGGCCATCGAGACGGAGCTCGCCGAACGGGGCCTCGAGGGCGCGGAGAATCTCGCCGCCGACCTCGCCCTCCTCGGCGGGGCGGACCTCGCGCGCACCCTGATGCCCTATCTGGATTCGGAGCGAGGGCGGGAGTACGTCGACGCCCTCGGCTCCCTGGCCTCAGCGCTCACCGCGGGACGCGTGATCAGAACGGCGGCCGACCAGGCCGCCCGGGTCATTCAGGCTCTGCGCTACTACACGCGGATGGAGACCTCGCGGGAGGCTCCCTCCGCGGTCGACGTGCGCGCGGAGCTGGAGTCCCTGCTCGCGATCTACCGGAACAAGCTCAGACACAAAGTCGAGGTGATCGCGCGCTTCGCCGAAGATTCCACCGTCGCGGCCCGCCCCGACGAGCTCAGGCAGATTCTGGTCAACCTCATCGACAACGCCCTCGATGCCATGGAGTACCGGGGGAGACTCGAGCTTGGGACCGAGGCGGATCGCGGATTCCTGCATATCTCGATCGGCGACTCGGGGCCGGGCATTCCCGAAAGCATCGCGGGCCGCATATTCGAGCCCTTCTTCACGACGAAGAAGCCCGGCGAGGGGATCGGCCTGGGCCTCGACCTCGTGCGCAGAATGGCCGAGGCCGGCGGAGGCTTCGTGAACTTCAAGAGCGAAATCGGCCATACCGTCTTCACCGTGAGCCTGCCCCGGAAGCCCGCTTCTCCGCTCCTCCGGTGAGCGCGCGCTTCCCCGGCGCCCGGGGGGGAGTGGCGCTCCCGGCGGGATCATCCCATCCTCGCGAGCACCCTGTGCGTGCCGCGGTCCCTCTCCAGGGCCAGGACGGCGTCCTGCAGTCGCACGCCGTCCAGCTCGAGCCAGGCGATGCCCCGCTCGCGATTGTCCGGATTCTCGACCTCGATCTCGTAGAGCGCCTCGCCGTGGCGGAACTTCATCCGGAAACCCTTCCACCAGCCGGGGATGACGGGATCGAGGCTCAGGCGCTCGCCCCTCAGCTTCAGGCCCAGGACTTCCTCCACCCAGGTCCGGTACATCCAGGCCGAGGAGCCCGTGTACCAGGACCAGCCGCCCCGGCCGACATGCCCCGGCAGATCGTAGACATCCGCCGTCATGACATAGGGCTCGACCGAGTATCTCCGGGCCGCCTGGCTTTCGCGGGCCTGTTCGATGGGGTTGAGCATCTGCAGGAGCCTGCCGGCGCGGCCGCCGTCGCCGCTGCGCGCCATCGCCATGGCGAGCCAGATTGCCGCGTGGGTGTATTGGCCGCCGTTCTCTCGCACGCCGGGCGGGTAGGCCTGGATGTATCCGGGAGAGGGCTTGGTCTTGTCGAAGGGCGGCGTGAAGAGCAGGACCAGGCCTTCCTCTTCGCGGACCAGCTCATTCCATGCGGAGTCCAGCGCCTGCCGCGAGCGCGCCGTGCCGCCGCCGCTCAGGGTGGCCCAGGACTGGGGCAGGGAATCGATCCTTCCCTCGGCGTCGGAGGCCGAGCCGAGCCTCGCGCCCTCGTCGTCGATCGCCCGGACGTACCAGTCGCCGTCCCAGGCCGCGGCCTCGATGCGGGCGATCAGGGCTTCCCGCTTCGCCAGATACTCGGCGCTCGAATCGGAGCGCCCCAGGGCGAGTGACAGCTCGGACATGCCCCGGAGGACCTCGACCAGGAACCAGGCCAGCCAGACGCTCTCTCCCCTGCCTCCCGCGCCCACCAGGTTCATCCCGTCGTTCCAGTCGCCCCTGCCCATGAGGGGCAGGCCGTGCGGGCCCTCCGTGAGGCCCCGCTCGACCGCGCGGCGGCAGTGCTCGAAGATGTCGGCCCGCTCGGCTGTGGCGGTCGGCGTGAAGAAAGCTTCGCTCTGGTCATCCCTGAGCGCCGGTCCTTCGAGGAAGGGAACCTCGGCCTTCAGGATCTCGGCGTCGCCGGTGATCCGGACATACTGGGCCAGGACGAAGGGCAGCCAGAGGAGGTCGTCGGAGATGCGGGAACGGATGCCCGCGCCGCCCGGCGGGTGCCACCAGTGCTGGACGTCCCCTTCCCGGAACTGCCGGGAGGCCGCGAGGAGCAGGTGGTCGCGGGCCAGGCCGGGCGCCGCGTACAGGAGGGCCATGACGTCCTGCAGCTGATCGCGGAAGCCGAAGGCGCCTCCGGACTGATAGAAGGCCGAGCGCCCCCAGATCCGGCAGCTCAGGGTCTGGTACAGGAGCCATCGGTCGATGAGGAAATCCGCGGCGAGCTCCGGCGTGTGCACCTCCACCGCGCCCAGGAGCTCGTCCCACCAGGCCTTGGTCGCCGCGAGCGCGGCCTCCACCGCCCGGTCTTCCTTGAAGGAGAGGACCAGGGCGCGCGCGGTCTCCAGGGACTCGGTCTGGCCGAGCATGCAGGTGATCTCGGCGCTTTCGCCGGGAGCCAGCCTGACGAGGACGCGCAGCGCCGCGCAGGGATCGTAGCCGGCGCCGGTGCGCCCGAAGAGCGCCGCGCGTTCCATCGCCGCCGGCGCTTCGAGGGAGCCGTTGCGCCCCAGGAAGGAACCGCGGTCGCCTGAGTAGGAATCCGCGTCGAGGCTCAGGGCCGCGAAGGCGATCCGCTCCCCGCAATCGGGATTGAAGCGGTTCCGGGCGGTGACCGCCTGCATCTCCTCGTCCCAGCCGGTGACCACCTGCATGCGGCTCGTCTCCGCCTGCTCGCCGAGGACCCACTCGACGTAATAGGTCAGCGAGAGGGTGCGCGGCCTGGGAGAGCGGTTCTTCAGCGAGAGCCTCTGAAGCTTGAGTGGACGGCCCCCGCCCTCGTCCATCGGGACGAAGACGGTCAGCTCCGCCGCGATGCCGTTGCTGTTGTGCTCGAAGGCCGAATAGCCCGCCCCGTGCCTGGCGCGATAGGCGCTCTCCTCGCGGATGGGCGCCGCGGTGGGCGTCCAGGTCAGGCCCGTCTCCTCGTCCCGCAGGTAGATGGCCTCGGAGCAGGGGTCCGTCACGGGATCGTTGGACCAGGATGTCAGGCGGTTGCGCTGGCTGTTGCCGCTCCAGGTGAAGCCCGAGCCCACCTCGCTGACGAGGCTGCCGAAGGCCGGGTTGGCGATGACGTTCACCCAGGGAGCGGGCGTGTTCGCGCCGGCGCCGAGATAGATCGCGTACTCGCGCCCGTCGGGAGTGAAGCCCCCGAGGCCGTTGAAGTAGGGCAGCTCCAGGAAGGGCAGGGGCAGGGGAGTTTCCTTGGCCGCGCTCTTCCAGGCCGGCCGCTCCAGCCAATTGGGAAGCTCTTCGGGGATGCCAACCTGCCGGGCCAGGACGCCCCGCGCCGACACGAGCACGATGCTCGCCGCGGCGTGGAGGAGGGTCAGGTCGACCGCGGGGATCTGATCCGCGCTCCGGAGGAAGACCCCGCCCGGCTTGTCCCTGCCGGTGCTCGTCGAATGCGCCTGGATAAGGGCCTCCAGCCGCTCGTACAGGGGCCGCTCGTAGCCGCTCGACTCTTCGGCCAGGATGAGGAGATCGGCCTTGAGCCCGTGCATCCGCCAATAGCCGTGGGCCTGGAGCATCTGCCCGACGAGGCCGATGTCGCCTAACTCGGAGATGGTGACCAGGGCTATGGGCAGGTCGCCCGAGATCCCGTACTGCCAGAGGCCGGCCTGCCCGCGGACATTCTCCTCGATCTTTTCCTCGTGCGAGCGGAGGAGCCGGCTGGGGTAGAGGAGCTGGCTGGCCAGCTGCTGGAAGCGCCGGGCATCGTCGTTCTGGATGCGCAGGACGCGGAGCTCGAGCTGGGCGGCCGCCCAGGCGAAATCCAGGGCCCGGTCGATGGCGTGGGGATCGGCGTATTTGCCCATGAGCCGCAGGGCCTGCTCCCTCGTCTCGCCGGCCGCGATGACGAGGGATACCGTCGCGCGCTGCCCGGGCGCCAGCACGAGGGTGCTGCGGAGGCTCAGGACGGGGTCGAGGACGAAGCCTTCGCCGCCCCCGGGCTCTTCGACGGCGCCCAGGGGATCGGCGAGCGTATGCCCTCGGCCTATGAAGCGGCCGCGGTCCGTCTCGAAGCGCAATTTCCCCTCCGCTCCGGTCTCGGACGTGAGGCGGTGCGCTACATAGAGCTCAGGCGCCTCTCCTCCGCCCTGCCGCCTGAAGGCCAGGAGGGCCTGCTGCCGGGGCAGGGCCTCGGTCTGGATGAAGAGCTTGTTGAAGGCCGGGTGCTGCCGGTCGGCCGCGCGCGGGGCCATGGAGAGCTCGATGTAGCTGGAGCACTCCAGGCGGCGGCTCCGGAGGGAGCGGTTGGTGAGCGTCACGCGGCGGATCTCGACGTCGTCCTCGGGCGAGAGGACTATCTCCATCCGGGACTGGATCCCGTTATGGAGCCGCCGGAAGACCGCCCGGTCGAGGGCGAAGGCGACGGAGTAGCTGCCCTCCTTCCCGCCGACGGGCTGATAGCTGGGAGTCCAGACCTCGCCGGAGTCGCTTTCGTGGATATAGAAGAAGGTCCCCCGGGAGTCCCGCGTCGGGTCCGAGCTCCAGCGCGTTATGTCCACCCCGCCCCACTGGCTGTAGCCGCCGCCCGAGTTGGTGACCATGAGGCTGTAGCGGCCGTTGCTGAGGAGCTGGGTCTTGGGGGTGCGGGTCTGGGCCGTGTCGAAGCCGCTCGTCGCGGGCGCATCGACGCTCCGCGGAGATCGGGGACGGTCATGGGCGGAGACGTAATGGGAGGGCGGCAGCTTGGGTATGCGTTCGTGGAGCAGGGGCTCGGCCGAGCGGACCCGCGCGTCGGCGTAGAAGCTTCGGCGTATGCTCCCTCCGAGGAGGGCGTTGGCCAGGGCGAGGAAGCTCATGCCCTGATGATGCGCCATGAAGGATTGGACCACGACGCCGCGCTCGCCTTGGCGCCCGGGCTGCCGGCTGAAGTCGATCGCCTCGTAGTAGCCCAGGCCGTCGAGCATCCTGAGCGCCGCGAGGCGCCGCAGGTTGCGCATGGACTCCCGCGGCGCCAGCTCCAGGGCCAGGAAGCTCGCGTAGGGAGCGACGACTATCTTCTCCTCGCTCTCGCGCTTGAGCCTGAGCTCGGGCACGCCGAAGGCCCGGTACTGGTAGATCTTGTTGAAATCCATGTCGGCGAAGGCCGATTCGGAGATGCCCCAGGGCAGCCGATGCCGCCGGCCGTACTCCATCTGGGTGGAGAGGGCCCCGCGCGCGGCGTCTCCCAGGAGGGTCCTCGGCAGCGAATCCTGGAAGAGCAGGGGCATGAGGTACTCGAACATGGTGCCGGTCCAGCTCAGGAGGACGCGGCGGCGGCCGAGCGCCGCGTAGGGGCGGCTCAGGGCGAACCAGTGCTCGAAGGGGACCTCGCCCCGGGCTATCGCGATGAAGCCGCCCAGCCGCGATTCGCTGGCGAGAAGATCGTAGTAGGAGCTTTCGCGGCGACCCTCGGAGACATCGTAGCCGACGGAGAAGAGCCGGCGCTCGGGATCGTAGAGGAAGCCCATGTCCATCCCATCCGAGAGGGCCCGGCAGTCTTCGACGAGGGCCTCGCCCAGGCCCAGGACCTCGCCCGCGAGCCAGCGCGATTTCGAGAAGGCCTCCAGGAGGCGGTCCAGCCAGGCCCGCATCGGCCCGCCGAGTCCGGGCTTCGAATCGCCGGTCTCCTGGAGCATCGCGATGATGGCCACGCGTCCCTTGGCCAGGTCGATCAGGGAGGGAGCGCGGGAGAGGGCCAGCCGCACGGCCGCGCGCGCCTCGTCGGGCTCGGCCTCGCGGAGCGCGACCACCGTCTCCTCGGACTGCTCGGCGAGGATCTCCATCCACGAGAGGTAGCGGTCGGCTATGGAGAGCCAGGCGGAGAGCTGCTTTTCCAGCTGCCCGGCCCAGTAGCCCTCTTCCGAACCCTGGTCCCCGGGATGCCGCGCGGCGCCGCCGAGGCTCCCGACCCCGGCTCCTCCCTCGCGGAGGAGTCCGAGCAGATCGACGAACCGGTCCGGGGGGCTTTCCCAGTCCCGGGTCAAGCGGGCGAGAGCTCCATAGCGTTCGCCCGAAACCCGGCCGCGTCCCAGCGCCCGCCCGAGGATCCTCGCGGCGTCGCGCAGGCCGGAAAAGGCCTTCTCGTCGAGGAGGGGCGCGGCGAAGCTCTCTCCGAGGCCCTGCTCCAGGGTCCAGAGCGAGGCCAGGAGGTTCCCGCTGTCGACCGTGGAGACGAAGCGCGGCTCGAGGGGAGCGCAGGTCCGCAGGTCGTACCAGTTCAGCAGATGGCCCTCGAAGCGTGCCAGTCCGCCGATGGATGCGAAGCTGGCTCTCAGTCGCATCACGAGCTGGTCGATCGTCAGGTACCCGAAATCGCGGGCGGCGAGGGCGCTCAGCATCCAGAGGCCGATGTTCGTCGGGCTCGTCCGCAGGGCGAGCTCGTCGCGCGGCGAGGCCTGGTAGTTGTCGGGCGGCAGCCAGGAGCTCTCGGCGTTGACGAAATCGTCGAAGTAGCGCCAGGTGCGCCGCGATACCTCCCGGAGGAATCGCGCGTCGGCCGGGGCGAGGCGCTCGCGCCGCTCGCTCATCCGAGGGGGGCGGTTCAGGAGCCAGGAGAGGAGGGGGGACAGGAACCAGGCCACTAGCCAGGGGCCGGCGTTCGCCAGGCTCGAAGGCTTAAGGAGAGCCAGCGCGAGGGCCGCGGCGAGGCTCGCGGCGCTCACCAGGGCGTTGGTCAGCGCGAGGAGGGGCGGCTTCCTGGGGCCGGCCGCGCCCAGGACCTGGGCCGAGGTCCACTGGAGCAGATGCCGGCGCGAGAGGAAGCGGCGGTACAGGGTGCGCAGGATGGCGTCGGAGGCGAGCAGGGCCTGGTGCGGAAGCAGGGAGGCGTCGGCCACGGCTCGCAGGAGGTCGTGGGCGACGAGAGAGGGCGAAAAGCCCTTGATGCCCCGGCGCGAGGTGAGCATCGTGAACGGCTGCACGAGGGGCCGGAAGAACAGCTGGACGAAGACGACCACGCTCGCGATCCAGAAGACGCGCGGGGAGACCGCCCAGGAGCCCAGGAGGAGCGCGAGGTCGGCCACGCTCCCCAGGCTGCGGCGCAGGTTGTCGAAGAGTTTCCAGCGATCGTAGGCCGAGAGAGGATTCGGCTCGGTGCCTCCCTCGCGCCGAGGGACCCGCGGCGAGACCCACGTCGCGATCTGCCAGTCGCCGCGGATCCAGCGATGCTGGCGATCGGCGTAGGCCCCGTAGCTCCGCGGGAACTCGTCGTAAAGCTCGATGTCGCTGGCCAGGCCCACGCGCACATAGGCTCCTTCGATCAGGTCATGGCTCAGGAGCCGCTCCTCGGGGAAGCGCCCGCCGAGGACGCGGTCGAAGGCGCGCAGATCGTAGATGCCCTTGCCGTAGTAGGAGCCTTCGCCGGTGAGGTCCTGGTGGACATCGGAGATCGCCCTGGTATAGGGATCGATCCCCACGGCATCGGCGAAGAGGCGGCTGAACAGCGAGGCGCTCGTGCTCGGCAGGGAGGGGCTCACCCGCGGCTGGATGATCGCATAGCCTCCCGCCAGGGACCTGCCCGCCTCGTCGAAGCGGGGCCGGTTGAGGGGATGCGCGAGGGTCTCGATCAGGCGGCGCGCCGTCCCCAATGGAAGCTGGGTGTCGCTGTCCAGGGTGATGACGAACCTGACTCCGGCTCCGCCGGGGCCGGCCAGGGCGGCCGCGCTCCCCGCGTAGACGAGGTTCGGCGCGCCCGCGGGACGCCTGCCCGAGAGCAGTCCGTTGAGCTCTTCGAGCTTGCCGCGCTTGCGCTCCCAGCCGATGAACTTCCGCTCGGTCTCGCACCAGCTGCGCTCGCGGTGGAAGAGGAGGAAGCGCCCCTCGCCGTACCGGGCATTCAAGGACTCGATGCCTTCTTTCGCCGCGCCGAGCAGGGCCCCGTCATCCTCTCGATGCGCCTCGCCGGAGTCCTGGTAATCGGTGAAGAGGCTGAAGAGGATATTGTCGCCCCGATTGGCGAGAAAGCGGACTTCCAGCTTCTCCACCTCGGTCCGGATGGACTCCAGGCCGCCCAGAAGGACGGGCACGACGACCAGCGTGCGGAACTGGTCGGGGACTCCGGAGTCTTCGAAATCCATCTTGGGCAGGACGCGCGGCGGAAGGCTCCGCGTGGCGAGGTAGTTCAGCAGCTCGAGGACGAGCTGGCTGATGGGCAGCGCCAGGAGCAGGGCCAGGAGGAGGAAGAGCCCGAGGGGGAGGGCGCCCATGTCGGGCAGGGCCACGAGGAAGATCGAGGCGAGGCCGAGAAAGCCGAAGCCGGAGAAGAAGAGAAAGGATGAGTGCCGGTATACCCAGCGCAGGAGGCGGTAGCGCCGGCTCTCGGCGCAGCCCAGCAGCTTCACGAGCTCGGGCCTGAGCTCGCCGATCAAATAGCTTCCCACGTGGCTTCGGCGCTCGTCGAGCCCCGGCGGGCTCTTCGTCGCTTCGCGCGCGAGCGCGAGGGCGACCTCCGCCACGGCCTCCTCGGCTCGCCCCGAGGCTCGGGACAGGCCCTCGACCGAGCGCCGGTACCGGTCGCGCGTGTCGAAATCCATGGCGGGGTAGGTGCCGCAGGCCTCGCCGCGGAGCATCCGCTCCACGCGACTCAAGCTCTCGAAGATCTCCCGCCAGTCGAGGAGGGCGAGCTGACGCAGGCTCGTGAACGCATTGCCGACCGAAATCTGGTCCTTGGCCTGGCGGTTCTGCTCGCGCAGGCTGAGTTCGCTCAGGGATTGGCGGAACAGGCGCTTGAGCCAGCCCTGCACGAGGACCAGGACCGACTCCTCGTCGTAGAGGTGGCCGACGAGCTGGGCCGCGAAATAGGGGCTCGGCTCGGGGAACTCGACGGCCAGCTCGGTCAGGATGGAGAAGAGCTGGTCGGGGCCCCGCCTCGAGCCTCGGATCAGGCGATTGGACCAGAAATCGGCGCGCTCCCGCTCGCGCAGCTCGGCGGAAGCGCGGAGGGCGAGCTCGCCCACCCGCTCGATGAGGGCGATCCGCAGCATCTGGGGTATGGCCCAGAGCTCGGCGATGGTGAGCGCGGCGGCGCCCTGGTACGCGTCGATGAACGCGAGGATGTTCTCCCGGTCCAGGCGCAGCTCCGTGCCGGCGATCAGCTCGCACGCGAGATCGTAGATGCGCGGCAGACCCGGCGAGCGGCCGCCCGCGAGGTTCGGAAGCCGTCGGTAGAATTTCGGCGGCAGGTTCGCCGCGACATCGCGGGCATTGCTCCCGATCACGTACTCGTTGTCGAGTATCCACTCGGCGGTCGCCGTGGTTCCCAGCTCGAGCCGACCCGCCTGCGAGAGCTCGACACAGGTATCGCGGACCAGGCGATAGGCCGAGTCGAGCCGCGAGAGGAGCTTGTGGCCCCTCTGCGGTCTCGGATCCAGGCGGTGCTCGGCGGCCAGGCGCTCGGCCTGCTCGCGGACTTGGAGGGGCGAGAGGGGGACCCCGGGCTCGCGGAGGGCGCTCGGAGCCGGCCGGGCCTCGGCGTGGAATACGAAGACGGCGGGATGGATGTCGCCGCTCTCCCGCAGCGCCTCGACGGCCGCGCCGAGCGAATCCACGGGAGCCTGGATGAGGAGGGCCGTCTCGCCGGAGAGAAGGGAGCGAGCGTACTCCTTCAGGACCTTCCGCTCGACCCCGAGCCCCGACGGCCGATGCGAGGACTTCGAGAGCGAGGCGACGCGGCGGAAGCCCCGCTTCCGGAGCTTGCCCAGGGCTTCGGCGGCCTCCTCGCGTTTTTCGAAGTACCCGAGGAGAACGCCGGCTCCCGAGCCCCGCCGCCTCATGTCGGCGATCCCGGGGAGCGAATCGCGGCCGAGCTGAGGGGAGTTTTTCGTATAGCCGTCAGAAAGTCCTCGAAATCGAGGAAGCGTACCGGACGGTGGTCGAGGCAGGTTTTTTGCTCATACCGCGAATGTACTCACAACGGGCTTCGCGGGCCGCGTCCGGGCCCGCGATTTTTCCCATTTGTCCGCCGCGGGAGCTCGCCCTACATCCGCTGCAGGCTGAAAACCCATAAAAAGGCGGATTCGGCCGGCGCAGCTTCGAAGGGGCGATAAGCGCGGGGCGAGAATGGCCGTGCCCATCCTCCGCCGGGCGGCGGCGCTTGAAGGAACCTGCGGGCGGAAACTTCAGCCGTCGATCCCCCGAAAGGCAATTCGGGCGCGGGAAAGCGCGGCGTAGTATCGCTTTTTCTGGCCGAACTCCCCACGCTTTATGAATAGATCGAAGCCGCTCCAGACGAAGAACCACGAGGGAATGAGAAGGAAGTCCTTGGACAGGGGAATGAAGTCGAATCTTTCCACGACGACATTGGCGGCCACCGAGAGCGCGAGTCCGATCGCCACGAAGAGCAGCGCCTTGAGTCTGGCCTTCTTGCCTTCGGTCAAATTGTGATCGCGCCTTTCGATGCGGAATTGGCTCAGGCGCTCGATGATGAGCTTTTCATCCTCGACTTCGCGCCCGGCTGCGGAAATGAGGAAGACGATGTCCAGATCCGGTTGATTCCAGTGCCGCCGAAGGCGGATGTACAGCTCGTCGAGGAAATCCTTGGACAAGGCGCGTTCAGCGTAGCCGCGGACATCGAAGTCCGAGAAAAGATCGTCGTAGGTATCGAGGGCTATGGCTATTTCCATTCGGGTCACCCGCTTTACAGTATAGTCCGCGGCGCCGGCGGTCGCCCCCGGCGGAAACCCGAATTTGCGTTCCAAGAGCGGCTCGCCGCGGTCCTGGATCGGCTATTCCATCTTTCGCCCGGATCGGGGCCTCGGTTCCGGCACGAGGAAGCCCATGACCGCGGCTCCGCCGAATCCGACCGAGGCCACGATGAAGGCCGCGCCGCCCAGGCTGAGGACGGCCGCGATGAGTCCGACGATGAAGGGTCCCGACATCGTGCCGAGATCGACGACGAAACGCCACATCCCGATGAAGCGGCTCGGATTGCGGGCCGGGGCGAAGTCCGTGCTCAGGGTCATGTTGATGCCGCTGCCGAGTCCGTTCCCGATGCCGGCGACGACGACGGCGACGATCATCATGAGTACGCTGTGCACGAAGGGCAGCAGGGCGAGGCCGAGGGACAGGAACACGAGACAGGGCAGGGCTACGGCCTTCCGCCCCAAGCGATCCATCGCATGGCCCACCGGATAGACGAGCAGGATTTCCACGAAGAACATGAGGCCGATGATCATGCCGATCTGGGACACGGAGAGACCGAGGGAGTGGGCCACGAGGGGCACCAAGGCCTGCCGGGCCGTCCGCATGAGCTGCAAAGTGATTATGGCGACCCCCGCCGTCGCGAAGGTCCGCGCGTTCTCGCGCAGCAGGGACAGCGACTGGGCCGGCTTCCAGCTTTCGGAGCTCGCGGGCCGCTCGGTCGAGGGAGCCCACAGGAAGAGGAAGAGGGACGCGAGGGCCATCAGCGCCGCGTACGCGAAGAACGCGTACCGGAACCCGAAGGTCTGGGCGAGAAATCCGCCCGCGATCGGCCCGATGAAATACCCGAGCCTGTTCTCCCCGCCGATCAGGGACAGGGCCCGGCCCCGCTTTTCCGAAGGGACGAGGTTCCTGAAGTAGGCGAGCCTGGCGACGAAAAAGGTGGTCTGCGTCATGCCGGTGACGAAGGCCATCGCGCCCAGTATCCCCGGGACGCGCAGCAAGCCCGCCACGGCGGCGGCGCAGGCCTCGACGGAGGTGGCGACGATCACGGCACGGCGCATCCCATAGCGCAGCATCAGCTGCCCGGCGGGTATATTGAAAAGCAGGCTTCCCAGGCCCACGAGCCCGACGATGAAAGCGGCCCCCGAGTTCGCCATGCCGAGATGGCGGGCGTAGAGGGCGAGCAGAGGAGCCGCCAGTCCGACCCCGAGGAAAGCGAATCCCGAAGGAAGGTAGAAAGGCAGGACGAGCGACGAGAGACTGAAGGGAGAGCTGCTCTCCGGTTCCGTGGACGGCATGAGGCGGATACTATCACAAAACGATGCATCGCGCCCTGGCGTCCTGTCCGCGATCGGCCTATGAGCGTCGTCATGAAAGCCGATGAGAAATCGGGCGATGCCCGCGAGTCGCCGATCGCCTCCTGGAACTTCCTTTACGGAGCGGGCGCCGTATCGGCCTTCGCCTGCGTCCTCCTGATTCTCATCCCCCTCGTCCTCCTCGTCGTCCAGCCCCAGGCGCCGCTGGGCGGCGGAGCGGCCATCCTCGAGTACATAGCCGCGCACAAGGCCGTATACCTCACCGAGCTCGTCTGCTTCGTCGGCCTCTCCCTGCCGGCGATCTTCGTGTTCCTGGCCCTGGGCGCGGCGCTCTGGCGGCGAGGCAGGAGCCTCGCCCTGATCGGCGCCGTGACCGGCGTCGGCTCCGAGCTCATCGCCCTCGCCCTCGGCTCGAGCCCTCCCTCGCTGAACGGCGGCCTCGTCCTGCTGAGCGCGCAGTACCAGGCGGCGAGCGATGTCCTGCGGCCTTCCCTGGCGGCGGCCGCCGATGCCCTCGCGGCCTACGCCAACGCCGTATCCGCCGCCGGGATACTCACGGCCCTGGGCATCCTCGTCCTCTCGATCGCGATGTCACGAGGCGGCTTCCCGAAGTGGGTCGGCGAGGCCGAGTTCCTCGGCGACAGCTTCGCGGTCGGCGCTCTGCTGATCGCGCCGAGGGTTCGGAAACCGATGTCGTATCGCATCCAGGAATTCATCACGAGGGGGAGCGCCGAGCCGGTCGCGGCGCTCCGCGCACCGCCCATCGCGCGGCTCCCCCTGCCTGCAGCCTCCTCGGCGCTTCGCGCCTGCGGTGGCTTCCGGCACCCCCACTCTCTTCCAGTCGAAGAACGCAGGCCCGATCGGCAGTCCCGAGCGTTAGCTTGTCACTTTACCATTACACGACCAGCAACCAGCGTACCAGCGGCAGCATGTGGACCATGATTCCATCCACGGCAATTTCTTCCTTTTGACCTTCCTCTACCAAGAGGAGCGATTCCTTTTGTTTTAGACTCTCTTCAGCGACGGCAAAAATTCCCAGTTCGCGTTTTTGATTCTCGTCGCTCAGGCGCGTACACACCTGAACCGCCTGCCAGCGGCGTTCCTCGCCGGGAACAAGGAAGTCCAGTTCGCCGCCCTTCTGCAATGACCCATAGTGAGGGATCGTGCCCCGGCGACGCAATTCAAGGTAGACGATATTCTCCAGCATGAAGGAACGGTTTTCCGCAGTGCGGCGGTACAGGTTCATGATACCGGTATCGATGCCGTAATATTTGCGGGTCGTATCAAAAAGACGGGACAATTTCCAGTCAAACCGGCCGAGTTCAAAGACCGCGTACACCGAATGCAGATATCCGACGTATCGGATGACCGTATCGGTCTTGATGGCGTTGCCCAGTGCCGACAGGCGTTTTGACAGCGCGGCAAAGGAAATGACTTGCCCTGGACTGGAGAGAATAAACGATAACAGTCGCTCCAGGACCGCGACATGTTCGACCCGGTAACGCTTGATGACATCATCCAGAATTACTTTTGAGAGGATTCCCCCAAGATAGGATTGAATGGCTGACGGGTCCTGTATCGTCAGCCGTTCGGGCAGCCCGCCTGCAGCGATGAATTCTTCAAAGGCTTTGCCGATATCGGCATGATGGCGAAAATAATCAGCTTCGGTCCGGATGGAAACACCGCGATAGGCCAGTACCTCTCGGAAACTGAAAGGTAGGAGCTCAAAGTCGATGTGACGTCCTGCCAGTTTGGCCGCGAACTCGGATGACAGAAGTTCCGAATTGGAGCCAGTCACCAGAATCTGCCAGCCGTGTTCCCGTTCGTGGAACCCCCGTAAAAAGCGTTCCCAACCGGAGACATTCTGGACCTCGTCGAGCAGTAATACTTTGGCTCCCTGTTTGGCTACGCGAGCGCTAAAGAAACCGCAAATAGCATCGAGCTCCGCCGGGCTCCTGATTTCATCAAGACGGTAATCTTCGAAATTCAGATACAGTACGTTTTCAAGGACTACCTTGCCCTGATTGACCAGGTCGCGGACCACCTGTCGACACAGCCATGATTTGCCGCTCCGTCTGAAACCGGTGACAATCTTGATGGGGCTTGAGGAGAATGCGGCCAAAATCCGATGGTGACAATACCGTTCAATACCGCCGCAACGAAGTATCCGGTTTTGCTCCTCGTATATGAGCGGCAAGAGCCTTTCAGTGTCCATATATCCCCGCTAAGGGGATAATAAGACTAATTTTATCCTTTTACAAGGTGATAATAGTTGTCGATCCGGTGTCCTGTACTATCCGGGATGCCTGAAGCCCGATAATCGGGCGGACTTTGCAGCCGCCCGATCGGATCGAAGGACAGAGACATCGGCGACGGTTTCAGCGGCGCCTATCGCGTATGGCCTGACCCGGCTCTCCTCCACCTCATCCGCTCGGCAGTTTTGTCCAGTCGAGACCGCGGCCCGTGAGATCGGACTGGCAGACAGGGCAGAAGAAGGAAGCGAAGCCGAGGACGCCCGCCTTTCGGATGAGGGCGCCGCACCGCGGGCATTTCTGCCCCGCCCGGCCCCGCACGCGCAGGTGGCCGCGCACCTTGTCCTCGAGGGGGCGGCCGGCGCTCTCCATCTCCTCGATGCCCCAGGCGAGGACCGAGCGTACGGCATCGTACAACGCGCGCCGTTTCTCGGGCGATAGAGCGTGGCAAGGCGCCTTGGGATGAATGCCCGCCTCGAAGAGAATCTCGTCGGCATAGGCATTGCCGATGGCGGAGAGACAGGTCTGGTCCATGATGAACACCCGCGTCTGGCATCGCTTCCTGTCGATGAGGCCCGAAAACAGTTCGAAGCCGAAGTCGGACGAAGTGACGTCGACACCCTGAGTCAGATACGAGGGTATCGATCCGAAGTCGCCCGCCGCGGATAGGTATATCTTGCCCATCGACTTCTCGTCGCCGTAGTGGAGGACCCGGCCATCATCGAGCTCGAGGCTGAAGGCGGTCGCGGGCAACGCCTTCTCTCCGGGAACCGCCAGCCTCAGCCTGCCGGAGAGCATCAGATGCATCACGAGATCCAGGCCGGGATCGAGACCGACGCGGAGGAAGGGGCCATGCCGCTCGCTACGATATGCACGAGGTCGGGCAGTTCGGGCATTTCACCTCAGCGCGCACGGCGGGGCGGGAGCGACCGCAGGATGCTGTGGATGAAGAAAACTCCACGATCGAGTATGGCCGGCCGGCTCGTGCCGGTCAATTGATCGATGCGTCCCTTTGCTCCGGATGCATGCGAAACGGCATCCGGGCAGGTTGGCGATCGCCGTGCACAATCCAGGCTCCGGCATGATCCCTTCGCTCTCGCCGAGGTCTTCATTTCCTTGGCAGCCCCGCCGATCGTGGATATCTTGCTTCCTAGGTCTCTCGTGCGGCTATAGGCAAAGATGCACGAGTTGAATCAATAGGGTGTGCGCGTTATAGTGCAGTATCCCGGCGAGCCGGCGCGGAGTCTCCGCCTATGGCGCTCGGCGGGAATGGGGAATATGGCGAAGTATGTGGCCTTGATCCGCGGCATCAATGTCGGAGGGGTCGTCCTCAAGATGGACGACCTCAGGAAAATGCTCGAGTATATCGGCTTCTCGAAGGTGAGGACCTATATCCAGAGCGGGAACGCCATCTTCGAGACCACTGAAGTCAACAAGCGGAAGATGGAGGCCGAGATCGCCCAGGAGATCAGGAACAAGATCGACCGCGAGGTCGTCGTCATCGTGAGGACCGTCGAGGAAATCGCGCGCATCGCCTCGGCGCATCCGCTCGCGGATCTCGGCGACGAGAAGAACCTCTACGTCACCGTATTGTCCTACGACCCCGCCGCTCCCGATGTGGAGGTCCTGATGACGACGATGAACGAGGTCGACCGGCACGAGGTCGCGAACAGGGTCGTCTATTCCTATTACGGCCAGGGCTACGGCAACTCGAAGCGCTCCAACAACTTCATCGAGAAGATCCTCAAGGTGCCGGCGACGACCCGCAACTGGGCGACCATGAAGACCCTCGCGCAGATGGGCTTCGATTCGGGCGAAGGAACCGCGGGGGAAATCGAGGGGTCGTAGCGCCGGAGCGTCGGTACGGACGGGCGCCGATCCCCGACCGCGCGAGCGGCCTGCCTTCCCATCCTGCCCCGGGAAGGGCTAGACTCCTCCCATGGCAGACGGACACGAGAACGATCCCCTCCACGGCCTCACCCTCGAAGCGATACTCACCGAACTCGTGGACAAGTACGGCTGGGAGGGCCTTGCCGAGCGCATCCCCGTCCGCTGCTTCTCGAGCGACCCGAGCATCAAGTCGAGCCTCACCTTCCTCCGGCGCACGCCCTGGGCGCGCGGCAAGGTCGAACGGCTCTACCTCGGAAAACTCAGGGTCCGCCGGCCCCTTCGGCCGCCTATGCCGTCGCGCCGAGCCGAGCACCACTAGGAGGCATCAAAGATGAAGAGCTTTTTCGAGACCGTCTTCCACCGGGCGAGCGTCCGAAGCTACGACTCCAGACCGATCCCGGAAGCCGTCTGGGACCACGTGCTGCGCGCCGCCATGGCCGCGCCAACGGCCGTGAACCGCCAGCCCTGGGAGTTCGTCGTCATCGAGCATAGGGCGACGCTCGACGCCCTCGCCGAAGGCCTGCCCTACGCCAAGATGGCGAAGCAGGCTCCGGGTGCCGTCCTCGTCTGCGCCGTGCCGGCGCGCGCCAACCAGCAGAGGGCCGAATACGCCGTGCTCGACGCGAGCGCCGCCTGCGAGAATATCCTCCTCGCGGCCGACGCCCTGGGGCTCGGCGCCGTCTGGACCGCCGTCTATCCCCAGGCCGATCGCCAGACCGTCGTGCGCCAGATCCTCGGCGTCCCCGAAGACGTGATCCCGCTCGCCTTCATCCCCATCGGCTACCCCAAGGTGGAAGAACATCCCAAGGACAAGTACAGGCCCGAGCTCATCCACCGGGAGCGCTGGCATGAGCGCGAGCGGCCGCTCGACATGCCGCCCCCGGAGCATCACTAGCCTCAGGCGGAATGCTTCGCGTGTTTCGCCAGCATCCTCCGCAGGAAACCGGGGCGGCGCTCGACGCCCCGGCCGGGATCGGCTCCGTCTTCGAAGGCCACGGAGCTCTCCGGCTGTATGGTCGCGCGGAGGAACAGATGGTCGGAGGGGAGTCGGGCGCGCTCCTCCCTGTTCCGGGGGACGCATTCCTCGATGACGCCCGCATCGAGGACTTCGATGTCATGCGTGCAGAAAATATAATCCAGCTGCGAGAAGTTCTTCCCCCTGCCGAAGTAGTAGTGCGTATGCCGTTCCTCCGGCGGGACGCCGACCGCGGCGAGAACGTCGCAGAACGGCAGCTCGAGGAAGCGCTCGTATTCGAATTGGTGCATGCCCCGAATCAGTATGCCGTTGAAGTCTCCCATGACCACGCATTTCTTCGTTCGCACGAGCGCGCAGAGGCGATCCACCTCGTCGATCCTCCGTTCGATGCCCAGGTCGCCGCCGTACTGGCTTTTCAGGTGCACGGCGAACACCTCGAGCCCCCCGCCGGCCTCGCCGAGGTCGATCTTTAGGAGGTTGCGGGAGAAGGCGCCGGGCATGCTGCTCGCCCGAGCGCCGGGGAAGCGGCCTCTCTTCAGGAGCGCTCCGACGAAGATCCCCCTGTTCGAGTTTTCCTCATGCAGGTAGCAGTCGTATCGGTCGTCGAGGTATATGCGGTTGAAGGCCCGAAGGCTCTGCATGCCGCCCACCTCGCACAGGGCCACGAGGTCGAAGTCGTTTTCGAGGATGGTCCCCGCTATGTCGGCTATTTTCGCCCGGCTCTTGTTGGGATTGAACATCGAGACATTCATCGATAGGTAGCTGCGCTCGTCGAGATCTTCCAGTCCCTGCCGACTGTAGTCCTTGTCCAGAAGAAGATAGAAATTTTCAGCGTTGAACGAAGCCAGGTGAATAGGTTGCGCCACGTCGCCGATAGTATCACCTGCGCCCGGACTTGTGGAACGGTGGGCGAGGCCGATGATCATGCCTATAGGGGACACCGAGAGGCCGAATGAATGGGCCACGAGCGGTACCAGGGCCTTCCTGGCCGTCCTCATGAGTTGCAGGGACATGATGGCCGCCCCCGCGGTCGCGAAGGTCCGCGCGTTCTCGCGTAGCATGGACAGGGACCGGCGCGGCGTACAGCTTTCGGTCGTCGCAGGCCGTTCGGTCGGCGGAGCCCACAGGAAGAGGAACAGGGAGGCGAAGGCCATCAGCGCCGAGTAGGCGAAGAACGAGTTACGGAAACCGAGGTCTTCGCGATAAGGCCGCCGGCGATCGGCCCGACTAAATTCCCGAGCCTGTTCTCCCCGCCGATCAGGGACAGTGCGCGGTCGCGCAGGCCTCGATGAATGTGGCGATGATCACGGCGCGGGGCATCCCGTGGCGCGCCATGAGCTGACCGGCGGGAATGTTGAACAGAAGGCTCCCAAGCCCACGAGCCCGACGACGAACGCGGCCCCCGAGTTCGCCATGCCGAGGCGACGGGCGTAGAGGGCGAGGAGCGGCCCGGCCAGCCCGACCCCGAGAAAGGCGAAGCCCGAAGGCAGGTAGAAGGGCAGGACGAGCGACGAGAGGCTGAGAGGAGAGTCACTCCTGGTTTCCGCGAGTTGCATAGGGATGGAATAGTATCACAAAGACGGGAGCCTGGCGTCGGCGTCCGACTCCCGATCTCACGACGCGCTCAGCGTATGCGACTCATGCCGTAGATCATGCCGGAGACGTAGGGCACGAGCCAGACCGCCCAAACGGCGACGGAAAGCCGGTGAAACCTCAGCTTGGGCTCTTCCGCCCTGCTCGCGTGCACCACCGTGGCCCAGGCGGAGTGGAAGAGCATGAGAAGGATCGCCAGAAGTCCGGCGATTCCATGGAAGTTGAGCTCGAAGGCCGAGCCCGCCATCTTGCCCATGAGCGTCGTGCCTGTCGTGTCGCAGGCGAGTCCGAGCCAGAAAAGCAGAAGGTGACGGCCGCGCAGCTTGCCCATGGCGCGCTCCCACCAAACCGCGATGCTGTAAAAGACCATGGCTAGGGTAATCGTCGCGGCCGCTATCGGTAACATTTGTATCCCCTCTCGTGCATAATGGATCATTCCTCGCCGCATCCCGATCCGAGGCGAGCCATCTTGCCTCGTTCCTCGAGGGTAACTGCCAGGATTCCGAACGCCTCCCTCACCGTGGCCATCTGATTCCCATCGAGGGGCGAGAAGAGCCGCTCCACGCGGCTTCTCACTTCTGCGTAGGCCTCCGCGAGCGCCTGTTCCCCGCGCTCCGTCACGCGGAGGGCGGCGACCCTCCTGTCGTCCTCGACCGGCTCGCGCTCGACGCAGCCCATCTCCACCAGCTTCTCTACAGTGATGGACAGCTGCGACTTGGCCATGTGGAGATCCTCTGCCGCGCGGGAGAGCGTCGATCCGCCCATGGCGTGGAGATAGCCGAGGAGCCCGAAGGCGGGCCTGCCGAGCTGCCCCGAGCCCGCCTGGCCGCGGTGCAGGGCGGCATGAAGCTCGCCGCTCACGCGCATGACGAGGTGGGCGAACTCCTCCGGCCTGTCGCTCACGATGCGGTTCCTCCGGCCGTCGTCGTGCCTGTCTGCGCGCCCGAGACCCCGGCGCCCGAGGGAGAGCCCTTCGCGCCCGGCTCGCCCCGACGAATCCCGAGGGAGAGGAGGATGCCGAGGATGCCCGCGGCCGCCAGGACGTGGAAGGCTATCCCGTACGCCTGGGCCTTGTCCGCGATCGAGGCGGTGATGCCGCCCAGGGCCGCCGCGGCCACGAGCTGGCCGGCCCCTCCCTGGATGCTCACGAGGCCCTGGGCCACCGAGCGCTGCTCGGGCGGCGCCTCATGGAGGAGGACGTACCGGATCGGGGCTCCGAGCAGGGCCGAGAGGCCGAGACCGACCAGGACGGTCGTGACGATGAAGCCGGCGAGGCCGAAGGCGGTCGCGAAACCGAGGCCGACGAGCCCCAGACTCAGCGTGACGCTGCCGAAGACGAGGACGGGCCGAGGTCCGAGGCGGTCGAGGGCGCGTCCGGCGAGGGGCGAGCCGACCGACATCCCCAGGACGAGCGGCAGGAGGAGGTAGCTCGCCGTCGCCGGCCTGGCCCCGAAGGCGGCGACCGCGAAGAGCGGGAGAAAGACGAGGCCCGACTCCACCATGCCCGCCAGCACGTTGAGGAGGCCGGTCCTGGCGATCTGGCGGTTGCCGAAGAGCCGGAGGTCCACCATCGGCGACTCGGCCTGGCGCTCGACCGCTAGGAAGGCAGGGAGGAGGATGAGCGCGGCGAGGATGAGGCCCCCCGAGAGCGGCATGAGGAGGCTCGATACGACAGCCGAGCTGTCTATGCGGGAAATGCCGAAGGCGAAGGCGGCGAGGATGGCCGAGAGGAGGACGGCCCCGACCGTGTCGAATCGGCCGCGGCCGGCCTTGCGCTCGTGGGGCAGGCTGCCGGCGCCCAGCGCGATCACGATGAGGGCGAGGGGCACGTTGATCCAGAAGAGCCAGCGCCAGCCGAGCGGCAGAAGAAGTCCGCCCAGCACCGGCCCGATGATGAAGGCCAGGCCGAAGACCATGCCGATGGTCCCGAGCGCCCGGCCGCGGCGCTCGGGTTCGACCACGTCACCGATGACCGCGCTGGCCACCGGAAAGACGCCGCCCGATCCGAAGCCCTGGAGCGCCCTCGCGACGAGCATGACGCCGAAACTGGGCGAGAGGGCGAGCAGCGCGGAGCCGAGCCCGAAGAGCGCGACGTCCGCGACATACACGAGCCGCCTGCCGAAGAGATCGGAGAGCTTGGCCATCAGCGGCGTGCCCACGAGGTTGAAGAGAACGTAGACCGAGAAGAGGAGGGCCAGGTTTCGCTCCGAGACGGCGAATTCGGCCTTTATCGCCGGCATGGCCGGTCCGACGATGGCGATGTCCATGGCGCCCATGAGGACGCCGAGGAAGAGGACCAGCATGAGGGAGCCGGTCGATTTAGTGGATTGGGCCACGGTTTCGATGCCTCCATGTAGTTAACATGGTTAAAATGTAACAATGTTAACAATAATGGTCAAGAGCCCATCCCCGGCACGGCCTGGATCGCGCGATCCCGCAAAACGGGTGCCCGCGATCGAAGCCACCCTGTCGCCGCCTCAGGTCCCCCCGCGCTCCAGGAAGCCGCCTGCGCGGGCGATGTGACCGGCCTGCTCCGGCATGGTCTCCTGGATCGGCCGCGCTAGCTGCCCCGCTTGAAGATGTTCTTGAGCACGAGGAAGACCATCGAGGGACTCTCGATCATCCGGCGGCGGAGATAGGCGATCGAATCGCGCCAGTCCTCGGCGAAGGGAAGGTAGACGCGCACCGTGTAGCCGGCATCCGCGAGCTCCTGCTGTATGGCGTCGCGCGGCACGCCGAGCAGCATCTGGAACTCGCAGCGGCTCTTCGGCACCCCGAGCTCCTCGAGGATCGCGCGCGCCTTGCGGATATACTCGATGTCGTGGGTCGCCACCGCCACGTAATGCCCTCCGGCGACGAGTTCGCGCGTCATCTTGAGGAGGTTTTCCTTCATGTCGCGCTTGCGCGTCATCGCGAGCGTCGCCGGCACGTTGTAGATGCCGATGCAGTTGCGGATATGCGCCCCGAGCCCCGCGAGCGAAGCGAGGTCCTTTTCGGTGCGGTAGAGCCTCGCCTGGAGCACCGTGCCGAGGATCGGGTACCTGGGCTTGAGTTCGCGGTAGAGCTCGAGCGTCCAGTCGGTGAGGTCCGTGTCCTCCATGTCGATCGTGAGACCGCGGCCGGCGGCCTGGCAGGCCGCGGCGAAGCCTTCGATGTTGGCCTTGCAGAAGTCCGGACTCACGTAGTAGCCGAAGTGGCCCGGCTTGATCGACAGCGTGCAGAAAGGACGGTCCTTGAGCGCCTCGAGCGCGCGGTAGTAGACCTCGACCGCCGCCTCGACCTTGTCCTCCGTCGTTTCCGCCTCGCCGAGTATGTCGAGCGTGATGTCGAGGCCGCGCGCATGGAACGTGTCGGCCGCTGCGAGCGCCTTCCCGAGCGAATCGCCGGCGACATAGGGCGACGCGAATACGCGTATGAGCGGCCCAGGGATCAGGTTCACCACGGTCTTGCGGATGCTCATCGGGCAACTCCAGATGGAACGCGATTCTACGGCCTTCTGCCGCGACTTCAACTACTATATCATGAAGAATCGGCATGCTGCAAATCTGCGAGGGCGCCGATTCTTTCGTTCGCATCCGGCGGTACCGGTCCATCCCGCCGCGCGGCCCCGACCTTCTCCGTAGGAGGCAGACCATGATCAGGAATCAGTGGTACGTCATCTTGGACAGCAGACAGCTCGGGCGCGGCCGCCCTCTCGGGGTGCTGCGGCTCGGCGAGAGGCTCGTGCTCTGGCGCGATTCACGGGGGGCGGCGCACTGCATCGCGGACAAATGCGCTCACCGCGGCGCGGCCCTCTCCGCGGGAGAAGTGCTCGGCGACCAGGTGCGATGCCCCTTCCACGGTATCCGCTTCGACGGGGAGGGCAGGGCGGTGCTGATCCCCGCCAACGGCGAGACCGCGGCCATCCCCCCCAATTTTTCGCTTCGATCCTACCCCGTCCACGAGGCCCGGGGCTTGGTCTGGATATTCTGGGGGGAGGGCGAAGCGGGCGATCCTCCCTCCTTTTTCGAGGATATCGGGCCGGAGTTCTCGTACAGCAGCTGGATCGACCACTGGGCCTGCCACTATACGCGTTGCATAGAAAACCAGCTCGACGTCGTGCATCTACCCTTCGTGCACCGGACGACGATAGGGCGGGGCGGCGCCACACTGGTCCACGGACCGCGCGTCGAGTGGAAGGGCGACGACCTGTACGTCGGCATGCGCAACGAGGTCGATAGGGGACAGGCGCCCCTCGCGCCCGAGGAGATGCCGGAGCTGGATCCCCGGCGGTTCCATCTCCAGTTCCGGATGCCCCATCTCTGGCAGAACTGGATCGGCGAGCGCCTGCGGATCTTCCTCGCCTTCGTCCCCGTCGACGACGAGAACACCCTCCTGTATCTCCGCTTCTACCAGAGCATGGTCAGGCTGCCGCCGCTCCGCGGCCTCGTGAACCTGGCGGGAAAGCTCCAGAGCATCGTCATCGCCCGGCAGGACAAGCGGGTGGTGCTGACGCAAGAGCCGAGGCGCAGCGAGCTCAAGATGGGCGAGAACCTGATCCAGGGCGACCTGCCCATTCTCGAATACCGGAAGCGCCGCGCCGCGCTGAAGGCCGAGGCTGGGCAGTCGTGAGGGGAGCCGCGCCCGAGGTTCATGGTTGACGGCCCGGATTTCGGAGAGTAGTCTGCTTTCACGCCATGGGCGCGGGAAGGCACGGGCGTCGACGGACTGGAACAGGGTGCTGGGCGGGCCCGATGCAGGCCGCGGAGCCGGCCGCCGCGGCTTCGACGCGGGCGGGGCGGCCGCGGCTTTTCTTGTCATTTCACGTATCGCTTCTGTCTGACGGAGGTGGGCATGGGCAGCACGGTGCTCGTCCTCGGAGCGGGAATCTCCGGCCATACGGCCGCGATGACCCTCCGACGCAAGCTGGGCAGGGATCACAAGGTCGTCGTCGTCAGCCCCAATTCGAACTACCAGTGGGTTCCCTCGAACATCTGGGTGGGCGTGGGCCGCATGCGAGCGGAGCAGGTCTGGTTCCCGCTCGCTCCCATCTACCGGCGGAAGGGCATCGAGTTTCACCAGGCCGCCGCCACGGTCATTCATCCCGACGGCGACGGATCCTCGCCCCGCCCCTTCGTCGAGGTGGAGTACACCGAAGAAGGCCGGAAGGGCCAGTCCGGCCGCATCGACTACGACTGGCTCGTGAACGCGACGGGCCCCAAGCTCAATTTCGCCGCCATCGAGGGCCTCGGGCCGGAGGGTTTCTCCGAGTCGGTCTGCACCTACGGCCACGCGGCCCACGCCTGGCAGAGCCTCCAGGCCTGCATCTCGCGCATGGAAAAAGGCGAGCGGCAGCGCTTCGTCATCGGCATGGGCCATCCCATGGCCACCTGCCAGGGCGCCGGTTTCGAGTACGCCCTGAACGTCGCCTTCGAGATCCGCAACCGCGGCCTCCAGGATCTGGCCGAGATCACCTGGCTCACCAACGAGTACGAGGTGGGCGATTTCGGCATGGGCGGGGCCTTCGTCCGCAAGGGCGGCTACATCACCTCCACGAAGATCTTCACCGAATCCATCCTCGCCGAGTACGGCATCGAGTGGATCAAGCGCGCCGGCGTCACCAAGGTCGAGGATGGGCGCATCCGGTACGAGACCCTCGACGGCGGGCTCCACGCTATCGACTTCGACTTCGCGATGCTGATCCCCGCCTTCGCGGGGGTCGGGCTCAAGGTGCTCGACGCGTCGGGGGCGGACGTCACGGGCGAGTATCTGGCGCCTAACGGCCTCATGAAGGTCGACGCCGACTACGCGGCCAAGCCCTACGAGGACTGGTCCGTGGACGACTGGCCCTCGACCTATCGCAGCCCGATGCGGCCGAACGTCTTCGCGGCGGGCATAGCCTTCGCCCCGCCGCACTCGATTTCCAAGCCCTTCGAGAGTCCCCGCGGGACGAAGATCTATCCGACCCCGCCCCGGACCGGCATGCCCTCGGGCGTCATCGGCAAGGTCGTGGCCCTCAACATAGTGGAGTCCATCACCTCCGGCGCGGAGAGCCTCCGCCACAAGGCCTCGATGGGGAGGATGGGCGCCGCCTGCATCGTGTCCTCGGGCTACGGTCTGGTGCATGGGATGGCCGCCACGATGACCGTCTTCCCGATCGTGCCGGACTACGCGACGTATCCCGAGTGGGGGCGCGACATAGGCTACACGGTGGGCGAACCCGGCCTCGCGGGGCACTGGCTCAAGCACTTCATGCACTACATGTTCATGTACAAGGCGAGGGGGCTGCCCTTCTGGTCCCTCATCCCCGAGTGAAGGAGGCTCAAGCGATGAGCGAACTCGTGAAGGTCTTCCCGCGCTACACCCAGGAGGCCTATCCTCCCATCCCGACGCGCGCGACGCAGTTCTGGCGCAAGAACAAGCTCTATCAGCTCTGGCGCTTCATCGTCCTCAACGCCAAGATCATGCGGATAGTCGTCGGAGGCCACTCCTAGGCGGCCGGAGAGCCCCGAGGCGCCGTGATGAGGCCAGAGGCCGCCGATGAAGCCGCTGTCCGCCTCGGCATCGCGCAGGCGAGGGCCGCGGAGTTTCGGTTGTCCGCTGACTATCGTACGGGCAGGGCGACCTTCCTGAACTCCTCGATGAAGTCGGCGAGATAGTCCGCGACGGTCCGCAGCATTTCCTCACCCCAGGCGGCCGTGGCCTTCCCGGGATGATCGGGGCCTATCCAGCCGTTGTCGGTGACGCTCGTCGTGAGCCGCGGTATATCGATGAAGACACCCTTGTAGCGGAACGAGGAGAAGCCCGTGGCGACGAGCTCGGGCGTGAGGTCCTTGAGCTCCATCGGCCCTCCTAGCCCCGTGCCTGTAGAGGCCGTCCGTGACCCTCGAGAGGAGGCCGTGGAAGACCTCGACGCCCAGATCGATCGTCCCGGGGAAGTCCGACAGGCTCTCGCAGGCTCCGTAGGGAATGGTCGGCGCGATCATGATGTCGCTCTTCTCCTCTATGCGGGAGATGAGGAAATCGGGAACGAGGGTGTCGGTGCCGAGCGGCAGGTGTCTGCCGTGGCACTCGATGCTCCCCACCCCGATGAGCACCATGTCGCTCCGCTTGAACTATTGCTCGGCCTGGGGCCAGGTAGTGTGCGCCAGTCGCATGATTGCCTCCTCACCTCCGATATGGCTTCGACCCCGAAGCGATCGGGGCGGCCCGCGACTACGCGCGCCCGTCCCTTCCCGTCCCGGAACTCCGGAAGCCGGCGCTCCGGATCGTGTCGATCGCCTAGTGGAGGATGCTGCGCGGGACCGACTGCGCCCGCGCGTCCGCGGCCGCGAGGCGGAGGACGAGGGCGGTCGCCGGCGGGTGAAGTCTGGCCGCGATGGTCACCATGAACCAATGATCGGATCGATACCGCGTCGGCTGGAGTGGGAGGTTGTCCTCCCGACCGGCGGAAGGGCGGCAGGAACGTCGCATACTCTCTGCGGCGTGTCCGCTTCAGCGAAGGTCCGCTTCAGCGAAGGTCCGCGCCGGCCCGGAACGCGGGGGGAGTTCTCGCCTTCGTCGCCTGTTCGAAGCCGTACGCGATTCTGATGAGCGTGGGTTCGCTCCATGCCCGGCCGAAGAATGAAATCCCGATCGGAAGCCCGAACGCGAAGCCGGCGGGAACCGTGATGTTGGGGTAGCCTGCCACTGCGGCGGCCTGCGCGCTGCCGCCGAGATAGTGGTCTCCGTTCACCAGGTCGCTCATCCATGCGGGGCCGTTCGCGGGGGCGACCAGGGCGTCGAGCCGGTGCTTCGCCATGACCCGGTCGATGCCCTCGGTTTTCGCCAGACGCCGGCATTTCTCCAGCGCGTCGAGGTACTTTCCGTCGGTCAGGGGCCCCCTGGCCGCGGCCTTCAGGAAGATGTCCTGGTCGAAGTATCTCAATTCGGAGTCCCGCTCCTTTTCGTTGAAATCTATTATGTCCTGGAGCGAACGCACCGAAGCGCTCGGGCCCACCCAGTCCATGTACCTTTGCAGGTCCGCCTTGAGCTCGTACTGGAGGACAAGGTCTTCGGCCTCGCCGAGCTTCGCGAGGGAATCGAGGTCCGCCGGATCGACGAGGACAGCTCCCTTCGCTTCGAGGATTGCCAGGGCTCGGTTGACGATCCTGTCCACCTCGGGCAGGAACCCGAAACAGCCGCGGACGACGCCTATCCTCGCCCCTTCGAGGCCGGCGGGATCGAGGAATTCCGTGTAGTCCCGATGGAACTTTCCCTCACTCGCCCGGCTCGCCTCGTCCTCGGGATCGACGCCGACCATGGCGCCGAGCAGAATCGCGGCGTCGCTCACCGTCCGGCACATCGGCCCCGCGGTGTCCTGCGTGTGCGAAATCGGAACTATGCCCGTCCGGCTCACGAGCCCGACGGTCGGCTTTATTCCCACCAGGCCGTTCACGGCGGAGGGACTGACGATGGAGCCGTCGGTCTCCGTCCCCACCGCGGCGGCGGCCAGGTTCGCGGCGACGGCCGCCGCGGATCCCGAGCTCGACCCCGACGGGTTTCGGTCGAGCGCGTACGGGTTTCTCGTCAGGCCGCCGCGCGCGCTCCATCCGCTCGTGGACCGGCTCGACCTGATGTTGGCCCACTCGCTGAGGTTCGTCTTCGCGAGGATGAGCGCGCCCGCGCTCCGCAGCCTGCGAACGACGAATGCGTCGGACCTCGGTTTCGAACCCACCAGCGCGAGCGAGCCGGCGGTGGTCATCATCCTGTCCGCGGTGGAGATGTTGTCCTTGATGAGCACCGGTATTCCATGCAGCGGACCGCGGGCGCCCTTCTCATTTCGCTCCCGGTCGAGCTCGTCCGCGATATCCAGCGCGTCGGGGTTCAGCTCGATGATGCTGTTCACCGCCGGGCCGCCTCTGTCGATCTTTTCGATTCTCTCGAGGTAGAGCTCCGTGACTGACCTCGCGGTGTATGTCCCCGACTCCATCTTTTCCTGGAGTTCGGCGATCGTGATCTCTTCTAGGCCCTCATCTGCGCTGTTCACGGGCTTTCTCCCCTGTCGCATCCGATGTGATGGCATGGTAGCCCGGATTTCCCACAAAAAACAACGGCGGACGGATCCGCTTCTCGGGGCCGTGTGCGGACGCGACGAACATCCGCGGTCGCGAACGCGCTTTTCCCGCCTTTTTCCGGGGACTCGATATCAACCCGCCCAAGTAGACTTCCAGCCGGATATGGTGAGAAACCCGGGTTAGAAGTCCGGCGGCATCCGGTAGTTCAGGTCGTCCGGCGGGTACTGGTTCCGGTAGGTGAACAGCGCCCGCAGGTTCACCATGCCGCCGCCGTACTCGATGTAGAGGTGGTCCCAGTCCATCGCTCTCCCGTTGAGCACGAGATCGTAGCGTCGGCGGTGCCCGGCGAAGATCCGCGGATCGTAGCCGGTGAAGACCGCCCAGAGCCTGCGCACGGCGACGATGCGCGCTTGCCCTTTCCCGTCCCAGAACTCCAACAAGCCCACGCTCCGGATCATGTCGATCGCCTGCTGCGCGTCGCGCGCGCTCAAGGAGAAGGGTTCGGGCGAGGGGAGGATGAGGATGCTGTGCGGGACCGACTGGGCCCGCGCGCCGGCGGCCTGCAGGAAGAGCGCGAGGACCGTGAGGGCCGCCGCGGCCGGGAACCGCGCCTTGGCCGCGTGAATCGCCATGACCACATCATCGGATCGGGCGCGGGCAGGCTCAAGCGCGCGATGGATCTCGTCCGCGGGGGCCGGATTGCCGCGTCCGCCTGCGGGGATGGCAGGCGGTGCTTCTTTTCCTGGAGTCCTTCTTGCCTCGCCGCGATTGATCTTTCGGGCCCCGAAACTTGCATTGGCTTCGCAAGAGGGTTGCGGCAAAGACGGTTTGAAGGATCGCACGAGCCAGTCGATCCGGTCCTCGGGCGATCTTCGCGATATCGACCTGGAAGACCGCACGGTGTCTATCAATGTGATCACACTCTCTCGCGATAGGGACCCATGCTTCTCCAGATACCTGCTGTTGGGGGCCGAGGGTCCTCAAGCTTTCGTCTCCCGTGATCGCACCGCGACTTTCGGCACGCTGCGATCACTTCAAGGGCACGAGAGGGCTTCTCTTACTTACCGATCGGAGCCAACACGGGTGTCGGGATATCGTTTTCCGCCGGGAGTGCGCATCCCTTCGTCTCGGGTGCCATCACCCATGTCAGACCGAAGCCAATCAGGTCGACTACTCCAAAGGTAATCAAGGCCGCCTGCAGGCCAACGTGCGCCATGAAGAATGGAACCACGCCGATCCCGAGCGCCGCGCCTATCCGCGACATCGCAGTAGCGAATCCATGCCCGGATGCGCGAACCGATGTTGGAAAAACCTCGCCCGCATAGACGTAGGTCAGCTGTCCCGGACCCTGGGTGACGATGATGTAGAGGATGTACAAGATCATGAATATGATGAATGTCGGTTTGGGAACGATCCCCATGACGAGGAAGACGAGACCCACGAGCAAGAACCCGATAGTCTGAATCCATTTCCTCCCGAGCTTGTCAACCAGCAGCCAGACCACCGCGATACCGACCAGGCCGAAGAGCTGCATGATCAGGGAGCCGGCGACCGCCGAGGTCATCGTGGAGCCTTTTAGCATGTTCAGGATCGTTGGCGTGAAAACGATCGTGGCGTAGTTGCCAATATCGTAGATCAACCATGCGAACCCGACGAACAATGTCATCCTGATGAGATCCTTCCTGAACAGCCTCCCGAAAACGGCCATCTTTGACACCGGCTTCTCCATACCGGCATTGTTCGAGGTATCGAGGATGCCTCCGGCGTCGCTGACGACCTTCTTCGCCACCTCCAATCCCTTCGCAGTCTGTCCGCTTGCCATCAGCCATCGCGGCGATTCCGGAATGGAACGGCGTCCGATCATGACCGCTATCGCGGGGATCGCGCCCGTGGCGAGCATCCAGCGCCACGCTTCCGGGCCAGTGTGAAGGAGCGCCAGGCTTACGGCGTAGGAGACGATAGCGCCGATGGTCCAAAATGCGATCGTCGTCACCATCAAGATTCCACGCTTCGTCTTTGGTGCGAATTCAGCGGTGATGGTCGAGGAAATCGGGTAGTCTGCGCCTAAGCCGAGGCCCAAAAGGAACCGGAAAATGATGAGCTCCGTCATGTTCTGAGACACTGCGGCGAGCAAAGCGAACACGACGAAGAACAACAGATCGAGCATGTACATGATCTTGCGACCGAAGCGATCGGTGAGATTTCCAAACACGAGGGCGCCGAAGAACATGCCCACCACCGCGGCCGCGCCTACCATGCTGAGCTCCATCGCGGAGGGGTGAAATTGGGGCGTAATGAACAAGAGCGCCACGGAAATGATTGTCAGATCGTACCCGTCGAGGAAAACCCCCATGGCAGACAAGACCGTCAATCGTTTGATGAACCTGTTGAGGGGCATGTCGCCGAAATCTGATAGCTGCTTCTGTGCTGTCGTTGTCATGCTACGTCTCCCTTCGTGGACTTAGTAATAGATCGCGTTGATTCCGAACTAGCTCTCGATCGTTAAAACTCAAACCCACATCCAGCCCGCTCGGAGGCCGGAGTCGAAAAGATGTCCGCATAATTGATCGCGTGCAAGGCTGCACGTGCGCGATGCACGCCGGTGCAGAACCTTGCCGTGTCGAGAGGCATCGTGCCGAAATGAGGAATCGCTGCAATCAGAGTCGCTCCAACCGAGCCAAACTGGTCGCCGCGAACATGCTTCGCCGGTAACCTCCTTTGGTGTGAGCAATCAGGATTTCTAGAATAGAATTTTTTTAAAGAAATCGTACTGCAGCTGACTACCGCGTCAGGCCCGGGTCGGGAAGCTCATGTTCGGAGGTCGCCACTGTCCGGTCATTTCTGGAAGTATTGGGATCGCTCCTGCCACAGCAAAATCCAGACTTCCGCTTTATCGAAAAAAACTTTTTTAGAGCGAAAAGGTTACGCGGTAGCTATCGGGTTTTCCGTAAATTTCGAACTGGAAGGCCACACACACGGCAGGCGAAGTGTCGGCCGGACAGTCGTGCCGAGCAAGGACCGGTCGGCGGCTCTCGAGTTCGCGCCTCGCGCTGCCCAGTCACATACGTCGCTTCGCTCCGTTTGCCGAGTGGAATGGATTATCTGCCCGCTGGCGCGGGCGCGTCATGGGTGGGATGGGCTTGACCGCTTCGTTCGAGAACAAGAAAGGCGCCCGTACGGGCGCCTTTCGGATGAACAGTGTTGCTTGGGAAGGCTTAGTAGTCCATGCCGCCCATGCGTCGCCCTTCGGGCTCCGGGAGCCGTTGGGAATGGGTTATCGTGCCCGCCTTCCGGCGGGCGACGGCTATCCCCCCCACCGTGGCAGGGCTTTCGCCCTGCTCGCGCCGTTCGGCGCGTCGGCCAAGTAGCATGGGTGGG
>DATKVK010000018.1:0-25524 GCA_035530095.1 Rectinemataceae bacterium | reverse complement strand
CGCCGAGGATACGGTCGCCGAGGATACGGCCGCCGAGGATACGGCCGCCGAGGATACGGCCGCCGAGGATACGGCCGCCGAGGGGCGCGCCGGCTAGAACATCGGCGCCGGCTCGGCTATGTGGTAACCCTGGGCGTAGTCGACGCCGATCTCGATGAGTTTTTTGCGGATCGCCTCGCTCTTGACGAACTCGGCTATGGTTTTGATGCCCATGACGTGCCCGATCGAGTTGATCGATTCCACCATGGTGTAGGCCACGAGCGACTCGTCGATGGGCTGGACGAGGGAGCCGTCGATCTTGAGATAGTCGACGGGCAGGTTCTTGAGGTAGCCGAAGGAAGAGAAACCCGAGCCGAAATCGTCGAGGGCGAAGGTGAAGCCCTCGTCCTTGAGCCGCTTCATGAAGCGGGTGGCCCAGGACAGGTTCTGGATCGCGGCGGTCTCCGTGATCTCGAAGCAGAAGCTCGAGGGCTCCAGGCCGTTCTTCCTGACCTCGTAGAGGATCGTGTCGACGAGGGAGTCGTCGAGGAGAGAAGGTCCCGACAGATTGATGGACATGATGTCCGAGCCCATGGGCGAGCCGCGCTCGGCGAGCAGCCGGTAGGAGGCGAAGGCGTTGCGCACGACCCAGCGATCCACGAGGGGCATGAGATTGTAGCGCTCGGCGGCCGGGATGAAGTCGTTGGGCCGGGCGATGCTCCCGTCGGCGTTGACGAGCCGGATGAGCACTTCGCCCTTGGACTGGAAGCCCCTGGAGGGGTCGAGCGGGACGATGGGCTGATACCAGAGGACGAAGCGGTTTTCCTCGGCGGCCCGGTTGATCTTGGCGATCCACTCCATCTCGCCTCGGCGCTTCTGGAACTTCGAGTCCTCGACGCGGAACACGTTGATCTTGTTGCCGCCCTCCTCCTTGGAGAGGTGGCAGGCGTCGTCGGCGGCCGCGAGGATGGCGTGGCTGTCCTCGCTCTCGCGGGAGAGCGGCACCACGCCGAGCGAGAGCGTCACCGGGAAGGTGGTGGTCTGCCAGACGAACTTGCGGGCCGACGCCGCCTCCTGGAGCCTGCGGGCTACGTTGATCGAGTCCTCAAGCTCGCAGTCCTTGAGGATGATGGCGAACTCGTCGCCGCCGACGCGGGCCGAGATATCCTTCCGCGAGATGTTGGCCAGGACGTGCTGCGCCACCTGCCGCAGGAGTTCGTCGCCCGCGAGGACGCCGCAGGTGTCGTTGATCGCCTTGAAGCGGTCGACGTCGATCATGAGCAGGGCGTGGTGGCCGTCCGAGGACCGCAGGTTCTTGATGAGTTCGTTGAGCTTGTACGAGAATTCCTCGCGGTTGGAGAGGCCCGTGAGGCTGTCGTGGCTCGCCTGGTAGTTGATCGTCTCGGACAGGCGCTTCATCTCGGTGATGTCCCTGAGCGCGATCAGGAAGCCCTCGGCCGAATTCTCCTTTTCGTGGAGCCTCGTGATGGAGCCGTCGACGATCACCGTCTGGCCGAGATTGTTCTTGATCACGACCTCGTTGAAGAAGAAGGGCTTCTCGTCGATGAGGGGAGGGTTCGCCGCGAGGAGATCCCGCTGGAGCCTCTGGTCCTGGAGGGCCAGGATGGTCGAGGCGTGCCGCCCTTTGGCCGCGGCCTCCCTCCAGCCGGTGATGTCCTCGGCTACCGGGTTCATGAAACCGACGGCGAGGTCGGTGTCGGTCGCGATGATGCCGTCGTTGATGGAGTGGAGGATGGCCGAGAAAAGCCGCTCCTGCTTGCGCAGCTTGCGGTCGACGCTGTTCTTGTACAGGGCTATGTCGATGGTGGTGTAGAGCTCGCGTTCCTTGAAAGGCTTGAGGATGTAGCCGAAGGGCTCGACTTCCTTGGCGCGCTCGAGGGTCTTTTCGTCGGTATAGGCGGTGAGGAATATGACCGGAATCGCGAACTTCTTGCGGATCTGCTTGGCGGCCTCGATCCCATCCATGTTCCCGGCGAGCATGATGTCCATGAGAATGATGTCGGGCTCGCGGTCCTTGGCGAGGTTCACCGCGTCCTGGCCGTCCGCCGCCATGCCGACGACCGAATAGCCGAAACGCTCGAGTCGCCGTTGGAGATCGAGGGCGATGATTTTTTCGTCTTCGACGATCAGGATTTTTTCGTTGTTCATAGAGGATCGTTATTTTCCAGTATACTCATGTCGTCCTGCTCTGCAAGTCGAGGCCCTGCGCAATCGATGCTCTTTGCACCAATGGGCTTCCCCTCGACCCGCATACAATGCTGGGAGTATAGATAGCTCCCGCCTTCTATTCAAGGCGATGGCTATACTTCATCTATTCGCGGAAATGGAGAGATTTCGCCTCGGATGCGGCAAGGCGAGCCCAGATGAGGATCTCCTCGTCCGTGAACTCCCTGGAGACCTCCTCGGCCTCCGCGCTCCTCAGCCAGAACAGGTAGCTGCGCGCTCGGCGCCCTCCCAGGATGGCCGAGGCCGCCCTCCGGTACAGGGCGAGCTGGAGCTCGTACTCTCCGGGACGGCGCTCCCGGTCGGTCTTGAAGTCCACGACGACGACCTCGTCTTCGGGACCGGGCCCGCCGACGAAGGCGAGGTCCATGCGTCCCGAAAGGCTGAAGCCCTCGCCGAGGTCGAGGATGAAGGCCCACTCGAGCTTCAGCTCGGAGGCGAGTCGCGCGGCCGCGCCGAGTTCGGATTCGAGGAAGGCTCCGGCCAGCTTGCGGGCCTCTTCGGCGAGCGGGACACGGCAGCCTGAGGGCAGGGCATCGATGATGCGCAGCTCGGTCGGCGATGGGGGCCGCCCCAGGAGGGCCGATTCCACCGCGGCGTGGCAGAGATCGCCGAAGTCGGTGGGCTTGACGCGGTCGGCCACCTCGTCGAAGGCGCAGTCCGGCAGCGGTTCAGGCGCGCCGGGCCCCGGCTCGGCCGCCGCGCGGAGGGCGTCGAGCTCGGCCGCCCCCGGGCTGCGACGCTCGAAGCGCCGATCCAGACTGCGCGCCTGTGCGTACTCGGCGAGCCGCGGATCCAGGGGGAGGGCCCCGGCGCCGGAGAAGAGCGCCCGGTAGGCGCTGCGCTTCATGGCGGGCACGTGGCGGAGCTCGACGGCCGCGCTCAGGCCGGGGAAGGCTCCGGTCTCGTCGCTTCCGCCCGCCGAGCCGGTGAGGAAGGCATGGAAGGAGGGGCCGCGATCCCGACCGGGTTCCACTCCCGCGAACACCAGATGGGCGGAAGCGCGCGTGCAGGCTACATAGAAGAGCCGCTTCGCCTCGGCCGCGCGGCGCCTTTCCTCCCTCTCCCTTTCGATTTCGTAGAAGACATTGGCGGATTTGGCCTTGGGATCGTCGAAGGGCTTCAGGCTGAGGGTGACCCCGACGAGGGGTGAGTCGTACCAGACCGCGCCGGAACCCTCGACCCTGCCCCCGCTCTCCGTGTAGGGGAGCAGCACCACGGGAAACTCGAGGCCCTTGGCCTTGTGCACCGTCATGATGCGGACACCAGCGGCCGCCTCGCGCGGCGCCTCGACCTCTTCGAGGCGCTCCGGCCTGCCCATGAGGGGTTCGAGCGAGGCGACGAAGGATGCCAGGCTCCTGCCCTCGGCGTCGGCGCGCGCCGCGAGGGCGTAGAGGTAGTCGAAATGCTCGAGGTAGGGATGGGCGCCGGGCTTGCGCAGCACGGAGAGTCGGAGTCCCTCCTCGTACCAGAGCATGGACACGAGCGCGGCGGCGGGTTCTCGGTCGGCGGCCTCCCTCAGCCTCGACAGGATGCGCCGTCCCCGCCGGAATCGCGTGAGATCCTCGGCTCCGAGTTCCGCCTCGGCAGCCTCGTCGAAGGGAGGGAGTCCCGAGGCGAGGACCAGCGCGAAGGCGTCGTCGGAGAGCCTGACCAGGGGGGAGCGCAACGCCGCCGCGTAGGAGAGCGGGTCGTCGAAGAGGCACAGCTTGAGCGCTGCGTAGATATCGTTCGCGGGCGACTCGAGGAAGAGTCCCCTGGGGTCCTCCACCGTGTAGGGGATATGGTGGAGGCGGAGGAAGCGCTCGACGAGATACTGGTTGGCGGTCGAGCGGAGCAGGATCGCGAAATCGTCGTATTCGGCCGGTCTCGCCCCTTTTTTCCCGGGCACGAGCAGCCTCCCGACGGCTCCGACGATATAGCCGGCCACAGCCTCGGCCAGGGACTCCTCGTCGCTCAAGGAATCCTCGGCGGCCGTATCCTCGGCGGCCGTATCCTCGGCGCGGGGCTTGAACAGATAGGTTATTTCGGGCTCGATGCCCGGCGTGGCCGCTCGACTGCCGATTTCGGAAAAGCGGGCCTCGAAGTCCTCGGCGGCCGTATCCTCGGCGGCCGTATCCTCGGCGGCCGTATCCTCGGCGGCGGCCTGGGAAAAGACCCGCGCGAAGAGCTCGTTGAAGAAGGCGACGAGGGCGGGCTCGCTCCGATAGTTCATGCCGAGGCTGGGCGAGACTCGGTCCGCTCCCGCTTCGCCTGGGCGGCGCGCGGCCGCCAGTTCGTCCGAGAGCCGCATGAACACGGAGACATCGGCGCCGCGGAACCGGTAGATCGATTGCTTCTCGTCGCCGACGAAAAAGAGCTTGTCGGGCGCCAGGTCCGCCGCCTCCGGCACGCCGGGGGAGTTTCGGTCCTCGCGCTCGGCGAGGAGATAGAGGAGGTCCCGCTGCAGCTCGTCGTTGTCCTGGAACTCGTCGATCATCACGTAGCGGAAGCGGCGCTTCCAGTGGGCGCGGATTTCGCTCCGGCGTTTCAGGAGATCGACTGCGCAGACTGCGGCGTCGCGGAAACCCATGACGCCGGAGGCGCGCTTGGCGGCGCGGTAGCGCTCGCCGAACTCGCCGAGGGCCCGCAGGATCGCGGCCGTGAGCGGAGCCTCGGCCGCGGCCGAGGCGAGCCTTTTCGCCAGCTTCGCCGCTTCCCTCGCCTCCGCCATGGCTTCCTTGACCTCCAGCTCCTCCTCCGACTTGCCGAAGCCGTTCAGCTTGAAGGCGGCGAAGGGCGAGAGCAGCTCGGCCGCCTCGGCGGGACCGAGCCCGCCGCCCGGGCCGCCGGCGCGCCCCAGGCCCGATTCGAGCGCGGCGGCGCAGAGTCGGGCCGCCTCCCGCGCCTTGGCGAGCGGCTTCGCGGTGCCGGCCGTCGCGGCGGCGGCGGCTTCCGCGGCCCTGCCTATGGCTTCCGTTGCCGCGGCCGCCGTCTCGGCCGCCATCCGGCCGAGCTCCGCGGCGTTGCGCTCGGCCATCGCCTCGAAATCAGCGGGGAAGCCCGCGGCCGGCGAGCACAGGCGATAGGCGACATCGGCGAAGAGCTCCTTCCAGGCGCGTTCGAAGGAGAGCCGCGCGAAGACGTCCTCGACGCCCGCCTCCTCGCGCCGCTCGAGCAGGTAGGCCAGGGCCTCGGCCTCGGCGATGTCGCGCACCGCGTCGTCGTCGACGGCGAAGTCGGGCGCGTAGCCGTAGTCCTGCGCCGAGCTGCGGAGGATGAGGGAGCAGAACGAGTCGAGGGTGGAGATCTGCGCCTGCGAGAAGCGCTGGACCTGCTCGCGGGCGCGTTCGCCGCCCGCGGCCGCGAGCTCGCCGTAGATGCGCTCGCGCATCTCGGCGGCGGCCTTGCGCGTGAAGGTCAGGCAGAGGACCGAGCGGACGTCGGCGCCTTCCTCCAGCACCAGGCGCAGGTAGCGCGCTGCGAGGACGGTCGTCTTGCCCGAGCCGGCTCCGGCCGACACGGCCGCGTTGGCCGACTGCCTCACCGCCGCGACCTGGTCGTCGTCCAATCTGCGCGCAGCTACCGCCATGTCCTACTCCGTCGCGTAGCGGGAGCGGCAGACCGCCGTCCAGCCGCAGTTTTCGCAGCCGTCCCCGCCAGGGGGCGCCACGCCGAAATTCCCTTCCGAAAGGCCGCGGGCGACGGCCGCGAGAGCCGTCTCGAAGACTTCGAGCTCGGAAGCGTAGCCGTCCCGGTCGCGCAGGCCCTCGGGGCCGACGACGACGAGGCGCTTGGCGTCTTCTATCGACCAGTAGGCTGCCCGCTCGACCCGCCCGAGCTCCGATTCGCAGAGATCGACGTAGGCGGCGATCTGCAGCTTGGCCAGGGCGCCTCCGTTCGGGGCCTCGGCGAGCAGTTCCTTCGGCTTCGGCAGATTGCGCTTCTTGTAGTCGATGATGGCGAAGCCGTCGCCGCGCCGCGCCGCGCGATCGACGCGCCCTTCCAGGATGGCGCCGAGTCCGGGATAGGCCTTCTCCAGGCTCCGCTCGAAGTCCCCCGTCTCCCAGCCCTCCATCCACGACTCGGCTTCGACGAGGCGGGAAAGCCTGTCCTCGAGCAGGGGAGCGTAGGCCGAGAACATGGGCAGGAGGAAGGGGCCTTCCCTGCGCTCGAACTCGGGCAGCACCGAGGAGACGGCCTCGGGCACGAAGGAACGGTAGAGTTCGAGCCGCGCCGAGGAGAAGACTCCGGTTTCGGCTATCCGCGCGAACAGCTTCCCGATCGCCGCATGGGCCATCTCGCCGGCGAGCCTCGCGTCGAAGAAGCCCGGGCCCGAGGCCTCCTGTTCGAGCCCGAGGCCGCGCTTGAGGAGCCAGGCGAAGGGGCACGCGAGGTACTCTTCGAGCTGGGTCGCCGAGAGCCTGAGGGCGCCGCCTTCCGCGCGGCGCCGCCCGAGCACCGCTTCCCGCGCGCGCGCTCCGGCCCGCGTCCCGGCCTCTCCGAAGTCGCCGCCCTTGTCGCCGAGGCTCGGCGCGGCGTCTTCGGCCGCGGCCTTCTGAAAGCCGAGGAGGGCGGCGGGGAGGGGCGAGCCGGATTTCCAGGCCAGGGCCTCGGCCCGCAGGGGGTCGCGGGCGCGGACCGCCTCGAAATCGGGCGGGAGTCCCGGCTTCGAAGAACCGCCCGCCGCGCCGAGGAAGAAGGGCGCCGGGGCGCTCCAGCCGCCGATCCCCTCGGCCGCATAGCTGAAGCGGGCGCCCGAGTCGAGGGCGTAGGCCGCGGCGAAGTGCTCCGAGGCGTCGCGGTCCGCGAGACCGAGCCGCTCCTTCTGGTCGTCGCGCAGGAAGGGGACGGTCGCGTAGCGCAGCTCGGTGCCCTCCTGCGAGCAGCCGAGGACGAAGTGCCGCTTGACCGCGGCGAGGGCCGATACGCGGTAGGGATAGACCGAGACCGCGGGCTCGAAGGAGCGGCTCACGTAGCGCAGCTCGCCGAGGCTGCGCAGGAAGAGGCCGAAGGGGTCGGGCACGAGGCCGGAGCCGCCCAGCTCCTCCTCCTCCCGCGCGAGGGCCCCGAGCTCCACCATGCAGCGCTGCACCCGCGCGAGCTCCTCCTCGCCCCAGGCGCTTTCGTCCAGGAAGGCTTTCCGGAAGGCCATGATGGCCCCTTCGAGCGAGCGGAAATTCTTCGCCCCGGTCACGCCGAGGACGGCTTTCCTGAGCCGCCGATAGAAGGCGCGGAGGTCGAGCTCGCCGCCCGAGGCGCAGAGCGCGAAGCTTTCCTCCCAGACGTCGACGCGCCGTCCGGCATCGACGTAGGGCGCGATGGCGTGGTGTTCGATGCCGAAGCGGATCAGGTCGCGGGCCGCCTCCCGCAGCTCGCCTTTCCAGGAGACGAAGCGGTCGAGGAGGAGGGCCTTGGTCTCCTCGAAGGCGAAGCCCGCGCGTGAGCAGTCCGACAGGGCGCCGAGGAGCCTGCCGTAGGGCGAGGCGGCCAGAGGCTCGCCCTCGCGGAGCGCCACGGGCACGCCGGCCCGTCGCGCGGCGGCGAGCACGTGGGGGGCGGCATCCTTCAGGGCCGGCAGGGTGACGGCGATGTCCTCGGGCCTCTCGCCCTCGTCGAGGGCTCGGGCGATCTCCAGGAAAACCCAGCGCAACTCCTCGAAGGCATTCGGGAAGCCGTACAGCGCGGGAGTCTCCGGCCGCGGCAGAGGGCGCAGCTCGATCTCCGGGACGCCTTCGAGCGCCGCGGCGCAGCGCTCGAAGTCCTCCATGAGCTCGGGGGCTATGATGATGTACTTCGAGTCGGGCGCGGGCCGCGGCAGCTCCTCCCAGGAGGGCTCGAAGAGGCGATGCTCGGCCAGGAAGGCGGCGTAGTCTGAGCGGAGTCTCGCCAGGTCTTCGAGTATCTCGTCGCCCGAGCCCGAGGCGCTCGGGGGTATGGCCGCGAGCGAGGGCGTCAGGCGCGCCAGGAAGCCTTCGAAAGCCGCGGAAGGCGCGAAGGGGCCGAGAAGCCTGTGCAGGAAGGGGCGCTCGGCCTGGCTCGCGATCGTCCCGGCCGCCCAGAGGGCTCGCGAGACGCGGTCGGCGGGACGCTCGGCGCGGCGCCGCGAGAGCAGGCTCTCCTTGAACCTGTCCCAGCCCAGGAATCGCTCGGTCTCGACGGCCCCGACGCCGAAGAGCGAGGGGGAGCGCCGAGCCCAGGAATCGGCCGCGGCCTGGCTCGGGAAGACGAAACTCGTCGAACGGTCGGCGATCGCGCCCGCGAGAATGCTTTCGATCCAGGGAATCATGGTTCTAGCGAAGCCGAGACATCGCTCACGGTTCCTTCTTCCCGTTTCGGGGCGAATCCGATCCCTTGGGCCGATCGACGAGCTCGGCGAGGCGGTCGAAGCGATAGCCCGAGGCCTCCGCGGCAGCCAGGTAGCGCCGGGCTGCCGAGCCTGCGGCGAGCGCGCGCGGGCCGAGCTGAGGATCAGTCGGGCTCTGCGGCCAGGGCGGGGTGAGGGCGCTGACCAGAGCCGCGAAGCGCGCCGCCTCCTCGAAGCGTTCCTTGTTGAACCAGGTGACTCCCTCGAAGACGTTGGCGGCCAGAAGCGCGCCGAGCTCCTCGTCCTCCCCCGCGAGCGCCAGGGCCTCGACGCATTCGTCGGCCGGCACGGCCGTCGTGCGCCGCGTTCCCTTCGCCTGCCCGCTTCCGACGGGCGCGCCGGAACGCGAGAGGAAGGCCTTGGCCAGGGCCAGGCCGTGGAAGGCCTCGTCGCCGTGCATGCCGCTCTCGCGCAGGGCCTCGCGGAGCTTGCGGTCCAGGCAGAGCCGGTCGCTCAGCCGTCGCGCCTCCTCTCCGGCGCCCGATTTCCCCACGAGGGGCCTGAGCGCGTCGAGGGCGAGGTAGCAGACCGCGAGCTTGGCCCGGCCCGGGAAGAAGAGCTCTTCGAAGATCGTCGGGTCGTCCAGCGTCGAGCCGTCCGGAGCCTTCCCCGGCGAGGAGGCGATGGCCGACACGATCGCGAGCCCTGCCTCGAAGCGGGCGCAGGCCGCGGCCACGGCGGCCTCGTCGGCGGCCGCGAGGGCTTCGGCGCTCGGCGCCGCATTCGCGCTGCCGAGCGGAGGCTTCTCCGCCGCGCCGGACCTGCGCCGGGCTCCCTTGCCGGCGGCCTGCGGCTCCGGCCTGCCGGCGGCGGAGCCGTACGACGGATCGCCGGGAAGGCCTTCCTCCGCCGCCTCGTTTCGGAGCATGTCCCGCACCAGAGCGTAGAAGGCCCTCGCCGCCGGAGCGCTGTCCGGGAGGCTCGCGGCCGCCGCCGAGGCGCCGGCCGGGCCGGTCACTGTTCGGGCGATCGCCTTGGCCAGAGCCGCCGGAGCCTTGGCGCGCTGCTTCTTCGCGGCGGCCGGCGCCTTCCCGGCACTGGCGATCGCCTCGGCCCAGGAGAGCAGCCCGGGACCGACGAGGCCGGCGAGCGCGGCGTACAGCTCCTTGAGCGCCACATCCTGCAGGGCCGCCGAGAGATCGGGCGTGCCGGCTCCGCCGAGCGCGTCGTAGACCTGCCGGTAGAGGCGCTCCTCGTCGTCCTCGACCTCGAAAATATCGAGGAAGACCTGGGACTGGTAGCCGTCGAGCATGACGTGGAGGCCCGACTCGGCGAGTTCGGAGGAGCGGCGCAGGAACCACAGGCCCGAGCGCTGCTCGCGCATCGCGGCGAAACGCTCCCTCCCGCGGCCATCGCCTCCGCCGTGGAGGCCGAAGGCCTCGGCGAGTGAGCGCCGCGCGCCGCGCTTGGAAGCGCCGGGAAGCTTCTCGGCGAAGGAGCAGGACTCGCGGATCCGGCCCTCGGCGCGGGCGAAGGCGTTGTTGTACAGGACCAGCGCCCGCTCGCTCCCGGAGCCGTTCGAGTAGGCGAAGACGTTCTCGTTCACCGAGCCGTCGAAGGCGACGAGATCGAAAAGCAGGAAATGCTCGACGCCGGAAAAGAGGTGGCGCTTCTTGAGCAGCGGGAAGATCTCGCGCCCGTGGCGCTCGATCAGGGCCCGGTCGGGAATCTCGTCGCGGTAGGCGCGGCGGTACTCCATGCCGTACTTCTCCTCGAAGCCTTCGAGCTGGCCGTGGCCGAACATGGGCAGCCCCGGCATCGTCGCCATCATCGTGCAGGCGCCGAAGTACTTGTCGCCACGGCCGAACTGCGCGACCGCGGTCTCCTCGTCGGGATTGTTCATGAAGTTGACGAAGCGCTTCAGGATGTCCTTGTCGAACTCCTGGGTGTTCTTGATCGTGTCGCGGTACTTGGAGTTCTCCTCGCGCTTCAGCATGTTCATGAAGGCCGAGTTGTAGACCCGGTGCATGCCCAGGGTCCGCACGAAGTAGCCCTCCATCATCCAGAAGGCCTCGGCCAGGAGGAGCGTGTCGGGCGCCTGGGCGGCGCAGAGGTCCACCACCTCCCGCCAGAACTCCTCGGGCATGGCGGCGTCGAAGTCCTGGGCGGAGATCGCGCGGTCGGCGCGCGAGGGGATATCCCCGCCGTGGCCGGGCTCCGGGTACCAGAGGCGCCGGAAGTGGCGCTTGGCCAGGATCATGGCCGCGTCGAAGCGGATGATCGGGAAGTTTCGCGCAACGTGCAGAATGCGCTCCTTCACCGCCTCCCTGGCCTCGCTCTTCAGGAAATCAATCTGCGCCGTGTCGCTCCAGGGCAGCCCCGTGCCGTCGTTGCCGTGGTAGATGTAGCTCACCTTGCCCGTGCTCCGGTCCAGACGCTTGAACACGACCGCGGCGTCGCTGCGCTCGTAGTAGTGGTCTTCGAGCCAGATGCCCACGCGGCCGTCGCCCGAGAGGTCGCCGCCGTTGAAGCGGTAGCTGGGGAAGGGGCAGTCGTCCGACTGGACGAAGAGCTCCGGGCGCTCGCGCACCCAGGCCGAGTCGATGCCCGAATGATTGGGCACCATGTCCGCGGCGAGCCGCAAGCCCCGCCAGGCGCATTTTTCGCGCAACTTCTCCAGGGCCGGCCAGCCGCCGAGCTCTTCGGCTATCTCGTAGTCGAAGAGAGAGTAGGCGCTGGCCGCCGCCTCGGGATTGCCGCAGCGCCGCTTGATCTCCGCGCTCGCCCGGCTCCGCTCCCAGAGGCCGATGAGCCAGAGCGCGTTGAAGCCCCGGGTGGCGAGGGTGTCGAGCTCCTCGTCCGGGATGGCGTCGAGGGTGCGTATCTCGCGCTCGTACCAGGTGGAGAGCTGGTGGAGCCACACGAGGGCGCTCTTGGCCATCATGACGACATTGGGCATCCAGTCGCGGTCTTCGGTGAAGCGCTCGTACTCGTGCTCCATGCCCGAATAGACGTAGGCGCGGCTCGGGCCCGGACCGGGGAAGCGCGGCTTCTCCTCCTCGCGTATCAGGTCGAGGGCGCCCAGGAGGCGCAGGAGGATGTCGCCCAGGATGAGGCCCCAGCGGCTCCGGATGTAGTCGAGCTGGCCGGGCAGGGAGTAGGGCGCGACCGCCGCCGGACTTCGCAGCATCGTGAAGAGGTCCTGCTTATCGGGGCCGAAGGCGGGCATGGCGGCGAAGCCGCGCTCCATGGCCTTGACCGCGGCTTCGTAGTCGGCCGCGAGATCCGAGCCGGGCGAGGCGAGAAGGGTCTCGTCGAAGAGGAAGCGGAAAGGCTCGAAGGCGGGATTTTCGTTGGCCAGGCGGAGGAGCAGGAGCTCCTCGACGGCCAGCTCCCGGTTGGCGACCCTGCGCCCCGCGGCCGCCGTTCCCGCTGCGGCGGAGCCGGCCATGGTCGAGGCCGAGCCCGCTCGAGCGTTCCCGGCGAGCCAGGCCGCGGCCGTCGTCGTTCCGGCGTAGACCTCCTGCGGCGGGTAGAGCTCGACGAAGTTCAAAAGGAGCCGGTCGAGCCGCTCGCGGCCCAGCTCCGCCTCCATCGCGGCGAGCAGCTTGGGAAGGGCCTCGGGTTCGGCTCGCTCGCGGAAAAGCCTGGCCACGTCGTGGAGGATCTCGTCGATCAGGGCCATGGCGTTGAGTCTGCCCGCGCGTACGGCCCGCTCGGGCAGGATGGCCGCATCGACTTTCTCGTTGATCTGCCGGGCGAGCAGCCTCGCCGCGCGGAAGTCGGGGAGAATGAGATTGCCCGTGGAACGGAACAGGGAGCCGTCCATTCCCAGCCTCCGCCTGGCCTCCAGGGAGACGTGGAACTCCATAACCCGGTCGCCCGGCCGCGGAGTCAGTGGACCCGGGCCCTCGAGGGCCTCAAGCCGGATGACGAGAGCCGTGCGGACAGCGATCATGGAACCTCCCCTTGGGCGCAGACGGCGCCTGACAGGCTGTTGAAATGCCTTAAGCACTTCAAAGGCCCGCTGAAACGATACTAGCTTGGCGGAAGGGCCGCCGCAAGCCTGACGTAGTGTTCCGAAGATCGTGGATGGGCATTCCCGGCCGAGGGGCGTCGCCGTCGGCGTCGCCGGCGGGCATCGCCGACAGGCACCGCCGACGGCCGGCCACTCGCCGGATACCGCCGTCCTCGCCGGCCGGAGTTCGTCGTCCCGGCCTCGCCGAGCGCTTCCCGAAGGCCCTTGCCTTCTATATAATTACACTGCGACGGAGGTGGTAAAGTTGTCAATCACGATCGAGCACGAAAAGCGCAAGCGGGAAATTCTCGAAAAGGCGCTCGACGTCTTCGTCGACGAGGGCTACGAGGACACGACCTTCCAGAAGATAGCCGAGCGTTGCGGCATCACGCGCACCATCCTCTACATCTACTTCAAGAACAAGCGCGAGATTTTCTCGTTCAGCATCAAGCTTTTCACCGAGAAGCTCGAAGGCGAGTTGCGGAGCATCGCGGCCGAATCGGGGAAGAGCCAGACCGAGAAGCTCGCCGCCGTGGTCTCCCTGGTCATAGAGGTCTGCGCGCGCAATGCGCGGCTCCTGGGCGTGGTGATGGACTACCTCGGCCACCTCAAGGCCTCGGGCGGCAATCCCGACGAGCGGGTGCGCCGTCGGACCATCCGCATGCGTCACATCCTCTCCGGCATGATCATCGAGGGGCAGGGCTCGGGCGAGTTCGCCTCCTTCCCGGTCAAGACGGCCGGCGACCTTCTGTATGCGATGATCGAGTCGGCCATCTTCCGCATCGCGGTGCTCGGCAAGACCGACGCCGGCAACCTGGCCCAGGCCGTGGGCTTCCTCGCTTCGAGATTCGAGGCGGCGGCCGAGCGTCCCGGCATCAGGGCCGCCGAAGCCTCCGAGGAGGGTGAAGAGACCTCCGCGGCCCTCCAGGCCCCCCGCACCGCGGCTTTGCGGCGTTCCTCCAGGGCGGCTCGGCGAGTCGGCCAGGGCGAGCTCGCGCGCGAGGCCGATCGGGAAAGGAGCGCTCGGCCATGAAGGACGGCTCGATGCAGCAGGGGCGCAAGCCCGATTGGCTCAAGGTCAGGATACCCGCCGGCGAGAACTGGCGGCAGGTGTCGCGGCTGCTGGCCGCCCGGGGCCTCGCCACGGTCTGCGATTCGGCGAAATGCCCCAACAAGGCCGAGTGCTGGGGCGCCTCGACCGCGACTTTCATGGTGCTGGGCTCGGTATGCACGCGGGCCTGCCGCTTCTGCGCGGTGAGCCACGCCGCGGCCGGAGAGAGCCTGCGAGCCGAGGAGCCCCGGCAGCTCGCCGAGGCGGTGGCGGAGCTCTCGCTCAAGTACGCGGTGGTCACGAGCGTCGACCGCGACGACCTGGGCGACCGCGGAGCCGCGCATTTCGGCGAGTGCGTCCGCGCGATCAAGTCCAGGAATCCCGGGGTCAGGGTGGAAGTGCTCATCCCCGACTACCGCGAGGGCGAGATCGAGCTGATCCTCGCGTCCCGCCCCGATGTCGTGGCGCACAACCTCGAGACGGTCCGGCGCCTCCAAGGCGTCCGCGACCGCCGCGCCTCCTACGACGCGAGCCTACGGACGCTCAGGCTGGCCGCCTCGGCCGGAGCCTCGGCCGGAAGCCGCGCTCCCGTGGTCAAGTCGAGTCTCCTCCTCGGCCTGGGCGAGAGCCGCGAGGAAGTCTTCGCCGCGATGGACGACCTGGTCGCCGCCGGCTGCACGAGCCTCGTGATGGGGCAGTACCTGCGCCCCACTTCCGCCCAGATCCCGGTCGCATCCTACCTCAGCCCGGAGACCTTCGCGGAGTACGCGGCGGAGGCCCGGTCTCGCGGCTTCGTCTCGGTCGTGGCTTCTCCTCTGGCTCGCACGAGCTACCACGCTCGCGCCTCGTTCGAGGAGGGAAAAGTGGAAAAGCGCATAGATTACAAGGTACCGGGCGGCAAACTCATCAGGGTGGCTGTGGAGATCGACTCGGGCCTGGTGCGCCGCGTCAAGGTGGCGGGCGATTTCTTCGCCCATCCCGAGAACCTTTTCGAGGAGGCCGAGGCGAGCCTCGTCGCCCTGCCTCCGGAGCGCTTGCCCGCCGCCGCCGCGGCCGCCTTCTCCCGCGAAGGGCTCGTCATCTTCGGCGCCTCGGCATCCGACATCGCCGAGGCCCTCGGCCGCGCGGTCGGCCTCGGCGATGCCGAAGGCTCAGGAGGCTCACTATGACTTTCAGGCTTCTGGACACCGGCGCCTCGACCGGCGGCCTCAACATGGGCATCGACCAGGCGGTCCTGCAGTCCGTGGCCGCCGACCTCGCTCCGCCGACCCTGCGCTTCTACAGCTGGAAGCCCGAGTGCGTCACCGTCGGCTACTTCCAGTCCATGGCGGACGAGGTCGATCTCGCGGCCTGCCGCGCCGCGGGGGTCGACGCCGTGCGCCGTCTCACCGGAGGCGGGGCCGTGTTCCACTCGGCCGAGATCACCTACTCGGTCGTCGTGCCCGAGGGGCATTATCTCGCTCCGCCCGACATCCTCGAATCCTACAAAAGGGTGTGCGCGGGCCTGCTGGCCGGATTGGCGGCTCTCGGCCTCGACGCCGTGTTCGCTCCGATCAACGATATAGCCCTCGGACGGGACGCCGACGCCCGCAAGATCTCGGGCAACGCCCAGACGAGGAAAATGGGTTGTCTGCTCCAGCACGGCACCATCCTGCTCGACGTGGATCCGGAGCGGATGTTCGGCCTGCTCAAGGTGCCTTCGGAGAAGCTGAAGGGCAAGCTGATCGACGACGTGAAAAAGCGGGTCGTGGGGCTGCGCGAGGCCCTGGGAAGGGCGATCGGCTACGACGAAGGCGTCCGCGCCCTCGAAGACGGCTTTCAAAGGGCCTGGGGCGAGTCCTGCGGCGCCCGTCTGGAGCCCGCCGAGCTGAGCGCGGAAGAGCTCGAAGCGGGTCGTGCGGCCGCGACGAGCACCTTCGGCTCGGAAGCCTGGAACCTCAAGCGCTGATTCGCGAATCCAGATCCGTGTCGAGGCTTCGTGCGGAGCGCGCGAAGCGGCCTCGGCTTCATGCTCCTATCGTATCTGGCCGAGAGCCAGGCTGAGCGAGAGGTCCGCGGCGGGTGCGAAGGCTTCCGAGCTTGCCGTGGGCTTGGGATGAGCGGCGACTTCGGCGCGAGAGGCGACCTTGACCTCGAAGAGCGTGCGGATATTGTCCTCGTACTTCATGATGCGCGACACGTAATCGAGGGTCCTGCGGGGAGTCACGCCCCTGTCCACGCTGGTCCGTCCCGCGTTGTACATGGCGAGCGCCGCCACTTCGTTGCCGCTGGCCGCGAGGCAGTAGTGCAGGTGGGCCAGGCCGTAGCGCGCGTTGATCTCGGGATCGTAGAAATCGGCGATCTTGAGTTCGGGAAAGCTGCGTGAATTGAGCTGAAAGAGGCCGCGGTCGATGGAGCCGCCGTTGTGGTTGATCGCGTCGGCCTGGAAGTGGCTTTCCTCGAACGCGAGGGCGAAGGCCAGGGAGGCGGGCACCTGGAAGCGCAAGGCGTTGTCCAGGATCGCCTTGGCTATCGACGTCGAGCCGGAGAGGGCGGAGAAGAAGTCCAGGCAGCTTTCCTGCATGGTTGCGTCGCGGTACAGAGGGGCGACGGGGTCGATCGTGTCGAGGGAAACCATGTAGCTGGGCAGTTCGTCCGTGTGAATCGCCGTACCGATCGAGGCGATGAGCCGATTGGAATTCCCGAGGGATTGGAACGAAAGCCGCGAACAGGACAGCAAGAGCGATGCAAGTACTGATGCGATAAAGAAATTGGTTGAGCTTCTACGGAACCTATGCTTCATGCGTTAAAATCGCTCCTTTTGTTAAAGAAATCCTGAAATCTGCCGATAGAGCGGCTATTGTATTCGGATCGACGAAAGCGTCAAGCCCTGAGCCCGCCGTTTCTTCCAGCTTGCCCAAAGGCCGGAAGAGGGTGCATACTCGCGCCATGGACTCCACTGCCATCCGCGTCATCGTTACCGGCGGAACCTTCGACAAGCACTACGACGAGATCCGCGGGGAACTCACCTTCAAGGAAAGCCATATCGCTGAGATATTGAGCCTGACTCGCGTCACGGTGAACGTCGAGGTCGAGCTCAACCAGCTCATAGACAGCCTCCAGATGCAGGACGCGAACCGCCGGAGCGTGCTCGAGGCCTGCGGCAAGGCGGCCGAGAGGCGCATCCTCATCACCCACGGCACCGATACCATGGCCGAGACCGCCCGGCTCCTGGGGCCCGCCGCCCTCGACAAGACAATCGTCCTCACGGGCGCCATGATCCCGTACAAAGTGCAGGGTTCCGATGCGCTGTTCAATTTCGGCACCGCCTTCATGGCCGCCCAGCTCCTGGAACGGGGAGTGTACATCGTCATGAACGGTCGGGTCTTCGCCTGGGACAAGGTCCGCAAGAACCGCGAAAAAGGCGTCTTCGAGAGCGCCTGACCGCGATGGCCCGCGAGAAGGATGGGGCGAAACGCCAGGCCATCCTCGGCGCGGCCAAGCGGCTCTTCGCCGAACGGGGCTTCAACGGCGCATCCATGGCCGAACTCGCCCTTCGAGTCGGACTTCCCGTCGGCTCCATCTACACCTACTTCGACAACAAAGACTCTCTCGCCCGCGCGGTGATCGAAGAAGGCTGGGAAGCTTTCTTCGATCAGCTCAGCACGGCGATCGCCTCGGCGGCCGGTCCGGAGCGGGGACTGGCCCTCATCGTCTGCAAATTCCTCCCCGGACTCTTCCAGGACCTCGACCTCATAGCCCTCATCGTCTCCGAAGCCTGGCGGCTGCCCGGGGGCTACGAATCGGTGGGGCTCGCGGATAAGCCCGAACGCCTGGTCTCGCTCGTCGTGGAACTCCTCGCGAAGCTCGCGCAGGACGAGGGGCTCGCCTTCGAATTCCCGCCCCGCCGGGCCATGGCCGCCCTCTCGCTCGGCTTCGATCAAAGCGACGTGGTCGACTTCATCGCTTTTTCGATAGAGAACACCTTCGGCCTGCGCATCGACCCCGCCGCCCTGGCGCCCGGACTCGGCTTCCTCCCGGGCGGCGGCGGCGAAGGCGCGGAAATATGCGTAAACCCCTATCCGTTCGGCTGTCCACAAGCTTCGGAACACTGCACATAGCCTGCGGTTCATCCGCGGCGGCCGCTTCAGCGATACTTCACCTTGACCACCGAGGAGCGGATATTCCCGGTCAGCACGATGCGATTGCCGCCGTAGCCGCGGCCCTTGGGCTTGTTCCGCACGGCGCTGCTCACGCGCTCGGAGAAGCGATCCTCGACCTCGAAATTCTTGGGAACGGTGAGACTGATGACGCTCGAGGCGGCGTCCACGTCCAGGAGGAGGCGGAAACCCGTGGCGTCCGCGTATTCGCGCAGGTCGAGACTGATCGAAGAGGATTTGAGCTTGAGGCGATAGTTGCCCGATGCGACCCAGTCGCCGCTCTTGCGGATGCTGGCGCTCACGCAGTTCATCTCGATCGCATCGCCGGTTGCCGCGAAGGCCGCAGGGCCGCCTGCCCGCAGCTCCGCCGGAGGCAGGGTCAATCCCAGCGTACTTGCCTCGGCCGCGAGGTCGCCGGGCTCGCCGCAGGCGTGGATCCTCGCGACCGCATTCTCGAAAGCGGCCATTTCCATGTCGCCTCGCACATAGACATCGGTGATCACTCGGATGAGAGCATCTTTCTCCGTTTCGAATGTCGTATCCGTCATGAGGCACTCCCTGTCTCGCGTCGCACGCATTGGATAGTGTTGCGAAGCCTGTTAACGCTGATCACGCATTGCCGTGCGCAATCTCTTCGTGTAGGCTATACTACTACCGTCAGTTTGTGAACGGATATGGAGCAGCGATGTCGATCAATGGAAGCGGACGCGATTATCGGGACCTCGTATTCACGATAGATTCCGAGCTGAGCAAGATTCAGGATGCGGACATTCTCCTGGAGCGGATCCTGCTCGAGGCCAGGCATGTGGTAAACGCCGATGCGGGGACCATTTACGAGAAGGATGGCGATCAGCTCGTGTTCAAGTACAGCCAGAATGCCACCCTCGAGAAGCGGCTGCCGCCCGGCGAGAAGCTTCCGTATTCGAATCAGAGAATTCCGATCGACGAGTCCCGGGTGGCCGGCTACTCGGCCGCGAACATGGTCGTCGTGCGGATCGACGACGCCTACGCCATTCCGGCCGACAGGCCCTACAAGTTCAGCCCCTCCTTCGACAAGGCCAACGACTACAAGACCACCTCGATCCTGGCGGTGCCGCTGGTCGCGAGCTCGGGCAGCCTCCTCGGCGTCATTCAGGTCATCAACGCGGTGGGGGAAGACGGGAGGGTAGTGCCCTTCACAAAGGAAGACGAGGCCATCGTGGGCCATTTCGCCTCCAGCGCCACCAACGCCCTCATGCGCGCCTACATGACCCGCGCCCTCGTCCTCAGGATGATCCAGACCGCGGAGCTGCGCGACTCGCACGAGACGGCCGCCCACGTCTACCGCGTCTCGGGCTACGCGGCCGAGATCTACGACCGCTGGGCCTTCCGTCACGGCATCGGCGAGAAGGAGCGCGACCGAACCAAGGACACCCTCAAGATGGCGGCCATGCTCCACGATATCGGCAAGGTGGCGATTTCCGACCTCATCCTCAAGAAGGCGGCGCGCTTCACCCCCCAGGAATACCAGGTCATGCAGGCCCACACCTACTGCGGCGCCAGGCTCTTCAAGAATCCCGAGTCGGACTTCGATCGCATGGCCGCCGAGATCACGCTCACGCACCACGAGAACTGGGACGGCTCCGGCTATCCGGGCAGGGTCGACTACGCCCTGGCCAAGCCCGAGGTCCGCACCATCGCGGTGGAGGGCGTCTCGCGCGACGTCGAGGTCTGGGACGCCCCTTCTCTCGAGGAGGAGGCCGAGGGCAGGCCGCGGAGGCTCAAGGGCCTGGAGATACCCCTGGCCGGCCGCATCGTCGCGGTGGCCGACGTCTTCGACGCCCTCGTCTCCAAGCGCGTGTACAAAGAGGCCTGGAGCCAAGACAAGGTCTACGACGAGATCCGCGCGGCGAGCGGCACGAAGTTCGACCCCGAGGTCGTGTCGGCTTTTTTCGAAATCCTGCCGCGCATCGAGGAGATCAGGGCGAACCACCCGGACGCGGAATAGCCACTCGTCCTTGACGCCCTTCGGCGAGCTCCTTTACACTCGCCGCCATGATCACGATCCACGAGCTGCGCAGAAAATACATTGAGTTCTTCGTCTCCAAGGGCCACGTCGAGATCTCGGGCAAGTCCCTCATCCCCGAGAACGATCCCACGGTCCTCTTCACGACGGCGGGCATGCACCCCCTCGTGCCCTACCTTCTCGGCGAGGCCCACCCGGCGGGCAAGCGGCTCACCGACTACCAGAAGTGCATCCGCACGGGCGACATCGAGGCGGTCGGCGACCCGAGCCATCTCACCTTCTTCGAGATGCTCGGCAACTGGTCCCTGGGCGACTATTTTAAGGAAGAGGCCCTCGCCTGGTCCTTCGAGTTTCTCACCGACCCCAGATACCTCGGCATACCGGTCGACAAGCTCTCCGTGACGGTCTTCGGCGGCGAGGCGGGCATTCCCCGCGACGAGGACTCGGCCCGCATCTGGAAGAAGCTCGGCATCCCCGAGGAGCGCATCTACTTCCTGCCGCGCGAGGACAACTGGTGGGGGCCGGCCGGCGAGACCGGCCCCTGCGGCCCCGACTCGGAGATGTTCGTCGACACGGGCAAGCCGAAGTGCGGCCCCGACTGCCGGCCGGGCTGCCGCTGCGGCAAGTACTTCGAGGTCTGGAACGACGTCTTCATGCAGTACAACAAGACGAGCGAGGGCCGGTACGTGCCGCTCGCGCACCCCTGCGTCGACACGGGCATGGGCATCGAGCGCACGGTGGCCATGCTCCAGGGCAAGGCCTCGGTCTACGACACCGAAGCCTTCGCGACCGTACTCGCCGCGATCTCCGCGGCCACGGCCACGAGCGGCGAACCGAAGACCTACGAGGCCGAGGGCGAGCTCGGCAAGTCCTTCAGGATCGTCGCCGACCACGTCCGCACCGCGACCTTCATCCTCGGCGACCCCAAGGCGGTCATGCCCTCGAACATCGGCGCCGGCTACGTACTCCGCCGCATCATCCGCCGCGCCGTGCGCCACGGCCGCAAGCTCGGTATCGAAGGCAGCTTCCTCTCCGCCATCGCCGAAAAGGTCATCGAGAACTACGCCGCACCCTATCCCGAGCTCGCCCTGAACCGCGCCAGGATCGTGGAGGAGCTCGCCAAGGAGGAGTCCAAGTTCCTGGAGACCCTCCAGAAGGGCGAGCACGAGTTCGAGAAGATGCTCCCGAACCTCCTCAAGAACCCGCAGAAGGTCATGTCGGGCCGCCTCGCCTTCAAGCTCTACGATACCTACGGTTTTCCCATCGAGCTCACCGAGGAGCTCGCCGCGGAGAGCGGCATGACCGTGAACCGAAGCGAGTTCGACGAGGCCTACAAGAAGCACCAGGAGCTCTCGCGCGCGGGCAGCGAGCAGGTCTTCAAGGGCGGCCTGGCCGACCACGGCGAGATCGCCACGCGCTACCACACGGCGACCCACCTCCTCCACAAGGCCCTGCGCAGCGTGCTCGGCGAGCATGTCGGCCAGAAGGGCTCGAACATCACGGCCGAGCGCCTGCGCTTCGACTTCTCCCACGGGGCGCCGATGACGCCTGAGGAGCTTGCGAAGGTCGAGGAGATCGTCAACGAGCAGATCCGCCGCGATCTGCCCGTCACCATGGCCATGATGAAGCTCGAGGAGGCCAAGGCCTCCGGGGCCATAGCCCTCTTCGGCGAGAAGTACGAAGAGACGGTCAAGGTCTACACGATCGGCGATTTCTCGAAGGAGGTCTGCGGCGGTCCCCATGTCGAGCGCACTGGAGTGCTCGGGAAGTTCCGCATCCAGAAGGAGCAGTCCTCGAGCGCCGGCGTGCGGCGGATCTACGCGGTGCTGGAGTAGCGCACCGGCCGAGTGCCGCCGGCGAGGCTCGCTCGGCGGGGGCCGCCTTACCCGGTAGCGCGGCGCCGCCTCGGCGGCTCCGGCGGCGGCCCTGGGGTTCGCCGCCGGCCGGAGTCCGGCAGGCGAAAGCTACTCGCTTCGGCGCAGCAGCTGCAGCTTCGCCGCTCCGTCCTCGCCGACCCGCCTTAGGTAGAGCGGCCCCGAGACCGGGACGCGCTGCCACCAGCATTCCTTCACGAAGTCGTCCATCGCGGCGACGAGGGCCCCGAGGTCCCCGGCGGCGAATTGCGCGAAGGCGTAGGCTCCGGCCGACAGGACCAGGCTCCGCGCGGCGGCCGCGCCGCCGCCGCCCGGGGCCGCGGCCGCATGCGTCGCGCCGCCCGGAGCCGCGGAAGCCGGGCGGAGGGCTGCGGCGAGCCGGGCCTTGGGCGCGGCGGAGGCGATGGCGGGGCCGTTTCCCGTCTCTTCGTCGATCGTTCCGCTCTCATCGAAAATGTAGAGTTCCTCCTCACCCTCGCCGAGAGACGGGAAGGGCCACCATCGATCGAGCGGGAGAGGCGAAGCTTCGTCGTGGAGCGAAAACCGCAGAGGGGAGCGCAGGTCGAGTCGCAGCAGGGCGGGCATGGCCCATACTGCCCCGCTACGCGATCGAGGGGCAAGAGCGCCGATTCCACTATACAAAGTTTAAGTAAAGCACTTGCACCTGCTCGGTCCGCGGCGCTATCTTAGCACCCATCATGGACAAGCTGATCATAAAAGGCGCCCGCGAGCACAACCTCAAGAACATAGATCTCGAGCTTCCCCGCGACAAGCTCATCGTCATTTCCGGGCTTTCCGGCTCGGGCAAGAGCTCGCTGGCCTTCGATACCCTCTTCGCCGAAGGGCAGCGGCGCTATGTCGAGTCGCTCTCGGCCTACGCCCGCCAGTTCCTCGGCCGCATGGACAAGCCGGACGTGGACTACATCGAGGGGCTGTCGCCCGCGATCTCGATCGAGCAGAAGACCACGCACCGCAACCCGCGCTCGACGGTCGGCACCGTCACGGAAATATACGACTATTACCGGCTCCTGTACGCGCGCATCGGCGTGCCGCACTGTCCGAAATGCGGCCGCGAGATCCGCGAGCAGAGCATCGACCAGATCCTCGACACGATCCTCTCCTGGCCCTCGGGCACCAAGCTCCAGGTGCTCGCGCCGGTGGTGCGGGCGCAGAAGGGCGAGCACAAGAAGATCCTCGAGGACGCGTCCAAGCAGGGCTTCGCCCGCGCCCGCGTCGACGGCGAGATGCGCGAGCTGGCCGCGGAGGGGGAGCCGGACTTCAAGCTCGACAAGCAGCGCAAGCACTCGATCGAGATCGTGGTGGACCGGCTCAAGCTCTCGAACGACGGGCGCACCCGGCTCGCCGAATCGGTGGAGACCGCGCTCGAGATCGCGGAGGGCAGCGCCATCGTGCTCCGCGAGGAGGGCGGCGAGTCGAAGGAGGAGTTCTTCAGCCAGAAGGGCGCCTGCCCCGAATGCGGCATCTCCCTGCCCGAGATGGAGCCGCGGCTGTTTTCGTTCAACGCGCCCCAGGGCGCCTGCCCGGTCTGCTCCGGGCTCGGCATCAAGCTGGAGTTCGATCCCGGCCTCGTGATCCCGGATCCCTCGCTCTCGTTCAACGAGGGAGGCTGCGTCCCCTACAACCCCGATTCAGCCTGGAACCGCAGCCGCTTCGAGGCCCTGGCCAAGCACTTCAAGTTCAGCCTCGACACGCCGTTCAAGGACCTGCCCAAGCGCGTCATCGACGCGATCCTCCGCGGCACCGACGAGGCGGTCAGGATCAAGTACGAGAACCGCGAAGGCACCGGCCGCTTCGAGTACGAGTCGCGCTTCCCCGGCATCCTGGCCGACCTCAAGCGACGCTATCTGGAGACGCAGAGCGAGGGCATCAAGCAGTGGCTCGAACGCTTCATGAGCGAGAAGAGCTGCGAGGCCTGCGGAGGCCGGCGGCTCCGGCCCGAGGCCCTGGCCGTGACCGTGGACGGCACCAGCGTGCACGACCTGTCGGCCAAGTCGGTGGAGGAGACGCTGGCCTTCTTCGAAAACGTAAAGTTGAGCGATACCGAACGCCAGATCGCCAAGCAGATCCTCAAGGAGATCACGGCCCGGCTCAGCTTCATGCGCAACGTGGGGCTGGAGTACCTCACGCTGGAGCGCAAGGCCGCGACCCTGTCGGGCGGCGAGGCCCAGCGCATCCGCCTGGCGACGCAGATCGGCTCTTCCCTGGTGGGCGTGCTGTACATCCTCGACGAGCCCTCGATCGGGCTGCACCAGCGGGACAACCAGCGGCTCATCGACACGCTCACCTACCTGCGCGACATCGGCAACACGCTCGTCGTGGTCGAGCACGACGAGCAGACCCTGCGCACCGCCGACTGGATCGTCGACCTGGGCCCGGGGGCGGGTGTGCACGGGGGCCACGTGGTGGCGCAGGGCACGCCCGCCGACATCATGAAGAGCCGCAAGAGCGTCACGGGGCAGTACCTCGCGGGCAAGCTCACCATAGAGGTCCCGGCCCTGCGCCGCGAGGGCAACGGGGCGAGCGTGGTCATACGGGGCTGCCGCGAGCACAATCTCAAGGGCCTCGACGTCGAGCTCAAGCTGGGCATGTTCACCTGCATCACGGGCGTATCCGGCTCGGGCAAGTCCACCCTCCTCTCCGACCTGCTCTATCCGGTCATCTCGAACCGGGTCATGGGCACCTCCTGGCGGGAAGGGGACTACGACTCGATCGAGGGGCTCGAGGCCATCGACAAGATCATCAACATCGACCAGAGCCCCATCGGCCGCACGCCGCGCTCCAATCCGGCCACCTACGTCGGCGTGTTCACCGGGATCCGCGACCTCTTCTCCTCCTTGCCCGAGTCCAAGGCGCGGGGCTGGAAGCCGGGAAGGTTCTCTTTCAACGTGAAGGGCGGCCGCTGCGAGAACTGCCAGGGCGACGGGACCATCAAGATCGAGATGAACTTCCTGCCCGACGTCTACATCACCTGCGACGTCTGCCACGGGCGGCGCTTCAACTCGGATACGCTCGACGTGCGCTACAAGGGCCGGAACATAGCCGAGGTCCTCGACATGACGATCGAGGAGGCGGCGGCCTTCTTCGAGCATATTCCGCACATCGCGCACAAGATGAACACGCTCCTCTCGGTCGGCTTGGGCTACATCAAGCTGGGCCAGTCGGCGCTCACCCTGTCCGGCGGGGAGGCCCAGCGCGTGAAGCTGGCCTTCGAGCTGTCGAAGCGCAGCACGGGCAAGACTCTCTACTTCCTGGACGAGCCGACCACGGGCCTGCACTTCGCCGACGTCAAGCAGCTCATGGAGGTCGTGCAGCGGCTCGTCGACACGGGCAACTCGGTCGTCATGATCGAGCACAACCTCGACGTCATCAAGCAGGCGGACTGGATCGTCGACCTGGGCCCCGAGGGCGGCAACCGGGGCGGCCAGATCATCGCCCAGGGCAGGCCCGAGGACATCGTCGGGGCCAAGGCCTCGTACACGGGCAAATACCTGAAAGACGTCCTCGCCTAGCCTCTTTCCGGGCGTTTGCGCTTTACTACGGGCCTCGGCGCGGATTAGTATTCGAAGTCATGCCCCGACGCTGCGCGCTCCGCCTCGGCCTGCCCTGCCTCTTCCTGGCGGGGGCCCTGTGCGGCCGCGTGGCCGCAGCCCAGCCGGCGACGACGAGCGGCGCTGCCGCGGGGCCGACCGCGGCCGCTGCCGCGACAGCGGCCGCGCCGGCCTCCTCGACGCCGGCTGCATCGAGCGCGTCGCCGACGGCCGCCCAAGGCGGCTTGGCCGGCGGAGCGGGCATCGACGACGAGCTGTACCGCGACACGCTGCCGCTCGACATTTCCACGGCCACCTTCTACGAGCTCGCGGCCTGGGCCCGCTCGCTCGGACTGTCGGACTCGGGCTCGGCGGGCGAC
>DATKVK010000017.1:0-18108 GCA_035530095.1 Rectinemataceae bacterium | reverse complement strand
CTCGGGCTTTTCCTTCGGCACGGCGAACTAGAAGGCCACGGCATCCCTAGCGCTCTCCGTCCGCGGAACTCCCGGTTCGACAGTTGCCTATTCCCGAGCAATATACTATCCTTTGAATACGATTATCCTCGCCAAGCCCTTGTCGGGCTAAAACCATCTTGAGAAACGGGAGGCTGAAATGTTCATCGATCACCTGACCATCATGCTCGTCAACCTGGCGGCGGGACTCACCTTGATGGGTATCTTCGTCCTCAAGTTCATGGACAAGGATCGCAAGCGGATGGCCCCCGGCTTCCTCCTCAGCGGCTTCGTGTCGCTGGTGACCAGCCTGCACATCGTATTCACCTGGCCCCTGCCGGGAAGCTACAACATAGCCTTCGGCGAGATGGCGGCCTTCTTCGGCGTCCTCTTCTTCGTGGCGGGCCTGGCCTTCCTCTTCGACTGGGATCTCTTCACCCTGGGCATCTACGCGGCCTTCGTCGGCCTCGGATCGATCATCATCGGCGCACGGATCCTCTCGCTCAACATGACCTCCGAGCCGCTCATGGCCGGCGGCGGCTTCATCCTCACCGGGCTCATGGCCTTTCTCACCATCCCCGTGTTCTACCTCCGGAGGTTCCTGCTCGTGCGCGTTCTCGCGGCCGTCGGCCTCTTCGGCTCGGCCGCCATCTGGGCGCTGACGGGCTTCACAGCCTACTGGTCCCACCTCGCGGGCTTCGCCAAGTGGGCGCCCGTCTTCATGCAGCAGGCCGCGAAGTGAGGTCGGCGGCAGAAATATGCAATCCAAGCCGCGCCGCATTGCATGTTTATGCATTTACTACTTGAAGAAACTCCGCAAATCGTGTAGTTAGTCCCTTTGTCGCTCCCACGGTCTCTGACAACTCGGGGAGCGGCCAAGGAGACGACCGCCATGGGCATGAGCCTCACGCGAAAAGTCCTCGAGCCCCATCTGGTCGAGGGGGAGTGGAAGCCGGGCGGCGAGATCGGCATCCGCGTCGATCAGACCCTGACCCAGGATGCCACGGGCACCATGGCCTACCTCCAGTTCGAGGCCCTCGGCGTCCCCCGGGTGAAGACCGAGCTCTCGGTCAGCTATATAGACCACAACACCCTCCAGATAGGCTTCGAGAACGCCGACGATCACCGCTATCTCGCGAGCGTGGCCCGAAAATACGGGATCTGCCTTTCCCGCGCGGGCAACGGCATCTGCCACCAGGTCCACCTCGAGCGCTTCGGGCGGCCGGGAAGGACGCTGCTCGGCTCGGACAGCCACACGCCCACCTGCGGCGGCCTGGGCATGATCGCCATCGGAGCGGGAGGACTCGACGTGGCCATGGCCATGGGCGGCTCTCCCTTCTACCTGAGCTGTCCAGCGGTGACCGCGATCCGCCTCTCGGGCCGGCTCCGCTCCTGGGTTTCGGCCAAGGACGTGGCCCTCGCCGTGCTCGCCCGCTTCGGCACCAAGGGCAACGTGGGCCGCGTCTTCGAATACGCCGGCGAGGGCGTGAAGAGCCTCTCGGTGCCCGAGCGCGCCACCATAGCGAACATGGGCGCCGAGTGCGGCGTGACGACGACGATCTTCCCGAGCGACGGGGCGACCCTCGCCTTCCTGCGCTCCCAGGGCCGCGGGGCCGACTGGGCCGAGCTGGGCGCGGACGAGGGCGCGGTCTACGAGGAGGAGTTCAGGCTCGACCTCTCGTCGATCGAGCCCCTGGCCGCCCTGCCCCACTCGCCCGGCAACGTGCGCCCCCTGCGGGAGGCTGCGGGCACCCGGGTCGAGCAGGTCTGCGTCGGCTCCTGCACCAACTCCTCCTACCGCGACCTCGCCCTGGTGGCCAAGCTCCTCGAAGGCAAGACCGTGCACCCCGAGCTGAGCCTCGTGGTCACGCCCGGCTCCCGCCAGGTGCTGCGGAACATCGACCGCGACGGCTACCTGGAAATGCTCATCGCCGCGGGCGCGCGCCTCGTGGAGCCCTCCTGCGGTTTCTGCATCGGCAACGGCCAGTCGCCCGCGAGCGGCTCGGTCTCGCTGCGCACCTCGAACCGCAATTTCGAAGGGCGCTCGGGCACGGCCGACGCCCGGGTCTTCCTCGTGAGCCCCGAGGCCGCCGCGGCCGCCGCCCTCTCGGGACGCATCGTCGACCCGCGCGACGCGGGCCTGAAGTATCCCGAGATCGCGGTGCCCGAGCTGCTCGAGATCGACGACGGCATGATCCTGCGGCCCGAGGCCACCTCCGATCCGGCCTCGGTCGAGATAGTCCGCGGGCCGAACATCGGCGAGCCCCTCGTGAACGCGCCCTTCCCCGACAAGATAGCCGGCGTGGTCGCCATCAAGCTGGGCGACAAGATCACGACCGACCACATCATGCCCGCAGGCTCGCGCATGAAGTACCGCAGCAACATCCGCGCCTACGCCGAGTACGTGTTCGAGAACGTCGACCGCGAGTTCCCGGCCAGGGCCGCCGAGCTGCGCGACGCGGGAACCCACGTGGTCGTGGCGGCGGGCCAGTCCTACGGCCAGGGCTCCTCGCGCGAGCACGCGGCCATCTGCCCGAGCTACCTGGGCGTGCGGCTCGTGCTCGCCAAGTCCTTCGAGCGCATCCACGCCGCCAACCTGGCCAACTTCGGCATCCTCCCCTTGAGCTTCCTCCGCGACGAGGACTACGAGGCCCTCGCCTCCGGCGACGGGATCGAGATCCCGGATTGCCGCTCGCAGATCCGCTCGGGCGGCCCGATCCGCATCTCCGTCCGCTCCTCCGGCCGCGACGCGCTCCGCTTCATCGAGGCCGCCTGCGAGCTTCTGCCCCGGCAGCGCGAGATACTGCTCGCGGGAGGAGCCCTGCCCTACGCCCGGGTCGCCGGGAAAAGTCTGTAGCACGATTTCGCGGGGGGCCGGATGCGGCGGTATGGAATCGATAAGGAGACGAGGGTGAAGATCAAGGTGCGCAATCCCATCGCGGAGCTCGACGGCGACGAGATGACTCGGATCATCTGGAAACTCATCAAGGAGCGGCTCATTCTTCCGCACCTCGACCTGGCGCTCGAATACTACGACCTGGGCCTGCCCAACCGCGACCGCTGCGAGGACGCGGTCACGCGCGAGGCGGCCGCGGCCATTAACCGCCTCGGCGTCGGGGTCAAGTGCGCCACGATCACGCCCGACGCCGACCGGGTGGCCGAGTACAAGCTCAAGCGCGCCTGGCCCTCGCCCAACGGAACCATCAGGGGCATCCTCGACGGGACGGTCTTCCGCAAGCCCATCGTGGCCCGCAACCTCAGGCCAGCGGTGCGCAGCTGGACGCGCCCGATCATCGTGGGCCGCCACGCCTACGGCGACCTCTATCAGGCGGTGGACTTCGTGGTGCCCGGCCCCGGCACGGCGGAGCTGGTGTTCACGCCCCGAGCCGGCGCGGCGGGCGCGGCCGCTGGCGGCGGCGCGGCGCCGGCGGGCGGAGCGGCGACAGAGCAGATCCGCCTGAGCCTCCACGAGTTCACCGGCCCCGGCGTCCTCATGGGCATGCACAACACCGACGCCTCGATCTCCTCCTTCGCGGCGGCCTGCGTCGACTACGCCCTGTCCGAGAAGGTCGAGCTCTGGTTCGGGGCCAAGGACACGATATCGAAGCGCTACCACGGGCGGTTCCGGGACCTCTTCGCCCAGGCGGTCGAGGAACGGCAGGCGGAGTTCGCGGCGGCCGGCATAGCCTACCGCTACATGCTCATCGACGACGCGGTCGCGCGCGTCCTCAAGCATCCGGGCGGCATCCTCTGGGCCTGCAGCAACTACGACGGCGACGTCTTCTCCGACATGGTCGCGTCGGGCTTCGGCAGCCTGGGCATGATGAGCTCGGTCCTCGTCTCTCCCGGGGGCAGGTACGAGTTCGAGGCCGCGCACGGCACCGTGCGCCGGCACTACTACGAGCACCTGAAAGGGCATTCCACGAGCACCAACCCCATAGCCTCGATTTTCGCCTGGACCGGCGCGATCCGGAAGCGCGGAGAGCTCGACGGCAGCCCGGCGGTAGCGGCCTTCGCGGGGGCGCTCGAGCGGGCGACGGTGGGCCTCGTGGAAGACGGCGTCGTGACGAAGGACCTCGTCGAGCTGATCGAACCGAGGCCGGCCTCGTACCAGAGCACCGAAGGCTTCATCGACGCCGCGGCCGAGCGGCTGGGGCGGGAGCTCGAAAGGACCGGCGCATGAACAAGGACAGCCTGAGCGTCATCGACAACCGGACGGGCCTGAGCTACGAACTACCCATCGCCGACGGCACGATCAAGGCCATCGACCTCAGGCAGATCAAGCGGAGCGCCGAGGACTTCGGGCTCATGAGCTACGATCCGGGCCTCTCCAACACGGCCTCGACGCGCAGCGCGATCACCTTCGTCGACGGGGAGCGGGGGATCCTGCGCTACCGCGGCTACCCGATCGAGCAGCTCGCCGAGCGCTCGAGCTACCTCGAGACCGCCTATCTCGTCATCTTCGGCGAGCTGCCGGACGCCTCCCAGCTCGAGGCCTGGGAAGGCGAGATCAGCCGGCACACGCTGCTGCACACGAACATCCAGGAGCTCATCGACGCCTTCCGCTACGACGCGCACCCCATGAGCGTGTTCATCAGCGCGATAGCCTCGCTCTCCACCCTCTACCCCGACTCCCGGCGCGTCGTCGACCCGGGCAACCGCCGGCTCCAGGTGGAGCGCATCATCGCCAAGGCCGCGACCATCGGGGCCTTCACCTACCGCCACAGCCAGGGCTGGCCCTTCAACCATCCCGACGACGATCTGTCCTTCATCGGCAATTTCCTCAAGATGATGTTCCGGATGACGGAGGCGAAGTACAAGCCCAATCCGGTGCTCGAGCGGGCGCTCAACATCCTCTTCATCCTCCACGCCGACCACGAGCAGAACTGCGGCACGAACGCGATGCGCGTCATAGGCTCGTCGCAGGCCGATCCCTACTCCGCCCTGGCCGGCGCGGCCGCGGCGCTCTACGGCCCCCTGCACGGCGCGGCCAACGAGGCGGTGCTCGTCCAGCTCGAGGAGATCGGCAGCCCCGCCAAGGTGGGCGCCTTCCTCGAGTCGGTGAAGCGCGAGGAGCGCCGGCTCATGGGTTTCGGGCATCGCGTCTACAAGAGCTACGATCCCCGCTGCCGCATCATCAAGCGCGTCGCCGAGGAGGTGTTCGAGGTCACGGGCCGCAATCCCCTGCTCGACGTGGCGCTCGAGCTGGAGCGGATCGCCCTGCAGGACGACTACTTCGTGTCGCGCAGGCTCTACCCCAACGTCGATTTCTACTCGGGCCTCATCTACCGCGCGATGAACCTGCCCTCGTCGCTCTTCACCGTGATGTTCGCGATCCCGCGCTCCTGCGGCTGGGTGGCCCACTGGCTGGAGATGCTCACCGACCCCGAGCAGAAGCTCTCGCGGCCGCGGCAGATCTACGCGGGCTCGCCCGAGCGGAGCTACATCCGGATCGAAGAGCGCCGCCCGGCGCCGGGCGCCTGCTGAGCCTGCCGAGCCTGCGGGCTCGGCCCGCGGAGCGGGTCGAAGCTCAGGACGCGGGCGCCGGGTGCCGCGCCTCGGCGCCCCGGACGAAGGACACGGCGGCGGCCACCGCGCAGAGCAGGACCGACACCGCGAAGGCGTGCTTCATGCCCAGCACGAAGGCGGCCTGAGGCCCCGCGTCCAGCGCGGTGCCGGTGCCCACGAAGAGCTGCATCATCATCCCGCGCGGGACGCTCGCGGCGGCCACCGCCAGCGAGAGCGCGAAGCTCGTCACCATGCCGGTCTGCCGGAGGGTGGCGAGGGTGGCGGAGGCGATGCCGAGGCGGTTGCGCGGGGCGCCGTTCATCGCCGCGCTCGTGTTGGGCGACCAGAAGAGACCTCCCCCGATTCCCACGAGCACGAGCCCCAGCGCCATGGCCCAGTAGGGCGTGGCCGGAGACAGCTCGACGATGAACCACACGAGGGCCAGGCCCTGGAGCACGACGCCGGCGGTCGCGGGGATCCGGGCGCCGATGCGGTCGGCCAGGTGGCCGCTCAAGGGACCGACGACCACCGACACCGCCGACAGGGGGATGAGGAGGAGGGCGGCGGTGAGGGGGCTGTAGCCTCGCACGACCTGGAGGTAGAAGGTCACGAGGAAGTTGACCGCGAACATCGCCAGCGACTGGAGCGAGGCCGCGAAGACCGAAAAGCCGTAGACGCGGTTCGAGAACAGCGACAGGTCGAGCACGGGATTGGCGGCGCGCCGCTCCCAGGCCAGGAAAGCCGCGAACATGGCGACGCAGAGCGCGAAGAGCGAGAGGATCGGCCAGGAGCCCCAGCCGAGCTGGATGCCCATGGTGAGCGCGAAGAGGAGGGCGACGAGGCCGAGGCTGAAGGCCGCCGCCCCCGGCGCGTCGAAACGCTCGGCGCGGTTGCGCTGGGAGACTTCCCTGAGGGCCACATAGCCCCACAGGCTCCCGATGATCCCGATGGGCACGTTGATGTAGAAGATCCAGCGCCAGTCGGCCAGGGAGAGCAGGAAGCCGCCGAGCAGGGGGCCCGCTATGCCGCCCAGGGCCCAGGTGATGCCGTTGATGCCCAGGGCGCGGCCTCGCTCGTTCGCCGGGAAGACCTCGGTGATGATCGCCGTGCTGTTGACCATCATCAGCGCCGCGCCCGAGCCCTGCACCAGGCGGAAGACGATGAGCCCGGCGGCGCTCGCCGAGATGCCGCAGAGGGCCGAGCCGAGCGTGAAGATGACGAAGCCGAGATTGTACAGCCTGACGCGGCCGAACATGTCCGCGATGCGGCCGAAGGTCAGGAGGAGGACGGTGCTTATGAGGATATAGCCCATGATCACCCAGACCATCTCGACCAGGCTCGCGTGGAGAGCGTTCATCATCTGCGGCAAGGCCAGGATGACGATCGTCGAGTCGATCGCCGACATGAGGGCGCCGATGGTCGTCACGCTGAGCGCGATCCACTTGTAGTCGATCGTATGTCCGCCGAGCGTCCGCGAGGATCCGCCGCCGCCCGGAGATTTCCAGCTTCGATTCAACGTTTCCACCTCATTCATCGCGCTTGAAGCCGGCGCCTCGCGCCGGGCAGAAGGTGGAAGATACCACGCTCTCCCCCGGAGAGTCTCTTACAAGTGAGTTACGAAGTCCGCGAAAACCGCCGCTCCGATCGAGTCCCGACAAAGCGGCCCGGGCTGGCTTAGCCCGGGCCGCATCGCGACGGATTCCTCGTCGCGGCTGATCCGTACCGGTCGACTACTTCCTCGACCCGTCGCCAGTGGCGCCGCTTCCGCCGTCGCCCTTGGTCCCGCCGCCTCCGGACATGGAGCCCAGCTGGTCCCGGTCCTGATCCCTGAGCTGGTCCTGGTCCTTGAGCTGGTCCTGGTCCCGGGTCTGGAGCAGGAGCACGTCGTCCCGCGCCTGGGCCCTGAGCCTCTCCATCTCGCGCGAGCGGAGCGTGATGCCGAGAGCCTGCGCCGCGCCGGGCCAGCTGCCCTCGGCGCGGTAGGCCTGCATGACGCGCTCCATGCTCATGTTGCGGGTCCGCGCCATGAAGGCCGCCAGGTAGAGCTCCGAGGGAGAGAGCCGGTTCTGCTCCGCGAAGCGCTTGAGCTGGGCTTCCTGATAGCGGTACCTCGCCGCGACCTGGCCGTAGAACCCGTTCAGGTTCTCGACCCGGATCGCGTTCATGTTCCCGAAGGCAGTGTCGAGCTCGCTGTCGCCCATCTGGACCGCGGTGCCTTGGGCGAAGAGAGCTCCGGCCGCCATGGCTATGAGGGCCGCGAAAACGATTCGCTTCATGAAAACCTCCTGCCGGGCCCTTCCGACCCGACACCATGGCTACCCCGCGGACCGGGGCAGGGTTGCGCTCATTTCGTGGAAAATCGCAGCCCGGCGTAGAGGCGCGGACCCCGGTCGGGATCGGAGTCCCAGCTGACCCGCACCGGCGCCCGCAGCTCGCCCGAGCGCAGGGCCGCCACCAGGAAGGACAGTTCCGCGCTCCCGGCGCTCCGGTCGAGGACCAGGCCCGCGGTCTCCACCGCGGCCCAGGCTTTCGCCCTGAAGAGCACCGTGTCGCCCAACGCGCCGTACAGCTCCGCCCCGGCGGAGACCTCGTCCGACATTCCCCCGCCGGGGTACCAGCTGCGCGTGAAGCCGGTTTCGCCGGAGAGCGCCAGGGGCAGGCCGGGATACCACGACAGCCCCAGGCCGGGGCGGAGGGAGAGGCTTCGAGTGCCGTCGGGAGCCTGGGCGGCGGAGAGGTCCAGATTCGGCTTGAGCACCGTCTGGCCCGCGAGGATCGAGAGCGCCGAGCCGAGGCCCAGCTCGGCGCCGCCGTCGTCGGAACTGTCGTAGACGAAGCGCGGCGTGAAATAGGTCGAGACGGAGAAGCCCTCGAAGCCGATCGTCCCGCGGAGGGCCGCGTTCCAGTTCCGGCCCTCGTCGTCGTTCGCGAGGCCTCCGTGCAGCCCGGCGGCTACGATCGTGCGGCCGAAGGAGGCGGAAGCCTGCGCCTCGGCGCCGGCGGCGCCCCAGAGGCTCCCGTCGCTCCAGGCCGTGCCCGAGCCCTCCCCCGAGAGCCTGAGGGCGAAGATGCGGCCGATACAGTCGGTCGAGCCCGAGGCCGCGGCGAAGAGGCCCGAGGCGTGCGCCCGGGTGTACTCGGCCCCCGAGCCGAAGCTCGCCTCCGACAAGGGCACGAGCGGCGCCGCGGCCGTGGCGGCGGCATCCTGCGCCGCGTTTTGCGACGCATCCTGCGCCGCGATGTGAGGCGGGAAGAGAGCGAGGAGCGCGAAGCCGAGGGAGTAGGCCGCCGCGCGGGCGAGACTGCTGCGAAGCGTCATGGGTAGCGTGTCCTCCTTTGCATTTCGCGTTCGATCGCCTCGAACGAGCCGCCCGAATCGAGGACGCGGATCGCGATGTCGGCCACCAGGTCGGAGGAGAGCCCCGAGGCCTTGCCTCGCGCGAAGACCGATATGAGCGACGCGAAGCCGCGGCGCTCGAGCGGGCTGCGCACGATCGCGGCGGCGAGGCGCCCGGAAACCGCCGAGGGGAGGCCGAAGCGCGCGTTGAGCGAAACCGTCAAGCCGAGGGCGTCGAAGGCGCGCTCGGCTCTCGCGAAAGCGCCGCCGGCGGTCGCGGCCGCGGCATCCAAGGCGGCGGCGAGGTCCGGACTCGTCGCTCCGGCCCGGAGCAGGAGACTCCCCTGCCAGATGAGCCTCCCCGAGCGCTCGGGCTCCGGGGGCAGGAGGCGCCGGAGCCTGAGCAAGAGCGCCACGCCCGTGAAGCGCGCCTCGTCGTCGCGGAGCGCGGACGCCAGGCGCTCCGGCGGAATGCGCTTCTCGGCGCCTTCGGCCAGCCTCCGGACGAAGAGGCTCTCGGGCACGCCTCGGGCGGCGGCCGAGGCGGCGAGCGATTCCGTCTCCACCCTAATGCCCGCGTAGACGGCCGCCGCGCTCGAGGAAGCGAACCAGGCGGCGACTTCCTGGGCGCTCAGAGCCGTGCCCAGGGGGGCCAGGAAGAGAACCAGGACGGCCGCCGCGCGAAGCGGCGGGCGCGCGGGTCTTCGAACACTCCTCATCGAGGGCCCTTCATTGCCGGTTGCCGCTCCGCGGCCTCAGCATCGGGGAGGAGGCCGCGAGTCCCCATTGCGCGGACCGATCCGAAACCGCGCCCCCTCGGACCGCGTCCCGGCCGTAGGCCTCGGCGAAGCTCCTGCCCCCGGCCGTGCCGCCGACGCGCAGGTAGAGCCGCAGGAAAGCCCGGGCCTCCTGCGGCGTGGAGCCGAAGCGCATATCGCGCTCGACCTCGAGCGCGCAGGACAGCGCCAGAGCGGCCGCCCGGTCCGGCGGGAGGGGGGCTAGAGAGCGCGAGGCCTCCGCCAGGGCGATGCGCAGCGCGAGGCCCGAGGGTTCGAAGGGCGCCGAGCCGAGCGCCCGCGCGTAACTTTGCGCGAACGCGGAGCCCCACTCGGGGCCGGCTCCGACGAACCGGGACAGCATCTCCCGCGCGGCGGCGGCGGCCTGCGCGGCGGCGGCCTGCGCGGCGCTCCCCGCCGGGGCTCCCGCGGAGACATCGGCGGCCGGGGCCGCCTGAGCCGCGGCGGAGCCGGCGAAGGCCGCCGCAAGCAGGCAGAGGCCGAGCCTGTTCAAGATCCCAGGCCGTGGTTTACGCATTCGTCATCCTCCCCTCGCCCTCGCGGCGCCTTCAGTGCTACAGCCGCAGGAGGCTGCTCGAACCGCCGAATCCGTCCTCGACGCGCTCGGGCACCGAAGGATCGGGTATCCAGTCTTCGCCGTCCACGATGAAATTGTAGGCGTAGAGGCCGCCTTTGCGGAGCTTGAGGGTGATTTCCCAGGCCCCGTCCTTGCCTGAGCGATGAAGCTCCAGGCCTCGCCCCTTCCAGCCGGTGAAGTCGCCGGAGAGAGCGACCGAGCGCGCGGCCGGATCCTTGAGCACGAAATGGACCGTGACCATGTCAGGATCGCGCAGGCCGAGGTAGCTGCCCAGGCCCAGCGCGAAGGCCAGAAGGGCGGCCGCCGCGCCTATAGCCAGGCGCCTGCCGAGATCGGGCCGAGCCCGCGGCCTGAACGGGATGAGCTCGGCCAGGGTCCTGCGCCGCGGCACGGGCAGCCGCGGCGTCCGTCGCCGCCGGGCTCCGGGCGCTCCGCCCTCGGCGGAGGCGATCCTCGCCATGACGGCTCCGGCCAGGGCGGAAGCCGCCGCGCTCGGCAGGGTCGCGCTCGGCGCCTCGGCCTCGCGCGAATCCCGTGCGAGGAAGGGGAGGAGCGCCTCGCGACTCCTGGAGCAGCGGGCGCAAGCCTCGATATGCGCCATGGCTTCGCCGAGGCGCCCGGAATCCAGTTCGGCACCCTCCTCCCATGCGTCGAGCAGGGCGTCGCATTCACCGCAGTCCATCATCAGCGTATACCCTCCGACGGCGGCTCGCGTTGCGCCCTTTCGAGGGCGCTTCGCAGGCGCTTGCGCGCCCGGAAGAGCCGCGACTTGACCGCCTCCTCGCCCAGGCCGAGCGCGCGGGCGCAGTCGGCCGCCGGCAGCTCGGCGAAATAGTACAGCTCCACGACGCGCCGAAGCTCCCCGGGAAGCTCTGCCACCCGGCGACGCAGCAGCTCGGCGTCGAGGCTGCGCTCGGCGAAGGCCGTCGGATCGGGCGGAGGCGTCGAGGCCGCCTCGGCGGCGGCGCGCTCGGCCTTCGCGCGCTCGCCGCCGATCCGCGCCGCGCGCGAGCGCACGCGGTTGGCCGCTATGGCGAACAGCCAGGCGGGAAAGCTCTCGCCGAGCCGAAAACGCGGCAGCGAACGAAAGACGCGCAGGAACACGTCCTGGGCCGCGTCGGCCGCCTCCTCCTCCGACCACAATCGTGAGCGGCAGAAGCGCAGCACCCGGTCGCCGTAGCGTTCGACGATGCTTCGGAAGGCCCCTTCATCGCCGGCGAGCGCGCGATGGATGAGGCTGACGTCGTCGGGATCGGGGCTTCGCTCCACAGGGATGGAATATAACGCAGGCGGGACTGCGCCACGTGATGAGCCGCTTGACATATCAATGTCATAATATATAGATTTCACTATATTGAGTATCACTCAACCATTCCCCGACTCTACCAGGAAACACCCATGGAGGTATCGATGAATCCCAGTCTTTCCCGTGCGGCCGCCTTCGTCAGCAAAAACCTTACGCCTCTCATTTTCCTCGTCATGACCCTAGGGCTCGTGAACAGCTACTTTTTCGGCGGCATCGCCTTCAACATTGGGATCTGCGCCTCGGCCTCCTTCCTCATGATCTATCCGATGTTCATCAATCTGCGCATCGAAGACGTGGCCGAGGTGCGGCACCACGGCAAGGCGGTGGCGACGAGCGTCCTCCTCAACTTCATCGTATCGCCGGCTATAGCCTATGGCCTGGGCAAGCTCTTCTTCGCGGACCAGCCCTACATGGCCCTCGGACTCCTCCTCATCTCGCTCCTGCCGACCAGCGGCATGACCGCGACCTGGACCGAAATCGCCAAGGGAGACCTGAAAGCGGCTCTCTCGATAATCGCCGTGAGCCTGATACTCGTCGTCGTCGGCCTTCCGATCGCCCTTCCCTTGCTCGCCGGCCACCTGCTTTCCGCCAGCCCCCTCTTCATCCTCCAGCGCATCATGCTCGTCATCGTCATCCCCCTCATCCTCGGCGATATCACGAGACGCCTGATCGTGGCCCGCAAGGGCGCTCCCTTCTACAAGACCGCCAAGCCGCTTTTCTCCGGCCTGAGCTCGGCGGGACTGCTCGTGGTGCTCTTTCTCATCATGTCGCTCACCACGAACAAGCTTCTGGTCTCGAATCCCGGCCTCGTCCTGAGAGGCCTCGGCCCCTTGGTCATCTACTATGGAAGCATGTTCGGACTGAGCAGCCTGATCGCGCGGCTCTTCTCCTACCCGATCGGCGTCGCGGTGACCTACGGCACCTCGGTCCGCTACCTCGCCCTGGCTCTCGGCATCGCGATTCCCCTCCTCGGCAGCGGCGCGAACAGCGCCCTGGTCGTCTTCGTGGTCGCCCTCGCCTTCTTCGTGCAGGTGCCCTTCTCCTCGCTCTACGCGCGGTGGATTATCGGGAGCGGCCGCGCGATCGCCTCGGGAGCCGTCCCCGCTCGCCGCGGGTAGTGTTACGAAGCCTGGTGATACCCGGCTGCCCTAGCAGGCGGGGAAAAGCCCGGCTTTTGCCTTGAGGGAGTTCGGATAGGCCTTCCTCCATATCCTCCCAGGGTCTCCGGCAAGTCGATCCATGAGCGGAAGACCCGAAGGAGGACATGGCCGGAAGCCCCAGCACGATGCGGGAGCGATCAGGGTCCTGTCCGATGAGGCCCATATTGAATACTACACAAATGTGTAGTAAAAATAGAGTATGCTTCCGTCCTTCGATTCTCTCTGCGACATCCGCATCGGCACCTCGGGATACGACTACCCCGAATGGGAGGGCGCCCTCTACTCGAAGGGAATCGGGCGGAAGGAATATCTAGGCGCCTACAGCGAAGTCTACGGGACGGTCGAGCTCAACTTCAGCTACTACGGGATGCCCAAGGCCGAAAACCTCCGCGAGCTCATGACGCGCACGAGGAAGCCCCTAGACTTTTCGATCAAGGCCAACCGGGCCCTGACCCACAAGATCGACCCTTCGACCTGGAAAGACAGCGCCGGCGAGTTCGCGAGAGGCATCGCCCCGCTGCGCGAGTCCGGGCGCCTCTGCGCCGTGCTTCTCGAGTTCCCCTACTCCTTCCACTATCAGGATGATGAGCGGCGCTACCTCGACAAGGTGATCAAGGCCCTCGCGGCCTTCCCCCTCGCCGTGGAGTTCCGCAACGCCGAGTGGTTCAACGCCCGCGTCATCGACGGGCTCAAGGAGCGGCGGGTAGGGCTCTGCTCGGTGGATGTCCCGCGCCTGGAGGGGCTCCCGCCTCTCTCCGACCTCGTAACCTCGGACCTGGCCTACGTGCGGTTCCACGGCCGCAACGCGTCGGCCTGGTGGAACGGCGACGCCGGAACGAGATACGAGTACCTCTACACGCGGGAGGAGCTCGACGCCTGGGTTCCCCGGCTCGAGGCGATGAGCACGCAGGCCAAGAAGCTCAGGGTCTACTTCAACAACCATCGCAGGGGCGACGCGGCGACGAACGCCCGGGACCTCCTCGCCCTCGCGGCAGCCGCGAAGCTCCTGTAGGTGCGGGCGGCATGGCGAGCGGAACGATCCTGCACGTCAACGCGGTCGGCTTCATGGCCGCGCTCGAGGAGAACCTCGACCGTTCCCTTCGAGGCAGGCCCTTCGTCGTCGCGAACGCCCTCTCGCCGCGGGCCGTGGTGCTCGACCTCTCGCCGCGGGCGCATCGCGAGGGATTGCGCCGCGGCATGGTCCTCTCGCTGGCGCGCGACCTGTGCCCGGGCGTCGAGATCCGATCGCCGCGCCCCGGGCTCTATCGCGCGGCCGAGGAGTCGCTCCGGAGCATCGGGCTCGGCTATACGCCCCTGGTCGAGCCCGCGGGGCGGGGCCATCTCTTCATCGATCTGGCCGGGACCTGCCGCCTCTTCGGCGCCCCCGAGGACGCGGCGCAGAAACTCAGGCGAAGGATCATGGAAGCCACGGGCCTCTCGCCGAGCATCGCCCTCTCCTCCAGCAAGACGGTGAGCAAGGTGGCGACGCGGGTGTTCAGGCCCGCGGGCTTCGTGGCCCTCTCCCCGACCGAGGAAGGCTCTCTCGTGCGGATGCAGCCCGTGGGGCTCCTGCCCGGCGTGGGGCCCGTCCTCCTCGGCCGGTTCGGCCTCCTCGGCATCGACGAGATAGGCGATCTGGCCGATCTCTCGGAGAGCGAAGCGCGCGCCATCGGGCCGCGAGGGCCGGAGCTCGTGACGCGGGCCCGCGGCATCGACCTCTCTCCCGTCGATCCCGAGCCGCCCGAGCGGCGCTTCGTCTCCGGCGAGGTGGTTTTCGAGCCCGACACGACCGATCCCGAGATTCTCGGCGCGAGATCGGGAGCCCTCGTCGCCGAACTCGCCTTCGCCTTGCGAAAGGAAGGGCTCGGATCCCGGCGCGCGCTCGTCGAGCTCACGTATACCGACGGGCTCCGCGGCTCGGGAGGCGAAAGGGCCGCTCGGGTCCTGGCGCGCGACGACGAGCTCCTCATGATGACCCTCCGGGCCCTCGAGCGGGCGAGGAAGCGCCGCGTGCGGGTCAGGAGGCTCGAGCTCAGGCTTTCGGACATCGAGGCGGCGGGGCCCGAGCTCGACCTCTTCGAGCCGGAAGACCTCCGGCTGTCGCGGCTCCAGACGGCTCTGGACAAGATCAGAGGGAGGTTCGGCTTCGCCGCGATCGAGCCCTGCTCTTTCCTCGCGGCACGGATCTGACCGGCCATGCTCGCACCGCTCTTCGTCACGTCGAATTACTCCTTCCACTTCGGAACGGCTTCTCCCGCGGAGCTCGCACGGCGGGCCAAGGAACTCGGCTACGGCGCCCTCGCCCTCACCGACCGCAACGGCGTCTACGGACTGCCTACCTTCATCGAGGCCTGCGAGGCCTCCGGCCTGAGACCGATCCTGGGAACCGAGCTTGTCTACGATGGAGGGAGAGCCCTGCTCGTCGCGGAGGACGAAGGCGGCTTCGCGCGCATAACGCGGCTCCTGACGGAGCGGGCGGCGGGAATCTTCGACGCGCGCCGGGCGCTGGCCTCCGGCAGGAAGGGCCTCGCGGTCATGACGGACGACTTCGCGCTCCTCGAAGAAGGCGGAGATGGCCTCTATGCCCTCCTCTCGCCCTGCAACCGACCGCTGTGGCGGAAGCTCCGGAGTCTCGGCCGCCCTTCCGTCGCCACGGGCGAGGCCCGCTTCCTCGAAAGCGCCGACAGGGCGCTGCAGCGTCTCCTGGTCGCGATAGGGCAGAAGAGGACCGTCGCCGAGATCCGGAACGAGGCACTCGCCCCCGAGACCGCTCTGCTCGCCGCACCCGAGGCTTTCCGGGCGGCCTATGCCGATGCGCCCGACGCCCTCGAAGCGAATGAGGCCCTCGTGGAGCGGATATCGATCACGAGCCTCTTCAGGGGCTTCGTCTTCCCGCGCTACGCAGCGCGGGGAGAGGGTGGAGCCGCGAGCCTCCTGAGGAGCGCGGTCTACGAAGGCGCCGCGCGGCGCTACGGCGAAGTGGGCGATGCCGTTCGAGCCAGGATCGAGCATGAACTGGACATCATCGAAGGGAAGGGCTTCTCGGACTATTTCCTCGTCGTGCGGGACATAGTCCGAAAGGCTTCAAGGACCTGCGGCCGGGGGAGCGCCGCCGCGAGCGTCGTCTCCTATTGCCTGGGCATAACGGATGTCGACCCCGTCCGGCACAGCCTGTACTTCGAGCGCTTCCTCAACCCCGGCAGGAAGGATCCCCCCGACATCGACGTGGACTTCGCCTGGGACGAGCGCGACGAGCTGCTCGCGAAGGTCATAGCCGAATACGGCGAGGCCCGGGCGGCCAGAGTCGCGAACCACGTCCGCTTCCAGCCGCGATCGGCGCTTCGGGAGACGGCCCATGCCTACGGCATGCCCGAGGGCGAGATAGCGGCCTTCGAGCGCCGGCGCTCCGCAGGAGCCGCGGCCGAGGCGGAAGGGGCCGACGGGACCTGGGAGGAGATCGCGGCTCTCGCGGCGAGGATCGTGGGCTTTCCCCGGCATCTCGGCGTGCACTCGGGCGGCATCATCGTCGTTCCGGACGAACTCGCGGACCGCGTTCCCCTCGAAAGGACCGGCACGGGCATCCGGGTCACGGCCTGGGACAAGGAAGGGGTCGAAGCGGCGGGGCTCGTCAAGATCGACCTCCTGGGCAACCGCTCCCTCGCCGTCGTGCGCGACGCTCTCGCGAACCTGCGGGAGAACGGCATGGAGCTCGACGAAGCGACCTGGAAGCCGATAGACGATCCCGCCACGATCGCGATCCTCGCCCGAGGCGACACGATGGGTGTCTTCTACGTCGAGAGCCCCGCCATGCGGCTCCTCCAGAAAAAGACGGGGCGCGGAGACTTCGAGCATCTGGTGATCCACTCCTCCATCATCCGCCCGGCGGCCAATCGCTATATCGACGAGTACATCGACAGGCTGAACGGCAAGCCCTACCCTCCCCTCCATCCCTTGCTCGCGGGCCTCTTCGACGAAAGTTTCGGCGTCATGTGCTACCAGGAGGACGTATGCAAGGCCGCCGTGGCCCTCGCCGGGTTCAGCCCCGCGGAAGCCGACGGTATGCGCAAAGCCCTCTCGAAGAAAGACGTCAGGATGCGGCTCGAGACGTATCGGGAGAAATTCTTCGCCGGGGCGCGGGGGAAGGGCGTGGATGAGGATACCATCGGCGCGGTATGGGCCATGATCGAGTCCTTCTCCGGGTACTCGTTCGTGAAAGCGCACAGCGCGAGCTACGCCATGCTCTCGTTCCGCTCCGCCTACCTCCGTTGCCGCCATCCCGCGGAGTTCATGGCAGCGGTCATGTCGAACCACGGCGGCTTCTACTCGACGCTCGCCTACGCGAGCGAGTCGAGGCGCATGGGGCTCGCCCTCCTGCCTCCCGACGCGAATGCGAGCGAGCTTCGCTGTCGCGGAAGGGGCACGGCCGTCCGCCTCGGGCTCGAGATGGTCCGCACGCTCGGCTCGGCGACCGCCCGGCGCATCGTCGAGAGCCGAAGGCGGGACGGCCCCTACGTCTCGCTGGACGACTTCGCCGCTCGGGTTGCGCCGGGCCGGGACGACGCCGAGGCCCTGGTGGGGGCCGGCGCCCTGGATTCGCTCTCTCCGGAGCTGCGGAGCTCCGACAAGCTCATGCGGCTTCTCTCCTCGCAAGGCGCACGCGAGGCGCGCCTTGATCGCAACTACGAGCTGTTCGGCCCCGCGCCTCCGGGCATCCCCGGACGCGGACGCGGGCGCGCGGCGGAATCGGAGCGGAAGCGGCTGGAGTCCGAGATGCGCTATCTCGGAACCACCCTCCAGGTCCATCCGCTCAGGCTGTGGCCCGGCGTCCTTTCGCGAGCGGGCAGTCCGGCCGAGGACCTTCCCGGCCTCGTGGGGCATCGCGTCGAACTCGTCGGCTGGCCCATCACCGCCAAGCCCGTGCTCACCGCCGAAGAGGAACCGATGGAGTTCGTCTCCTTCGAGGATGAGACGGCCCTGTACGAGACGGTGCTTTTCCCCGAAACCTATGCGACGTACCGGCACCTGCTTTTCGAAGAACGGCCTCTCCTCGTGCGGGGGCTGGTCGAGGAGGACCGAGGCGCCGTGACCGTGACCGTTTCGAGCATGGAGAAGGCTTAGACACGTCGCTATCATCGTCTTCGAAATGAACGAGGCCGTGATGCTATCACGGCCTCGATATGATCGGGCTCCAGTGGATTTGCCCTCCGCTCGCGAACCTCCTGTTCGCTCGCTCCGGGCCGGGGTCGACGCTGGCGCTCGGCATCCTGCCTCGCTTACCTCGCTCCGCTCGGCGCGTCGACCCTTCAAATCCACTCAGCCCGATCGATCTTTGCATTAAAGGCATAGAAACAGACAAGGCCGTGACAGTGTCACGGCCTTGTAATCGATCGGGCTGAGTGGATTTG
>DATKVK010000016.1:0-21310 GCA_035530095.1 Rectinemataceae bacterium | reverse complement strand
CAAGGGCGCCCTCTTGAAGGATGCCGAAGGCATCCTGATCCGGCAGACGGAGAACGTGCAGGCCGGCCGCCAGATCCGCTTCACGAGCGTCCAGGAAATACGCAAGCTGGAGAAGACCTTGAAGGCCTATATCCGCGAGGCCATCGAGATCGAGAGATCCGGCCTGAAGGTGGAGCTCAAGAAGACCGCGGATTACGCGGTGCCCGAGGAATTCCAGTCCAGGCTGGATACCGACCCCGCCCTGAGGGCCGCCTTCGAGGCCCTGACGCCGGGGCGGCAGCGGGCCTACATCTTCCACTTCTCCCAGGCCAAGCAGTCCGCGACCCGCGCCTCGCGGGTCGAGAAGTGCGTCCCGAAGATCCTCGACGGCCTGGGTCTGGACGACTAGCCTCCGGCGCGCCCGTATTTGATCATGGCGCAGACTCGCGATATGGCCGACGGCTGTATCCGTCCTTCTCACTCTTCGGGTAATAAGGTTGGTTTATTTGTAAACATCTCTTCGATGCCCCATTTCAAGAACAAGAATTACGAGGGTTTCGTCCTGTAGGCGGCATAAGAGGCGATAATCTCCAACACGGTAGCGCCATAGGCCGGCGAGGTCCCCGGCTAAAGCCTTTCCCCGAGTACGAGGATCATCTAGAGAGCTAAGCTCGTCGATGTAGTGGGCTATCTGGGCCTGAATCGGTTTGTCGAGCTTGGCAAATTGCTTCTCTGCTTTGACTGTGAAGTCAATCTTAAACGCCATGCCCGAGTTTGGCCTTCACCTTTTCCCAAGGAATCGCCCTTTCACCGCTCGCGACATACTCGGCATAGGCCTTCTCTGCACGATAATAATCTTCGAGATCCTCTATTTTTTCGATAATGGCCTGTGTCGCGTAGTAGGTCTTGGTGCGGCCCGTCTCTTTGGCCAGTTTGGCCAGGCGTGCCTCAATATCCTCGGGGAGTCGTAATGCAAGCATCTGCATACCTCTTTCTATATATGTATAGCAAGGTTGCTGTCCCAAAGCAATGGTAGTTTTGTGCCAGGTTGGGGTGGTCAGCTTTCTCCATCACCCTGGTGTTTGCGCAATCATTCGGCGCGCGTACCGCCGACGCCTCAGCTTTTGGCGGAATGGGACGCAGACTCGCGACATGGCCAGCGGCCGTACCCGTCATCCTCATCTTCGCGCGAGGGATGCCGCGCTAGGCGCGGCGTGCGGAGAGGAATTGATCCTGCTGGACGCTATCGCGTCCTCCGCATCGAAGCGGAGACACCGCAGGCGCGCCCAACGATGGAAGTGCCCCTGCATCATGGACGGCGCCGAGGAGTCGGAGCGAAGAGCCCGACGGCGGGCGGCTTCTTGCCAAAGACACGAGTCTGCGCTTGTGCGCGCGGGAGGATGGGGCGCCGGCGGAACGTGGGTCGAACGATTCCGCAGGCATCGAGCCCGAAGGGCGAGGTGCCGAGGACCAAGTGAGACCCACGTGCAGCCAGGCGGGGCCCCATCGTTTGCGAGAAAGAGCGCAGACTCGCAGCAGGGCGAAACGCCGCCCGCCGGCGCGCCCAGCGGCGCACTACACCTTCACGCGCCTTCCCTGCTATAGTCCGCCCATGGCTACCACCTACGACGACAAGAAGATCATCTATACGATGTACCGCGTCTCCAAGAGGCACGGCACGAAGCAGGTCCTCAAGGACATCAACCTTTCCTACTACTACGGCGCCAAGATCGGGGTCATAGGCCTGAACGGCTCGGGGAAGTCGAGCCTCCTCAAGATTCTCGCCGGGAGGGACACGGAGTTCGCGGGCGAGACGAGCGTCGCGCCGGGCTACACGATCGGGATCCTGGAGCAGGAGCCCGAGCTGGCGCCGGGCAAGACGGTGAAGGAGATCGTGAGCGAGGGTGTGCAGGAGATCGTGGACCTCCTCGCGGAGTTCGACCGCATCAACGAGGCCTTCGGCGATCCCGACGCGGACTTCGACAAGCTGGCGACCCGGCAGGCGAAGGTGCAGGAGAAGCTCGACGAGACCGACGCCTGGAATCTCGACGCGCGGCTGGATTTCGCGATGGATGCGCTGCGCTGCCCGCCGGCGGACAAGGTCGTGGACCTGCTTTCGGGCGGCGAGAGGCGGCGCGTGGCGCTGTGCCGGCTGCTGCTCAAGAAGCCGGACATCCTCCTGCTCGACGAGCCGACGAACCATCTCGACGCGGAGACGGTGGCCTGGCTGGAGCGGCACCTGCGCGAGTACGCGGGCACGGTGATCGCGGTGACGCACGATCGCTACTTCCTCGACAACGTGGCGGGCTGGATCCTGGAGCTGGACCGGGGCGAGGGCATTCCCTGGAAGGGCAACTATTCCTCCTGGCTCGACCAGAAGAAGAAGCAGCTCGAGATGGAGGAGAAGGGCGAGTCGGAGCGCGCGAAGACTCTGCAGCGCGAGCTCGACTGGATCGGGATGAGCGCCAAGGGCAGGCACGCGAAGTCGAAGGCGCGCATCGAGCGCTACGAGAAGCTCCTGGCCGACGAGGGCAAGGAGAAGCTGCGCGAGGCGAAGATCGTCTTCCCCGCGGGGCCGCGGCTGGGGAACGTGGTGATCCAGGCGGTGGATGTGGCGAAGGGCTACGACGGGAAGCTGCTCTACGAGCACCTGAACTTCGAGGTGCCGCCGGGCGCGATCGTGGGCCTCATCGGGCCGAACGGCGCGGGCAAGACGACGCTCCTCAAGATGATCACGGGGCAGGAGAAGCCGGACTCGGGCGAGCTTCGCCTGGGCGACACGGTGAAGCTCGCCTACGCCGACCAGATGCGCGCGGGCCTGGACCCGGAGAAGTCGGTCTGGGAGCAGCTCTCAGGCGGGCTGGACATCGTGAAGCTCGGCAAGCGCGAGGTGAACTCGCGGGCCTTCTGCTCCTGGTTCAACTTCTCGGGCACCGACCAGTCGAAGAAGGTGGGCGTGCTCTCGGGCGGGGAGCGCAACCGGCTCAACATGGCCATGATGGTGCAGGAGTGCGCCAACGTGATCCTGCTCGACGAGCCGACGAACGACCTGGACGTGAACACGATGCGCGCCCTCGAGGAGGCCCTCGACGATTTCGCCGGGGTCTCGCTCGTGGTGAGCCACGACCGCTGGTTCCTGGACCGGGTCTGCACGCACATCCTCGCCTTCGAGGGCGACTCGGAGGCGATCTGGTACGACGGGAACTTCACCGAGTACATGGAGTGGCGCCGCTCCCAGCTCGGGGCCGAGGCGGACCGCCCGCACAGGATCGCGTACAGGAAACTCGAACGGTAGCGTCGCAGGCGGGCGGTCCGCCTCACGGGGCCGAGCGGTTCGCGCGCGCCGCGAAGCGCATCGCCGGGCCATGGAGGCCCGGCGACGCCCATGGTCGCGGCCGGACTCAGTCGCTCGGCGCGGGGTGCACGAATTTCTTGCCGGTCATCTGCCCGATGTCCATGCGCAGGATGCCGACTTTCTTGTAGGACTCGTCGTTCTCGATATTCCGAGCCCGGATCGGATCGGGGTCCTTCTCGAGGTGGCGGAGGAGGATTTCGAGGCCGTGCTTCTTTTCCGCCAGTTCCTCGACGAGGCGCATCTCGCCCCTGAGCACGAGGGAGGAGAAGAGGTGCTCGCACTCGCCGGGGAGGTAGCCCTTATCCTCGATGATCGTCGCGCAGACGCGGCTGTTGGCGGCCAGGAAGTCGAGCTTCTGCCCGACTGGGGCGCAGTGGAAGTAGAGGCATCCGCCGCTCTCGTCGTAGCCGTAGTTGAGGGCGACGAGGTAGGGCTCGTCGCCCTTGGCCATCGCGATGGTCGCGTAGACGCCGGTCTTGAGGAGCCCTTTGAGTTCGGCCTCGTCGGTGATCGCGCGGTCCGCTCGCCGCAGGTGGTAGTCGGCCATGACTGCTCCTAGCGTCGGGGTGTGGCGACGAGGCCGAGGGCCTGGCGGATGACGCCGAGGTGCCAGGCGCCGTGGGCGATCGTCCCGAAGGTGCCGGTCAGCGAATCGGCGTCCTTCCACATTGCGCCCGAGCCGATGACCTCGCGGAAGGCCGTATACTCCGCGCGAAGACCGGCGATGAGCTCGGCCCAGGCTTTTTCATTAACCTCGTGCTCGGCCCAGCTTTTCAACCAGTCCGCCGTCGGGTAGGGGTTCTCGCCCTTCGCCGCCCTGTTGGCCAGGGAGAGGGAGAAGCGGAGGTGTCCGGCGTGGCTGGCGAGGGTCGCGGAGTCGCCCGGCCGGAGCGGCTTGCTCGCGGCGGCGGCGTCGACCTTCGCGAGGCTGCCGAGGAAGCCGCAGTCCGGCTCGTTGTCGACGAACCAGGTTCCATTCGCGTTCGAGGGCCCCTGATAGGCCTCGTCGAACAGGGTGAGGGCCGCCTGCGTGAGCAGGGCCGCATCGATCTTGGTGTCGCTCATGTCTTCTCCTTTCCTAATCCATCGATGAAACGTCAGTCGGTGTCCGAATCCATTCTGTCTTCCCGTGCAGTCGAGTGTACCGGACTTCCGAGACAAGGTGTGTCATACTTTCCCGGAAATCCGCAACTGTGTCACATGCGGCTCCCCGGATTCAGCTTGCGGCGGCATGGTCGGTCTCGTCGCGGGCTTCGGCCTCGCAGCGGCCGATCCATTCCCCGCCGAGGGCGCCGAAGAGCCCAGCCTGCTCGATGTGCAGGTTGTGGCCCGCGATGTCGAGCCGGTCATGAGCCGACGGTCGGGGACGAAGCCGTGGATGGCTACCAGGGGGAAGCCTTCGCCTCGTTCCCCATGGGGCGGTGGCCCCTCGGGGCTCGCGCCCGCTGTCGCGAGGTCGTCGACCGCGAAGGGGGCCTACTGTCGCGGCGCGCCATCTCATGTCATACTTTCCAGGGAAGCGCGATGAATCGTCTTGACCGGACCATGGGCATCCTCCTCCTCCTGCGCGGGGGGAGGATCATTTCCGCGAAGGATCTCGCCTCGCGCTTCGAGGTGTCCATGCGGACCGTCTACCGCGACATCGAAGTGCTGAGCGGTCTGGGCGTGCCGGTCTCCGTGGAGATGGGGCGGGGCGGCGGCTTCAAGCTGCGCGAGGGCTACTTCCTCCCTCCCGTCACTCTGGGGGCGGAAGAGGCGGTCTCCCTCCTCCTCGGGCTCATCCTCCTCCGGCGGCTGCGCGTCATGCCCTTTCCCGCCGAGGCCGACTTCGCCGAGCGCAAGCTGCTCGCCGCCCTGCCCGAGGAGACGAGGAAGGTCATGGCCACGGCCTCGCGCTTCATCGGCTTCGAGCGGGTGCCCGTGGATCTTCTGCACCGGGAGCCCGACGACCCGCAGTTCAAGAATGAAGGGGGCGAGGCTCGCGAGGGCATGGTCGTGAGCAGTTTCCTGCGGGCGCTTCTCTCGCGCGGCCGGGTGCGCCTGCGCTACCACTCTCCCTATCGCGAGGAGGAGCCCGAGCGGGAGGTGGAGCCCTGCGGCATTCTCTGGGACCGCGACCGCTGGTACCTGGTCGGAAGCGGAGACGAGCCCGAGGGAGAGCCCCGGCTCTGGCGCGCGGACCGCGTGCTCGACATCAAGGCGGGGCCGGGACTCCACCCCGTGGAAAGCGACTTCGACGTCGGCTCCATCCTGGACCGGCGCTGGCTGCGCTGGGCGATGGACCGCTGGCGGAAGACCGGCTCCGTGAAGATCGCGCTCGAGCCGGAGCAGGCCGCACGGCTCAAGCGGGACTGGTTCTACGGCAACGCCGTCTTCGAGAACGCTCCCGACGGCCGGGTGGTCATGAGCTACGCCGAGGCAGGTCCCGAGGCGGCGGCGGAGCTGGTGCGCTGGCTGGGGCCGGGAGCGGAGCTCCTCGAACCGAAGAGCTGGCGCCCCCTCGTGGCCGAGAGCCTCCGCCGGCTGCTTTCCGCCCACGAGGCGGCCGATCCGGACCAGGAGGCGTAGTCGGCGGCCGGTTGTGGCGATGCTGTGCCGTATCGGGCCGGCGCGGGATACCTGGCGGCCGAGCGCCTATTTCTCATTTCGGGGCGAGAGGCTATGCTCGGTCGCATGAAAACGAGCTTTACCTTCGAAATTACGACCAAGAGCCGGTCCCAGCTCCTCGCGGTGACCGAACAGCTGCGCGAGGCGACGCGCCAGTCGGGTGTCGACGAGGGCTTCTGCGTAGTCTACGTCCCGCACACGACCGCCGGCGTCTTCATCAATGAAAACGCCGACCCTGATGTGGCTTTCGATGTCCTTTCCTATTTCGACCGCCTCGTGCCTCGCAGCCTCGCATTTCGGCATGCCGAAGGCAATTCGGACGCCCACATCAAGGCTATCCTCGCCGGAAGCTCGGTCTCCATTCCGATCATAAAGGGCGAGCCCGCTCTCAGGATTTGGCAGGGGGTCTTTTTCGCCGAGTTCGACGGCCCGCGCACGAGGCGCTTCACGGTCACCTGCGTCGCCTCCGGCGGCTAAAACGCCGAATGGGCGCCGGAGGCGCGCAGGCCGCGAGCCGAGCGAGGCTCCGGTCCGCGCCCGTATTCGAGCCCCGGCCGGCTGAATTGTCGCCCCATTCGCGGAAGCCTCCCTTGACGCATGGTAAAGCTTCCTGTATAAGGATATCCCGTCGAGCCGCTGTAGCTCAGTTGGTAGAGCAACGGACTGAAAATCCGTGTGTCATCAGTTCAATTCTGATCGGCGGCAGAAATCGAGGCTGTCCCTTGGGGGTCGGCCTCTTTTTTTTGCGCTCGGCGAGCCCTCAGCCTTGCCGCCGTCCCCAAGATTCGCAACACTCCCGAGGGCTTGGTCCTGGACGCTCCTGCATCTTTTGGTATACTAGCTTCCGGGCGCTCGATCCTGGAATTCCGGGCCGGAATCGGGATCCTTTAGCCGGAAGGAGCCATCGGTGAAGATTTTCATCGTGGGGGGGGCTGGGTACATAGGCAGCCACGTGGCCAGGGAGTTCCTCGACGCCGGCCATGCCGTCACCGTCTACGACAACCTTTCGACCGGTACGGTCGATAACATTTTCCCCGGCGAGGATTTCGTCGAGGGCGACATTCTCGACTTCGCCGCGCTTCGCGGCGCCATGGCGGGGGGCTTCGACGCCCTGGTCCACCTCGCCGCGGCCAAGGCCGCCGGCGAGTCCATGCTCAAGCCCGAGAAATACTCGCTCCAGAACCTCAACGGCACCGTGAATATCCTGAACGCGGCCCTCGAGACCGGCATCATGAAGGTCGTATTTTCCTCCTCGGCCGCGACCTACGGCGAGCCCCGCTACCTTCCCATAGACGAGAAGCATCCCACCGAGCCAGAGAACTACTACGGCTTCACCAAGCTGGAGATCGAGCGCATCCTGGCCTGGTACGATCGGCTCAAGGGCATGCGCTACGCGGCACTGCGCTACTTCAACGCCGCCGGCTACGACCCGCGGGGACGGGTGCGGGGGCTCGAGAAGAATCCGGCCAATCTCATTCCGGTCATCATGGAGGTCGCGGCGGGCATGCGGCCAGACTTCCAGATCTTCGGCACTGACTATCCGACGCCCGACGGTTCCGGCGTGCGCGACTATGTGCACGTGAGCGATCTGGCCGCGGGGCACGTGGCCGCCCTGGACTGGATCTCGCGCAACGATCGCAGTCTCGTCGTCAATCTGGGCTCCGGGAAGGGGCTCTCGGTGCTCGAGATACTGGAAGCCGCCCGGCGCGTCTCGGGGCGGCCCATTCCTGCGAAGCTGGCCGGCAGGCGAGCGGGCGACCCGGCCCGGCTCTACGCTTCGGCCGCCCTCGCCCGCGAGCTTCTGGGCTGGGAGGCGCGGCATTCGGACCTCGAGAGTCTCGTGCGGACGACCTGGGACGCCTATCGCGGGCGGATAGTCTAGGCTATTTTTTGCATCGCACAACTTTTTGTCGTTGAGAAAGGAGAGTCGCATGTCGGACAAGGATATCGTGTTCAAGCATATCGAGGGCTCCACCGCGGGCATCGTCGAGCTGGAGTCCCTGCTCACCGCCATCCCCGCCATCGCGCCCGAGTCGGGCGGCGACGGGGAGATGAAGAAGGCCGAGGCCCTCGTCGCCTGGCTCGCGAAGAAGGGCATCTCGCGGATCGAGCGCTACGACGCTCCGGACGCCCGGGTGAGCGCCGGCAAGCGGCCCAATCTCGTCGCCACGATCGAAGGCGAGAGCGACCGGGGCCGCGTATGGCTCATGAGCCACCTCGACGTGGTGCCCGAGGGCGATCGGTCGATGTGGAAGAGCGATCCCTTCACGGTGGTCCGCAAGGACGACACACTCATCGGGCGCGGCGTCGAGGACAACCAGCAAGGCCTGGTCAGCTCGGTCTTCGCCGCCCTCGCCTTCATCGAGAACAAGATCAAACCCAAGCGCACGATCAAGCTTCTCTTCGTGGCGGACGAGGAGGTCGGGTCGAAGTACGGCATCCAGCACGTGCTCACCGTGCCGGGGCTGTTCCGCAAGGACGATCTCATCGTCATCCCCGACGGCGGCTCGGTCGACGGCACGGACATCGAGGTGGCGGAGAAGAACATTCTCTGGCTCAAGGTGGTCACCAAGGGCAAGCAGACCCACGCTTCGATGCCCGACCAGGGCGCCAACGCCTTCCTCGCGGCCTGCGACCTCGCCCTGCGCGTGCATGCCCTGGAGAATGAGGTCTACACCGCCCGCGACAAGCTCTTCGAGCCGGACCGCAGCACGATCAACCCGACGAAGAAAGAGGCGAACGTCCCCAACGTGAACACGATCCCGGGCGACGACGTCTTCTGCTTCGACATGCGCATTCTGCCCCAGTACCCGCTGGACGGCGTCCTGGCCGAGCTGGGGAAGAAGATGCGGGAGGTCGAGGCGAAGTACGGCGTCAAGATCAGCCACGAGATTCTGCAGCGCAACGAGTCGAAGGCCACGAAGTCCGACGCGCCCGTCGTCGTGGAGCTTTCCAAGGCCATCCGCTCGGTCTACGGCGTGCAGGCGAAGGCCATCGGGATCGGCGGCGGCACGGTCGGCGCCTACCTGCGCAACGCCGGCTACGACTGCGTGGTCTGGTCGCGCCTCGACGAGACCGCGCACCAGCCCAACGAGAGCGCGAAGATCGGCAACATCATCGGCGACGCGAAGGTCTTCGCGGCGCTGATACAGGGCGACTGAGAGGGGTTCGGGCCCGTCGCGCGCTTCGGCGCCGGCGGCCCCGTCCGCCGTGTCAGGGAATCGGCGGCAGGCCCGATTCCCGCGAGGCTCCGGGACCGCGCGAGACGAGCGCGTTCCGGTCGACGACGATCGTGACTTTGCCTTGACGGAGCAGGTCCCGGTTTTCCCGCAGCTCCAGGATGGCGGTCGCGTCGTCGCGCGAGATGACGAGGTCGGTGCGGTCGGTGCCGAAAATTTCCGTGGCCATGACCAGGAGCGGGTCGTCGCCGACCCGCTCGCCGTTCGGGATCTCCGAGGCGTAGCCCGCTTCTCCCCGCGTGCGAAGCACTTCGGGGTCCACCCGGTCCATGCCGAGGAGGAGCCGCATGTCCCTGTCGTATACGCGGGGGAAGAGGCAGGGCCGCACGGTGTCGGAGACGTGCTCGCCGTGCACCGGAAGCTTCCCGCTGGCGACTATGACGATTCCCGTGTGAACGCGAGCGGGGCTCCAGCCGAGGGCGGTCGGGGCGGGGATGGCCTCGGAGCTATGCACGTAGAGCGAGCCGATGGCATCCAGGGGGAACTCGTAGTCGGCCACCAGGCTCCGCATGTCCCGCGAAAACGAGGATTCGAGCCTGCGGGCGTCCGTGTCCAGGGCGATGAGTCTTCCGGCATCGAGGCTGCCGTCCATGATGGTGTCCCGTACGGTCCGGTAGGAGTCGACCTGCAGCGAGAATATGCGGTCCTTGGCGAGGCCGGGCAGGTCGCGGTCGATCATGCGCTCGGCTTCGAGCCTGCCTTCGGGAAGTCTGAGCCCCGCGCCGACCATGTCGAGCGACACGCGTATGCGCAGGATGCGCTTGCCCCAGTCCAGGCTGCTGTCGACGCGGTAGAGCGAGGCGGCCGAGCTAGCCGCGGCCGAGCTCGCGGCGCCGGGGGTCGCGGCGCCGGGGGTCGCGGCGCCGGGGAGGGCGGCGCCGGGGAGGGCGGCGCCGGGGAGGGCGGCGCCGGGGAGGGCGGCGCCGGGGAGGGCGGCGCCGTAGTCGGCCGTGCCGGTCTGCGCCGAGGCCGCCATGGGCGCGGACAGGGCCGCGAGGAGCAAGGCCGCCAGCGCGAGGGGGCGAAGCAAGGGGATGGGGGCGATCGCCGTCGAAACGGCTATAGGTGCGCGCATGGCTTTAATTCACTATCGGCACGCGAAGCGTCATGCCTTCGCGAATCACGCTGTCTATGCCGAGCCCGTTCCGCTCGGCGAGGACTTCCGGCTGGATGTCGTAGCGCAGGGATATGCTCCAGAGGGTGTCGCCCTTCACGACCGTGTAGCTGCCCGAGAAGTCGAGATTGTCTTTCGGCGGAGGCGGCGGTGGCGGAGGGGGCGCGTTCCGGAGCGCCGGCACGACGATGACCTGGCCGATGCGCAGGAGGTTTGCGCGCATGCCCGGGTTGGACTGGAGAATGGTCGGAATGGGAGCCCCGTAGTCGCGGGAAAGCGCCGACAGCGTGTCGCCGGATCGAACCGTATGGAGATAGTAGCGGACGAGGGCCAGGCTCTTGTCGTCGAGCACCGCCTTGACCGAACCGGCGTCGTCGGCGGGCACCTTGAGCCGGTAGCTCGCCGAGGGCGGGGTGACGCCGTAGCGCAGCTCGGGGTTGGCCTGGCGGAGGACGCCGAGGTCGATGCCGGCGGCCTTGGCGAGTATCGCCAGGTCGACGGGGCGGCCGGGCTCTATGGCCTCCCATTCGGGCGGCGAGTCCCAGGACAGGGAGAGGCCGTTGCGTCCGGGATAGCTCAGGATCGAGGCGATCGCCAGGAATTTGGGCACGTAGGACGCCGTCTCGGCGGGCAGGAGTCCCCGCGCCCTGAGGTCCCAGTAGTTCGGGGCGACGATGCCCTCTTTCCTGGCACGGACCAGGGCGCGGGCCACGGCGCCGTCGCCGGCGTTGAAGGCGGCCACGGCGAGGTCCCAGTCGCCGAACTCGGCGTAGTTGTCGGCGAGCTTGCGCAGGGCTCCGTCGGAGCTTTTCATGAAGTCGCGGCGCTCGTCCACCCAATCGTCTATGCGGATGCCGTAGCCGGCGATCGAGTTGCGCATGAACTGCCACAGGCCGGCGGCTCCGCTCTTGGACACGGCCTTGGGCGAGTACTCGGACTCGACGACGGGAAGAAAGGCGAGTTCCTCGGGCAGATTGTAGTAGCGCAGCCGCTCGGATATGTAGGCGATGTAGGGGCGGGCGCGCCTCATGACGGCCTCGAGCCATTTCTTGCCGTCGGGACTCAGGTACGAGGCGCGGAACGACTCGAAGCTTCTCTCGTCCCAGGGCATGGCTATGCCGTAGCAGGGCTCCGGAGCGAGGCACTGGAGGGGCGGTCCCGCCGGGGCCCAAGGCGGGACCGCGCTCTGCAGCTGTCGCCTCGGCCGGATTTCGGGAGCCGCTGGGGTCGGAGCCGCCGCTGGAGGCGCCGCTGGGGCCGGCGCCGCAGAAGGTGGCGGCGCCGCGGGGACGGGGCCCGTGGCCGGGGGCGTCACCGCGGCGGGAGCCGCCGTGGAGTCGGAGGCAGCTGGCGCGGGGAGCAGGGCCGCGGGAACCTGCGTCGCGGAAGAGGCGTCTGCGTGCGGGGCCGGAGGGAAGGAAGCGGCGCTTCGCTCGATGGCGCTCTGATCCGCGGTCCGGGTCGCCGTGTCGGCCGCCCAAGCCTGGGCGGTTCCGCGGCAGAGAATAGCCGCGACTGCCATCGAGACGATGCATAGACGAGCCTTCACTGCGATTTCTCCCCGAAATAGATGCCCGCCCATTCCCATCGGCCGTGAATCTCGGGGTCGGCGGGGAAATAGATTTTCCGGAAGTACAGGTACCAGGTGGAGATCCGCTCCGTCCATCCCCAGGTCTTGAGGTAGGCTTCCCGCGAGCTCGAAGCCGGGTCGAGCTGGTCGGCGGCGTAGATGCGGCCTCCCGCCATGAAGGGACTGAAATCGAATAGGGCCTGGCTGTTGACGTCCGATTCGTCCTTGTGCCAGTCGACGGCGAAGAAATTGACCTTGGCCCGGTACTTGAGGAGCTTGACCGGATCGCCGGCCGCCAGGGCGGCCTTGATCTTGGCTACGAGAACCTGGAGGTCTTCGTAGGCCCAATCCTTGGGACTGTTGTAGAAGTCGACCATGTTCCGGGCGTACTGATAGGCGTCGGGATAGCCCGGTATCGTCGTATTGAAGTAGGGCAGGAACCTGGCGTAGGTCTTGACGGCGAGATCCCAGTCGCCGACCTTCTCGTACTCCTTGCCCAGAAGAAAGAGGATGCGGCCCATGTCCACGCGGTCGGGGAAGCGGGCGATCATGTCCTGATAGTATTCGATGAGGCGTTCGGGGGAGCTCACGGTCTCGACGAGGCGCGAGAGGCATTCGAAGTGGATCGAACGGCCGTCGACGATGAGATCGGGCCAGTTTTTCACGATGCGATCGTAGTAGAGCGCCGCGATGGGGGCCGAGCCCTGCAGCTCGTAGGCGTAGGCCGCCGTGAAGAGGTACCAGGCGGCGTAGGGATCTTCGCCCGCTCCCGGCCCGAGCGCTTCCTTCGCGGCCCCCGCGTCGTTCGGGCCTTTGGCCTTGGGCTCCGCTCGGCCGGGAACTTCGCCCGCCAGCGAGGTAAGGAAGGCCGCAAGACGGCCGTACTCGGCTTGGGCGAGGAGCTTGGAGGATATCTGCCTGACGATGGCGAAGCGTTCGGCGGGGTCCGAGCGCGAGGCGTCCAGGAGGTCGAAGAGCTCGCGCAGCTGATGTCGGTCCTCGCTCGTCCCGGTCACGAAGGCGCCGTGCGGCGATCCGCAGGAAACGAGCGCCACCGAGCAGAGCGAGGCGACCGCGGCGATGAGGAGGGCCGCGAAGGGAGCGCGAGTGGCGCTGCGCCGTATCGCCATGAAGCGATGATAGCACGCTGGCTTTTCCATTGGCAAGCTCGGGCCATTCCGCTAGAATCTAGGTTGCATGAAACGGCGACGCTCCCGATCAGAGGACATTCTCTTCATTTCAGCCCTGGCGGCGGTGCTGGTGGGGATCGGACTCCTATTGTACACGACGAAGGCGGTGCCCGTGGGCGATCGCCTCTGGCCCATCCTCGTAATGGCGGTCGGCGGGACGCTAGGCTACTTCGCCCTCGTGCGCGGGGCTTCCGACTACTTCTTTTTCGGCGGAATTCTCTTCGTCCTTACCGGTATGCTCTCGATCCTCTCGCATTTCGTCGGCTGGACGCTTCGCGAGGCCTGGCCCCTCGTCATGGTGGTCTCCGGGGCCACCGGCCTGCTCACCGGCCTGCGGCGCTGGAAGCGCATGCGTCCCGGTTTCATGACGACTTCGCTGTGCTTTCTTTTTCTCGGCCTGGTCTTTTCGCTATTCTCGTTCAAGTTCATCGACATAAGCTTCAGACGCTTCGTCGTCACCTGGTGGCCGAGTCTTCTCATCGCCGGAGGAGTGGCGCTGTTCGCCGCCTACGGCTACCGACGGTGTTCCGCGGGCGGGCGCCACGGACGCGATGCCGCCGAGGGCAAGGGCGAGCCGCCTTCGTCCGGCGGCGATCCAGCCAAGGGCAAATGACTCCCGGTCGGGCCCGACAGCCGGGCCCGCGTCGTACGCGCAGGCTCGCCCTTCTCGCCGCGACGGTGTCGGCGACGCTGGCCGCCGTCTTGTCCTGCGCGAGTTCGCCCCCCGCCGAGGCGGCGAAGCCGACTCCGCCCGCTAGCGCTTCCGGAGCGGCGTTGCCTTCCGCGATTGCGCCGCCCGAGACCTCCCTCAAGACGGCGGCGCCCGCGATGCTCGCCAGGAACAAGGCGGCGCGCGATCGATTCGAGGCGGAAATAGCCTTCGGCTCGCCCGATTCCCTGGCCGCCGCCCGGCGAAGCCTGGAGTCGACGAAGACTTTCCGCCCCGAAGAGCGCCGCGATCTCAGCTCCCTGATAGATTCCATCGAGTCGCTCGTCTATCCGAACCCTCGCTTGAACGGCGGGCTTCCCCGAGGCGCAGGCGCATCCGCCGCAGCGGCGTCCGCCGCTTCCGGCGGCTCGACGCCCGCCGCGACGGGCCCTCCCCGCGCCGATTCGGCCTCCGCGCCCCTCCCATCCATGTTCGCGCCGGACCTGAAGCTGTTCGCGGCGGCGGCGGCGGGGCAGACCTTGCAGCCGCCGGCCGAGGTGGCGGGAACCGCCTTGGGCGAGCTCATCCCGGCTCTCGCGATCTTCGCCGCCGATTCGCGCGAGGCCGCCCGGCAGGCGCAGAACGCCCTGGACAGATTCGCCCAGCTCGGCGTCCCTTCCATACTTCCCGACCTGGCGCTCGGTGTCGACGCCGAGCGACGATCGGACTGGCAGGAAGCGCTTACGCGGTATCGCCGCGTGCTCTACGCGGCGCCCGATGTATGGCCCGCGACGATCGGCGTGGGGCGCGCCCTGCTCGCCCTGGGCCGGCCCATCTCGGCGCTCGCCGAACTCGAGCCCCATGCCGCCGAGCTCGACGGCATTCCGAGTTTCATGCGCGCCTACGGCCAGGCGCTCTACGAGAATGCCTATTTCGCCGAGTCTTCGAGATACATCGCGCAGGTGCTGGTGGATGATCCGCAGGACTCCCGGCTCATCCTCATCCGAGCGCAGCTGCTCGTCCGCGATAAGGCCTTCAGGCAGGCCATTCCCCTCCTCGATGCCTATGGCACCGTGGATCCCTCGAACCGCCTGTATCTGCTCCTGCGCTGTCTCGCCGCCGAGGGGATGCGCAGCCGCGAAGAGGCGCTGCGCTGGGCCCGCCAGGGCCTCGGCCTCTACCCCGACGATCCCGAGCTTCTCGTAGCCGCCGCCCGGCTCCTGTACGACGGTCCCTCGTCGGGCTACGGCGAGGCCCATAGTCTGGCCGTCCGCGCCTACGAGCTCACGACGCCGAACGAGGGCTCCGGGGCGAGCGCCCAGGCGCAGGGCGGTACGGAGCGCAGCCCTCTTCTCGCCGCGGCCCGCAGGGCCGCCGGCTTCGAGGCGGCGCGGCTGCTCACCGTCGACGCCGCGGCGCACTACCGGTGGGACCTGGCCGCCGTGTACCTCCACCGGGCGCTGAGCCTGGGCAGCTTCCCTGACCGCGCGCTCGAGTCGACCGTGCTGCGCCGGTCGGGCGACTGGGCCGCGGCCCTGGCCTACGCGGATTCCTGGCGGCGCGAGCGGCCCGACTCGAACGAGGCCGCGGAGGCGTACCTCCGCGCGCTCGTCGGCGGCGGCAACGACAAGGCCGCCCAGGATCTCCTAGCGCGGCTCCTGCCGAACGCGAGCTCGCCCGCCTTCCGTTCCACGCTCTACTATCTCCAGAGCCGCCTGCAGAAGAGCGACGATGCCGCGCTCGCCCTGCTTCGTTCCGCTCTCATCGAAAATGCGGACAATCCCGAGGCCCTGGCGGCGATGTACGATATCCTTTTCCGGCGCAAGGACTACAACAGGGCCAGGTTCTATCTCAGGCAGGCCCTGACCCTGGACCCCGGCAACCCCGAGCTTCTGCGGCGGCAAACCGAGCTCGACGCTGCGGCTCCGCGATGAGCGGCGGCGGCGAAGGAAAAGGCGGCGAGCGCGGCGGCGGGCGCGGGCGCCCTGCAGTGCCCGCCCCGGCGGAGCGCGCTCGAAGGCCGCGGTTCGAGGCCCCGGTCCGCGATCCCCGAGTCGCCGTCTTCCTCGAGGACATCTACTCCGCGTGCACCGTCGGCCGGCGGCTGCGAAGGGATCCCTTGGCCGTGGTCGTGGAATACGAGAATCCGGCCGACCGCGAAGTCGCCGCCCTCGTCTGCTCGACCCTCGCCTTCGGGTCGGTCGACCTCATCGTGCGGGCCTGCCGCGCCGCGCTCGCGCCGCTCGGGCCCGAGCCCGCCCGCGCCCTCGACGCGATGGGCGAGCGCGAGATCGCGGAAGCCTGGGCCGGCTTCCAGTATCGTTTCTGCTTTCCGCGGGACATGATAGCCATCCTGCTCGCGGCCAAGCGGGCGCGCTCGGAGTTCGGCTCTCTCGAGGAGCTGTTCGTCCGCGGCGATCCCGGCGGAGAGGACCTAGTCGCCGCTCTTTCGCGCTTCGTGGGCGCTCTGCGCGTTCTCGCGAGCGGGCCGGGCGGCGGGGGAGCGCTTCCGCGCGAGAATCTCCTGCCCGACCCGGCGCGCGGCAGCGCCTGCAAGCGGCTTTTCCTCTTCCTGCGGTGGATGGTCAGGCGCGACGCCGTCGATCCGGGCGGCTGGGACCGGGTGGACCGAGCGCGCCTGGTGGTGCCGCTCGACCTCCACATGCTGCGGGTCTGCACCGACCGGCTCGGACTCATCCGATCGCCCTACGCCAACCTCCGGAACGCGCTGGCCGCGACGGCCGCCTTCCGCCTCTACGCACCCGAGGATCCCGTGAAGTACGACTTCGCGCTCACCCGGCCGGGCATCGACCCCCGGGAGGGCGACGAGCGCTTCGACTGCAGCTAGGCCGCCTTGGCGCGGCGGCGGCGCCTGAGCAGGAGGGAACTCGAGAACAGGAGGCCGATCGCCCCGCTGATCGACATGCAGAGGGCGGGGCCGACCGCTTCGGAGAGCCCGCCGGCGTAGAGCGAGCCGATGGGCGTGACGCCGCCGAACACCAGGGAGTAGACGCTCATGACGCGGCCGCGGTGCTCGTCGTCCGAGCTGAGCTGGATGACCGCGTTGACCGAGGTGGAGAAAGTGATCATGAAGAATCCGGCGAAGCCGAGCAGCACGCAGGAGAGGAGGTAGCTCCGCTGCAGGCCGCAGAGCAATATGGCGCCGCACATGGCGACGGCGCCGCCGAAGAGCCGGGAGGCGCTGGGCCCCGCCTTGCTGCGGACGGCCTGCGCGAGGGCGGCTATCAGGGAGCCGATGCCCATCGAGGTCATGAGAAATCCGTAGCCGGCCGCCGTCTTTCCCAGGGTGATCTTGGCGAAGGTAGGCACGAAGATGCTGAAGTTGATGACGATCGTCGAGACGACGGCCATGAGAATGAGGGGCACCGCGATCTCGCTCTTCTTGCGGATGTAGGAAAGCCCGTCGCGCGTGCTCGCGAGCACGTCCCGCAGGCCCTCGACCATGCGGGCCGAGGCCAAGGGCGGCGTGTCTATGAAGAGCAGGGCGCCGATGACCGCCAGGAAGGAGAAGCTGTTCAGGAAGAAGCAGGGAGCTATACCCAGGAGTTCGATGAGGAGCCCGGCGACGCCGGGGCCGAAGATGCGCGCGGTGTTGAAGGCCGCCGAATTGAGCGACACGGCGTTCATGAGCGACTCGCGGCCCGCGAGCTCTATCACGTAGGCCTGCCTCGTCGGGTTGTCGATGAGGGTGACCATGCCCAGGAGAAAGGCCAGCACGAGTATCATCCAGTAGCGCACCACGTGCGTGGCCGTGATGAGGGCGAGGGCGAAGGCGAGGACCGCGAGCGCGCTCTGCGTGAGGATGATGGTCCGGCGCTTGGGAAAGCGGTCGATGAAGGGGCCGGCGAAGAGGGAAAAAAGCATCATGGGCAGGAACTGGATCGCGGCGACGACGCTGAGCTTGGCCGCCGAGCCGGTGAGTTCCAGCACCAGCCAGTCCTGTCCTATGTTTTGCATCCAGGTGCCGACGACCGAGACGAGCTGGCCCGTCCAGAATATGCGGAAGTTGCGTTGGGAGAGGGCCGGGAAGTAGCGATCCCGGAAGGAAAGGGGATTTTTCGAACTCATTATCACCTGCTGTATGATTTCACTCTAGTCGCAGCGGTCGGGCTTATGCAATGGCGGAAAGGCGGCGCTCCGGGCTTCCGGGGCCCTCGCGACCCGATTTCAGGAAAAAGAAAGACCTGATATGGAGGGGAATCGTCCGCCTGAATTCCGTATGCGGCGAAAACTCGGGGCGCCTTGACCCTGGCGCTCTGCGCATGCTACATTTTGTCCGCTTCCGAAATGAAGCGACCGGGCATTAGCGCAGGTGGTTAGCGTACAAGTCTGGGGGACTTGGGGTCCCCGGTTCGAGTCCGGGATGCCCGAAAAACAAGAGACCGTCCGTAAGGGCGGTCTCTTGTTTCAATAAGGGCACTGCGGGGCTGCGGCATGAGCGGACTCCCGGCCGATCTCGGCCCCGGTCGCTCGACAAGGAAAGCCCTGTCGGAACCAGGAAGCCCTCCGAGCGATCAGTATTTCCTCGTCGGCAGGGCCGCGGCCGCGGTTTCCGCCGGGAAAATGCCCTCGGCGGTGATGATGCGCCGCGGGAGCTCCTTGCCCGACAGGCAGTCGGCGACCGCCCTCATGGGCAGGGGGCCGAGCAGGGGATGGCAGATAATTATATAACAATGTTGGGCATGAGTACGCCCGACGCCGGCAAGAAGAAAAAGGCGTCGTTCGGCGGCGAGGCGTAAGCTCAGCGGCGCAGGCTCCCGACGGCCCGCCGCGCCCAGCTCGAATCGGCGAGGACCGCCCTGCCCACGCCCACGAGATCGGCCGTGCCGGCGGCCAGGATGCGCTCGGCCGCCGCGGCCTCGGTGATGCCGCCGGTGAGGATCACCGGAATCGACACCGCGCCCTTGACAGCTTCGGCGAGGGGGGAGAAATAGCCCTGACCCGCGAGCCCCGGCAGGTCGTAGCCGGAGAAGCCGCCTGATATGTCGATGGCGTCGACGCCGGCCTCCTCGAAGGCGCGGGAGGCGAGGGCTGCGTCCCCGGGCGTCGTGCCGCCCTCGGCGAAGTCGGAGGCGCCGAGCCTCAGGAGGACGGGGAAGTCCTCGCCTACGGCGCCGCGCACCGCCTCCAGCACTTCGAGGTGGAGGCGGATGCGCCGCTTGAGGTCTCCGCCGTACTCGTCGGTCCGCCTGTTGGTGAGGGGGGAGAGGAACTGGTTGAGGAGGTAGCCGTGGGCCGAGTGGATCTCCACGGCGTCGAAGCCCGCCTCCTTCACGCGGCGCGCGGCATCGCGGTACGCCTCGACGAGGCCGGACATCTCGGCGCGGCCGAGCTCGCGCGGCGTCCCCCCTCTGCGCGGATTGGCGACGGCCGAGGGCCCGAGCGGTCTCGTTCCGATGAGCTCCTCGCTCGCCATGCTGCCCGCGTGGTTTATCTGGACCGCGCATTTTGAGCCGTCTCGGTGGATGGCGGCGGCGAGCCGCCGCAGGCCCTCCACCGCGCCCTCGGAGGCGACCGAAAGCTGCTTCGCGCTCGCCCTCCCGTCGGGCCTAATATAGCTGTGCTCGGTGATGACGAGGCCGAAGTACCCTCCGGCCGACTTTTCCGCGTAGTAGTCGATGAGCTCTTGGCTGACGCTGCCATCGGCCTCGGCCTTGGCCGTCGCCATGGGCGGCATCACCAGGCGATTGCCCAGCAAAAGACTCCTCAGGCGCAGGCTCTCAAGAAGCTTGCTCATGCATGCCCTTCCTTTCGGCGGGTATCGTCCCGCCATTTCGACCTTTTTATTTTTCAAGACAGTATTGAAGGTACTCAAAGTCCGGATGCATGGGCAGCATTTTCAAGCCTCTGTTGAAGGCTCATTCCCTCCGATTCGGCTACCTCGGCGAGCGCCCGGCGACGACTGGAATCGGCCCCGCCTGAACTCCGTGAGGGACATCTATAAGAATAGTTAAGGTATATTTATGCTGAGCGCTCCTCCTTCACGGGGAATCCGGGCCAGAAGGTCTTGAGGCTGGATTCCATGATCCAGATTTTTTCATAGAGTGTGTCGTTCTTGTTTCGATACTCGATTCCTTGTTTGAGCATGTACTATGTCTCCGTAAGCAATTTCTGGATCCAGGCGATTCTGGATTTACCTACGCTTTTTCCTACCCTCATTTTGCGGTAAGAGGCGGCATTGGACTCCGATGCTTCTTTGAGGTAATTGATGGATTGCGTCAAAAGCGTGATTGTCAGTGATCTCCCTGCGGGGTTTACATGCCCAAGATGGCTGGTTTTGTTCGATGCCTTCACCGACGGCGTAGTTCATAGATAGGCGCACATTTTTCAGCTGAAGCGAACCGATGGATGTCACAGATATCCGCCATGAGTGCTATGACCGTAATAGGACTCATGCTCGATATCGTCAGCAGGAGCTTGATTCCCCGCGTGAATACCCGCGTTCCGAGGAACAAAAGAGTTTTCTGGCGCTTCTCCTTTTCGTGGGACGCTGAAAATGTAACGATTAGGTCTTCTTGGACTTCGTCGTGCGCCGTGATGCACCAAAGAACTCATCGAGATCAACTGTCAAAGGCGGAGCGTCGGGGAGCATGCAGGTCAGTATCTTGAGATCCATGTGCTCTATGTCCGTGTAGCCGTAGCCGCGGGCCTGGATCTTGCGTATCCGGCTGTTCAGCCCTTCGACGAAACCGAGCGGTACCCGGTTCTCAGTCTTGCACCAGGACACGATCCCTTCCCAGTGGCCTTCCACCATCCGGACGACCTTCTGAAACGGCTCGAGCCGCTTCCATTTGAGCCCTTCCTTCCACGAAGCCCAGAACTTGCGCATCCACGCCTCGGATTTGTATGACCACAGGCGATCAAAGTCCTCCTTGAGCAAATAGGCCGTATAGAGCCTGCGATTCGCCTTGAAGGTCTGGGCCAGTTCCTCCCGTCCGGTTCGCGACAGGCTCCCGCGGTTGGCGAGCAGGTTGAAGCGCTGTCCCTTGATGAACTTCCGTTGCTCGCCGTTAAGGCGTGCATACTCACTTCGCCTGACCGCGTCTATCGCCTCGGACATCTTGGCGACGACGTGGAACTTGTCGAAGACAACGTCGGCCGTCGGGCAAAACTTCCTGAGTGCGGCTCGATACGGCCGCCACATATCCATGACGCAGAGCGTGATGAGCTTGTACTTGTCTTCGCCGAGCCATATGAAAAAGGCCTCGAAGCTCTCCTGGCTGCGATCCTTGCCGCCTATCCAGCCTGAAATCCCGGACCTTTTGTAGCTAGGTGGACGTGGGCAGCTCGATTTTCAAGAGCGCCAGGATTTCGCGCTGCGAATTGGTAACCTCGGTCAGTATTGAGCCGTATTTTCCTTCGTAGCGGATCTTCGTCAACGGATCCATCTCCAGAAGGAGTTCACGGACCGTATAGAGTTCGATGAGCTTCGACTCCCGCATGGCTCGCCTGAGTTCGCTCATGAGGATCAGGGCGATGAACTGCACGAAGAGCCTGCCATCGACCGTCTCGATGCTATGCATCCGCAGCCGCTTCATGTCCAGGACATTCTTCAGGTCATCGAAGCATTTCTCGACCACGTCCTT
>DATKVK010000015.1:0-15627 GCA_035530095.1 Rectinemataceae bacterium | reverse complement strand
GACTACCTCGTCCTCAACCACCTCGAGCCCGACCACACCGGCTGGCTCGCCGAGTACCGGCGGATCAACCCCAAGGTGGAGATCCTCGCCACCGCCAAGGGCGTGGAGCTCGTGAAGAGCTTCTACAAGGTCACCGAGGGCGTGCGGGCGGTCAAGACCGGCGACGAGCTCGACCTCGGAGCGGGCCTCAAGCTGCAGTTCATCGAGGCGCCCAACGTCCATTGGCCCGAGACCATGCTCAGCTTCGAGCCCTCCACGGGCATCCTCTTCTCCTGCGACGCCTTCGGCAGCTTCGGCATGCTGGGCGACCGGGTCTTCGACGACCAGTTCGACTCGGGCGAGCTCGAGCGCTTCGAGGAGGAAACCCTCCGCTACTACGCGAACATCGTCGCCAGCTTCGGGCTTTTCGTGAAGCGCGCGATCGACAAGCTGGCGGGACTGGAAGTCAAGGTCGTCGCGCCCAGCCACGGCATCATCTGGCGGCGCGAGCCGCGCAGCATCGTCGACCGCTACCTCAAGTACGCATCGTACCTGGACGGCGGACGCGAGAGCGAAATCTGCGTCGTATGGGGCTCGATGTACGGCAATACCGAAAAGGGCCTCAAGGCGGTCTTGGACGGGATCGAGGAGGAAGGCGTGCCCTACACCATGCACCGCGTGCCCAACGAGGACGCCTCCTTCATCCTCGCCGACGCCTACAAGAGCGAGGGCCTGCTGATCGCCATGCCCACCTACGAGTACAAGATGTTCCCGCCCATGGCCTACGTCCTCGATCTCTTCGAACGCAAGCATGTCTGGAGCCGCACCGCGCTGCGGATCGGCTCCTGGGGCTGGATCGGCGGAGCCCGCAAGGAATACGAAGAGGCCATCGCTCCCCTGAAATGGAACAGCCTCGAGAGCGTCGAGTGGGCGGGAGTGCCTGACGAGTCCACTTTCGAGCTCCTCAGGGAGCGCGGCAGGGAGCTCGCCAGGGCGGTCAAGAAGGCCTGCGGGGGCTGATTCCTCCGATGCCGAACCCGCGAACCGGATCCGAAGCCTGCTTTGGGGATCCGGCTTTCCATGATCGGCTAATGCCCGGAGAGTTCCCCGGCATCTTTGCCTCGCGCCGTATCGCTTCGTATACTTGCCATATCGCGCCGCCAGGAGGCCAAGATGAAAAGGAAGCCTACGCAGTGATCAAGGCTTCTAGCGTCATGGTGGCGGTGGACTAGAGCGACTCTCAGCTGTTTTGCATATTTATTCTGTATACCGGAATGTATATTCATTTCTCCCCTTGCGGCACTGTTCTTTCTTCGGCTAGGCTACGCCCGCATCCGGGCGGCCGGACCAGGGAAGCGGCGTGTCCTTCATAGGCGGCTCGGAGGGAGGGCAACCTATGAATTCCAAAGGGCGAAGGGCACGGCTTGTCCTGGACGACGGTTCCGAGTTCGAGGGCCGCGCCTTCGGCAGGCCGCGCTCCGCCTCGGGCGAGGTCGTGTTCACCACGGGCATGGCCGGCTATCCCCAGTCGCTCACCGATCCGTCCTACCACGGCCAAATCCTCGTAGCCACCTATCCCCTCATGGGCAATTACGGCATGCCGGACGACTCGGTGGACAGCCACGGCCTCAAGCGCCACTACGAGTCGGACCGCGCCTGGGTCTCGGGCCTCGTCGTCTCCGAGGCCTGCGCGAGGCCGAGCCACCACGCGAGCGTCGCGACCCTGTCGGCCTGGCTCGACGGCCAGGGCGTGCCGGGCATCGAGGGAATCGACACGCGCGCGCTGACCGAGCGACTCCGGTCGCGGGGAGTCATGGGCGGCCGGATACTGGTGGAGGGAGAGCCGGAGGAGCCGGCAGCCCCGGGCCTCGGGCATGAGGCGGAACGGGGAGCCCGAGCGGCTCCCGGCCCGATCGCCGGCGACGAGGGCGCGGGAGGCCGCCTGGTCTACGGCCGGGGCGGGTCTCCGCGAATAGCCCTCGTCGACTGCGGCGTGAAGAACAACATCCTCCGCTGCCTCCTGGGGCGCGGCGCCGAGGTCGCCCGGCTGCCCTGGAACGGCGACCTAAGCGGCCTCGAGTACGACGGCATCCTCCTCTCGAACGGGCCCGGCGATCCCAAGGCCTACGCCCGGACCATAGGAACCGCGCGCCGCGCCCTGGGCGCGGACAAGCCCGTCTTCGGCGTCTGCCTCGGGGCGCAGATCATGGCCCTGGCCGCCGGAGCCGACACCTACAAGCTGCCCTACGGCCACCGAGGGCAGAACCAGCCCTGCGTCGAGCGAGGCACGGGGCGCTGCTACATCACGAGCCAGAACCACGGCTACGCGGTCAGGGAGGAAAGCCTGCCCGAGGCCTGGGAGAGCTGGTTCGTCAACGGGAACGACGGCACCGTCGAGGGCATCCGTTCGACTGCGGGGCCCTTCCAGGCGGTGCAGTTCCACCCCGAAGGCTGTCCCGGACCGCGGGATACGGAGTTCCTCTTCGACCGCTTCCTCGACGAAGTGCGGCGCTTCGCCTCGGGAAGGAGCGCGGCATGACGAGGCCGAAGAGGATCCTCGTGCTCGGCTCGGGCGGGCTCCGCATCGGTCAGGCGGGCGAGTTCGATTACTCCGGCTCGCAGGCGCTCAAGGCCTTCCGCGAGGAAGGCCTGGCCACGGTCCTCGTCAATCCCAACATCGCCACGATCCAGACGAGCGAGGGCATGGCTGACGCGACCTACTTCCTGCCCATCACGCCCGAGTTCGTCGAGAAGGTGATCGAGAAGGAAAAGCCCGACGGCATCCTGCTCTCGGTGGGAGGGCAGACGGCGCTCAACTGCGGCGTGGCACTGAGCCGCTCGCTCTTCCTCGAGCGGCACGGCGTAGCCGTCCTCGGCACCCCGGTGAGCGCCATCGAGGCCACCGAGGACCGGGAGCTTTTCGCGCGCAAGCTGGACGAGATCAGGGTGCGCACGCCGCGCGGCGAGGCCGCGGACTCGATCGAGGCGGCGCTCGCGGCGGCGCGGAGGATCGGCTACCCGGTCATGGTCAGGGCGGCCTACGCCCTCGGCGGCTCGGGCTCCGGAATCTGCGCCGACGAGAAAGCCCTCGAGCGCCGCTGCGAGCGGGCCTTCTCGATCTCGCCCCAGGTGCTCGTCGAGGAATGGCTCGGCGGCTGGAAGGAGATCGAGTACGAGATCGTCCGCGACGCGAACGACAACTGCGCCGCGGTCTGCAACATGGAGAACCTCGATCCCTTGGGCATCCATACGGGCGAGAGCATAGTCGTGGCGCCTTCCCAGACCCTGAGCGACGCGGAATACCACCTGCTCAGGCGCGTCGCGATAGACGTCGTGCGGCATATCGGCGTCGTCGGCGAGTGCAACGTGCAGTTCGCCCTCGACCCGGACTCCGAGGACTACCGGGTCATCGAGGTGAACGCCCGGCTCTCGCGCAGCTCGGCCCTCGCCTCCAAGGCCACCGGCTACCCCCTGGCCTTCGTGGCCGCGAAGCTCGCGCTCGGCCGCTCCCTGACCGAGGTCGAGAATCGCATAACGCGAGCCACCCGTTCCTGCTTCGAGCCGGCCCTCGACTACTGCGTGGTCAAGGTGCCGCGATGGGACCTGTCCAAGTTCAAGAACGTCGACGACAGGCTGGGCAGCGAGATGAAAAGCGTGGGCGAGGTCATGTCCATCGCCCGGAGCTTCGAGGAGGCCCTGCAGAAAGCCCTGCGCATGACGGGCACGGGCGTCCCGGGCCTCTGCGCCGGACCGGCCGGCGGGGCGGCGGAGCTCGATGAACTTCTGTCTCGGCCCACGGACAAGCGCATCTTCGCCGTCTACCGCGCCCTCGCCGAGGGCCGGAGCGTCGAGGAGGTCTACGGACTCACCAGGATCGATCCCTGGTTCCTCGGGAAGATCGCGGCCGCGGCCGACTGCGAACGCGGCCTGGCGCAGGGCTCCGGAGCCCTCGACCGCGAGACGCTCGCGAGCGCCAAGCGCCTCGGCTTCTCCGACGAGCGCATCGGCGAGCTCGCCGGCCTTTCGGAGCGCGAAGTGCGCTCGCGGCGCGAGAACTTCGGCATCAGGCCCGTGGTCAAGAAGATCGACACCCTGGCCGCGGAATTCCCCGCGGTGAGCAACTACCTGTACATGACCTATTCGGGCGAGCAGGACGACGCCGCGGCCTCGAACAAGGGTGTCATGGTCCTCGGCTCGGGAGCCTACCGCATCGGCTCGAGCGTCGAGTTCGACTGGTGCTGCGTCAACGCCGTGCAGACGGCGCGGGAGCTGGGCAGGCACACCATCATGGTCAACTGCAATCCCGAGACGGTGAGCACCGACTACGACGTCTGCGACCGCCTCTACTTCGAGGAGCTTTCGCTCGAGCGGGTCCTCGACATCTACGAGTTCGAGCGGCCCGAGGGCCTCATCCTCTCCATGGGCGGACAGGCGCCGAACAACCTGGCCATGGAGCTCTTCGAGGCGGGGGCCGTCATCCTCGGCACCGACCCGCGCGACATAGACCGCGCCGAGAACCGTCACAAGTTCTCGGCCCTCCTCGAGGCTCTCGGCGTGGAGCAGCCCGCCTGGAGGGAGCTGACCGACCTGGCCGCCGCGAAAGCCTTCGCCGAGGAGGCGGGCTACCCGGTGCTCGTGCGGCCGAGCTACGTCCTCTCGGGCGCGGCCATGAGCGTGGCCTGGGACTCCACCAGCCTCGAACTCGCCCTGGGCGCGGCCGCCGAGCTCAATCGCGAGCACCCGGTGGTCATGAGCAAGTTCATCGAGAATGCCAAGGAGGTCGAGATCGACGCGGTGGCCCGCAGGGGCGAGATCCTCTACCAGACCGTCATGGAGCACGTCGAAAACGCCGGCGTCCACTCGGGCGACGCGACGATCGTGCTCCCGCCGCAGAGGCTCTACATCGAGACGGTGCGCAAGGCGCGGCTCGCGGCCGCCAAGGTGGCCGCGGCCTTGCGCATCACCGGGCCCTTCAACATCCAGTTCCTGGCCAAGGACAACCGGCTCCGCGTCATCGAGTGCAATCTGCGCGCGAGCCGCAGCTTTCCCTTCTGCTCGAAGGTGACGCGCGTGAACATGATCGACCTGGCCACGCGGGCCATGCTGGGCGCCGAGGCGGAGAAGGAGAACGCCTCGGCCCTCGACCTCGAATGGGTCGGCGTCAAGGCGGCCCAGTTCAGCTACTCTCGGCTGCGCGGGGCCGACCCGGTGCTGGGCGTCGAGATGGCCTCGACCGGAGAGGTCGGCTGCATCGGCGCCGACCTCGACGACGCCTTCCTCAAGGCCATGCTCTCGGTGGGCTTCCGCGTGCCGAAAAAGCGCGTGCTCCTGTCGACCGGCCCCCTGGGCGACAAGCTGGAGTTCCTCGACGGGGCGAGGCGGCTCGCGGCCATGGGCTACGAGCTCTACGCCTCCGAAGGCAGCGCCCGCTTCCTGGCCGACAACGGCGTGGCCGCGACGGGCCTGCACTGGCCTCTCGAGCGGCTTGAGCCGAACATCGAGACCATGCTCAAGGACAGAGCCTTCGACCTGGTCATCAACATCCCCAAGAACAACGGCGAGCTCGAGCTGCGCAACGACTACCTGATCAGGCGGCTGGCCGTGGACTTCGACGTGCCCCTCATCACCGACATCAAGGTCGCTCGGCGCTTCACCGAGGCCCTGGCCGCCGAGCGCGAGCGGGGCCTCGAGATCAAGGCCTGGGAGGAGTACCGCTAGGCCGCCCGCGGGCGAGGCGCAGCGAGACCGTGATGAGGAGCCAGAACGCGAACAGGGTCGCGAACACGCCGGCGAGCCCGCCGAGGGTCACGAAGAGGGCCTGGACCGTGGTGCCGGCCGCGGCGGCCGCGGCGATCAGAGCTTGCATTCCGGCTCCTAGCCCACGAGGAGGGGCACCAGGGCGAGCACCATGCCGCCCGCGACGATCGAGCCCAGCTGGCCCGATACGTTGGCCCCCGTCGCGTGCATCAGGATGATGTTGCCGCGCTCCTCATCGTTGGCCATCTTCTGGATGACGCGGGCGGACATGGGGAAGGCCGAGATGCCGCAGGCGCCGATCATGGGATTGACCTTCCGGCCCTCGGGCAGGAAGAGATTGACGAGCTTGGCGAACAGGACGCCGCCGGCGGTGTCGAGCACGAAGGCGGCGAGTCCCATGCCCAGGATCATGAGCGTCTTCACGTCGAGGAAGCGCTCGGCCGTCATGCTCGCCCCGATGGTGATGCCCAGGAGCAGGGTGACCAAGTTGGCGAGCTCGTTCTGCGCCGCGAGGGAAAGCCGCTCCAGCACCCCCGATTCGCGTATGAGGTTGCCGAACATGAGCGAGCCGATGAGCGGCACGGAGATGGGCGCCACGAAGCCGGCTATCATGGTCACCGCGATGGGAAAGACGATTTTGAGCCAGGAGGGGACATCGCTCTCGCGGTAGTCCATATGGATCGTCCGTTCCTGCCGGGTCGTGAGCAGCCTGATCACCGGGGGCTGGATGATGGGCACGAGGGACATGTAGGAATAGGCGGCTACGGAGATGGCGGCCAGGTAGCGCGGCGCGAAGAGCGCGGCGACATAGATGCTCGTCGGGCCGTCGGCCGCCCCGATGATGCCGATGCTCGCGGCTTCCTTCAAATCGAAGCCCAGGAGGGTCGCCAGGATCATCGTGGCGAAGATGCCCATCTGGGCCGCCGCCCCGAAGAAGATCATGAGCGGATTCTTGAAGAGGGGGCCGAAGTCGATCATGGCCCCCACGGCCACGAAGATGAGCAAGGGGAAGAGCTCGGTGCGGATGCCCGCCTCGTAGAGGATGGCGAGGAAGCCCCGCTCGCCGCCGTAGCTCAGGACCGCCGACATGGGCAGGTTGGCCAGGATGGCCCCGAAGCCGATGGGCAGGAGCAGCATGGGCTCGTACTTCCTGCCGATCGCCAGGTAGATGAGAATGAGGCCGATCGCGTACATGGCGGCTTGCTGCCATGAAACCGACGAAAAGCCCGCGGGCACTTCGGGCTAGCTCCTCGCTGCGCCGAGGCGGATGACGCGCACCAGCTCGTCGTCGCCCCGCTTGGCTACCAGGCTCCAGTCGAGCTCGCGGCCCTGGGAGAAGAAGGCGAAGCCGAGCCTGCCGACATTGTCGCGGGTGAGCGCCACGGTGAGCCGCAGCCCGTCGTCGCCGAGCACGGCGTACACCGAGTCGGGATTGGACAGCTCGTCCAGGTACAGCGCCGCGCGGAGGGCCTCCAGGGGAATGCCCTTGCCCGCCGCATAGGATGGGAAGCGGCCGTACGGCAGGCGGACGTCCAGGCTGCCGCGGACCTCCTCGAAGCCGAGGGCATCGTCGCCCGGGACCAGTTCCTTCGGGGTCTCGCCCGCGGCGGCGAGGCTCGACATGAGGGCCCCGGCGTCGGCGGCCTTGTCGACCATGAGCGCTATCCTGTACGCGCGCCCCACGACCATGTCCTTGGCGCCGCCGGAGAGCGGGGCCGAGGCCAGAGCCACGGCGGGGGTTTCGCTCTTCGAAGCGGAAGCCGCAGGGGCGATGACGCCGCCGTCAGGCCCCGGGGCCTGAGTCGAGGCGAGGGCGCCGCGGAGCGAGGCCGCGAAGGTCGTCGAAGCCTCGCGCTCGCCGAGCCCGAAGACCCTGTTCCAGTCGAAGGAAGAGCTCGTCTGGTCGACGATGTCGCCGAAGGAGCCGGCGAGCACCTGGTACAGCATGCCCGAAACGTAAAGGCCGCGCTTCAGGACCGCTCCGTACATGATGACGTCCATCCTGGTGCCGTCGCCTGAGGTGTACAGCCGCAGATAGCATCCGGGGTCGTCCTGCAGGAAGATCTTCGCCTGCACGAGATAGCCCATGGAGTTGTTGCGCTTGATGATGCAGGAGCCCTGCGTATACGGGGTTCCCGTACCGTTGAGAAACTCGACGTAGAAGTCTTCGTCGCCCGGCACGATGCGGACGGTGACGGTGCCGGCCTTGTGGCTTTGCATAACGTGCTCGCCGAAGGCCTCGGCCAGCTCTCGCGGGGCGCCGATGACCCTCGAGAACAGCCTGGCCCGCAGATCGGAGTTGTCGGGGAATTGTCGTGCGATGTAGTGTCCCAGAGAAGGATCCGAATTCGCCCAGGAGGCTGTGATCGCGAACAGGAGAATAGCTGAAACGGTGAAGAAGCGCCTAAGGTTCATCGATACTCCACGGCTTGCACTCTAGGTGCGGTTTGGACCGAACAACCGGCCGGTTTTTCCAATACGCTATATAGCATAGCACGGATCGCGCGGAAACGAAAAGCTTCGCACCGTTTCATCCGAAGAGGGTCCCGGTTTACCGCAGCGGCCGCTACGTGCTAGGCTCGTGCTCCCATGACAGTTTCGCACAGGTTCGCCGTCGGACTCTCGGGCGGGGTCGATTCGGCCGTCGCGGCGGCCCTTCTCCTCGAGGAAGGGCACGAGGTCGTCGGCCTCACCATGAAGATCTGGTCGGGCGCCCTCAAGGTGCAGGAAAACGTCCGGCACGCCTGCTACGGCCCCGGCGAGGAAGAGGACATAGCCGCCTGCGAGCGCCTCTGCGCGAAGCTCGGCATACCCTATCGCGTCATCGATCTGGCCGCCGAGTACGAATCGCGCGTGGTGGACTATTTCCGCGCGGAGTACCTGCGCGGCAGGACCCCCAACCCCTGCGTCGTCTGCAACCGCGAACTCAAATTCGGCTTTCTCCTGGAGCGGGCCCGCCGGGCCGGCCTCGACTTCGACTATTTCGCGACAGGACATTACGCGCGGATCGAGGAGCGCGGCGGCGTTCGGCACCTGCGCGCGGCCCTCGATCCCGCCAAGGACCAGAGCTACTTCCTGTATCGCCTTCCTTCGAAGCTCCTCGAAACGGTGCGCTTCCCGCTCGGCTCGCTCACGAAGGAGGAGGTGAGGCGCACGGCCCGCGCGCTTTCGCTCGAGCTGGCCGACAAGCCCGAAAGCCAGGACTTCGTCGCGGGCGGCGACTACGCCCCCTTGTTCGCCGATTCCGAGCCGAGCCCCGGCGACATCGTCGATTCCTCGGGCCGGATCCTGGGACGCCACCGCGGCCTACCGTATTACACCATAGGCCAGAGGCGCGGCCTCGGCATAAGCCTCGGGGCGGACCCTCTCTACGTCCTGCGCATCGATGCCGAGGACAACAGGATCGTGGTCGGCCCGGGGACGGGGCTCTTCGCCGAGGCCCTCCTCGCCTCCGACTTCTTCCTGCAGAACCCCACCGGCCTCCCGGCTCCCTTCCGCGCCCTCGCGAAGATCCGCCAGAATCACCGGCCCGTCCCCTGCCTGGCCGAGGTCTCGGGCGTGGGGGCCCGGATCGATTTCGACCTGCCGCAGCGGGCGGTGGCTCCGGGCCAATCCGTCGTGCTCTACGACGAGGAAGGCCTCGTGCTCGGCGGTGGCATCATCGAAAAAGCCTTGCCTTGACCCTGACCGAGACGGCGAGTATATTGGAAGTGGATGAGCTTGATGACCGCTATGGTAGACGAGCTCGACGCAAGCGATTAGCATACCGGAAATACCGGGGGTGCACCGGTCTCGACCTGAGCGGTCTGGATCGCGGGTTGCAGGTGGAGCCGCCGATCTCCTGATTCGGCAAACTTTTAATTGCCAACAACAACGGCAATCTCGCTCTCGCCGCGTAAGCGTCGATAAGCGACGGGCTTGCGACTGCGCCGCCTCGAGCGGCCGCTAAGCCCGCAACCGACCGAGGCTCGCTCCGCGCACGGCCTGGATTGCGCGGGGGACACAACCCAGGATACGGGAAGGAAGGCGCGCCGCCCCGCTGCCCCTTCCCCGACAACCCGAAAGGCCGGATAAACCTGTAGACGCTCGCCCTCCGCGCCCGGGGACGGGGGTTCGACTCCCCCCACCTCCATTCTAGCGGTACTTCGATCCCAACGAAGTACCGCTCTATTTTTTGTGGGGGAGTCGAACGCGGAGCGCCGGCCTGGAGGGACGCGATCATTTGAGCGTCCCGGAGGGTGATCCGCCATGGATGGCGGATCAAGGCGCGGAGCCGGCCCTGGAAGCCTGAGCCAGGATGGCGAAGGCTGGAAGGGTCGATTCCCGCCACCTCCAAAAATCAAGGACCTCCGCAAGGAGGTCTTTAATTTTTACAGGCGGGAATCGAACGGGCGAAGGCCCTGGTTGCCGACCGATTCAATGAGGTCGGCAGCCAGTCGAGCGCGCAGGGATGCGCGCGAGGGCCTTCGCCCCGGCCCGCAGAAGCGAGGCAGGATGCCGAGCTTCGGAGGGCGATTCCCCCCACCTCCATCAACCGAAGGATGAGGCCGGCGGCGGCGAGGATGAGGCCCGTCGCGGTGAAGACCGAGGCGTAGCCGAGGCCGGCCGCCAGGGAGGCGCCGAGCACGGGGCCGAGGGCGTTCGAGGCCGAGGATATCGAGGTCGTCAGGCCGTAGACGCTGCCCTGCCTGCCCGGCTTGACCTCGAGGGCTATGAGCGCGTTCGCGGCCGGCATGTCGCCTCCTATGAAGAAGCTGCCCACGATCCGCAGGATGAGGAGCTGCAGCGGGGAGTGGACGAAGGCCTGGGGTATCGTGAAGACCGCGGCCGCGCTCATGCAGACCACCAGGGTCCTCCGGTAGCCGACGCGATAGCTGAGCTTGCCGATGGTCGCGGCCGCCACCGCGCTCGAGAGCGCGCCCAGGCCCAGGATGATCCCGGTGGTCGCGCCGAGCATGCTGTTGTGCGGCGAGATGCTCTGGATGAACAGCGGCAGGAAGGGGGCGATTATGGAGGCCGAGATCTGGTCGGCCGCCACGACGGCCATGAGCGACCAGAGCACCTTCGATTCGACGAGCGGGCTGAAGTCGGGCAGCATGCTCTTCAAGACGGACTTGCGAGTCTTGGGCGGAACGAAGTCGTCCTCGGCGAACTTCGACACGACGAATCCGGCGGCGAGGAGCAGGACCGAGGTGGCTATGAAGTTGATCCGGTGGCTGAAGAGGTCCGAGATGAGGCCGCCGATCATGGGACCGACCGAGGAGCCGAGGAAGACCGCCATCTGCAAAAGGCCGAGCGCGTAGCCGGTTTCGGCGGGTGGGGCGATGGAGGCCACGAGGATGGTGGCCGCGGCGACCGTGCCGGTGATGCAGCCCTGGATGGTGCGCAGCGCAAGCAGCTGCCAGGGGTCGGTGACGAAGCCCTGCAGGGCGAGGACCACCGCTCCGCCGAACATGGCGCGCAGCAGCATGGGCTTGCGCCCGTAGTTGTCCGCTATGCTACCCCACATGGGAGCCAGCACGGCGAAGCTGAGCGAGGGCAGGGCGGTGATGAGACCGGTGAGGAACTTGATCCGCAAGGGATCGCTCACGCCGAGATCCTGCAGATAGAACGGGATTATGGGGCCCGAGGTGGAGAAGCCGGCCAGCGCGAGCATCTCTCCCGCCCAGACGGCGTACAGGGTGCTCTTCCAGGTTCTAGGACGTGCGGTGTTCATGTCGGATTAGCGCAAACTCATGATGGATACTCTGGTACGTCTCGTACATAGGGGAAAAAAGATCGAGATATGAGGGCGTCGATAGAGGCGCCGCGGCGGACTGCAGCCAATCGCCGCCTGACAAGCAGTATGTCGAGTTCGATGGCAGCGTGTCAAAGGGAGCGGGGCTCGCGTCCGTCGGGCGCTGATTCGGCGCCTTTCGCCCGGCTCCTAACCGGGAAGGGGGACCGCGCTTTCTTGTGCCGTACTCCGGGTTTCGGGTACAATGCGCGACCACCATGGAAATCGAAAGCACCGAGCCGACAGTCGGCACTCAGCTCTTGCGCGGCGCCGAAACGACCGTCTTCCCCATCCTGGTCGCCATCAGTGTCTCGCACCTGCTGAACGACACGCTGCAGTCGCTCATCCCGGCCATTTACCCGCTCATCAAGGACAGCTTTCACCTGAACTTCGCCCAGATCGGGCTCATAACCTTCACGAATCAGCTGACCGCCTCGCTCTTCCAGCCGGTGGTCGGCTCGATCACCGACCGCAAGCCGCAGCCCTATTCGCTGGCCTTCGGGATGGTCTTCACGCTCGTCGGGCTCGTCGCGCTGTCCATGGCGCGGAGCTTCGGCCTCCTCCTCGTCTCGGTGAGTCTGGTCGGGCTGGGTTCCTCGGTATTCCACCCCGAGTCCTCGCGCGTGGCCAACATGGCCGCCGGGGGTCGCCGCGGTTTGGCGCAGTCGGTCTTCCAGGTCGGCGGGAACGCGGGCGCCGCCCTGGGTCCGCTCATGGCCGCGGCCATCATCACCATCCGCGGGCGCTCGAGCCTCATCTGGTTCACGCCCTTGGCGCTCGTCGCCATCCTCGTGCTGTCGCGCGTGGGCACGTGGTACGCCGCAAAAGTCGCAGCTCGGGGTCGGCGCGCCGGTACGCATATGGTGGAGCTTCTGCCCGGCCTCAGCCAAGGGCGAGTGGCTGCCGCGGTCGGCATTCTCCTCGTCCTCATCTTCTCGAAGTACTTCTATCTCGCCAGCATGAACAGCTACTACACGTTCTATCTCATGAGCCGCTTTTCCCTCACGGTACGCTCGGCTCAGCTGCACCTCTTCATCTTCCAGGCTTCGGTGGCAGCAGGCACCCTGATCGGCGGCCCGGTGGGCGACCGCATCGGCCGGAAGTACGTGATCTGGGCCTCGATACTGGGCGTCGCGCCCTTCACGATGGCCCTCCCCTACGTGGGGCTTCTCTGGACCACCGTCCTGACGGTGCTCATCGGACTCGTGCTCGCCTCGGCCTTTTCGGCCATCCTGGTGTACGCCCAGGAATTGCTTCCCGGCAGGCTGGGCCTGATCTCGGGGCTCTTCTTCGGCTTCTCGTTCGGCATGGGAGGCATAGGCTCGGCGGTGCTCGGCTCGATCGCCGACCAAAGCTCGATCCAGCACGTGTACCGGCTGTGCGCCTTCCTGCCGCTGCTCGGCCTCATCACGGGCCTCCTGCCCGACATCGAGCGAAGCCGAATCCGCCGTTCCCGAGCCTAGCTCGGATTGCCGGACGAGGCCGGAAAGCCGGAGCGCCTCCTGCGATCGCGTCCGCGCTTTTTTTGCGCGCGCGGAAAACACAGGGCCGGTACCGGAGCGATGGTTTGCGCAGGAGCTTAGGGCGCGCGCTTTCCTCGCTCCCGAGAAGCGTACGCGCCCCGCGGGCCCTTGGCGAACTTCCGCTCCATAAGGCCGCTCTCGTAGGGCAGGCGGCGGTTGGGGCAGTCTTCCCGGGGACAGAGCTGGCAGCTCTCGAAGCGCTCCTCCACCGCGAACAGAAGCCCCGACACGGACTTGCGGGGCAGCATGAGGAGGCTGTCGGTGAGTCGGATGCCGACCGCCGCCTGCGTGTCGCCGAGCAGGGCGAACAACGGCCCTTGCTCGGATATCGGCCAATCCTCGAGGGAGCCGGGACTCATGGTCGAGAATTTTTCGAAACCCATGGTGCCGGTTACGACTGCATCGAAGCGTTCGCGCGCGCAGAGGAGCGCGGCCTCGAGTATGGCATCGCACCAATAGCTCAGGAGGGCGTCGGAGGCGTAGGCCTCGGCCCAGGTCTCGATCTCCCGGCCGCTCGTGAGCGCGAAGGCGAGGGCCCGGCCGCGCCCTTCCAGGTTCACGGCGAGAACGCGGCTCGAGAACGCCACGCCCTCCAGGAGGACGCGGTCGGGCCCCGCGGGCTCGACGAGGACGGGCCGAAAGACGGCCTTGGGCCTCGCGACGGAGCGGGCCTCCGCGAGCATGCGGCCGAAATCGCGCTCGTCCTCGCTTCCATCCTCGATGAGGAGTCTTCTCCTGAGCGCCCCGGCCTCGGGATCGAAAGCCATGTCGTCGACGATGATAGTTTCCATGTTCCACCGACCTCCGCGAGCCTCGGAACGCCTCAGCCCGATCGGATGGAGGCTTCCTAGCCGGCATCGATCGACGATAGTATACCGAATAAACCAAAGATGCGGCGATCGGGGCACCGGTCGCCCCAAGGTGGAGGAGGCCTTCATGGCATTGAAAACAGAATGGGTCCGCTACGGGAAGAGCAGCGGATATTTCGCGATGCCCGAGCGGGCCGCGACACCGCTGCCGGCGGTCCTCGTCATCCAGGAAATCTGGGGAGTCGAGGATCACATCGAGGACGTTACGCGGCGGATCGCCGCCTCGGGCTACGCGGCCCTGGCCGCGGACATCTTCTCCGTCGACGGCCAGCGGCCCGAGCATCTGAAGCGCGAGCGCGTCGCGGAGCTCCTGGCTTTCCTGGGCGCCCAGCCGCCCGCCGTCTGGGGAGACCAGGCCGCCCGGGAGGCGGCGCTGCAGAAGCTGCCGGCGCTCGAGCGCGGAAGAGTGAGCGAGACCTTCGGCGGCCTCCTCGGACAGCCGCCGGAATGGCGCGAATCCTTCATCCCCGCCCTGCGCGACGCGGTGCGCTACCTGCGCCGGGAGCGGCCCGAGACCAGGGAACAGAAGGTCGCCTGCGTGGGCTTCTGCATGGGCGGCGGGCTCTCGGCCCTGCTCGCCTGCGAGGAGCCGGAACTCTCCGGCGCGGCGGTATATTACGGCGCGACTCCGGCCCCCGAAAAGCTCGCGAAGATCCGCTGCCCCGTGATCGCCTTCTACGGCGGCAACGACGCACGGGTGAACGCCGGCATACCCGCCTTCGAGAAGGGCATGAAGGAAATCTCCCAGAGCTACGAACCGAAGGTGTACGAAGACGCCAATCACTCGTTCTTCAACGATACGAGGGGAGCCTACGATGTCCGCGCGGCGAGAGATTCCTTCGCGCGGCTGCTCGCCTTCTTCTCCCGGACGCTGACCTAAGGCTCCGACCGGGCATGGAAACGCCGCGCGAGTGTCTCGTCATGGCCAAGCCGGCGGGGCCTCTCTGCAATCTGCGCTGCAGCTATTGCTACTATGTCGGCAAGACCGAGCTGCTCGGCGGCGACTCGTCAGGCGGCGCCTCGTCAGGCGGCACCGCGGGCGAGGCCGAGGCGGGCGCCGCCGCGAGGGGCGCAGGCGCGGAGGCCGGGCCGATGGACCTCGGGCTGCTGGAGCGCTATATCGCCCAACGTTTCGCCGCCTCGGGCGGTCCCGTGACCCACTTCGAGTGGCACGGAGGCGAGTCGACTCTGCTCGGCCTCGAGTATTTCGAGACGATCGTCCGCCTCCAGAAAAGGCACCGGCCGTCCGGGCGCAGGGTGAGCAACGGACTGCAGACGAACGGCATGCTCATCGACGCGGCCTGGGCGGACTTTCTGGCGCGCGAGGGCTTCTCGGTGGGCCTCAGCCTCGACGGACCTGCCGAGATGCACGACCGCTATCGCCGCCGGGTCGACGGCTCGCCGACGCAGGCGCGGGTCCTCGAGGCCTTCGCCCTCCTCAAGGAACGGCGCGTCTTCACCAACCTCCTCTGCGTGTTGAGCGCGGCCAACGTCGGCGAGCCCGACCGGGTCTACGATTTCTTCAAAGGCATCGGCGCGACCTACCTGCAGTTCCTGCCCCTCGTGGTCCGGTCGGGCGCGAGCGGCGGCGAAGCCCCTGAGGTCGGCATGGCCGGCGCAGGCGCCGCAATGGCGGCCGTGAGCGAGGCCACGGCGCCAGCAGAGGCGATCGGGGCCTTCCTCTGCCGCGTCTTCGACCGCTGGATAGCCGAGGATGTCGGGC
>DATKVK010000014.1:0-35700 GCA_035530095.1 Rectinemataceae bacterium | reverse complement strand
GTCGTGTTTTCGGTGCTGTAGCCTTCCGCCCAGGCTATGGCCTCGGCCGACTTGGCTCGGTGGAGCTCTTCGTCGCCGAGCAGGCGCAGCACGGCGAGGGCGAATTCCTCGAGATCGTCGCGGACCATGAAGCCGCCGTGGTCGCCGCGCATGACGTCGCGGGTGCCCATCTCGCCTATGGCCACCACGGGCGTGCCGACGGCCATGGCCTCGATGGTGCAAAGCCCGAGGGTTTCGGTCTTGGAGGGGAAGACGAAGACGTCGCAGGCGGCGTAGATGGAGGGCAGCTCCGTATGCGGGAGGTAGCCCGCGAAGGCGACCCGGTCTCCGAGCCCGCGCGAAACGGCCAGCTCCTCGAGAGCCGCGAGGTGGGGGCCGCCGCCCACGACGAAGAGGGCGAGGTCGTCTCGCTCGGCGAGGAGGCGCTGGAGGAGGGGGACGAGGAAGTCGCTGTTCTTCTCCTCGGTGACGCGGCCCGCGAAGAGGAGGATGCGTCTGCCCGAGAGCTGGGGATGGCGGGACGCGAGGGCCGAGCGGCTGCGCTCGACCTCTTCGGGGCTTCGGGGCGCGAAGATGTGGGATATGCCCGAGGGGATGACGTGGATAGGCTTGTAGATGCCGTAGCCCAGGAGGATGCGCTCCATGGCGTGCGAGGGGGTCACGATGGCGTCGGCGGTGCCGAAGATGCGGCGCATCAGGAAGCGCACCGTGGACCTGAGCACCTCGCCGTCGACCGTGGTGATGTAATTGGCGATATAGTGCTCGTAGTCGGTATGGGAGCAGAGCACGAAGGGCAGGCTCCGCCTGCGGGCGTAGATCCGGCCGGCGATCTGCATCGCGAACTCGGTCTGGGCGTACACGAGATCCGGCCTGAAGCGGTCGAGGATGTAGAATATCGCCGGGAAGGCAGTGACGTGGACGATGCGGTCCTCGGGCGACACGACCGATTGGCTCGAGGGGAAGCGATATACGGTCGGGCCGGCTTGGTCTGACTCTCCGGAGCCGCCGTCGCCTTCCGGGTATTCCGGGCAGAGGATGACCACGGCGTGGCCTCGCTTCGCGAGTTCCGCCGCGAAAGTCTGGATGGACACGCTTACGCCGTTCACGCGAGGCCAGTAGCTGTCGGACAGGAATGCGATCCTCAAACTGACTCCTTGCTAGGTGAGGCTCTTCCAAAATACAGACGCATTTTGCGGGAGCGTCCAAGCTCCGCGACTAGAATAACCCGCTCGCCCGAACCGCGGCAATCTCCCCGCCGGCCACTTGGAAATTGGAAGAGCCGCGCGAAGGCGCAAAGCCCCCCCCCCTCGCGAAACCGCGTCGTTTTCCCCTTTTTACTTTTCCCTTTGCGCCTTGCGCGCCTTTATTTCCGCCTTCTTCTCTTTCCGACAGCCCGGTTTGCCGGGATGTGGACAAGGGCGGAGAGCGCTCCTATAGTGTGCGGCGGAGGCCTTCATGCGCTTTCGTCCGAGTGCTTTCGCCGGAGCGGCGGTCGCGGTCCTCGCCCTCGGCTTCGCGGGTGCGGCCCTGTCCGCCCAGTCCCTCCCTCTAGACTCGATCGCCCCCGCGGTTCCGCTGCCCGAGGCGGCGTTGCCGGCCACCCTGCCCATCCGGGCGCCAGACGGCCTGTTCCTGCGCACCGCCCTCGACCTCAGCGTCGCCTACACCTACCGCAGCGCGAATGAGCTCGTGGAGCCCTACGCGGACAAGAACGGCATCGACTTCACGAAGAACTATCTCGAGCTGCCGCCGCTGGCGCGCTTTTCCGTGGACCTCGGCCAGTTGGGCGGATTGTCGCTCGGCTTCACGATGGATCTGCGCCGGCAGTTCGGCCCCTCCTTCGAGGGCTACTTCCCCAGCTCCAACCTGCCGGTAGGCTTCTCGAACGGCGCCTCGTACATCCCGCCCTCGAACAACGCCATCAGCCGGGGGATACTCTCGTGGACCAGCCGCTACCTCGACCTGAGCATAGGCCGTGACAAGGTGGACTACGGCGGCATCGTCCAGGGCAGCATCTTCCCCTCGGCGCGCCTGCCCTACCTCGACGCCTTCCGGGGCCGCGCCCGGCTTGGCCCCTTCACCCTCGACTACATGATCTCCAGCCAGGACGCGATACCCTCCTGGGACGGGATCGACGTCGACCCGAACTCCGGGACGCCGCCGTCGACCTCATATGGCTGGTACGACGATCCGAATCCCACCTCCATCATCGAGGTCTATCACTCCATTTCCTGGGACTTCGGGCAGATTCGCGCCCGCCTGGCCGAGAACGTCATGCTGGCCCGCGCGGGCAACCGCTACACGGTGACCGACTTCCTGCCGGTGATGTTCTGGCACCAGGCCAGCATTCTGCCGAACAACACGACGATCCTGGCGAGCGTCGATTGGACGCCGAGCCCTCGCCTCTCCCTCTCATTCCAGGGGGGCCTGGACGACTTCAACGCCAACACCGTGGGCATCGGCGACAATGGGGTGCCCACCATCCCCGCCTGCGTCCTCGGGCTCGAATACGGGACGGATACCGGATTGGGAGCCCTCGATCTCTACGTCGAGGCGGGCTACACGGACACCCTCTGGGGCAACTTCACCGACACGGGCCAGGGCGGCCTTCAGGGCGACGATACGCTCGCGCGCGCCCAGTACCGCTACCTCCTCTCGGACAACGGCGAGGCCGGGCTCATCCCCCTCACGAGCCCCTACGGGCCGGGCGCCCTCTGGTGCCGCCTGGACGCGAGCCAGGAGTTGGGCGACACCGGTCTGGCCGCCGGGCCGCGGCTCCTCCTCCTGGGCAAGAACGTGGCCGCGAATCTCATAGACACGCCCTACGACACGAGCGACGCGAACGCCCCCTGGGAGTTCTACGGCCAGCTCGGCCTGGCTTTGAAGTGGCGCTCCGGCGCCTTCGACTTCTCCGCCGCGCCCGCCGCCTGCGTCCGCGACTACAGCTGGTGGGTGGAGAGCAGCTTCGCCGTGACCTACCACCTGCGCGGCTCGACGCCGATCGCCGCGGCGCAGTGAGGCGGCGGCCGATCTCGATCAAAGGAGCAGCGCATGAAACGCGTCGTCTGTTTCGGCGATTCCAACACCTGGGGCTACGATCCCGAGTCGAAGTCCCGCTATCCCCGGCCTGAGCGCTGGACGGGCATTCTGGCCGAGCTTCTCGGGAACGGGTATGAGGTGATCGAAGAGGGCCTCAACGGGCGGACCACCGTCTGGGAGGATCCCATCGAGGAGTACAAGTGCGGGAAGGACCAGCTCATCCCCATCGTGAAGAGCCACAAGCCCTTCGACCTCCTCGTGCTCATGCTCGGCACCAACGATCTCAAGCATCGCTTCTCGCTCACCGCCTACGACATCGCGCAGGGCGCGGGATTCCTGGCCAGAACGGCGCGCGCTCTCGCCGATCCGGTCGAAGGACCGGCTCCCGAGGTCCTCCTGGTAGCTCCGCCGCCCCTGGGCGCCCTGAGCGACTACGCCGAGATGTTCGCCGGCGCGGCCGAGACCTCGCGGCGTCTCGGCGAAGAATACGCGGCCGTGGCGCTCGGACTCGGCTGCCCCTTCCTCGACCTGGCGCGCGTCGCGGTCTCCAGCCCGGTCGACGGCATCCATTTCGACCGGGAGAACCACGCGAAGATAGCCCGGGCCGTGGCCGACAAGGTGCGGCGCATGGCGAAGTAGCGGCTTTCGCTCCGAAGAAGATGTCTCACGCAGAGGCGCCGGGCTCGGTCCTTCGGCGCGGCGCACTAGATTTTGTTTCGCGGTGCTGAGACACTGTGGCCATGGACGGGAAGGATGGAGGGGAGGAGCGGCACGTTCGCCGCAAGCGCTACCGGGGCAGCCACCCCAGGGCCTTTTCGGAGAAGTACAAGGAAAGGGATCCCGAGAGGTACCGGGAGGATGTGGAGCGCGTGCTGGCGCGGGGTGACACGCCGGCGGGGAGCCATCGCTCCATCTGCGTCAAGGAGATTCTGGCGGCCCTCGCGCCCGGGCCGGGCGAGATCGCGATCGACGCGACCCTCGGCCACGGCGGGCACGCGCGCGAGATCCTGCGCGCCATCCTGCCCGGCGGGCGGCTCTACGGCTTCGACGTCGACCCGATAGAGCTGGCCAAGACCGCGGCAGCCTTCGCCTCCGAGGGTCTGCCGGAAGGGGCCTTCATCCCCGTCCACGCCAACTTCGCGATCCTGGGCGAGGTCCTCGCCGACGCCGACCTCGCGGGCGTCGACCTCTTCCTCGCCGACCTCGGCGTCTCCTCGATGCAGCTGGACGACCCCGATCGCGGCTTCAGCTTCAAGCGCAGGGGTCCGCTGGACATGCGCATGGATCCCGGCTCCGGGCGTTCCGCGCGGGAGTACCTCGCCGGCGTCCCGGAGGAAAGGTTGCGCGAAATCCTCGCGGCCAACGCCGACGAGGAAGGGGCCGGGCCCATCGCCCGCGCGGTCTGCCGGCGCCGCGGCTCTCTCTCGACCACGCGCGATCTCACCGAGGCGATCTGCTCCGCCTTCCCCGGGCTTGAGTACAAGGACCCGGCCATGACGAGGATTCTCCGCCGCTCCTTCCAGGCCATCCGCATCGAGGTCAACGGGGAGTTCGCCGCGCTCGAAGCTCTCCTCGCGGCGCTTCCCTCCTGCCTCAAGCCCGGCGCCAGGGCGGCCATCCTCTCCTTCCATTCGGGCGAGGATCGCCGGGTCGAGGCCGCCTTCGCCGAGGGCCTCGGCCGCGGTCTGTACTCGGCCGTCTCGGCCGAGGCCCAGAGGCCGAGCCGGGAGGAGCAGTACGCCAACCCCCGCTCCAGCTCGGCCAAGCTGCGCTGGGCGATCCGCGCCGTCGTGCCTGGCGCGGAAAAGTCGAGGCGACCGCCGGGTCCGGAGGAGCCGGCGAGCCATGCCTGAGCGAGCGCCGCGCGAGCCGCCCGCGGGCACGGAGCTCGTGAAGGAGGTCTGCCGCCGCATCCGCCTCGCGCGGAGTCTCTGGGAGGCCCACGCCAACGCGGCCTGCCGCGGGGAGCGGCAAAAGGCGCTCGAGCTCTACGCCCTGCTCACCAAGGAGCAGAAGGACGAGGTGCCGCAGGTCCTGCGCGTGTGGCTCCGCTACCGCAGCGAGAAATACTTCGGCGAGGGAAGGACGCCGCCGAAAAGGCGCTAGATGAAGCCGTCGTCGACGAGCTTGGCGTGGGCGAGCTTGAGCTTGCGGTCGATGTCGATGGCATAGGGGCACCGGGCGTTGAGCGCGCGATAGTCTCCGGCGGGGTCGACTTTCGCGGGAAGCCGCGCGTATTCGGCGCGCGCCACGCGCCGCTGGTCGAACCAGAACTTCAGCCGCTCGCGCAGGGCGTAGTGGGCCGAGTCATCGACGCGGCCCGAGTCCATCTGGCGATCGTACAGGCCCTCGAGCAGGAACACGGACCGGGGATCGAAGCCCCCGACGGCGCAGCGGCCGCAGAGCCGGCAGACGTAGTCGCCGAGCTCCGGGGCTTCGCGGAAGATCCGCTCGCGTTCCGCCTCGCTCATCGGCGAAAAGGACTCGGCGACTGCCAGGTCGGTCTCGAGCATCGCGGGGCTGTTCATGCCGGCCACGACCGAGGCCACGGGGAGGCTCAAGGCGTAGCGCAGGGCGCGCTCGGCCGAGCGGTGGAGATAGCCGTCGCCGAGGGCCTTCATGGCGAGCAGCCCGACTCCCCGCTCCCGGCAGAGCGGCAGCAGCTCGCCCTCGATCGTGGGAAAGTTGAAGCGGTCGAAGTAGTTGAAGCCCGTCATCAGCGCGTCGTAGCGGTGAGCGCGGACCGAATACAGAAGTCCGTCCGGCCTGCCGTGTCCGGTGATGCCGATGAAGCGGATCTTGCCGTGCTCCCGCGCCGCCACGGCCCCTTCGAGCGCGCCGCCGGGGCCCAGTATCGACTTCGCGTCCTCCTCGCTCTGCACCGCGTGCATGAACACGATGTCGAGCCTGTCGGTCTTCAGATTCCGAAGACTCCGCTCAACTTCCCGCAGGTAGCCCTCGCGGCTGCGCTCTGTGGTCTTGGTCGCGAGCGTGAACTCGTTCCGCCGCTTCGAGACGGACTCGCCGATCTTGCGCTCCGAGATGCCATCGCCGTACGAGGCCGCCGTCTCGATGTAGCTTCCGCCGCGATCGAGGTAGGCGTTGAGGAGCTTCGAGGCGTCGCCGCGCGGGATCTCGATGAGGTGGAAGCCTCCGAAGCCGAGGATGGAGACGTCGATGCCGGTGCTGCCGAGTTTGCGGGATTCCATGGGATCTGCCTTCCTTTTTTCCCTTTGTCGTTCACCTCGATTTTCGAGGTCGACTCGTCGGGGGCTCGCCCTCGCTTCGCGGCGGAGCGCCGGGCTCATTCAAGCGCTGTGGCCCAGCTGAATCCGGGAAATGCGGAACTCTCCACCTTCTGGCCCTTGCGGTGTTCCCTCACGGGGGCGAAGAGCGCTCCGTCGCGGATGTACTGGAAGATCGCGCCGGTATCGGGGTGGACGATCCAGTACTCCCGCACGCCGACGCGCTCGTAGAGCTCTTTCTTGATCCCGAAGTCCTTGCTGGCCGTCGACTCGGAGAGGACCTCGGCCACGAAGTCGGGGGCGCCGTGTATCCCGTCGTCGCGGATCTTCGCGCTCTCGCAGACGGCGAGGACGTCGGGCTCCACTACGGTGTCTTCCGAGTCTTTCTCCAGAAACACGTCCAGGGGTGCCATGAAGACCCGGCAGGGCTTGCCTTCGAGAAAATTCCCCAAAGCCCTGCCCAGATCGAAGGCCTGCGTCTGGTGCGGCACGCGGGGCGCCGGGCTCATGGCGTAGGCCGCTCCGGCGATGAGCTCCCAGCGCTCGCCCTCGGGCCAGGAGCGCCAGTCGGCCAGGGTGTAGCGCGCGTCGAGTCTCAGGGCGCTCGTGCCTTCGACCTTTGCCATGCTGTCCCTCCGGGGGAAAGTCTAGCGGAAAGATGCCGGCGACGCAATCGAAGGGCCCAGCCAGAGGATCGCGGTGACCAGGCGGGGGTAGAGCCTCGAGCCCAGGTCGGCTCCGCTCGAGGAGTCGACCTGGTCGGTGGCGGCGAAGTCGGCCGAGCCCGTGCGCAGCCAGCGGGCGTGGACGGCGTCGCGCATCGTGCGCTCGTCGACGATGCCGAGGACCTTTTCCGCGACGTACTGGTTGAGGAAGATCTTCGAGAGCCAGGTGTTCCCGCTGGTGGAGGAGAGCTTCCAGCCGCCCGAGACCGCGTCGAGGCAGACGCCGGGCTCGAGCACGGTGTCGAGGTGCCGCCTCAGGGCGCGCACGAGCTCGCCGTAGGGGCCGTCGGCGGCTACCGCCTCGGGCGCTCCGCAGAAGGCGGGGTAGGCGAGACCCTCGACCGCCGGGATGATGCGGGAGCGGTTGTCGCTCTCGAAGACCGCCGGGATGAAGAGCCCGTCCAGCATCCGGCCGGCTATCGTGCGGGAGGCCGCGCGGGCCGACTCGGCCGCGGCCTCGGACTCGGCGCCGGCCGCGCCGTCGATGCTCCGGAACAGCCGCTCCAGGCAGACGAGGGCGGACCAGCCCTTCACGGCGAGGTAGAGGTTGTTCCGCGCCTGGCCGAGGCTCAGGTCGAGGGAGTCGTAGGTGGTGATCTCCGAGCCCCCGGCGCAGCGGTCCGAGTCGCGGTCCATGACGCCGTCGGCGTTCCCGTCGCGGGCGCGGATCGAGTTCAGGCAGGCGGCCAAGGTGGCCCTCCTCCCCCTGGCCCAGGGCAGGTCGCCGGCGAGGTTGGCGTAGAGACAGGCCGAGATGACCCAGTTGAGCGTCTCCTCGTAGCTCATGAAGCTGAAGCAGTCCGCGAGGCCGGGCATCTCGTAGGCCGAGGTCCCCCTCGGGGAGAAGCAGTCGCCCACGCCCTGGTCGTGGGCGAAGGCGAGACCGAGCGAATCGGCGTAGGCCGAGCGCTCCTCGAAGGACTCCAGCTCGCCGCGGAGCGTCCAGGGCGAGAAGCGGGCCTCCCAGAAGGCCTGGTCCACGGTCAGGTCGAGGGTGTTCATCATCTGGTATTCGCCCTCGTTGACGACGAAGACGCTCTCGCCCGACTCGGCGAGGAGGAGCTCGGTGTTCGCGCAGTAGCTGTGCGCCGCATGGGCGATCAGGAAGCGCCGGTCCTCCGAAAGCCCCGAGGAGTCGAGGAGGGAGTCGACGGCCGCGGCCCGGAGCAGCGACTCGTCCTGATCGTCGAGGGCGCTCTCGAGCACGTCCTCCACGTCCCGGAAGAGGCAGGTATGGTAGGCGTGGGCGCCGAGCCCCGAAGTGACGACGCCGCCGCGGAAGACGCCGAGGGCGAGTACGTAGTCGGAGCGCTCGCCGGCGGGGATCGAGAAGCGCAGGCCGCCCTCGGAGGCGAGGCGGCGCAGCGGACGGTCGCCGTCGAAGGCGGCGTCCACCACGGACCAGTCCATCACCTCCTCGACGCCCTTCTGCGGCCGCATCGCGAAGCCGAAGGACGCCCCGCCGGCCATGCCGAGGAGCCCTCCGGCCGTGGAGTCGGAGAGCGGGCGGCGGATGCCCTGCATGCCGAAGAGTCCGGTCATGGGGCCCGAGCCCTCGCGGTTGTCGAAGCCGAGCTTGAGGAGCAGCGAGGGCCTGAGCGAGGCGCGGGCCGCGGCCGGAGACGCGGCCCGGGGGTCGGGCACCTCGCCGAAGAACGAGATGACGCCGAAGCTCAAGGAGCCGGCCTTCCATTCCTCTCCCGACAGCGAGACCCGGCGCTCGATCTCCTCGGCTCGGAACCGCGCCGCTCCGCCGTTCCCGTCCCGCCGGCTGCCGGCTTCCGGGGCCTCGCGGTAGGCGGCGGCGCCGAGGCCGAAGCTCGAGCCGGAGGAGAAGGGCAGGAGCCTCGGCTCGCCGCGGCCGGCGCGGTAGCCGACGAAGAGACCGGTGCGCGGGGGCCGCACGTCGCCGATGACGACTCCCGCGCCCCTTCCCAGGCGCCCGAGCGCGAGCGAGGCGTAGGCGCCCCAGATACCGTGAAGAGAGTAGTAATCGATTTCGGGCACGCGGACGGCCATGGCGATGATCCTTGCTGCGCCCCCGCGGGGCGGGATGTTGCCGGCATGATATCGCCCCGCGCGATCGGCGCTCATCGGGGGAGAGGCCGTAATTTGCATCGGCCGTTTTACCTATGCGTCCGCGCTTCGCATAGGTAAAACGGCCGATCCCATCATGCGGTGTTTACCCTATTTCGGAAAGGCCGAAGCGGGTTTACCCTCCCAGGGAATCGCGCGGCCGCCAGAGCCGTCCGAATTCCGGATCGAGGAGGAACATCGCAATGAAGAAGCGAAGCATCTTCGCGTTAGTCGCTCTCATACTCGGCATCCTTTCCGCGTCGTCGGCCTTCGCCCAAAAGGTGACGCTGACGGTCTGGGGCCGCGACATCCCCGACGACGGGGCCGACCACGCCTATATCAAGGCGCTCATCTCGGGTTTCCAGGCCAAGTATCCGGACATCCGGCTCGAGTACATCGCCCTGGGCGATCCGGGGCTCATGGACAAGACGAAGATCACGATGGGCGCCGGCTCCGGCCTGCCCGACATCTTCCAGACCTGGGGCGGCTCCGTCATGGGCGGCTACGCCGACGCCGGGCGCCTCCTCGACCTGACGCGGGAGCTCAAGAACGTCCCCGGCAGCGCCGCGGCGCGGGCGGCCATGACCTGGAAGGGCAGGATCTACGGCGTGGCGCCCTTCTTCGCGGTCGCCGGCGTCTTCGTCAACGAGGGCATCTTCGAGAAGTACGGCCTCTCGATGCCGAAGACCGTCGAGGGCTTCGGTCCGCTCTGCGACACCCTCCTGGCCAAGGGCATCCAGCCCTTCGCCTGCGGCGAGAAGGACAAGTGGCCCGGCCTCGCCCTGTACATGTACCTGACCAACCGCTACGGCGGCGACGCCTCGGCCCGCGCGGCCTCCCGCAAGCTCGCCTACGACTCCCCCGCCTTCGTGAAGGCGGCGCAGCTCTACCAATCGTGGATCAAGAAGGGCTACTTCGGCGCCACCCCCCTCGGCGAGGGCTACGGCGACGCCCAGCAGCTCATGGCCACCGGCAAGGCCGCGATGCACATCACCGGCTCCTGGATGTGCGCCCAGTACGCCAATCCCGATTTCACCGACCAGAAGATCGGCTTCTACGCCTTCCCCGGCCTGGCGCAGGGCGGCGTGGGCACGGTCAGCGACGTCATGGGCATGACCGACATCGGCTTCGCGGCCACGAAGGCCGCGGCCTCCAAGAAAGACGCGGTGGTCAAGTTCCTGACCTACGCGATGAGCCCCGAGGCCTGCGCCGCCGAGCCGGGGCGCATCTGCTCCGTGCCCGGCGTCAAGGCCCGGAACCCGATCACGGCACAGGCCGCCGCGGTCTTCGCCCAGGCCAAGACGGTCACCTTCTGGTGGGACCAGGACCTGCCTCCCTCGGTCACCTCTCCGCTCACCGACACGATCCAGAAGTTCTTCCTTCCCGACACCGACGTGAGGAAGGACCTGGCCTCCTTCGAGGCGCTCTGCGTCCAGAACATCGGCCCGGTGAAGTGACTGCCCTGAAGCCGCGGAGAATCGAAATTGAGGGGACTGTAGCGACGTGAGCGCGCACGACATCGAAAACTACGGCCGCGGCGGAGGGCGGAAGACGAGGGCTCGCGATTGGAAGCGCGGCGCCTTCGTCTTCCTCTGCGTCCTGCCCGCCATCCTGTTCCTGGCGGTCTTCCTGTACTACCCGATCGAGGAGACCTTCCGCATCTCGACCACCAAGTCTCTGGGCCTGGGCCCGGAGATCTACATAGGCCTGGAGAATTACCGCAGGCTCCTCGCGAGCCAGGAGTTCCTGGCCGGGCTCCTCCATGTCTTCACCTGGGCCTTCTGGAGCGTCGTCATCCAGCTTCCGCTCGCCTTCGCGGTGGCCTTCCTGCTCAGCTACTACTCGAATCGCTTCACTGGCCCATTGAAGTCCATCTTCTACCTCGCGAACGTCCTGCCCTCGGCCATAACCGCCATGCTCGGGAAGTTCGTCTTCGCGCCGAACTACGGGATGATCGCCAGCTTCGCCAAGCATATCGGCTGGAAGTGGCTCGGAGGCGTCGATTTCCTCGGCGATCCCCGCCTCGCCTTCTGGGCGGTGTTCGCCGTGGCCACCTGGGCCTACACGGGCTTCCCGATCATCTACCTCATGGCGAGGATCGAGCAGATGCCCAAGGAGCTGCGCGAGGCGGCCGAGCTCGACGGAGCCTCGCCCTGGCGCTACGCCAGGAGCATCGTCCTGCCCGACCTGGGCTACCCCCTGCGCATCCTCGCCGTGCTCTGCACGGTCGGCAGCCTCAAGCTCTTCGACTTGCCCAATATGATGACCACGGGCGGGCCGGGCTACGCGACCGAGACCCTCGGCATCATGCTGTACCGCCGCGGCTTCATCGACTGGGACTACGGCCTGGCCGCCGCCATCGGGGTCGTCATATTCCTGCTCTCGCTCCTCATGACCGCGGCCGAGCTTTCGATCGGCGCGCGAAGGGAGAAGATCGCATGAGCGCCTTCCGCACGAGGCACGGCGCCTCGGAGATCGCCGCGACGGCGATTCTCGCCGTCCTGGCCCTCGTCGTGATCCTCCCCCTGGTCATGCCCCTGCTCTTCGCCTTCAAGACCCAGCTCGAGTTCTCGTATCATCCCTGGGCCCTGCCCAAGCGCCTCCTGGTCATCAACTTCGTCGAGGCCTGGAAAGCCGTGCGCATCGATCAGGGCCTCGCGAACACGCTCATCGTCAGCCTCGGCGCCATAGTCTGCACCCTCCCGCCGGCCGCGCTGGCCGGCTACGTCTTCGCCCGCTACCGGAGCCGGGCCACGGAGATAGCCTTCTACGCCATCCTCGTCGGCTATTTCGTGCCCGCCCAGATGGTCCTCGTCCCCCTGTACAAGATGGAGGTCGCGGTAAAGCTGAACAACACGCTCTACGGCCTCTTCCTGCCGATGGCGGCCTTCGGCATACCTTTCTGGATGATGATCTACCGCTCCTTCTTCAAAAGCCTGCCGGGCGAGCTGGCCGAGGCCGCCCGCATCGACGGAGCGGGGCATTCGGCGACCTTCTTCCGCGTCATGCTCCCCCTGGCCCGGCCGGCCACGGTCCTGGCCCTCATCCTCGTCTTCATAGGGGCCTGGAGCGACTACCTCCTCTCGCTCATACTCCTCTCGGACCAGCGGCTTTTCACGATGCAGCTGCGCGTCGCCTCCTTCCTCAACGCCTACGGCACCGACCGCATGCCGCGCTACGCGGCCGCGGCCATCATCTCGGCGGCGCCCACGGTCATCCTCTACATAGTCGGTCACCGCTGGATCATCCGCGGCACGCTCGCCGGGGCGGTCAAGGAATAGCGGACGCGGCCGATGGACCGCGGGGCTCGACCGCGGGGGGTGGTGCGGGTATCCTGGGGGCGATGGATGACGAGGAAATGACGAAACCGAAGGCCGCGCCGGTCATCGGCTTCCTGGCCGCGCGCTTCGACGAGGCCTACCAGCACGCCGTGTGGCGCGGCGCCGCGCGCGAGGCCGAGCGCCTCGGCGCGGGCATCCTCTTCTTCGGCGGCCAGCGCATCGGCAGCCCCGTGGGCTTCGAGGCCCTCGACAACATCGCCTTCGACCTCGCCGCGCACAGCGCCGTGGCCGGGCTCGTCGTCATGTCGAACGTCATCGGAACCTATATCTCGAGCCGGGAGCAGCTCGATTTCCTGAGGCGCCTCGACCGGGCGAGCGTCATCACCATCGGCATCGAGTTCCCCGACATCCCGAGCGTCCGCGTCGACGCCTCGGGCGGCATGAGCGCGATCGCCGAGCATCTCGCCCTGGCGCACGATCGCAGGCGCTTCCTCTTCCTCGCCGGTCCGCGGGGCCATCGCGAGGCCGAGGCCCGCCTGGCCGAGTTCCGTCGCGCCCTCGGCCGCATCGCCGGGGCGGGCCTCTGGAGCGGAGAGCCCCTCGAGCTGATCCACGCCGACTTCATGGAGGAGGAGGCCCGCGCCGGAGTCGCGCGCTTCCTCGACGCCGGAGGAAAGGCCGACGCCATAGTCGCCGCCAACGATCTCATGGCCGTGGGCGCCCTCCGGGCCCTGGCGGAGCGCGGCATCGAGGTTCCCCGCGAGGTCTCGGTCACCGGCTTCGACGACACGGAGGACAGCCGCTTTTCCGTACCGCCCCTCACGACGGTGCGGCAGCCCGCGGTCGAGCTGGGGCGCCTGGCCGTGAGGCGGCTCGCGGCCCAGCTGGGCCTCGTGCCGGCCCAGGCCGCGCCCCGGCCGCGCGTCTCCTTCGTCGTGCGCGAGTCCTGCGGCTGCTGCCGCGCTCCCGGAGACGGCCTGGAGGACGAGCTCGAGGGCGGGGCAGGAGGGGCGGAGCCTTTCGGCGAGCCCGCCCGCTTCGACACGCTCGCCGCGCTCTCGGCCGAGGTCAACCGCGAGATCGGCGCGGGCGGAAACCCCGCCCGCCTGCGCCGCTCGGCCTTCGAGCCCGGGCTCCGCGCCGACGCCCTCCTCGCGATCGCCGACGGCGAACGCCGCTTCCTCGCCTCGCAGCGCTTCTCCGCCGAAAGGCGGGCCTCGGTGCTCGGCGAGATCGAGGCCTCGCTCGTCTCGTCCTTCGCCATGGAGGACATCCTCGGCCAGATAGCCCGCGGCACCCGCGACCTGGGCATCTCGGGCTGCTGGCTCTGCCTCTTCGAGTCCCGCGGCGCCGCGCCCGAGTGGTCCAAGCTCCTCCTCGCCTCGGACGGGAAGGGGACCCGCATCCTCGCTCCCTACGGGCTGCGCTTCCGCACGGCCGAGCTCGTGCCCGGAGGCCTCCCCGGGGCCTGGAGCGCCTACGTCTGCGAGCCCCTGCGCTTCGGGGAGGATCGGCTCGGCTACCTCGTCTGCACCGCGGACTCGACCGACCGGCGCATGTACGACGCCCTGCGCGACCAGGTCTCGAGCGCCCTGAAGGGAGCCATGCTCATGGCCGCGGAGCGGGACCGGGAGCGCAGCCTCGAGCGCAACGTGCGCATCCGCACCCTCGAGCTGTCGAACGCCAACGAGCGGCTCGTCCAGGAGGTCGCCCGGCGGAAGGTCCTCGAGCGCGAGCTCCTCGAGGTCTCGAACGGGATCATGAGCAAGATCGGCCAGGATATCCACGACAATCTCTGCCAGGACATGGCGGGCCTGGGCATCATGGCGACGGTGCTCGAGCGCAAGCTGCGCCGCGCGGGCCTGGACGCCGAGGCCGAAGAGGCCGCGGTCCTCGCGGCCGGCGCCGGCCGGACCGCCGAGCGCGCGAGGGACATAGCGCGCGGACTCTACCCGGCCGAGCTCGAGGCGCACGGCCTTCCGTCGGCGGTCGAGCGGCTCGTCCTGGCGGCTCGCGAGCGGGGCGGCTCCCGGCTGCGCTTCGAGCTGAGCCCCGGCTTCGCCGTCCGCGACTCGGAGCGGGCGCTCCAGATCTACCGCATCGCGCAGGAGGCGCTGACCAACGCCCTGCGCCACTCCCGGGCGAAGGAGATCAAGGTGGGCCTCTACATGGACCGCGAGAGCCTGACCGTCGAGGTGAGCGACGACGGCCTCGGCATGCCGCCCCTCGGGCGGGAAGGCGGCGGCATGGGGCTGCACATACTCAAGTACCGGGCGAGCGTGCTCGGGGGCGAGCTGCGCATCCGCTCGCGCGAACCGGGCACGACCGTGACCTGCAGGATACCGAGGTAGAGGCATGCCGCTGAGACCGGGCTTCATCACCGTCGACGACCATCCGCTGTACCGGCACGGCGTCTCCATGCTCGTCGGCGAGGAACTCAGGCTCGAGTGCGTCGGCGAGGCGGGCAGCGTGCCCGAGGCGCTCGAGCTCCTCGCTTCCGCCCGCCCGCGGCTCGCCATCGTGGACATCTCGCTGCAGGGACAGAGCGGGCTGGAACTCGTCCGCACCATCAAGACCGAGTATCCCGAGACTGCCGTCCTCGTCGTGTCCATGCACGAGGAGAATCTCTACGGCGAACGCGCCCTCAAGGCGGGGGCGCGGGGATACGTCGTGAAGCACGACAGCCCCGCGGTCCTGCTGGACGCGGTGCGCACGATCCTGGAGGGCCGCATCGCCGTGAGCGACGCGTTGCGCGAGCGCATGCTGGAGGGCATCGCCGGAGGCCGGACCGCCGCCGAGCCGGTGACCCGGCTCTCCGACCGCGAGCTCGAGGTGTTCACGCTCATCGGCAAAGGCTGCGGGGCGGCCGAGATAGCCGAGCGCCTCGGCCTCTCGGTGAAGACCGTCAACGCCTACCGCGACCACATCAAGGACAAGCTGGCCCTCTCGAGCGCCGCCGACCTGCGCAAGTACGCGGTCGAGTGGGGCTCCCGCTCCGAGCGCGACACCTGAGGCGGAGCGGGCCGCGGCTTCGCCTTAGCCCGCGGCTTCGCCTCGGCCCGCCTGGGCGCGCGGCCCGCCCCGGCCTCCTAGCCTCTCCCGTCGAGGCCGTGGATGTAGACCTTGCCGCGCAGGAAGGAGACCACCGCCGCGACTATCGAGAGGCCGGCCGCTCCGATGAACGTGACCTTGAGACTGGCCATGAAGGCGGGCGCCATGAGCGAGGGGAAGAACTCCTTGCCCAGCACCAGGCCCTTCGTGGCGGCGGGCAGCCGGCCGAGCACGTCGGGCGGCAGGAGCTGCTGCATGGGATTGTAGCCGAGGAAGGCCGCGAAGAGGGCGCCCGTGGGCGGCAGCCGCGACACCTGCTCGGCGACCGCCAGGGGGATGCCCGCCGAGACGAGGCCCGTGAGCAGGGCGGAGGGCAGCTTGGAGGCCAGGCCGATGATGACCATGCTGAAGAAGAGCGACATGCTCACCAGGGCTCCCGCGTTCTGGATCGTGGCGCGCATGCCGGAGGCGACGCCGCGGTACTCGGGCGGGATCGAGTTCATGATGGCCGACATGTTGGGCGAGGTGAAGAGGCCCATGCCGAAGCCGACGAGGACCAGGATGAGCATGAAGGGCAGGTAGGTGAAATCGACCGGCAGATCGGCGAGGAGAAGGAAGCCCGCGGCGAGGACGACGAGGCCCGCGGTGGCCAAGCCGCGCGAACCGAGCCGGTCGGACAGGGTGCCGGAAAGCGGACCCATGATGAAGAACCCCACGAGCATGGGCGACATGTAGATGCCGGCCCAGAGGGGCGTATCCGCGTAGTTGTACCCGTGCAGGGGCAGCCAGATGCCCTGCAGCCAGATGATGAGCATGAAGGTCAGTCCGCCCTGGGCAATCGCGTAGAGGAAGCCGCTCACGTTGCCCGCCGTGAACATGCGGATGCGGAAGAAATCCAGGCGGAACATGGGGTCGTGCGTCCTGCGCTCGATGAGGACGAAGGCCGCCAGCAGGAGGAGCCCCGCCGCGATGCCGCCGACGACAAAGGGGCTCTCCCAGCCCATGGGCGAGGAGCCGTAGGGCATGATGCCGTAGGTCAGGGCGACGAGGAGTACTATGAGGCCCACGCCGAAGGTCGCGACGCCCGGGTAGTCGAGCTTCTGGCTCTTCGTGAGGACTCCGGTCTCCTTGAGCTTGAGGTAGGCCCAGATGGTGCCGGCGATGCCTACCGGCACGCTGACGAGGAACACGAGGCGCCAGTCCACCACCGCCAGAAAGCCGCCGAGGATGAGCCCGATGAGCGAGCCCGAGATGAAGGCTATCTGGTTGAGCCCGAGGGCCATGCCCCGCTGGAGGGGCGGGAAGGCGTCGGTCAGGATGGCGGCGCTGTTGGCGAAGAGGAAGCCGCCGCCCACCGCCTGGATCATGCGGAAGATCACCACCTCGAGGGCGCCCGCGTTGCCGCGGCTCGGCGTGAGGAAGAGGAGAATCGAAGCCGCCGTGAAGATGGCGAAGCCGAGGTTGTAGAGCTTGACCCTGCCGTAGATGTCGGAGAGCCGGCCGAAGGATACCAGGAGGGTCGCCACGATCACCGAGTAGCCCATGAGGATCCACAGGAGGTAGGTCGCCTCGTTGGGCGCCAGCGGATTGATCCCCAGCCCCACGAAGATGGCGGGGAGGGAAATCATGACGATGTTGTTGTTGATGGAGGCCATGAGCGTGCCCAGGGTCGTGTTGGAAAGGGCGATCCACTTGTAGCCCCTCTGCGAGTAGCCCGTCTTCGAGTAGCCCGTCTCAGAGTTGCCGGTCTCAGACCCGCGCCCGGCTGTTGCTTCGGGCTTGGCGCCTGTCGCTGCTTCTTTGCTCACCTTGTTCCCATGCCTTTCCTTGTCCTTGCGTCGTCCTCGGCGACGGCGCTACCTGCCGCCGAGGGCGGACTCCGCCGTCGGCTCTCCGACGCGATGGTCGGCCGCAGGTCGGCCGCCGCGAGTTCGTATGCTGTCATGGTGTGAATATCCACGTACAACCGAGCTGGCTTAATGTTCGGCATCGAGAGGCCGCAGAACGGGCCGGCGACCGCATAGGACAGAATGTTGCTTTAAGCTACTACTTTGGCCCGCGAGGGGCAAGCCGCTCTCCTCGTCCTAGGCCTTCGCGAAGCGCTTGCGCATCGCGAGCGCGAAATTCACGAGGGAGATCAGGACGGGAACCTCGATGAGCGGGCCGATGACCGTGGCGAAGGCCTGCTGCGAGCCGATGCCGAAGATGGCCACGGCCACCGCGATGGCCAGCTCGAAGTCGTTGGAGCCTGCCGACAAGGAGGCCGTCACGGTCTTCTCGTAGCCCATGCCCATTCGCTTGGCGACGAAGAAGGTCGAGAAGAACATGACGAGGAAGTAGCCCAGGAAGGGTATGGCCACCCGCAGGGCCTGGAGCGGAAGCTGGATGATCGCCTGCCCTTTCAGCGAGAACATCACGAAGATCGTGAAGAGGAGGGCGATCGGCGTGATCCACGAGATGCGGGGGACGAAGCGCTCGCGGTACCAGGTCTCGCCCCTGCTCCCGGCGAGGACGAGCCGGGACAGCACGCCCGCCGCGAAGGGGATGCCCAGGTACACGAGCACGGTTCCGGCTATCTCCCCGATCGACACGCCGACCACGGAGCCCGAGAGGCCGAACAGGGGCGGTAGCACCGTGACGAAGACGTAGGCGTAGACGGAGTAGAACAGCACCTGGAAGATCGCGTTGAAGGCGACGAGACCCGCGGCCAAGTCGGTGTCTCCGGCCGCGAGATCGTTCCACACGAGGACCATGGCTATGCACCGCGCGAGACCGACGAGGATCACGCCCGTCATCAGGGCGCTCTGGTCGCGCAGGAAGAGAATGGCCAGGAGGAACATCACGACCGGCCCGATGAGCCAGTTCTGGACGAGGGAGACCGAGATCAGCCGCGGATTGGCGAAGACCTTGGGCAGGAGAGCGTAGCGCACCTTGGCCAGGGGCGGGTACATCATGAGGATTAGCCCGACCGCGAGCGGGATGTTGGTCGTGCCCACCTGGAAGCGCGACCAGAAAGCGGCGATGCCCGGCCAGAGGTAGCCCACGCCGAGACCGAGGGCCATCACCAGGAAGATCCAGAGCGTCAGGAAGCGATCGAAGAACGAGAGTCGGGGAGCGCCGGCCTTGTCCATGAAGAACTCCTTCTCGATTGTGGTCTCTGCGCTTTCTACGCGGCGAATAGCTCGCCGAAGAGGCGCCGAAATCGATCGAAGGCATCCCGATCGATGCAGTAGCACACCCGCGGACCGCTGACCTCGCCGATGATCAAGCCGGCTTCCTTGAGGATCCGCAGATGCTCGGAAACGGTGGACTGGGCGAGCCCGACCTGGACGACGATGTCGCCGCAGACGCAGGCGGTTCTCTGCGCCAGGATCCGCAGAATCTGAATCCGCGCGGGATGGGCGATCGCCTTGGCGAAGGCGGCCAGCTCCTTGTCGGTCTCTTTTGGCGTCACGGGGATTATTTCACCCGTGGGCGATCTGCAGTCTGTAAAGCATTTCTTATCGTCCATCGACGATATGATAGTTCCCCCGCGCCGGATTGTCAAGAAAGCCTATGTCAAGGCAACGCGATGCACGGCCGCGCTTTCCGCGGGAATCGTTCGCGCCGCGCCGGCTTCAGCGGATGAACAGCGAGAGTCCAACTCCCCCTAGTATCACCCACAGCACATCGACGCGGAGCATGAGCGCGGCGAAGGCCGCGCCGGCCACGAGCGCGCGGGGAAGGTCCCAGGAGACCGCGAAGCCCATGCGCAGCGCGACGCTGAGCATCAGTCCGACGAACGAGCAGAGGACCCCGTCGATGGCACTTCGGAAAAGCCGAAGGGCATTGAGTTTCGCGAAGAAGGGCGAAATCAGGATGACCAGGACGAAGGAAGGGAAGAAAATGCTCGCGCTGGCGACGGCGGCGCCCCAAGGGCCTTGGAGCAGGTAGCCGACGAAGGTGGAGGTGATGACGATCGGTCCGGGCGTCACCTGGCCGAGCGCGATGCCGTCCATGAAGGTATGCGGACTCATCCAGTGCCGCAGGTCTACGACTTCGTGGAGCATCAGGGGGACGGAGCCGAATCCGCCGCCGTAGGCGAAGAAGTCGACCTTCATCATGAGGAGCGATAGGTCGAGCAGCTTTCTGTCGACGAGAAAGAAGATGATGAGGAAGACGAGGGCGGCGCCGATGGCGATCCACAGGGCCGCCGGCACCGAGGGCCTGCTTCCGGGCCTCGCGGATTTTCGCGCCTGGGGGCTCGTCCGTTTCAGGATGAGTCCCAGAGCGGCCGAGATCGCTATGACCCAGACCGGTCCGAGGCCGAACCAGAACAGCGCGGCGGCGACGGCTGCGATCGAGAAGTCTTCCCATCTCTTGAGGTAGGACTTCCCGAAGCTCCAGGCCCCGTAGGCCATCAGGGCGACGATGAGCGCCCGCAGACTTCCGAACAGGGCCGCGACCAGGGGCACGGCATCGAAGGAAGCGTAGAGGGCGGACAATCCCAGCATGAGGAGGAAGGCCGGGAGAATGAAGCCCAGGTAGCAGGCGAGGGCGCCCGGGACCCCGCGCAGTTTCAAGCCGACATAGGCGCAGACCTGCATGCCCGTCGCGCCGGGTATGGTCTGGCAGAGAGCCATGCCTTCGCGGAAGCTTTCCTTGTCGACCCATTTCTCCTTCTCGACCGCCATGGTCCGGATATGGGCTATCGCGGCGGGGCCTCCGAATGCGGAGATCCCGAGTTTCAGAAAGCTGAAAAACAGCCGCGGGAGCGAAGGCTCGGCCCTTGCGGACTCCGAGCCGGGGCTGTTGCCGGCATCGATGCATCGATTCTTCATGTGTTTTCCTTGTTCTCAGCTTTTTCACTCGAGCCATCGGCTGGAGCCTTTGGCGAGCTCCTCGGCCAGGAGCCGCTCGAGCTCGCCGCGCTCGGGAACCTCGGCCTGCGAAGCCATGACGCCGTTCACGAAAAGGCTCGGCACTCGCTTGAACTTGCCCTTGTCCTGGTAGCCCTTGGTCGGGGTGGAGCCCGGCTGCTCTCCGGCGAGATAGACATCGACGAGCAGCTCGCCGGGATGCGCGGCCTGGAGTTCGTCGAGCATGGCGAGGATGATCTCGCACTTCTCGGTGGGCGGGCTCGCGATGAGGGCCTCGACGCGCATCCGCCGTTCGCTCACGCCAGGCCTCCCAGGAGCTCCGCGACGGTCGCGGCGAGGTACCCGGGCAGGGCCGAACCCCGCGCGAGATCGGCCGCCTGGTCCGGGCTCAGGCCGCGGACCGCGGCTGCGAAGGCGTCGATGCTGCCGACCTCCGGCAGGAGAAAGTCGCCCCGCAGCTCGAGGGCCGCAATGACCCCGGCCTCGAGGGTCGCGCCGAGCGTCACCACACCCGTGCGCGAGCGGCCCGAGACGCTGCGCCTGAAGCGCGGCGCGGGCCGGAAGGTCCACTCGGGCCTGCCGTATTTTCGTTCGAGGAGGGTCTCGGCCAGCCGGGCTTCCCCGGCGCCGAGATCGCCGGGAACGAAAGAATACCCCGAGGCGGCGGCGAGCTCGGGTACGAGGGCTTCGGCCAGGAGCTCGGGCGAGACGCTTCGGTCGGCGGCCTCGGCGAGATTGACGACCCGCTCGCGCACGCCCGTGAAGCCGCGGCCGGCGTATTTGAGGGCCGAGGGCCTGAGCAGCTCGGCCATGCGCCCCAGGTCGCAGGAGACGAGGAAGCTGCCCGAGTGGACGAAGGCCGAGTACTGCTGGAGCTGGGCCGAGCCGTAGACCTTCCTGCCGCCGATGGTCACGTCGTTCAGGGGCGAGAGCTCGGCCTCGACGCCGAAGCGGGCCAGGGCGCGGATCGCGGCCTTTCCGAATAGCGCGTACAGCTCGGCAGGGTCGCCCAGGCCGAGCCGCCTGAAGAGCTCGTCTCTGGGGAAGAACAGCGAATAGCAGAGAGTACCCTCGTCCTGATAGACGGTCCCGCCGGGGTTGTGGCGCCGCACGACGGGCACGCCGAGCTCCCGGGCCCGCCCGAGGTCGATGTCTTCCTCCGGCCGCTGGAACAGGCCGAGCCACAGGGCGGGGACTGAGCGCCGAATCCTGAGCGTGGGCGGCGCCTCGCCGGAGTCGACCGAGCGGAGCAGCGCCTCTTCCATCGCGAAGTGCCGAGCGGCCTCGCGCTCGCCGTCGAAAAGCAGACGGGCCTTCATGCGCCGCTCTCCGCTTCCCCGCAGCCCGCGGCCGGATGGTAGGGGCATCGCTCTCCCTTGCAGTCGGGCTTCGAGGCCGAGAAGGAGCAGACTATCCGCTCGCGGCGCATGGCCGCGGCCGCCTCCAGCCTGTCGCCGAGGATCTCCAGGGCGCCTTCGAGCGCCGCGTACACCGCTTCGGCGCAGCAACGCCTGCCGCCGGTGCGGGCCAGGCGGCCGAGCGCCGCGGAGACCGCGCCGAGGGCCAGGCCGCGGTCCTCGCTCTCTATGTCCAGGGCGAGGACGGCCGAGGCAGCGGCCCCCGCTCCCACGCAGGCTCCGCAGGCACCGGAGAGGTAGCAGGAGCCCGAACCCATCGCTACGCCGCGCCTGACCGCGGCCAGGATGCGTGCCTCGCTCCCCTTCCAGGCTCCGGCGTTCCTGAGCGCGATAAGGAGCGAGAGGGGCGGGATGGCGTGGAAATCGGGGCCGTAGGTCTCCTGGCGCATGGCGGGGTGGGCCATGAGCAGTTCGGCGAGGGCGAAGGGATCTTTCCCTCCCAGGGAGCCGACCACTCTGCCGGGCAAGTCCTTGGCCGCGGCCGTCCTGCAGTCCTCGCAGAGCCAGTGACCCTCGGGGCAGCGCCAGGGCGCGAGGCCTCCCCGGCCATAGGAGCCGTCCTCGGCGCCGCAATAGGTGCAGGCAGCCCTCTCGTCGCGGCGTACCAGAGTGGAGCCGCAGATCGGACAGCGAAACGCAGGTACGGGCATGCCGCTTCCCTTCCTACAAGAGCTCGGCGACGGTCTCGAGTTCGGCGCGATGATCCGCGGCGATGCGCCCGGCGATTCGCCGCAGCACCCCTATGGTCTTCGGACTCGCGTCGTCTATGGGACACTCGCGGGGGTCGATCGCCGCGTTGAGCCTGATGTAGCGCAGGCCGGGTATGCGCCGCAGCTGGTGGTTGGTCGCTTCGTTCTGCCCGGAGGCGAACATGGCCCAGAGGGGGACGCCCTTGACGGGATTGACCCAGCCGAAGTAGCCCCAGGAGCGCATGTCCTTGTACGAATAGCCGACCTGATCGCGGCCGGTGCCCAGCGCGAGGATCAGGAACTCGCGCTCCTCGGGGAAAATTTTCGTCGCCTCGACGTAGGCGAGCATCGCGGGATTGTTCGCGAAGAGGGCCCCGTCCACGAGACAGCAGGTCTCCCCGTTGGCCGGGACCGGCTGGATCCGCGCCGGCGGAAAATAGGTCGGCGCCGCGGTCGTCGCGCGGGCGGCGTCGCGCATGTAGAAGTCGAGGTCGTCGGCCCATTCCTCCCGCGGAGGGCGATTCTTGATGCACCGCGGCTCCATCTTCTCCGGATCGAAGCTGGTGACCAGCAGATTGGTCAGACCTTGCCGCATGGTGACATCGCCGAAGGTCTCGGCGAGCACGCCTTCGATGCCGGCTCCGGAGTACTTGTTCTTGATCGCCTGCATGGCCTCGCGCCATCCGACGTGGGATGTGGGCGGGAATATCTCGACGCCGCGACGCTCGTACAGGTCGACTATCCGATCGACCGACAAGGCCGGCCGCCACACTGAGGGATCAGCCGCGGCGGAAACATCGGGCAGAGCGAGACCGAGCGTGATGAGCGCTCCCGTCGAGGTGCCCGCCATGAGGTCGAAGGCCGTGCCGAGCGGCCGCTCCTTCCCCTTGCGCCGAAGCTGAACCTCGAGCTCGCGAAGGATGAGCGCGGGGATGAGGCCCCTGATCCCGCCGCCATCGATGGAAAGTATCTTGACCATTGACTGTGTTTTCTCCCGAAACTCCGGTGCAGCCTTCGTACAGGATACTACCGGTGGCGCATACCAGCGATTCCGGCCGAACCGGCCGGAAAGAGGCGAGGCTCTCCCTGACCGCCAAATCAGTCGAGAGAGCTTCGTCTGTCATTCGTTCGGTGCGGCGGCGGGCAAGGACTTGTCCGCCGCCGAATCCGCCAATTCCATCACTGACCCCTTTTTTGCCTGATAGACCATGACACCCTTCCGCAGGAATACGTCGAGCGCATCCGTGCGGATATCGCCCGTCACGAGCGCGTCGAACGGGTGAATCTCGGAAACCATCAGATCGGCCAGAGCCTTTCCGGTGGGATCCTCCGGAAACGGGTTCGCGATGGCATCGAACCTGCCGTTCTCGTGGACGACGACGACTTGCCGGCTCGCCGCGAAGCTGTCGTCGATCCATGCGCCGAGACCGGCCCCCTTGGCGGTGACAACTACGACCATGACGGCCGCGCCTATTTGCTCACCAGGTTTTTGATGGAATCCACAGCCTGCTCGGTGCTCATGTTCCTGATATCCACGCCGTGGATGTGCTCTTTCGAGAAGTGCGAGGCATCCATGGCGTCCCGGAACATCTTGACCTGCATGGTGGGATCGCAGGCGGCCACGTACAGTTCGTCGGTCTCCCCTCCCGTCAGAAGTGTAGTAAGGAATTTATCTCCGTCGGTGGCGCAGAGCTGGGGATGGATGGCGACGTAGTCGACCAGCTTATCCCGGCGGATGGCATTGCCGACGTCGAAAATATTCATCTGCTGAAACGATGGGCAGTTCCCCTGGCACACGCACAGTAACAAACCTTTCTTAGCCATTTTCCTCTCCTGTTCCCTGAAGGCTTGGAATGAGTCGCGATCCGTCGGCGAGTCAGTTGTCGCCGAAATAGCTGATCGCCTCTACGGGACAGATCTTCGAGCAGCCGCGGCAGAACTCGACGCAGGCGCCGGGGTTCGCCACCTCCGGGGCCGAATCGCCGGCCTTGTAGACGCCGTGAGTGTAAAAATAGAGACAGGTATTGCAGTTGCTGCAAGTGCCCGCATCGATGATAGGATACCAGTTCGCAGCCATATATGCCTCCATCCGGATGCGTTGACCGATGCCGTCACTCGATGTCGAGTGACGTGGTGGATGTCCCCGAACGGCATATCCGGACCGGGACACTCATCGTGTCTCCTAGTATCCGCTCCAGCGGCATTTGCAATGGCAACGATTTCGTCTGGGCATCGTCTCCGCCTTTGCCGGTTTCTGGCGTCCATTACGCCTCAGCTGGTCTCTGCAGTGCGCCAGAAATTCTCCCGAAGGCCTCGTTTCACGCTTTCTATCTGCGCCGCCGATAGACCGAGCTTGAACATGCGAACCGCTGCGGCGTCCAGCATCGATTCGAAAAATGGCCGCTTCGTCGGCTCGTCTCTCGATTCCATGTCTTCCCACTTGGAGAGATTGTGCTCGCGCAACGCAGCCTCTATCGCGAAGCGGAATATTCCCTTGAAGGCTGCGACCCCGAAGCCCGGGGCAGTCCGCTCCGCCAGACGTCCCATATCCTCCAGGCGCTTCTCCTGAAGCGCGGAGCCTACAATCGTCATCGCATTACCTCCCGCGTCCAAGGACGCCTTATGCGCCCGGGCCGCCAGATTGTGAAGAAAATTCTCCGCGCCGTCTCGTTCATGGCCGCGGGGAATCGGCCGAAATATTCCAGCGCCCCCGTATCCGGGGCGCCAGCTGGACATACAGGATGGAAAAGATTATCTGGAAGAGCGGAAGCGTCGCGGCCGGGATCGCCACGAGGGGGCTGAAGGCCAGGACCGCTATCGCGATGGCCGTACCGTTGTTTTTCCCGGTGCTCAGGAACGCGATGGCCATGTGCTGCTCGTAGCTCAGGCCGAGGGCCCGGTTTATGAACGTGATGAAGGGGAACTGGACCGCGAGGTACAGCAGCGTCACGACGGCGAGAGGGATCAGCATCCGCCACTGCGTGGCGAGAACCGCCGACTTGGAAAAGAAGATGAGCGCGACGATGACGAGCATTCCCGCGATCGTGACCAGCGCGAATAGCGGCTGCGCTCGCCCGAATCCCTCCTTGCCCGAGTTCCTCAGGATCAGGCGCCGGGTGAGGTCGCCGAGAATCATCGGCAGGATCAGGACGAGCACGATTGTCTTCAGCAAGTCGCCGATGGGGACCGGGACGTTGTAGGAAGCGCCCAGGAAGTGCAGGAACACCGGCAGGGCGAAGGGGGCGAGCAGGAAGTTCGCGCCGAGCGCGACGGCCCCCAGCCCGATGTCTCCCTTCGAGAGCCCCGTGTAGCCCAGGCTCATCGAGGAGCCGGGGATGAGCATCACGAGCCAGAAGCCGAGCGCTATCTCGGGATGGTTCTGGAAAAACAGCCGCGCCAGGACCCACGAGATCAGCGGCGTCACCACGTAGTTGAAGATCAAGCTCAGCACGATGGGCTTGGGATTGCGCACGGCACCGGGCAGCTTCCCCAGGTCGAGATTGACCATCATGGGGTATACCATGAAAAACACGACGATCGTGGAGGCCACGCTGATGGCCTTCTGGCTCCCGGCTACGGCGGAGGGCGCGAGCAGGCCCAAGCCCCAGCCTAAGGCTATGGCCGCCAGCGAATACCAGAGCAGATTGTCCTTGAGATTCTTGGCGACGAGTTTCAACATGGCCGGACACTCCTTTTGCCGGTCTAACCCCTACCGGGATCTGGGCCGGACTCCGAGGCGGAACGATACGCAAGTCGCATGGCTCGAACTTCCTTCGCGGATATCGAAAGAAGTTCGCTCGCGGGGCAGCCCTACTTGCGGCCGCCCAAGGCCGCGGAGGCGCAGATTCCGAAGGACTCGGTCAGCGTCGGGTGCGGATGGATGGTCCGCGCGAAATCGCCGAGCTTCGCTCCGGTCGCGACCGCGAGGGCGGCCTCGCCCATGAGGTCCGCGGCGCCTTCGACCAGGGCGTGGACTCCTACGATCGTCGCATCGTCGCTGCGATAGACGATGCGCAGGAGGCCCTCGGCCTCGTCGGCTATCTGGGCGCGCGCATCGATCGCGTAGTTGTACTCGGCGACCCTGACGTCCCAGCCGCGCTCGCGCGCCCCTTCCTCGGTCAGGCCGGCCATTCCCAGCTCGGGGTGGGAGAAGATGACCGCCGAGTTGTGCTCGACGGCCGGGAAGCTCGCCGGCCTGCCCAGAAGGTCGGCCGTCAGCGCCTGCGCCTGGGCGGTGGCCCAATGCGCGAACATGGGCTGGCCGACGACGTCGCCCGAGGCCCAGATATGCGGCTCGGCGGTCCTGAGCCGGCCGTCCACCTGGATGCCCTTCGAGCTGTACCGCACCTTGGTGTTGTCCAGGCCCAGGCCCTCGATGTTGGGCAGCCTGCCCACGACGGCGAGGACGATGTCGGCCTCGAGCGTCCGCGCGGCGCCGTCAACGCTGTAGTGGACCTTCTGGCCCGTGCCGCTCGGCTCGAAGCGGTCTATCTTCACGCCCGTATGGACGGGGATGCCGTCTTGTTCGAGCAGCAGCTGCAGACGCTGGGCGAGAGTCCGGTCGACCGGGGTCAGGATGGAGGGCAGGGCTTCGAGGATCGTGACCTTCGTGCCCAGCAGGGAGAATATCTGGGCCATTTCGACGCCGATGGGACCGCCGCCGATCACGGCCATCCGGGACGGCACCCGGTCGGTCGAGATCAGTCGCTCGGAGCTGAGGATGCCGTGGCCATCGGCTCCGGGCAGCTCCAGCTTCCGGGACACCGAGCCCGTCGCGATGACCGCCCGCTCGAAGCCGACCTCGGTCGGGCCTTCCGGACCCTCGACCACGATGCGGTGCGAGTCGAGGAAGCGCGCCTTGCCGAAGAGTACGCTCAAGGAGGGAATTTTCCGGGCGTTCGCCAGGGCGGCGCCCGAGCGCTTGGCGAGAATGGTCTCTCGTCGCTTTTCTATCGTCGGCCAGTCGACCGCCGGATCGCCCAGTCCACCGCCAATGCCCAAGCGGGCCGCGCGCTCGACATGGTAGCGGAGTATCGCCGCCTCGCGGAAGATCTTGGAAGGGATGCAGCCGTGGAAGAGGCAGGTGCCTCCCAGCCCGGCGCCGGCCTCGACGAGCACGACCTGGCGTCCGGCCTTGGCGGCCCCCATGGCCAGGGGCGTGCCGCCGGGGCCTCCACCGATCACTACGATATCCGTCGTCATGGTTTTCATGGCCGTTCTCCTCCTAACTAAATGTCCCGACATTGTTGCAATCGATAATTGTTTCTAAATATGGCAACAATGCATGGTTTCGTCAAGGGTTTCTTGACAAATGTTTCCAAACATTGCAAATTATCTCTATGAAGGATCAGTCGCTCGGGCGCTACGAGCTCAAGACGGAAATATTCAAGGCGCTCGCCCATCCGATGCGTCTCATGCTGCTCGACAAGATCAAGGAACGGCCGTGGTGCGTATGCGAGCTCGCAGCCGAGGTCGGCATCGACAAATCGGTGGCATCCAAGCACCTCTCGCAGCTTAAATCGGCCGGGCTCATCGAGGACGAAAAACGCGGCACCCTCGTCGAGTACCATCTCCTGGCGCCCTGTGTCCTCGAGCTCGCCGCCTGCGCCGAGGCGGCCATCGTCGAGAGCCGCCGAAAGCATCTCGAAATGATCACCGGCAAGCAGCGGGCGGGGTGATGCTCCGCCCGGCGGGCCTCGCCGGATCGCGGGCGCCGGATCGCATACGGAAATTCCCGGAAGGAACATGACGGGCGAAACGGCGGGAAGACACTCCCGGTTAATGCAGCCTCACTCGTCGAGAAACACCGTGTCTTCCGGCCTGGCCACGATGTGGCCCGCTCCGGGGCCGAGCAGGGACTCGACCTCGCCGGACTTGCGGCCGAGGATGCTCTGAAGCTCGGCCGAGGAGAAGCTCGTCACGATCTTGGCCGCCTCGTTCACGAGGACGACCGCGCCTCGCTCGAAGCTTCCCTCCACGGCGGTCACGCCCCGAGGCAGGAGGGAGTTGCGGCCGCGGATGGCCGCGAAGGCTCCGGCGTCGACGCTGATCCTGCCCTGGGGCCGCGAGTTCTTGAGCCAGCGCGCGCGGTTCTTGAGGCCTGCCTCGGCGTCGAAGAGGGTGCCGAGATCCTCGCCCGAGAGGACCCGGGAGATGACGCGGCTCTCGCGGCCGTGGGCGACGATCACGCGGCAGCCGGCGTCGCGGGCTATGCCCACGGCCGCGAGCTTGGCCTTCATGCCGCCGGTGGAGAACTCGCTGCCCTTGTTGCCTGCCGCGGCCAGGATCTCGGGTTCGAGCTCTCTCACGTAGGGGATGGCTCGGGCGCCGGGCTCGAGCCGCGGGTCGGCGTCGTAGAGCCGGTCCACGTCGGAGAGGATGATGAGGACCTCGGCGTCGATCTTGCTCGCGACGTAGGCCGAGAGCCGGTCGTTGTCGCCGAAGGCGTTGCCGATCTCCGCGGTGGAGACGGTGTCGTTCTCGTTGAAGATCGGCACCACGCGCTCCTCCAGGAGGCGTTCGACGGTGGCGCGCAGGTTGAGGTAGGCCGCCCGGGAGTCCCAGACGTCGCGCGTGACCAGGACCTGGGCGGCGCAGAGGCCGTAGACCTCGAAGGCGCGGCGGTACTCCTCCATGAGGAGGCCCTGGCCGATCGCCGCGCAGGCCTGGCGGGTGACGATGTCCTTGGGCCGCTTCGCCAGCCCCAGCTCGCGGGCCCCCATGCCTATGGCCCCCGAGGTGACGAGGAGCATCTCCCTGCCCGAGCGTATGAGGTCGGCGATCTCGGCGGCCACCCGGTGCAGGTACTCGGCGTCGATGCCCTCGGCTCGGGCGCCGGTCGCCCCTCCGGCGCCGCGGCCCGAGATGCGGAGCGCCGCGTCCTTGGGCCGCATGATGGTGTTGGTGCCGATCTTCACGACGACGCGGCGGGCCGCGGCCACCTCTCGGCGCGCCGCCGAGGCCCGGCGAGCCGCGAGCTCCTCGGCCCCTTCCTGTCCGCCCGCATCGCCGCCGGGCCCGCCCGCGGCCGCGCGGCCGCCGCCAGGCTCAGCTCTCGACATAGTGACTCCCCACCTCGCCGTCTAGACTCTCGTGGACGAAGGCGCGCCCGCCCGAGGCGTAGTCCGCGACGACCTGGCCCGAGCCCGCGAGCTTCCACTTGTAGGTGACGAGCCCTTCGAGGCCCACGGGGCCGCGGGCGTGGAGCTTGCCCGTGGAGATGCCCACCTCGGCGCCCAGGCCGTAGCGGAAGCCGTCGGCGAAGCGCGTGCTCGCGTTCCAGTATACCGAAGCCGAGTCGACCTCGTTCATGAAGCGCTCGGCCGCCCCGCGGTCAGAGGCGACGATGGCGTCCGTGTGCCCCGAGCCGTGGCGGTTGATGTGGGCTATGGCCTCGTCCAGGCTCTCCACGGCCTTCACCGCCATCCTCAAGTCGAGGTACTCGACCGACCAGTCGGGCGGCGAGGTCTCGATGGCGACGCCGGCCGCTTCGAGGGCGCGCGTCAGGCGCTCGAAGCCGTTCGTCGCCCCGGGGCCGACCCTCCGCCGGGCGAAGGAGGAGTGGACGAGCAGGACCTCGGCCGCGTTGCAGGCCGCGGGGTACTGGGCCTTCGAGTCCACGACGACGCGGACGGCCGTCTCCGGGTCGGCGTCCTCGTGGACGTAGACGTGGCAGACGCCGTCCGAGTGGCCCATGACCGGGATGCGGCTCCTGTCCATGATGGAGCGCACGAACTCCTTCGAGCCGCGCGGAATGAGAAGGTCGACGTACTCGTCGAGCTCCAAGAGCGCGCCGACCTCTTCCCGTGTCTCGAGGAGGGAGAGCCAGGACTCCGGCAGCCCGGCCTCGACCCCGGCCGCGGCTATCGCTGCGGCGAGGGCGCGGTTGGTGTTGGCCGCCTCGCGGCCGCCCTTCAGGATGACGGCGTTGCCGCTCTTGGCGGCCAGGCAGGCCATCTGCGCCAGTGCGTCGGGGCGGCTCTCGAAGATCATGCCGACGAGGCCGATGGGGCAGGAGACGCGCCGGAGCACGAGGCCCTCGTCGAGCTTCCGGGCCTCGAGGATGCGGCCCGCGGGGTCGGGGAGGTCCCGGAGCGCGCGCAGGCCCGCGAGGCTCTCGGCGAGCTTGGCCTCGTCGAAGCGCAGGCGCTTCCGGAGCGGCCCGGGGAGTCCTGCGCGCTCGGCCTCGGCGAGATCGGCTCGGTTCGCCTCGATTATCGGGCCGGCCTCGGCCTCGAGGCGCCGGACTATCGCGTCGAGCGCCTCATCCTTGACCGAAGACGGCCGCGACAGGAGCTCGCGCGCCGCCAGGGCGCCTCGCCGCGCCACGTCTCGTGTATCCATGCGGAGAAACTACCAGGAATCCGGCGGGAGATACAAGCGCGGCTGCGGACCCGGCTGCGAGCGCCGAGCTCATTCTTCTTCCTGACGACCGCGAAAACCTTGACCCCCGAGTTCGACTGGCTACGGCTCTTGTCGGCGTCCGCCTTCTCCTCGGCGCCGACGAGATCGCTCCGGCTCGCGTCGGGAGCCACGAAGGGCAGAAGGGCTTTCGATCCCCTTCCGCCGCCGGCCCGGGCTCGCCGGGAAAGCGCCGACTCAGGCATCGGTCCTGGCAGGTGACTCCATCTCCGAGCGTGCATGGCTTAGCGCAGCCCCAGCGCGTCGAGCGCGCGCCCGACGGCCGCCGGGGCGTCCTCGGGCGAGGCCCAGTCGACGAAGGTCGAGCGGACTATGCCGCCGCTCGCGGTGTCGGTGAGGACGAGGTTGCAGTAGCGGCGGCCGTCGATCTCGGTTGCCAGGCCGGAGAGGCTGCGGCCGCATTCGAGGAAGGCGCCTAACTTGGCATCCTGCGCGGCGCCGGCCAGGCCGGAATAGGACACTTCCAGCTCCTTCAGCGCCGACTCGCGCGCCTCGGCGTCGACGAGCCTGACCTTGCCGCCGTTGACCACGCCGTCGCGGACGAGGGCCGTGATCATCGCGCCCTCGCCCGGCTCCAGGTTCTCGGCTGCGAGCGGCCGCAGGAAGACGTTCAGGGCCCCGGGCGGCGGCTCGGCCGGCTGCGCCGTGGCCGGTCCCGTGGCCTGCGCCGTGGCCGGTCCCGATGCCTGCGCCGATGCCTGCGCCGGGCTCACCGTGAAGTCCTGGGTGACGGCGCTGTACGCGCGCTCGTCCTTGGCCGAGAGGATGTCGCGGAAATCGATCCTGCCCGACATGAGCTCGATGCCCCGCTCGACGAAGCCGGATGAGGAGCCGTACCTGCCGGCTCGCGCGTCGGCGAGGACCCGATCGGCGAAGGCCTCTGCCGCCCGCTGCCCTTGCGTTTCGTAGACGAGGCGGTACTCGGGGAGGACGGAGCCGGGGTCGTAAGGATAACGCGCAGTCAGCTCGTCGATCACGCCGCCCGCCTCCCGGTAGTTCCCGGCCAGCACGAGGACGGTGGCGAGCACGTTCTTGTATGCGGGGGTGTCGGAGAGGTCGACGGCCTTGCGGATGTCGCGGAGCGAAGCTTCGAAGCGGCGCTGGCGCGCCAGGAGGGTGGCGCGGGACTTGTAGAGCGCCGGATCAGCGGGGTCCGAGGAGATGGCGATCCCCAGATCGGCGAGCGCGGAGTTGACGTTGCCGAGCACCGTCTCGATGGCGGCCCGGAGTCCCAGCGCGTCGCCCCGGTCGCCGTTCAGCCCGAGCGCCGCGTCCACCTGGGCCAGGGCGGACTCCAGGTCGCCCGAGTCGAAGGCGGCGATGGCCTTCTGGATGCTGCTCCTCGAGGCCTCGTCGTCGGCGTTCCGGCCGGGCGCGCTTCGATCCTGCGGGGGAGCCGAGGCGCAGGAAACGGCAGCCGCGGCCAAGGCCGCGAGGCCGAAGAGGCGCGATAGGCGAACAGCCGACTTTAAATTTTGCATGTAGGCATTCTATCGCAAAAAAAGACGATTTAGCCAATTTCAAAAATCGGCTATTTTCGAAATTGGCTTCGCATTTGCTCCGCTTTCCTCGAAAGTGTGCGAAAACGCCCCAGGTTATGGCAGCTCGCGCAAGGCCCGCCGGGCGAGCCTCGGATCGCGGCTGGCCGCCTCAGGGAGTCAGCCTTTTTCTCTTGAGCTCGGTGAACTCGTAGACGATCACCCCGTCTTCCTCGACGTTCATCTGCACACGCTGGCCGCTGATCAGGCGGTTGAGCTCCTTTTCCGCCTCGGCCGAAGGCAGCCCCAGGTGGACGACCAGGTCCGAGACGGTCACGCGCCCCTCGAGCCGATTCGCCAAGCGGAAGATCCGGGTTTCCAGGCTCTCTTCGGGTTCGGGCGGCTCGCGCCGGAGCTCGCGCCGCGAATGCACTCGGGAGCGACGCAGGAGGATGAGAGCCGCCAAGCCCAGGAGGAAGGGCAGGGCGCCGAAGGGGAACGGACCCATCATCATGATGGAAAAGGATAGACTCTTTCGGAATCCCTAGCAACACCGGATTGGGATGGATGGCAGGGCCGCGGCCGGTTCTCCAGCCGCGGGCCGCTCGCTGCGACAATCGCCCGCGCTGAATCCTTGTCGCGTCGCAGCGGGGAAAGGTCGCGACTCCTACAGCCCTTCCGCTTGGCCGCCTTCGAGGCTTCCCGCTTTACTCGCGCCCTGCATGAGCGGCCCTTCATCTGGGAAACCCACGGCATCCACGTGGGCACCGGGGCCGATCACGTCAAGCACGGGATCGACGATCTGGAAAGCCTCGTGGAGCGGTCGATCGGCCTTGGCTTCCCCTCGCTCACCTTCATCATCCATACGCCGAGGCTCACGCGCTTCCGCTATTCGAGCGAGCGCGCCACCAACGTGAAGTTCATCCGGGGCGATGCCTCGTATTTCGATTACGCCCATCGCATGGCCGAGCATGGGGTGCTTGGCTCCGGCGAGGCGGTTGCAGGCGAGGGACTCCGCGCGGACCCTGCCCGAGGCGATGAGCTCGTCCAGGTTGCGCAGGATGATCTCGTCGGGCCGGCCGGTCCCGGCCGGGTGCTCGCCGTCCGAGATCGTACAACCTCCTTCCGCCCCCCGGTCCCGATGTCGCCGCCCGTGGCGAAGGCCATCCTGCAGGCCTGCGCCTCGGAGAGAATAGCCTCGAGCCCGGGTCTGTCGGTGATCTCCCTGTCCTTTCGTCTCATATCCGCGACCTCCTACTCCTGTGGCGTCCTGCGCGCCCGCTTGGCCTGGTACATCTTCGAGTCGGCGGAGGAAAGGAGCCGGGGCAGCTCGCAAGGCTCGGTATCCCTGCAGGAGGCCATGCCCGCCGAGAACACGATGTCGTAGGGCCTCGCGCGGCGGGCGTTGCGGCGCGCCGCCGCGGCCATCAGTCGGGCGACGAGGCTCGCCGCCGTCGCCTCGTCGCTGTCCAGGATGAGGACGGCGAACTCGTCGCCCCCGATGCGGGCTATGATGTCGCTCGAGCGGAAGCCCTCGCGCAGCATGTCGGCGGCTTCGCGCAGCGCCCGGTCGCCCTCGGCGTGGCCGTAGTTGTCGTTGATGCTCTTGAAGTCGTCGATGTCGATGTAGACGATGACGGCGTCCTTGCCGTTGCGCGAAATCATCTTCATCTGCTGGGCGGCCAGGATGTCGAAGCTCCGGCGGTTCCCGAGCCCGGTGAGCTCGTCCACGAGCGAGAGCTGGCGCAGGAGCTCTTCGCGCTCTTTCTCGTCGGTGACGTCCTGCGCTATGCCCAGCTTGCTGCGCGGCGAGCCGTCGGGAGCGCGGGCGAAGACGCTCTCGCGGGCGCGGATCCAGCGCCAGGCGCCCGAGGCGCTCCTCGCGCGGTACTCGATCACGAGGGTGTCTCCGTCGCCGGCCGCCGCGATCAGCGCGTTGTGCGCGCGAAGGACGGCCAGGTCTTCCGGATGGACGACCAGCTCCTTGGCGTCCCGGCCCATCGCGTCGAACTCGTCCTTCCCGTAGCCGAGAACCTCCTCGATCCTCCGATTCTCGAACTCGATGGCCCGCCGATCCAGGTCGTACACGTACACTATGTCGGGTGAGAGGGCGATGACGCGCTCGGCGAACTGCTTCTCTTCCTTGAGTTCGACGGAAATCCGGGAGAGCTCGCGCTTCGCGGTGATGAGCTCGTTGTTGATCTTGGAGAGCTCCTCGAGCAGCTGTTCCTGGTCCATGCCGGCCTCCCGTCTCAACCGGCCGCGAGGCCGGCCACGAGGCCGAGCGCCCCAGCGCAGTCGTCGGCGCTGCCGTCCGCGCCCAGCCTCGCGGCTAGTTCTCCGTCCACGATGAAAGCCCGGCCTCCCACGATGATCTTGAGCCGCGGCAAGCGCGCCCTGAGCGCGTCGATCAGGGGTCCGAGTTCGCTCGCGCCGGGAAGCATGGTGGCCGAGAGCGCGACGATGTCGGCCTCGAGGTTCCGCGCCATGTCGATCAGGGCATCGGCCGGCACGTCGGCGCCGAGGTACCTGGTTTCCCAGCCTTCCATTTCAAGGAGGTCGGTGACCATGCGTAGCCCTATTTCGTGCCGCTCCCCCGGCGCCGCCGCCGCGAGCAGGCGCCGGCCGTTGCGGCTGTGCCTGGAGGCCTCGAACATGGCCGGATAGTAGGTCGAGATGATATATTGCGTGCAGGCGCTCGCGAAATGCTCCTGGGCGGGATTGATGAGCCCCTTCATCCACAGCCTGCCCAGCTCCCGCTGGCTCGGCTGGAAGATTTCCAGATAGAGATCCCGGATCGAGAGGCCCTTCTCTGCGAGTTCCGCGACGTACTCTTCCGCGAGCCCGCGCCTGCCGTCGAGCAGGGCCTTGAGATAGGCGGTGGCCGGACTTCCGGGATCCACGCATTCCTTCGACCAGCTGAGGGCATCGGCGGAGATGCGCGGGTAGGCGAAGATGGCGCGTTCCACGAGGTCCCGCAACGCCGCCGCGTCGGCGTCGGGAACGCGGCTTTTCAGGGCGTGGGCGATGCAGCGGAAGCTCGCGAGCAGCTCCTCGTCGGGGATCTTCCGCGCGACGAACAGGACCTTGAGCCAGCCGAGGTAATCGTCGAGGAGGGCGTCGCTCTTCAGGAGATGGGCGCGGTAGAGGAATCTGACGTGGTGTCGCATATCTTCCCGACAGCGGGCCAGCGCCGCCGGTCCATAGCGCGAGGCGAGGTCGGGCTTCAGCGCGAGCAGAATGCCGAAGGCCTCGGCCGCGACGGCCGACTCGTCCAGCGCAGGCCTTTCTGTGTCTTCCATCGCTCAAGACTATGTTTCCGCGGGAGGGCGCTGTCAATAGTCGAGTTCCGCCGGCCACGCATGGAAGGGCGGCGAAAGCCCTTCGCGAGGTTCCGCCGCGAGGTTCCGCCGCGAGG
>DATKVK010000013.1:0-23207 GCA_035530095.1 Rectinemataceae bacterium | reverse complement strand
ATCGTCGGCATCCTTCGCCTGGCCGGCGTCGAGGCCTCGAAAGCCGAAGTCTCGGCTCTTTTCAGGAGGCCGGGCCACGCCAACTATCGGCCCTGCGGCGACCAGTTCCTCCGCAACTTCCTCGCCGGCCTGACCGCCAAGTACCGGGTCTGAGCCGCTCCGGCGGGCGGGGAAGCCGGAGGGCGCGTGAGAAGAGCGGCCTCCTGGCCCGGCGATGCACCGGCGGTTATAGTTTAGAGACATGAGCGAACGAACGCACCTCTACTTCCCCTGTGGATAGACGGCGGATTGTCGCCGACCCTCCTCGCCGGGGCTTGGGCCCCGCGCGACTATCTGGCTCCGCGGTTCGCCTTCGAGGAGGTCCCGGAAGACGCGGATTGCGATCCAGCCTTGGCCCACGGGACCGTCGGCCACGAGGCGATCGTCGGCCACCTGCTCGAGCCCGGCCTCGCCGAGGGCGTCTCGTCGGGGCGGGTGCTAGGCCTGAGCCTGGTCGAGAACACCGCGACCGACGATCGGACCCTGTCGCGCCTCGAGCCCCTCTTCGAACTCGCCGCGACGCTGTAGGCCGCCTTCGCCCCCGCGATTTTCCGTCGGGCCGGAGCGATAGCCGTGTGGGGGTGCCGGAGAAGACCGGAGGAAGCGCGTGCCGCGCGCTTCCGAGGACTTCGCAGGCAGGGGGAGCAGCGGACGAGGAGATACACTTCACGAATCACCGCCGCCCGCGCTCATTCTTGGATGGCAATGAGCGCATTGAAACACGGGGCGAGGACCTCCGCAGCCGAGCGGGGCCCCTCGCCTTGAGGTTGGGAGGCGCTCAACGCATGACGGAGAGTGCGCGGGCGGTAGCGATGATCGGCCGCGCTCCCCCCTTTTCACTTCGCTTCCTTCTCCCGCTTCTTCTTCACGTCCTCGGCCTTGCGCGATATGCGATTCCAGACGGCGCTCAGGCCCATGGCCTTCTTGGCGGCCGCGAGGGTGGCGCGGGCCTCCTCGCGCATCCTCATGGTGCCGTCGTAGACGACCTCGTCGGCGAGGCCGCCCTGGGACTCGTAGCGGGCGCGCCGCTCGCGGATGGGGTCCAGGAAGGCGTTGAGCGAACGAGCGAGCTTTTCCTTGACTTCTACGTCGCCCACCGTGCCGGCGCGATAGCGGGCCTTCAGGTCCTCGACCTCGGCCTTGTCCGGATTGAAGGCGTCGTGGTAGACGAAGACCGGGTTGCCTTCCACGGTGCCGGGGATGTCGGCCGAGACGCGCTTGGGGTCGGTGTACATGCCCATGACTTTCTTGACGACGGTCTTCTCGTCGTCGGAGAGGTAGATCGCGTTGCCCAGGGACTTGGACATCTTGGCCTGGCCGTCGGTGCCCACCAGGGAGCCTTGGTCCGAGACGAGGACTTCCGGTATGGGGAAGGTCTCGCCGTAGAGGTAGTTGAAGCGCCGCGCGATCTCGCGGGTCACCTCGACGTGGGCCTCGTTGTCCTTGCCCACGGGCACGAGGTGGGCGCGCGGCAGGAGGATGTCGGCGGCCTGGAGCACGGGGTAGCCCAGGAGGCCGAAGGGCATCTCCTCGATGCCGGCGCCCTGGGCCATCTCCTTGAGGCTGGGCACGCGCGAGAGGCGGGGCACGGTGATGAGGTTCTGGAAGAATAGCGATAATTCTATAACTTCCGGCACGGCGGACTGGAGGTAGATGACCGAGCGCGCCGGGTCGATGCCGCAGGCGAGGTAGTCGAGCGCCGCCGAGCGGACGTTCTCGGCCAGGGCTTCGATGTTCTCCTTTTCCGGCTTGGTGGTGAGGGTGTGGAGGTCGGCGATGATGAAGAAGCACTCGTACTCGTCCTGCAGCCGGACGCGGTTGGCGAGGCTGCCGACGTAGTGGCCGAGGTGGAGCTTGCCCGTGGGGCGGTCGCCGGTGAGGATGCGCTTGCGTTCCATTGTTGTCTCCGATGCTCAGATGTGGGTGCGTGCGGCGCCGAAATCGGGTCGCCCTGACAGGGACTCTTGCCGTTTCGCCCGTGCGGCGATGTCGTCTCGCGGGGGCCGCGCCCCGGCGCCTCGGCGCCCGCCCTATCGGGGGAGGGCCGAGGCGGACGACACCGCCCGGCGCCAGGACCAGCGTTCTCGGGGGCGAGCCTGCGCAGCCGCCCAGTCGGTCGTGTTGCTCATGATTCTTGTTTCGGAGTGTAGCGGAAATCTGGGCCGCGGCGCAATCGGCCGGGTGGCGGGGCCGGAGCACATAAAATAGTTGTGATGTAAATTGTATTCATTCTTCAAGCTTACGAAGCAAAAAGCCCTGACGTTAGGCGATCTTATCCCTTAAATATGCGAAGCGCTGCCTTTATTCATTTTTTTTGAATATTAGATCCGAGCTTATAAATAGTCGCCCATCATGCAAAATAATTACTGGCACATTGGTAACCCCCATCAAAACAAACAACACTCCATTGGACATATAAGCTTGCTGCTCCTGGCTCCCGTTAGGACCTTCGATTTTTACTAAAAATCCTGTTTGCTCTTCTGTAATAGTCAAAGACCCTGTATTATCTGCCGTAGATAACCACTTCCCCACATATGGATTTGAAGCCGCAAAAAGTGGAATCGCCACGCAGACACAGAGAACGATTAAAAAAAACTTCTTCATCATAGCCCCTCCTTCTTGTATCTTCTTAACGACATTGGCGTTTGTGCTTTTATTTTAATAGCTCTTCAAGACCATCAGTCTCAGAGGCGTGCTTCGTTATCCACCTGAGCGCGATCTGTTCGCCGTCTGCCGATATCTTCACCTCCTGATCATCAGCGCGCTTTGTCATCGAATCAACCGTTCGGTAAAAAAGGGCATTCTCATCCTTCTTCCCGAACTGATTGGCCGTCCCCCGCACCTTATTACCGTAAAGAGCTCGGCGGATTCGCAACGAGTCCCCTAATGTCATCCGTTTGTGTCTTCGAATAAACTCGTAATGGCACCACGCGACTTTTCCCAGCTTTTCAATCCGGACATCGTCTTCGAGAGACGGGATCTCCCTTGCCGTTGTGGTGCCGGAGAGCTGGGCAATCCTTAATTCGCTCTGTTCAATGAGGGCTCTGGCCTGTGCAATGATCACCGAGATCTCGTGGAGAGCTGCAGCGTCAGTCGAATTCATAATCATCTCCTGTCATGGAAAAAAATACGTGACGTAAATTATGATACACATACGTCACGTAAAAGTCAAGATATTTTCGTTTCCTAATCTGATTTCAAAAGGAGATCATGAATTCGTACAAAACAGCCTGAACAGCTGTGCCGAAAGAACAATCAAGGTTCGAGGTCTTTTGCAGCGATTGCACCATTGCACGTGGCATAGTTTGGTACGTTGCCTTCCGACTATTGCTTTAATCTAGGTCGGGCGTCAGAGCCGCCATTGCATAAAAATACCGAATCTCGGAAGAAATATACGACGAGCCCTTGACCTTCATCCGAACGCGGTGACATAGTTCCCGCATTCTTCTCCCCTGGAGGGGGCCATGTCGGGATTTTGTCAGGCTCGCCGGGTATTCGGAGGGCTGTCGTCCCTCCGATTCTTCAACACCCATCGTTCCCGGTCCATAGCCGTTTCCTTCCGCCTCCCGCCGATTCTTTCTCCCGCCTTTCCCCGCGCCCGTCGTTAATCCACTACACTCGAAATAGCATCGACGATCCGAGCCCGAGGCCCGCGGCCTGGGCTCCGGATCGATGTTCGCGCATCGCCGCCGACGCGAGGCGGAGGCTGCGACGATAGGAGGTTGTCCGGTGTTTACCTGCGGCATCATCGGCGCCACCGGCTATGCCGGCGCCGAGCTGACGAGAATTCTCCTTTCCCACCCCGACGTGAAGGAGCTCCGCCTGAGTTCCTCGAGCCAGGCCGGCGAGAAGATGAAAAAGCTCTATCCCAATCTGGCGGGGAGGGCCCTGGGCGAGACGGAGCTCGTGGACCAGGAGCGAGCGATCGAAGGCTCCGACGTGGTGTTCGCCGCCCTGCCCCATGGGCTCGCCGAGGGTATCGCCGCCGCCTGCTTCGAGGCGGGCAAGCTCTTCATCGACATCTCGGCCGATTTCCGCTTCGGCACCGACGAGGCTACCTTCGCCGCCTGGTACGGCAAGAGGTACGCCCGGCCGGAGCTCCACGCCCTGTCGGTCTACGGCCTGCCCGAGCTCAACCGCTCGGCGATCGCCAAGGCGAGGATCATCGGCAATCCCGGCTGCTATCCCACCTGCGCCGAGCTGGGGCTCTTCCCCGCCTTGCGCCTGGGCATAGCCGAGCGCGAGGGCATCGTCATCGACGCGAAGTCGGGCGTCACCGGAGCCGGCCGCGAGCCCACGAAGTCGACGCACTATCCCGAGATAGCCGACTCGATCGTGCCCTACAAGATCGGCCAGCACCGGCACACGCCCGAGATAGCCGCCGCGCTCGCGGTCATGGCCGGCGCTCCGGTGGGCATGGTCTTCACGCCTCAGCTCGCGCCGATGGGCCGGGGCATCGTGAGCACCATCTACTTCAAGGTCGCGGCCGGGACGCTCGGCGGTACCTCGGGGCGGGAGGCCCGCTCGGCCGCGCTGCGCGAGGCCTACGCCGAGTTCTACAAGGACGAACCTTTCGTGCGGGTGCTGCCTGAGGGCTCCGTCGCCACGAACAAGGACGTGCGCCTCTCCAACTACTGCGACGTCTCGCTGCACATGGCCCACGACGGACGTACCGCCGTCGTCGTGTCCGCCATCGACAACATGGTCAAGGGCGCGGCCGGTCAGGCCGTGCAGAATATGAATATCGCACTCGGCCTGGACGAGCGCGCGGGAATCTCGATGCTGCCCCCGGCCTTCTAGGCCGGGAAGACCATCCGGAAGCGTCGAGAGGAGAGGAGAGGACTATGAAGAACCTGAGGGGCGGCGTGACCGCTCCCCGCGGATTCGTGGCCGCGGGCGTCCATTGCGGCGTGAGGAAGAACAAGGAGAAGAAGGACCTCGCCCTGGTTCTGTCGGAACGTCCCTGCGCGGCGGCGGCGGTGTACACCACCAACCGCGTCATCGGGCAGCCCTGCATCGTGACCAAGGAGCACCTGGCCGACGGGGTCGCGAGGGCGATCATCGTCAATTCGGGCAACGCCAACACCTGCACGGGGCCGCAGGGCCTGGCCGACGCGCGCCGCATGGCCGAGCTCGTCGCCGAGCGCCTCTCCGTCGAGGCCGAGGACGTCGTGGTGGCCTCGACCGGCGTGATCGGGGTGCCGCTGGACATGGCCGCGATCGAGTCGGGCATGGACGAGCTGGTGGCCGGCCTCTCCAAATCGGGCTACATCGACGCCCGCGAGGCGATCATGACCACCGATACCATGAAGAAGGAAGTCGCCGTCGCCTTCGAGCTGGACGGGAAGACGATCACGATCGGCGCGATGGCGAAGGGCTCGGGCATGATCCACCCGAACATGGCCACGATGCTCGGCTTCATCACGACCGACTGCGCCATCGAGACGGGCCTCCTCAAGGAGGCGCTCTCATCCTGCGTCAACAAGACCTTCAACCGCGTGAGCGTCGACGGCGACACGAGCACCAACGACATGGTCGTCGTGCTGGCGAACGGCATGGCGGAGAACGCGCCGATCGCCGGCCGCGACGCCGGCTTCCGGGCCTTCTGCGAGGCGCTCGACTACGTCGGCACCCAGCTGGCCCGGCTCATCGCGCGCGACGGCGAGGGCGCCTCGAAGCTCGTCGAGTGCACCGTCTCCGGGGCCGCGGCCGAGGAGGAGGCCGTGGCCTTCGCCAAGGCGGTGATCGGCTCTAGTCTCGTCAAGACCGCGATGTTCGGCTCGGACGCCAACTGGGGCCGGGTGCTCTGCGCCCTCGGCTACACGCCCGGCACGCTCGACCCCGACAGGATCGACCTCGCCTTCGAGAGCCCGCGGGGCTACATCGCGGTCTGCAAGGCGGGCGCGCCCCTGCCGTTCAGCGAGGAGAAGGCCAAGAAGGTGCTCGGAGACCAGGAGATCTCGATCCTGGTCGACCTGGGCCTGGGACGGGCCCAGGCCACCGCCTGGGGCTGCGACCTCAGCTACGAGTACGTCCGCATCAACGGGGACTACAGGACCTAGGGGAGGGGAGTATGACTGTTCCGGATAACGTGCGCGCGGATATCCTCGCGCAGGCCCTTCCCTACATGCGCCGTTTCGCCGGCAAGACCTTGGTGGTGAAGTACGGCGGCGCGGCGATGACCAACGAAGGCGTGAAGATCACCGTGGTCCAGGATCTCGTGGCCCTGAGCTGCGTGGGCATCAGGATCGTGCTCGTCCACGGCGGAGGCCCGGAGATCGACTCGATGCTGCGCCGGCTCGGCAAGGAGCCGACCTTCGTGCAGGGCCTCAGGTACACCGACGAGGAGACGATGGATGTCGTGCAGATGGTCCTGGCGGGCAAGGTCAACAAGGACATCGTCGCCCTGATCCAGCGGCAGGGCGGCCGGGCCCTGGGACTCTGCGGAGCCGACGGCGGCCTCATCGCCGCGAGGCGGCGCAGCAAGGGCGGCGTGGACCTCGGACTGGTGGGCGAGATCGAGTCGATCGACCGCGGCGTGCTGGACGCCGCCCTCGCCGGCGGCTACATCCCGGTGGTCGCGACGGTGGGCATGGGCGGGACGGACGACGAGCGATTGTACAACATCAACGCCGACACGGCGGCGGCGGACATAGCCGTGGCCCTGGGCGCGGAGAAGCTCGTGCTGCTCACCGACGTGCCGGGCGTGCTGCGCGACCCGGAGGACGCGAGCACCCTCGTCTCGGCCCTGCCGCGCACCCTCATCGAAGAGTATCTCGAGGCGGGCATCGTCTCGAAAGGCATGATTCCGAAAATAGAATGCTGCGCCCGCGCGGTCGACGGGGGCGTGGGCCGGGCTCACATTGTGGACGGGCGCTCGCCGCATGCCCTCCTCCTCGAGCTTTTCACCGATCGCGGCGTGGGGACGATGATTCTATGAGCGACTTTTTCATGGACACGTACAAGCGCACGGGCCTGGTCTTCGTCCGGGGCTCCGGGGCGCGGCTCTGGGACGAGCGGGGCAGGGAATATATCGATTTCACCGCGGGCATCGGCGTCAATTCCCTCGGGCACGCCCACCCGGCCCTGGTGGCGGCTATCACCGCCCAGGCTTCGAGGCTCATCCACATCTCGAACTACTACCAGAGCCGCGAGGCCATCTCCCTCGCCGAAAAGCTCTGCACGGCCACGGGCTTCGACCGCGTCTTCCTCTGCAACTCGGGAGCCGAGGCGAACGAGGGCGCGATCAAGATCGCCCGCAAGTGGGGCGCCTCGAAGAGTCCCTCTCGCACGACGATCGTCACCCTCGAGGGTTCCTTTCACGGCCGCACCATCGCGACCCTGAAGGCCACGGGCCAGAGCAAATTCCACGTCAACTTCGGTCCCTTCCCCGCGGGCTTCTCCTACGTCAAGGCGAACGACGCGGCCGCCCTGGCCGCGGCCCTGGGAAGCGAGGTCTGCGCCCTCATGCTCGAGCCCATCCAGGGCGAGGGCGGCGTCGTGCCCCTCGACGAGGCCTACCTGCGCGAGGCCGCGCGGCTTTGCGCCGAGCGCGGCATCCTGCTCATCGCCGACGAGGTGCAGTGCGGCATGGGCCGGACCGGCGCCCTCCTCGCCTCGGCCCAGATGGGCATCGAGGCCGACGTCGTGCCCCTGGCCAAGGGCCTGGGCGGCGGCGTGCCCATAGGCGCCGTGCTGGCGCGCGGCTCCGCCGCCGAGGTCCTGGGTAGGGGCGACCACGGCTCCACCTTCGGCGGCAACCCTCTCGCCGCGGCCGCGGCCGTGGCGGTGCTCGACGCCCTGGCCGCGCCGGGCTTCCTCGGCGCCGTCGCGGCCAAGGGCGAGCGCCTCATGGCCGCCGTGCGCTCCTGGAAGCATCCGGTCGTCAAGGAAGTGCGGGGCAAGGGGCTCATGATCGGGATCGCGGTCAACGTCAAGCCCGACAGGATCAAGGAGCTCTGCCTCGAGCGCGGTCTCCTCGTGCTGACCGCGGGCGAGGACGCCGTGCGGCTTCTGCCGCCCCTCGTCATTCCGGAGTCGGACATCGACGCGGGCCTCGCCCTCATGCGCGAGGCCTTCGACGCCGTCCTGGCCGAGAGCCGCGCTTCCTGATGTCCTGACGCGGGGGCGGCCGCCGACCGGGGCCTCTTCGCCCTGAACGGCCGCTCCCACCCTGAACGGCGACACCGCCGGGCAGCAGCCCTCCGGACCGACCGGGCGAGGGGATTTTACAGGCCCGTTTTTTTCGATATAGTGGCGGCGTTCCGGCTAGAAAATACCACGGAGGTCGCCATGAGAAAAATCTCGGTCACGCTCCTCGTCGTCTCGCTCGGTCTGACGGGTTTCCTCGCCTCCTGCGCGAGCTCCGCTCCTTCGGCGGCGGCCGCCCCGGCGAAAGTCCGCAAGGAGCGCACGATAATCGTGCACGTACCCATCCTCGTGAAGGAAACTTCATACTATTCCGACGGACAGCTCGACCAATACATCGTCTACAAGTACGATCCCTCGGACAAATTCCTGCTCGAAAAGGACACCTTCGATCCCTCCCAGGCCTCGCCCATGGAGCGCGTCGTCTCGGAATGGAAGAACGGGCAGCTCGCCGCGGATGTCTTCTACGACCGCGACGGCAAGATCAAGTTCCGTCACGACTACGGCTACGACGCCGCCGGCAACCTCGCCTCCGACAGGGTGACCGACGGCAAGGGACAGCCGAGCTCCTCTTCGACGTATAAGCACGACGCCGCCGGCGACAAGATCGAATGGCGAGTCTTCGACGGGGCGGGAATCCTCGACGCCGTGACCGACTACGGCTACGGCGCGCCCGGCCCCGGCGGCAAGGCCCAGCCCGTGCTCGTCACCATGAAGGATCCGGGCGGCGCGGTCACGGGCACGATCAAGCTCGCCTACGGCCCCGACGGCAAGCTGGTGCGGCGCGACTACCTGAACCCCGACGGCTCCGTCAGGAAGTCCGAGGTCTATTCGTACGCTCCGGCCGCTCCCGGCGCTCTCGTCTCGATGGAGCTGCTCCGCGCTGACGGCTCGGTCGCCGAGAAGACGCTGTATCAGAACGGCGAGCTCGGACAGGCGCTCGTCGCCACCGACTCGGACGGCTCCGGCGAGGTCCGCGGCGTCACGAAGTATGAATACCTCATCCGCGACGACAAGGTCACGCAAGTCTACTACGAGTAGTCCAGGAGCATCGTCATGAAGCGTATCGTTCCTCTTCTCGCGCTTTTGCTCATCGGCTCGACCCTCGTCTTCGCGGACGAGACCACCGAAGTCTACAAGCGGCTCTTCCTCCAGGCCCAGAACCTGAGCCAGAAATACGCCGAGGCGCTCAACTTGGTGCAGCTCCAGGATCCGAGCGTGGCGCCGGTGCTCTCCGATGCGCTCACCCAGCTCCTGAAGAACCAGGAGAACTATAGCCAGCCTTCGGACAAGGCGCTCTATTCCAGCACCGTGCGCGTCGTGGCCCAGGCTCTCGGAGACTACAAGTACCTCGATGCCGCCCCCGCGCTCTGGGACGCGGTGCAGCAGATACCCGATCCGCTCGTCAAGGCGGACGCGCTCATCGCCCTGGGCAAGATGCACGCCACGGACTACTCCGAGCGCATCGTCCTCCTTCTCCAGGGCCTCGATTTCAAGCCGACGCCGGACGCGGACTACGGAGAGAAGGTGGCTTACGGCGCGATCTTCGCGCTGGAGAAGCTTCGGGACATCAAGGGCTTCTCGCCGGTGTTTTTCGCCTCGGTCGGCTGGTACTCGCAGCGCGTCAGGCAGGAGGCCGCCCGGGCCCTGCCCAACATCGTCGACGACCCGACCGATCCCATCATGACGATAATCCAGAACGAGTCATCGGACCGCAAGGTCCTGGCCCTCAAGGCCGAGCTCAACTCCAATGCTCCGAACGACCGCAAGATCCAGGCTGCGGTCTATGCGCTCTCCATCGGCCAGAAGATGTCTCCGCTCGACCCCGCGGACGCCCGCCAGCTCGCCAATCTGCGCAAGCTGGCGCTCAACGCGCTCATCGTCTTCAAGGCCCGGGGCGCCGACCCCGTTCCCTACTGCATCTATTCCTATAACAACGGCTACGACGACGAGGAGCGGCTCCTCGCCCTGGCTGCCCTGGGCGCCAACGGCACCGACCCCGCGGCCGCGGCCCTCAGCGACATCATCCTGAAGCTCGACTCCGACCAGCAGGCCGGCGTCACCGGCGATACGCGCAACCGGATGGCCAAGGCCGCGATCGAGAACGCGGGCCTGGCCGGGAACAAGCTGCTCAAGCCCGCCCTCATCACCGTGGCGGCCGACAACAACTGGTCCGACGGAATCCTCGCGGCGGCCCAGAAAGCCCTGAAGGCCATACCGTGAAGCCGCGCTACGCCGAACGCCGGGCCCGGGTCTCCGAGACGCTCGCCGGCGAGGGCATCGCGGCCGCCCTCTTCGAGGACACCGAGGGCCGGCGCGATCCCTCGATCCGCTACCTCTGCGGCCATCCGGGCGACGCCCTCCTCGTGATCTCGGCCTCGGGCGCCTCGCGGCTCGTGGCCTGGGACGTGAACATGGCGGCCGCGATGGCCGAAATCGACGGCGTCCGCGCCTTCGGCGACTTCGAGCGCCTGCCCGAACGGGCGCTCGCGGCCATGCTCGCCGAGCTCGGGGTGCCGGCCGGCTCGAAGGTGGAGCTGCCTTCGAGCTTCGGCTACACGCGCTACGTGCGCTTCGTGGAGATCCTGGACGGCTACGACCTCGTGTGCCGGGATGACGGGATCGACGCCCGCGTCGCCTCGCTCCGCTCGATCAAGGACGCCGAGGAGCTGGCCCTGTACCGCAGGGCCGCGGCCGTCACCGACGCCCTCGTGGAGAGGCTCGAGGCGGCGGTCCGCTCCGGCGAGGCGAAGACCGAACTCGACGTCGCCTTGCTCATCGAGCGAGAAAGCCGAGCCGCGCTCTGCGAGGGCACCGGCTTCGAGACCCTGGCCGCCGGGCCGACGCGGAGCTTCGGCATCCACGCCTTTCCGCCCTTCGGCTCCGGCCCCTTCGCCTCCGAGGGCATGAGCATCCTCGACTTCGGGCTCAAGCTCGAGGGCTACACCACCGACGTCACCATGACCTTCCTGCGCGGCGCCCTGGGCGCGGAGCGCGAGCGCATGGTCTCGCTCGTTCTCGAGGCGCGCGAGGCGGCCCTGGCCATGATCGCCCCGGGCGTGAAGACGCGCGACGTCGCGCGCAAGGTGGACGAGGTCTTCGCCCGGGCGGGCCTTTCGATGCCGCACGCCCTGGGACACGGGATCGGCCTGGAGGCGCACGAAGCCCCCGCCATACGCAGCCGCGAGGACAACGAAGATGTTTTCGCGGTCGGGCAGGTCGTCGCCCTCGAGCCGGGGCTGTACCATCCCGAGCTGGGCGGCATTCGCTACGAAGACGACCTCATCATCACCGCGGGCGGCCACGAGATTCTGACCCACTCGCGCATCGTTCGGCTATAGCGGGGCCGCCCGGCCGAGCCTCCAGGCGAGGCTCCTGCCCGAGAGGAAGGGCACGGCCCCGTCGAGCTCTTCCGGCACCGTCCAGGGGCCGCGCACGAGCTCGAGGCTGCCGCGCGGCGGGGGCAGGCCGTAGAAGGCCGCCCCGGTGCGCGCGACGAAGCTTTCGAGAGCTCCGAGCCGGCCTTCGGCCTCGAAGAAGCCGGCCAGGGCGGGCAGGGCGCTCGGCGACGCGTAAATGCCCGCCGGCGCCCTGCGGCCGCTTTTCGCCGAGCGCGGGTGGGGCGCGGAGTCCGAGCCGAAAAACAGCCGGGGCTCGCCGCGCAGCACGGCGTCGCGGAGCGCGTCCACGTGCCGTTGCGCCTTGAGGACGGGCCTGCAGAAGAGCTGGGGATCGAGTTCGCCTCCCAGGAGGTCCTCGAGGCTGCACAGGAGGTGGTGGGCCGTGACCGTGGCCCCGACCCGCCGCGGCGCGCGCCGCAGGAACTCCAGGCTCTCGACCGTCGAAATGTGCTCCATGACGACGCGAAGGCGGGGATGACGCCCGAGCATGCCGTCGATGACGGCCAGGAAACCGGCTTCCCGGTCGAGGGCGGGGGCCCCGGGCGACTCGCCGTGGATGCACAGGACGATTCCGGCCTCCTCCATGGCGTCCAGGGCCTCATCGGCGGACTCCGGTTCGACTATGCCGTCTTCGCTGCCGGTCGTGGCGCCGGCGGGATAGTACTTGCCCGCGATCGCGCCGGCCTGGCCGCAGGCGAGGACCGCCGCGCGGCTCATCCCGGCGAGCAGCTTGAAGCTCATGAGCGGCTCGAATCTCCCCCCCGAGGCCCGCGCGGCGGCGGCGAGGATCTCGCGGCGGTAGGCCGCGATCTCGGCGGCCGAGGCTACGGGCGGCTTGGTGTTGGGCATCACGAGCGCCCGTCCGAACGAGGCCGCGTGGCGCTCGGCGTAGGCGGCCATGGCGGGGCCGCGCCGCAAGTGGGCGTGGAAGTCGTCGGGCAGGAGCAGCACGAGGTTTTCAGCCAAAGTCGAACTCCATGATAGAGACGTCGTCCTGGAAGCGCGTCTTGGCCGAGCGGGCCTGGACGTCGTGCAGAATGCCGTCGAGGCCCGAGACTCCGGGCACGGTCGTCGCGACCCGCGAGGAGAGCAAGGCCACGAAAGACTCGAGCCCGAAGATTCGTTCGGCCCGGTCGCGGAATTCGTAGATGCCGTCGCTGAACAGGTAGAGGCGCGAGCCGCGGGGAATGGTCATCGAATCCGTCCGGTAGGTCGCCTTGGAATCGAGGCCGACGATGACGCCGCCCGTCTCCAGTTCGATCGTGCCGCCTCCGGGAAGGACGAGCACGGCCGGCGGGCTGCCCGCGCTGGCGAAGGTGAGCTCGCCGCTCGCCGGATCCCAGACGCCGTACCATGCGGTGAAGTACAGGTAATTCTGCTCCTCCATGCGGAACGAGGCCGAAAGCCTGGCGAGCACCGAGGCGGGATCGCCGAAATCCGCTCCCGGCAGGACCTGCGTCTTCAAGAGGTTCATGAGCGTGACGGAGAACAGCGCCGACTCGATGCCGTGGCCGCTCACGTCGATGAGATAGAGCGCGAGCGGTCCCTGGACTGCCGCGCCTTCGGCCTGGTCCGGCTCGGGCGGGCTCGGCTCGGGCGGACTCGGTTCGGCCGGGACCTCGTCGCATCCCGGCTCGCGGATGCGGTGGTAGCCGAACACGTCCCCGCCGAGCGAGGCCGAGGGTATGAACATCCAGTCCGTCCTGAGCCCGGGTACGGATATGCGGGCGGGCAGGAGGCTGCGCACGTAGGCCGCCCCGCCCCGCAGTTCCGCGCGGAGCCGCTCCTGCGCTTCGACGAGAGCCGACACATAGAGCGCCTGCTCCTCCTTGAGGTTTTTCTTTTCGAGGCAGGACTCGATGCGCGCCTTCAGGATGACGGGCTCGAATTCGCGCGGCAGGTAGTCCTCGGCCCCGAGCTGAATGCAGCGGGCGATGCTCTGCGTATCGGCGAGCGACGATATGACGATGATGTACAGATCGCCCAGCCGCTCGTCGGCGCGGATCCGCTCGAGTATCTGGTAGCCGTTCAGGCCCGGCATCATGACGTCCAGGATCACGATGTCGAAGGCCTCCGATTCGAGCAGGTCGAGCGCCGAGGCGCCGTCGGCGGCGGCCCGGACGCTGTGACCCTGACGCTCGAGATGTCTGGCCAGTATCTCGCGGTTGACGAGATTGTCGTCCACCACGAGGATGCGGCCGGCGCGCGGAGCGGGCGGGAGCGATTCCGACTCCAGCTTCGTTCCTTCCCGGGGCGGACTGGTCGGAAGCGGCCTCGCCGAGTCGGGCTCGACGACGCCCGATCGCTCGATCTCGACCAGCTCGAGCAGGCCGTTCGCGGCTTCGAGAATCTTGTCGACGTCGCGGGCGAGGTCCAGGTCGTCGTAGCGCTCGGCGCGGCGCTTGGCCTCCTGAATGAGGCCTATGAGGGCGAAGAGCAGGTCGTAGATCTCCCGGTCGATGGACTCGAGGCTCCCCGCGGATTGGATCTCCGGCGGGGCGAATCGCCGATCGGGCGAGGCGAATCGCCGGTCCAGCGGCGCACGGAGGGAAAGCGCCGCCTCTCGGATGCGGCCGAATATCTCGGCGAGACTCTCCCTGCCCGCCTCCTCCGCATCCTGCCGGAACAGGTCGCCGTAGCCGACGATGTGGTTGAGCTTTGTCCGCACGGCGTGCCGGGCGCGCGCCAGCTTTTCCTCTACGCTCGCATCGCTCATCGCCTAGTTCTTCTCCGCGTGCTCTTCGGCGTATTCCCTGAAAATTTCTTCGGTCATCTTGTCCGCGTACAGCGGGTAGAGAGCTTCGACGAGCTCTTCGAGGCTGGGGAATTTCGCTCCATCAAGTTTATAGGTCATGTAGTCCTCGGGAGCCATGATAGCCCGTAATCGGGATCGACGCAACAAACAGGCTTTCCTCGGCGGGGGCCGGGCCCGCCGCGTTGACTGTCCGGATCGAGACACCGTAGAGTAGCCCCATGTACAAGTACGTCATAGAGGGCGGCGCTCCCATCAAGGGCCGCATCACGGCGAGCGGCAACAAGAACGCGGCCCTTCCCTGCATCGCGGCTTCCATCCTGGGCGGCGCTCCCGTCGTCCTCCGCAACATACCCGAAATCGAGGACGTCCAGGTCATGCTGGACGTCCTTCGGTACCTGGGAGCCTCCGTCGAGTCCAAGGGACCCAACGCCTGGCAGATCGACGCGCGTCGCCTGTCCCGGACCGACGTGCCCCGCGAGGCGGCGAAAAAGGTGCGGGCCTCCATCCTGTTCGCCGGCCCCTTGCTCGCCCGCTTCGGCAAGGTCGTCCTGCCCCCGCCGGGAGGCGATGTCATCGGCCGGAGGCGGATCGACACGCACGTGCTCGCCTTGGAGGAGCTGGGCGCCCACATCGACATCGACGGCGTGTTCCGCTTCACCGCCGAGAAGCTCGTCGGAGCCGACATCTTCCTCGACGAGGCCTCGGTCACGGGCACCGAAAACGCCGTCATGGCGGCGGTCCTCGCGCAGGGAACTACGGTCATCCGCAACGCGGCGAGCGAGCCTCACGTGCAGGACCTCTGCAAGCTCCTCGCGGCCATGGGCGCCAGGATCGACGGCATCGGCTCGAACGTGCTGCATATCGAAGGCGTCGCGGAGCTCGGCGGCGCGGACTATTCGATCGGACCCGACTACATGGAGATCGGCTCCTTCATCGGGCTCACCGCCGTCACCCGCGGCGAGCTCGTCATCGACGGCGTCGAGCCCGCCGACCTGCGGCCTCTCAGGGTTGCCTTCGGACGGCTCGGGATCGCCTGGTCCGTCGCGGACCGGACGCTCACCGTGCCGTCCGGGCAGAGCCTGCGCGTCGTGACCGATCTGGGCGGCCAGGTGCCCAAGATCGACGACGCCCCCTGGCCGGGCTTCCCGCCCGACCTCACCTCGATCATGACGATCGTCGCCACCCAGTCCGAGGGCACCTCGCTGATCCACGAGAAGATGTTCGAATCGAGGATGTTCTGGGTGGACAAGCTCATCGGCATGGGAGCGCGCATCGTGCTCTGCGACCCGCACCGCGCCGTGGTGTCGGGACCTTCCCGGCTCAAGGGCGACTCGCTGACCTCGCCCGACGTGCGCGCCGGCATGGCCATGGTCATCGCGGCGCTCTGCGCCGAGGGCACCAGCACCATCCACAACGTCTACCAGATCGAGCGCGGCTACGAGAACATCAGCGCCAGGCTCCGCTCCCTGGGAGCCCGCATCGAGCGGGTCGAGGACCGCTAGCGGGCCCGGACGCCGTTCGGGCCCGCGCCGCCTTCAGACCTTGGCCTTCGGCTCGGTGCCGGCTCCGGCCAGGAGGAGCACCGCGAGGAATAGCACGAGGGCATGGAGTCCCGAGGCCAGGCCGAGCGCGCCCAGGCCCGGCACTACGCGCGCGGACCAGGTCGAGATGAGCAGGTCGATCCGCTCGGTCAGCACCAGGACGGGGATGAGGGCCGCGGCCATGAAGGGCACGAGCAGGTAGTGCCCTCGCGTGAAGGAGCGCGCCGGCTCGTGGGCGGAGCGATTTTTCCTGCGGCGGAAGCGCACGCCGGCGAAGATGCCCAGGGCGGCCGCGGTGAAGACCGCGAAGGGGATCGCGCTCCGTGCGAGGAGCGCCGCTATGAGGGGGCGCGGGTCTATGCCGTAGACGGCGTCTTCGGAGGCCGCCCGCCACGCGGCCGGCAGCGACAGGGAGCGCGGCGCGACCTGCGAGGCGATGAGGCGATAGGCCTCGTCGGGGGCGAGCGGCATGTCCAGCGCCGAGGCGATGCCGTCGGACGGGCCCGCCATCCACCGGGGCATATACGCGATGGAGGGATGCCGCTCGTCGACGCAGGTCAGGAAGAGGGTGTCCTGAGACAGCTTGCCGTACGCGGAGTAGACGTGGAATGTCTCGGCCCCGCCTCGGCTCGGCGCTGCCGTGCGCAGGACCTCCACTTGGCGGAAGAATAGCGCGTTGTCGCCCCAGGCCGCCTCGCGGGCTGTCAGGAAGCGCAGTCCTCCGTCCTTGGTCGGGATGCGCAGGAACACCGGCCCTAGCACGGTTCCCGCGAAGGCCGCATCCGCCTCGCCCGTGAAAAAAGCGCTTTTCTTCACCGCCGCGAGGCTCTCAGCCAGATAGCGCCGTACGTCGGGATCGCTTCCGTGGGCGATCGCGAGCTCGGAGAAGATGCGGTACGCGCCGATCGAGTCGCCCGAGACCAGGCGCCCGTAACCGTCGAGCTTGCGGCCGTAGAACGCGGCCCGCGCCTCGTCCGAGCGATCCACGCTCTTCGCGGCGAGGCGCTCCCAGGTCGTGGCGGCCAGGCGCTTGGCGTCGATGTAGGTCGGGTCTATCCGGGCGGCCGTCTGGGCGTACCAGTTGGCTTCGAAGTACCGGCCCTTGTCGAACAGCTTGAGCGCGGCGAGGTAATATGCCTTGGCCCCCGATGCGATCGCGTTCGGCGGCGCAGGGGGCGCGGCCGGCGGCGGCTTCTCGGCGGGCGCCCTGGCCAGGGCGGCGGACAGAACGCCGCCGAGCTCCACGAGACGGCGATCGGAGGGGCTGATCGCCCGCGCCCTGGCCGCGGAGGCTTCGGCTTTCGCGAGCTCGCCCGCATCGAGGGCCTGCCTCGTGTCGGCGAGCGCGGCGTTGAACAGCCCGCTCGAGCGCAGCGCCGCCGCCTTGGCGCCTTCCAGTCCCGGCACCGCCGTGATCGCCGCCGCCGCGAGCATCGCCGACAGGACGGCCGCCGGCAGGATGGCCGAGGCGACGAGCTCGTCGCCCCTTCCCTCGACCGTTCCCAGCGCCACCGCTATCGCCAGGAACTGGAGCATGGGCATCCAGCGGAAGAACTCGAGCAGGGCGCCGGTAGTCTCCCATTTGAGGGCTAGAGCCGGGATGACGATATTCGCCGAGTATCCGGCCACGGCGCCTGAGAAGAAGAAGGCGAGCGCCATGGCGTCGATCAGCAGCACGGCCCCTACCACCCTGCGCCCGCTATGCATTGAAATGCCTCGCGTGCGCGCCCGGCCTAAGGCTATCGACCAGGCCCGCCAGGATGCCGAGCGCGGCCTCGAAGAACGCCACGAAAAGCGGGTAGGGGAGGCGCAGACCGAGCCGCCCTAGCAGCGGAGCCGCGAAACTCTCGATCTCCGGTCTGGCGAGAAAGGCATCCAGGACCAGCACACCCAGTAGGCCCGCCGCGACCAGGAAGGCGTTGGCGAGGGTCCAGGAGGTCATTCGAGCCAGGAACCGGAGCCCTGCGGCGAGCAATCCGAATCCGAGGGCCATAGCCATGGCCTGAAGCGGAGGGAGCCCGTTCTGGTCGGCGAGCCGATCCCATATCCACCAGGGACTGAGAGAGCCCGCCTCGGGCAGGAGTTCGATCTGGTGCGGGGGCGACAGTGTGGCAGGGAAGGCTCGGCTGCCAATGAAAATCACCCCTCTGGACCGATCGAAGGAGGCCTTCGGGGCGTATATCAGCCGGGGCTGGGGCGAGGAGAAGTCGGCGCCGACGGCGTCGACGACCGTGTCGCCTTTCCATGCGCGGACCCAAACGGCGAGAGGTCCGCGCACGAGCGCCATGTCGGCGCCGAGCGGCACGGATACGGCTTGCCGGGGTCGCGTGGCCTGCCGCAGCTCCTCCACCAACGGAAAGCGCTCGAGCCCGACCGAGGCGGCCAGGGGAAGCAGCGCCACCACTATCAGGGCCAGCCATCCCAAACCGCGGTTCGCTATGCGCGATTCGACCGTAAAAAAGGAGAGGAAAAGAGTTATCAGACCGGCGAGCGGCAGGTAAATGAGCATGGACGAGACTCCTTCTCGGAAGGTGGCGACGATCCGGGGAGCCTCCGTACGCAAGGACGCGTCGAGAGCACCCGCTCCACCCACGAGAAGCAGGGCTAGCAGGAATTCGATACAAGCGCGGCTCAGGGCTCCGAGCCATGGTTTCATTGCTTGACTGTAGCATGTCCGATATCGACCTGCAAGATTGAGGCGAAATCCAGCTCTTCTCGCAGCCTTCCCACAAGTTATCCACAAGCCGAAACGTATTGACACGAATGGAAAGCGTTATCCCATAAAGATATTCTTACATACTTCTAATGTATTGGCCTAAGGGTCAATAGGACGATTATTGCTAATTTACGGTTATATATAAACATAGATATATGAATCGCCAATACCTCCACTTCCTCTCGCTTCAAATGTGAGGGGTCGTCTACTTTCTTATACAAAGATATCACTAGGCAATTTTCTCAACCAAAAGGCTCACAGGTTATGCACAGGTCTTCGCAAGAAGACGATAGCCCGAACCTCTGCTTGCCTTGATGAGCGCCCCCATTCCCGGGCAGGCGCCTTCCATGCGTCGCCTGATGGAGGAAATGTGCACATCGGGAGCCCGCGATCGCCGGCCATCATCGCCCCAAAGGGCGAAGCAGAGTGCGCTCCGCGGCACCGGAGTGCCGGCATTGAGCATGAGCAGCCTGAGGAGTTTTTGCTCCGGCTCCGAAAGAGCGAGTTCGTCCCGCAGGGGAGCGAGAATCCTAAGCGTTCCGCCCACGAGTTCCAAGACGAAGCCTTTCCCCGCCGCCCGCGTCACCTTGATCCGGGTCGATCGCGCGAAAAGCTCGCTCAAATTCCAGGGCTCGCGGAGATAGTCGAGGCAGCCGGCTTCGAAGGCGAGACCGATGAGGGCTGCCGGGCCATAGGCGAAGCTGGGCATGAGCCGCAGACTCTCCGGCAGGGCGAGATAGCGTTCTACCGGAATTACGGACAGATCGGCGGGTTCGGAAGCTGCGTCGAGGGGGGAAACCGAAAGGACGAAGCCTTCATTTCCGCCGATCGAGGCGCCATAGGATTTGTACGGCTCCCGGTCGGCGAAAACGCGGATGACCATGACGGGTCTAGGGCTTGGCTTGCTCCCCCCCGGCGCCGGCTGTTCCGGCATCCTGGGTGAGCATCTTGCGTTTGAGCTCTTCGAGCATGGTGTCGGCGCCCGCGCCGGAAGACTCGAGCTGCGCGAACTGCTTTTCGAGGGAAGTGTCCGCCGAGAGGTCTTCGAGTTCCTTGTTCGCCTCGGCCCGCGCCTCCAGCTCGTCTACCTTCTTCGACATGCGTTCGAAGGTGTCGAAGGAACTGGTATTGCCCGAAAGGCTCGACATGGTCTTATTGATCTTTTCCTGGGCTTCGGCCCGCTTGGCCCGGGCTACGAGGATGTTTTTCTTGCGCGAGGCTTCGTCGATCTTGTTCTGGAGCTGCCTGAGCGAATCCTTGAGCTTCTCGACCGAGGCCTTCTGAGCCTCCCATTGGGTCTGCAGCTGGGTGGAATAGCCCTCGTACTCCTGCTTGCGAAGGAGGGCTTCCTTGGCGAGATCGTCGCGGTTGGAGCGTACGGCCAGCATGGCCTTCTTCTCCCAGTCCTCGGCCTGAGTCTTGTTCGTGAGCAGGTCGCGTTCGAGCTTCTTCTCGTCGGCGATGGCCATGGCCACGGCCTTTTTGGACTCGATCATCTGTTCATTCATGTCGATGAGCAGCTGGTTGAGCATCTTCTCGGGATTTTCGGCTTTGCTGATCATATCGTTGATATTGGATGAGACGACGGTCTTGAATCGATCGAAAATGCCCATGACGGGTCCTCCTCAGTTGGCCCTGTAGCGCGAGAGCACAGGATAGTGCTCGGACAGGGCGAAGCCGATCGCGGTGAGCGAGGCTTCGAATTCGGCCTTGTCCATATCTGAGAACTCGAGGGTGTCGATGAGTACCACCTCTTCCCCCTCGAGCGCGTAGGCTCCGTGCAGAAGCCCTCCGTAGTTCAGCTTCAGGAGCTCGGCGTAGAACTCCTCGCGGTTGGCCGCCGGCACGGGCATGATCCGCGCGTGCATTATGACGACCGGCTCGGCGAAGGAGATGAAGATGCCGGGCAGGCCTTTCGACTGATCGTCTACCAGCCAGGTGCCGGGCTGCGGCTCCTCGTACGCCACACCGAGTTCGATGAGGTATTCCTCGATCTTGTTGAGACCCGCCATCGGAAACCTCCTTGTGGAACACGAAGGGAAGCGTCTCTAACCCAGGAAGACCTGCCCCGAATTGTCGATGGCGAGGATGGTCTTGCACTCGGAACAGCGGAATCGCCCGGGTTTCGATGCCTTGAGTTTTTTATTGCAGATCGGGCAGGAGAAAATTTTCGGGAAGACCGAGGCTGCGGAGCTTTGATCTCCCTGCTGAAAGAAGCCCGTGGCCTCCTCGATATTGTCCTTGATATTGAAAAACTGGGAGAAACCGAGGAGCTGAAAGACTTCGTAGACCTTGGGCTGGATTTCGAGCAGGACGATATCGCCGCCCCGCGGCCGCACGGCCTTGAGAAAGGCGGTGAAGGATCCTATGCCGGTCGAGGATACGTAGTTGAGTCCTCCGCAATCGAAGATGAGGCGGATGAATCCGGCATCGATGGCCTTCCCGACGCGTTTCTGGAAGAAATTGGAATTGTAGGTGTCTATATAGCCGGTCAAGGAGAGTGAGAGGCAACTGTCTACGGTATCGACTTTCCGGAGAACGATTTTGAGGCTGTCGTCCTTTTCGTCATCGAATCCAGGAACGATATCGTTATTGTTCATGGTGCTCCTCTTCGCCTCACGTCGCACAAATAATAACTATTGTAGAAGCATCTTAATGCTCTCGTCAATGCTATGTCAAATCCGAGCGGCGACGGCGCGCTACGCGCGAAAGCGCTCGATCGAATCCCGCAGCCTCGCCGCGCCCGCGAGCTTCCTTCGTATTATCGGTTCGATGGAGCCGGATTAAAAGGCCAGACCGCCGTCCATCGTCAGAACCGCGCCCGATGCGGCGCAGGGATCGGCCGCGATGAGCGCCACAGCCGCGCCGGCGATGTCGCGCGCACGGAGCAGTTCGCCCCGCGGAGCCTTGGCGCGCAACTCCAGCCTCGCGTTTTCGTCCAGGTACTCCGTGTCGACGAGGCCGGGGCAGAGGGCGATGCAGGCCACGCCCGTCCGGCTCCCTTCGGCGGCGAGCGATTTCACGAGCACGGCAAGGCCCGTCTTGGCCGCAGCGTAGGCGGCGTTGGAAGCGTAAGCCCTGATGCCGTCGGTCCTCGTTCCTCCGAAGAAGAGCATGCGGCCCCAGCCGCGTTCCGCCATGCCTGGCAAAAACGCGGAGGCCAGGGCTCCCGGGAGGGCCAGGTCGAGGAGGGCGATGCGTTCCCAGTCCTCGCTCGTCGTGGCGGCCAGGCTTTTCCGGACGAATGGCCCGAAGGCGCAGACGAGGATATCGAGCTTCCCGAGCTCGGGGAGTCTCTTGAGGAGGTCTGCCGGCCGCTCGATCCGTTGCAGGAATCCATTGACTCGGGCCTCGCCCAGGGCCTCCGCGCGGGCTTCTTGCAGGGTTTCGTCGAGGCGATCGCGCGAGGAGCCGCCGTGTATCTCAAGCGAGGCGCCGCGCCGCGCCAGCTCCAGTGCCACCGCACGGCCGAGCCCGCCCGAGCCGCCCACGATGAGGGCGCGGCGGCCTGTGAGCGAGCCGGATGCCGCGGCGCGGTCGGGGGGGAGGTCTTGCGGTGTCGACATATCGAACGTACTATAACGGCCACTTCGCGGGCCCGCAAGGCGCCTTCTCATTAGTGTTACGAACCCTGTGGACGGCACAATCGATAGTAGCCCACCCTGGCTTTTGCTGCGTCGGGCGAGCAGAATCCTGTGCCGTCAACAATCTTCGTAACACTACCAAAGGATTGCCATGGACGAACCAGATCTCTCTACCTTCGAAGTGGTGCTGTGCCGCGCCGAAGAGCCCGGAAACGTGGGCGCAGTCTGCCGCGCCATGAAGACAATGGGCCTTGGCAGGCTCAGCCTGGCCGGCTGTCCCGAGTACGACGAGGGACGGCTACGCGCGATGGCGGTGCATGCGGCCGACGTCTATGAGTCGGCATGCCGCTTCCCCGACCTCGCTTCGGCTCTCGCGGAAACCTCGCTGTCCGCGGGCTTCACGCGCCGGCGCGGCGCGCGAAGGAAGAGTTTTTCGCTAAGCGTCGAAGACTTCGCAGCGAGGGTTTCGGGCGGCGCCTCGCATCGCTTCGGAGGGCGCGTGGCCCTCGTTTTCGGCAATGAGCGCAGCGGCCTCGACGCCCGGGAGATAGGCCTCTGCAGTCTGGCCGTGCACATCCCGACGAGCGAGGCCTTCCCCTCGCTCAATCTGGCCCAGGCGGTGCAGATAGCCTGCTACGAACTGAGACGTCGGGCCTTGGGCCCGCTCACCGGCTCGGCAGTGGCGGTGACGAGAGCCACGGCCGAGGAGGCCGTCGCCCGGATCTCTGAGGACCTCCGCGCTCTCGGATTCTTCAGCCAGAGCGAGGGCGAGACTTTTCGCGCATTTCTGCGTGACAGCGTGGAGCGCTCCAGCTACAGCCTCTCGGAGCTTCGATACTTCGAGTCGATTTTCCGAAAGACGGCTGGACTCGCGCGCCATCGGTAGTGTTACGAAGCCTAGTGATACCCTCCCTCCCGGCTACCCCAGCGCGAAGGCGGGAAGATACTCGGCCTTGGTCTTCAGGGGCGTCGGATAAGTCTTCCTCCATATCCTGTCCAGGGTCTCCGGCAGACTGATCCGCG
>DATKVK010000012.1:0-77020 GCA_035530095.1 Rectinemataceae bacterium | reverse complement strand
CCCGGCCACGTTTTTCCCCGGCAGCAGGTACGTGCACCCAGAACCGCATCCCACAAGAAACCGGCCTTCCAGAGCCTCATCGAAGCCCCATACGGATCCGAGCGCGATCGCCGGGAAGCTGGTCTGGGGAGTCATCTGCGGCCTGGGCCTGGTGTTCATGATCGGCGCGGTCATCCAGTACGACCGGAGCAGCTCGCAGCCGGAGCCCGTCTGGAAAACCTGGATGGTTCCCATCCTCCAACAAGGCTATGGCAATTGCGTCGACTTTACCCTCTACACCGCCGGACTCCTGCGCTTCTGGGGCTGGGCCCCCTACCTCGCGACCTTCTTTCCCCCCGACGGTGGTGTCGGCCATGCGGTGTGCTTCTCCTACGAAGGCAAGGACGTGCCCGCGGGATTCAGCTATTTCACCCTCACCGGCGGGAGCACCGCCGACGGCCAGCCGCTCGAGACCGGCCGCTACGTACCCATCGACTACGAGGATGTCGGCTCCCTCACTAACGCGGTCGGTCCCGACATGCACCTCAAGGAACTTTGGACGCCGGAGAAGTACTGGACGACCGTACCGGCACGATAGTTACGTAACCGCGGAACGGAAGTTACGCGGAATTGCTCATAGCGGTGCTCCCGCGGGTCTTGGATCGATCTCCTTCCACGGCCTAAAGCCATGAGGGTCGCCTCCATTAGGTGAGAATCCATGAGCTCTGTCGCACGAATCAGCCTTGGCACGATGCTTGCTATGAGAAAAGCATGATCCCCCACAAGGAGTGTCCATGACGAAAAAGGTGCTTCCCTGGCTGCTTCTGTTTCTCGGAATTCTTCCCATGCTTGGCTGCGCGACAATCATGACCGGATCGAGCCAGAAGGTTGGCTTCCAGAGCGATCCGAGCGGCGCCACGGTCACGGTCTTTGACAGTGACGGCCAACAGATCGCCGACGGCACGACACCCATCACCATTCCCCTCAAGAAAGGCGCGTCCTACTTCCAGGCGGCAAAGTACCGTGTCGTGTTCGAGCTTCCGGGCCGGCAGAAAAAAGAGATATGGCTCTCCGGCTCTCTTGAGGGTGGATGGTACATCGCGGGCAACTTGCTCATCGGCGGGATCATCGGCTGGCTCATAGTTGATCCACTGTCAGGAGCGATGTGGAACCTGACTCCATCGAACGTCAACGAGCGCCTCGATCCGAGCGTATCAGCGATCGATGGCGGGCTCCGCGTGGTGCTTGCAAGCCAAGTCCCTCCAGGGCTGCTTGTGAAGGCGATTCCCTTGAATGGGGAAAACTGATCTTGTGCAGTTTGCTTATCTAAAAATAATGTAAAAGGGCGACGGCCATAAGGCCCCCGCTCACGGCAGGGAAAGTCTGTCGCGAGCGGGTTCATTTTTTTGTTTTACCTCACAGGAATTCCAAGACTTCATGAGGGCCAAACGGGTCATGCGACACCAGTCAAACAGGACAAACCTGCATTCCAAAGGGGTTTCCTTGAAACGAATCGTACTCGTGGTGTTTGCGGTGCTCGTCGTTGGTCCCACCGTTCCGCTCTCCGCGCAGGAGAAATCGCGAGGCTTGCTCCCGCTCGATTTTCATCGCGGCGTTCATGAGTATAGTAATCGCGCTTTTCAGTCCTTCCGGTTCCCGCAGCGTCAGCACTTTCAACACGTCCTCAAAAATGCTACTCTCGTCCTGGTGGGTCATTCGGTCCTCCTTTGAGTTCTCGACAAACCCATGGAAGACCGGATCGGCCCACCGCTTCAACCCAGGTCAATTTACAGAAAGAAGCTTACACCACCTGGTGAACCGGAAAGGACGTTCATGTTCACGATCAATCTGGAGATCAAATAAGATAAAGGCTAGAATCTAGTCGACTACCATGGACGGACACCTTTTCAGCGTAATCGCCATCGACCTCATGGCGGCGACCCTCTGGCTCCGCTGGCTCTGGCGGATGGACATCTACGCGAGGGATAAGCGCCTAAGGAAGGCCGTGCCGGTCTTCTTCGGCGTCGGGCTCCTCAGCGGACCCCTCTCCATGCTCTTCTACAGCGTCAACCCCTACGCCGCCACGGCGATCGGTTTCGTCTCTCCCGATGCCCAATACTATTTCGCCGTCGTGGGTCCGAGCGAGGAGCTCGCGAAGTTCTTGATATTCCTTGTCCTGTCCAAGCTCCTTCGCTCCATTCGCGAGCCGGTGGATGCCGTCCTGCAGGGCGCTTCCGTGGGCTTGGGCTTCGCCATCGTCGAGAATCTGCTGTACGGCCTTCATGTCGATCAGGTGACGCTTCTCTTCAGGTCCTACTACTCGGTCGCCGACCACATGGCCTGGTCGGCGCTCTCCGCGTTTTCCTATGGGGCGGTGGTCTACTGGTATGAGCGCGAACGGCGCTCGATCACGTGGGGCCTCGTGGTCCTCGGCGTTTCGACGAGCGGGTTTCTTCACGGACTCTCCGACTATTTCGTGATGACCAGCTGGACGACCTTCTTCTTGAGTTTCGTCATGGACGTGGCCATTGTGGTCGGGCTCATGCTTGCGCTCCAGGATTCGCGCAAGCTTTCCCCCTACTACGCGTACCCCTTCTCCGAGTGGAAGAAGGCAATTCGCAATCTCGACTACGGCATCGAGAAGGATCCGGCGAACTGGATTCTCTACCAGCGGCGCGGCATGTACCTGCTCCGCGCACGGGAGTTCTACCAGGCCCGCTCGGACTTTGAGCTCGCGTCGCAGCTTTCCTCCGACCCGATGTGCGCCGCCTGGCTCGCGGCCGCGCAGACGGTGCTCGGCCGCGCGGAGGCTGAGCGAGCGCTCAAGCGCGCCCTCAAGGCGCTCGACCGCGAGGGCCGACGCGGCTTTATGAATTCCTTGAAAGAAGCGCTGCGGGGCTACGAGCCGGGGCCCTCGCTCATCAAGTCGATCCTCAAGATAATCATGGAGCTCGAGCTTCCCAAGCCGAAGCGCTTTGCGGTGCAGACACGGACGGGGTCGATGGACCGAAGCCCCCAGGCGATCATGCAGGCGCGGGCTGCCCGCTCGCGCTCCGTGGCCGTGATACTTCGGAAGTCCGGAGTCGCGACGAGCAGGGCGGCGGCCCGCGCGTTCACGCTCAAGTCCGAGCCCTTCCGGACCCGGAAAGAAAACGTACTGGCGGGCCTTGTCAAGCTCAGGCGGACAGGCGGGTAGGTGGAGAAATCAATTCAGGTCACTCATCTCGAATCAATAAGGCGAGGATCAGCACGAAAGATGTCCACTTCATGAGCCCAGATGGTCCCCGCGTTGTAAAACCCCAGGGCGAGGTTGAGAAGAAGGAAAAGTTCGGCATCCATAGGAATAAGATCACGGTGGTACATCTTTCGGGCAAGCGGAAACCGACCGGCGGGCGGGATGGTGATCGGCGCAGCCTTCGATCACGGCCGCCCCCCTTTTCTTTGCCGACCGCCCGCCTCTTTGCCCATCACCCTCCGCCTGCGACCTATCCCCTCCGCGACTCTGGCCCCGCGGTGTTCCTTTACAGGAACGCCGGGAAGGGCAGGTCGTCCTCCCCCTCGAAGACGTCGTCGAAGCCCCTGGGGTAATGGTACTCGAGCCTGTCCTTGTCCTCGGGGTAGACGAACTTTCCGCCCACCTGCCAGATGAAGGGCTTGAAGCCGTACTGCAGTCGGTCCTTGCGCATCTCCCAGAGCACGCGGATCTCGCGGGGATCGGCCTGGAAGTTGGACCAGATGTCGTGGTGGAAGGGGATAACCACCTTCGCGCCGAGCGACTCCGCCATGCGGAGGATGTCGACCGAGGTCATCTTGTCGGTCACGCCGCGGGGATTCTCGCCGAAGGAGCCGAGCGCGACGTCGACCTGGTGCTCGTTGCCGTGCTTCGCGAAGTAGTTGGAGTAGTGCGAGTCGCCGGAATGGTAGAGGCTGCCGCCCGGAGTCTTGAAGAGGTAGTTGACCGCGATCTCGTCCATGTCCTGGGGCGGCTTTCCCTTGAGCGTGACGCCTGAGGGGGCCGTGATGAGGGCGGTGCGGTCGAAGGACTCGAGCACGACGATCTCGATGTCCTTGACCTTCACCGTGTCGCCGGGATGCACTTTCACGCAGCGCGACTCGGGCACGCCCCACTCGACCCAGAGCTTCACGCAGGAGGCGGGGCCGATGAACTTCACCTCGGGACCGCAGTTCTTCATCACCGCGGCCGCCACGTTCGCGTCGATGTGGTCGCCGTGGTCGTGCGTCGCCAGCACCGCGTCGACCGTCCGTATGGCGAAGGGGTCGAGGACGAAGGGACTGGTCCTGAGGTTGAGCTGGAGCTTCTTGACACCCGTCATGCGCTGCATCTGGTGCTGCGCCGCCATGAAGGGATTCTTGCGCGTCTTCTTACCCGTGCCCACCCAGAAATCGATGGACAGGTTGGCGCCGCCCGGGGACTTGAGCCAGATGCCGGTGCAGCCCAGCCACCACATGGCGAAGCTGCCGCTCTTCACGACCTCGCTCTCGATCTCCTCGTTGAGCCAGGTGCCCCACTCGGGGAAGGTGCTCTGGATCCAGGACTCCCTGGTGATCGTATCTATCTTGGACATGCACTGCTCCTTTTCAGAGATCGGTTGCGTTTTCGATTTGCACGCGCAGCGGGGGCATGGTCCCCTTACTTCCACTCGCGCTCGATGGCCGCGCGGAAGGCCCGGGCGGCCGCGACCGGATCGGCCGCTCCGTAGAGCGATCGGCCGGAGATGAAGCACTTGACCGGTATGCCGCGGAATCGCGCAACGTCTTCCGGCTCCAGGCCGCCGGTGACCGAGACCTCGAGGCCCATGTCGGCCAGCTTCCGGATCGCGGCTATGTCGGCCTCGTCCCAGGTCTTGCCCGCGGCCTGGGCGTCGCGGCCCCGGTGGAACACGACCTGCTTGAGCCCGAGGGTCGCCCAGGCGCGGGCCTGGTCGAAGGTCCAGTCGCCGTAGAGCTCCACCTGGATGTCGCCGCCGTGCCTGCGCGCCACGTCCAGCGCGGCCTTCATGGTGGGCAGGGGAGCGGCGCAGATGACCGTCATCCAGGTGGCGCCGCGCGAGAACACCAGGTCGGCGAGCACGGAGCCGGCGTCGGCGGCCTTGAGGTCGGCGAGCAGGATGTGGTCGGGGTGGGCGGCCCTTAGCTCGGCGACGGCGCGCGCGCCCTCGGCGAAGCAGAGGATGGTGCCCGCCTCCAGCACGTCGACCTGCGGCGCCAGGATCCGCGCGGCGGCCAGGGCCGAGCCCAGGTCGGTATGGTCGAGGGCGACTTGCAAAAGCGGTCGGTTCATGAGGTCCTCCTGAGGTGTTTGCCGCCCGCGGCGCCGCGCCTGCGCGGCGCGATGCCCATGTTGAAGATGAGCGCGAGCAGTATGACGATGCCCGTGGCCGTAGGATGATACGGCGCCGGGACGTTGAGCAGATTGAGGCCGTTCCCGATGAAGGCCACCATGACGGCTCCGATGAAGGCCCCGGCGACCGAGCCCGAGCCGCCCAGAAGGCTCGTGCCGCCGACCACGAGGGCCGTGAGCACGTCGAGCTCTATGCCCGAGGCGGCCCCCGCGAAGGACTGCTGGGTGAGCGAGGCGAGGACGATGCCGCCGACCGCCGCGGTCGCGCCGGAGACCGAGTAGGCGGCCATGCGCGTCCGGTCCGGATCGACGCCCGAGAGCCTGGCCGCCACCTCGTTCGCGCCGACCGCTATGGCCCGCCGCCCGAAGGAGCTGCGGGTGAGCAGGATGTGGCTTATGACGATGAGGGCCAGCATGATGTAGATCGGGTTCGGCAGGCCGAAGCTCCGCCCCCCGCCGATCGCGAGGAACTGCGCCGGCTTCAGGATCGACTTCATCCCCCCCTGCGAGATCACCATCGCGATGCCGTAGAGGTAGGTCTTGGCCGCCATGGTCACGATGAAGGCGTTGACCTTGAACCTGGTCGTGATGAAGCCGTTGAACAGCCCGATGAAGGCGCCGAGCGCGATGGTGGCGGCTATCGCGAGCAGCCAGTTGACGCCCGCGCGGTTCATGAGGATGTCGGCGAAGATGCCCGTGAGGGCCGCAATGGATCCTATCGAAAGATCGATGCCGCCCGTGATCGGGGCGTAGATCGCGCCCGAGGCGAGAATGCTGATGACGCAGACCGACCAGAGCACGTTCGAGAGATTGCTGATGGTGAGGAAGCGCGGCGACACGATGGTCAGGACGGCCATCAGCGCGACCAGGACGGCGGGCAGCCGCAGGGCCGCCTTGAGCTTGGCGACGTTCATCGGCGCTCTCCTTCGACTATGCCCGACGAGGCGAGGAGCACGTCCTCTTCGCTCACGACGCCCTCGTCGAACTCCTTGATGATCCGGCCCTTGCGCAGCACGATGATCCGGTCGGCGAGGCGGGTCAGCTCGGGAAGGTCGGAGGACACGAGGATGACCGCGACGCCCTGCGCGGCGAGATGCTCGATGTGGGCGTAGATCTCTTCCTTGGCGCCGATGTCGATGCCGACGGTCGGCTCGTCTATTATGAGAAGCTTCAGCGCGCGGATGAGCCACTTGCCGAGCACGACCTTCTGCTGGTTCCCGCCGGACAGGCTTCCCACCGGCATATCGGGCAGGTCGGGCTTCACGTTCATGAGCGCGATGCCGCGCTTGGCGAACTCGAGCTCCCGCCGGCCGCTCACCATGCCGGCAGTGGTCAGCACGTCGAGATTCGCCACCCCGATGTTGCGGGCGACGGAGATCGGGGCCAGGATGCCCTGCAGCCGCCGCTCCTCGGGCACGAAGCCGATGCCACCGGCGATGGCTGCCCGCACCGAGGGGCGGTAGTCCTTGCCGAGATACCGGACGCTTCCCGAGTCGTACCCGTCGATGCCGTAGATCGCGCGCACCAGCTCGGTCCGCCCCGAGCCGACGAGGCCGCCGAAGCCGAGGATCTCGCCCCGGTGAAGCTCGAAGGAAATGTCGCGGAAGAGCCCCGGCGAGGACAGGGAGCGCACGTCCAGTACCACCTCGCCGGCCTTTCGCGTCATGCGGTGGCCCCGGTCGCTCTCGCTCAAGTCGCGGCCGATCATGAGGCGGATGATCTCGGCGGGGTTGATCTTTCCCTTCTCGAGGGTCGCCACCTTCCGGCCGTCGCGCAGCACGGTGACGCGGTCGGAGAGGTCGAACACCTCCTCCATGCGGTGGGAGATGTACAGGACGCTGATGCCCTCGGCCTTGAGCTTGCGGATGATGTCGAAGAGCCTCGTCGCCTCGGCCGAGGTGAGCGAGCTCGTGGGCTCGTCCATGATCATGAGCGAGGCCCGGTCCGACAGGGCCTTGAGGATCTCCACCGTCTGCCGCTGCGCTATGCTCAGGCGGTCGATCCGGTCGGTAGCCTTGAGCGGAAAGCCGTAGCGGTCGATCAGCGCCTGCGCGTCGGCGTTCATCCTGCGGATGTCGATGAGGCGCAGGGCGCGGAAACGCGGCTCCTTGGTCAGGTAGATGTTCTGGGCCACCGTCATGCCGGGGATGAGGCTCAGTTCCTGGTAGATCACCGCGATGCCCAGCTCCTGGGCCGCCTTCTTCGAGTGGGAGCGCGGAATCGCCGTGCCGGCGAACACTATCTCGCCCGAGTCCCGATCGGTGACGCCCGTGACGATCTTGATGAGGGTGGACTTGCCCGCCCCGTTCTCGCCCACGAGCGCGTGGATCTCGCCCCGGTCGACGGAGAAGTCGACCTCGTCCAGGACCTGCGGCCCCGTGTAGGACTTCGATATTCCGCGGCAGTCGAGCAGGACCCGGCCGGCCGCTGTCTTCGTTTCCATGCTGTCTCCGCCCCCTACGCCGCGGCGCCGTCGGCCGCCGCGTCGCGCGCCCGCCGCGCGGTGCGCGCGGCCGAGGCCTCGGCGAGGTCCTTGTACCAGACGTCGGCTATCACCGTCAGCACGATGATCCCGCCCACGACGATCGGCTGGATCCAGGGAGAGATGCCGAGCACGGTGATGCCGTTCTTGAGCAGGGCCAGGAAGATGGCCCCGATGACCGTGCCCCAGACGTCGCCCACGCCGCCGGTGAAGGGCGTGCCGCCGATGACCACCGCGGCGATGACGTCCATCTCGGTGCCGATCCCGAGATCGGGCATCGCGGTCATCATCTGCGAGGAGATGAAGACGGCCGCCAGGGAGGCGCAGACTCCCGAGAAGATATACACGCCGACTATGGTCCTCGTCGTGTTGATGCCCGAGAGCCGCGCGGCGGCGGGGTTCGCCCCCGTGGCGTAGATGTTCGTGCCCGCGCGGGTCCGTTTCATGAAGAGCTGGGTGAAGAAGGCGAGGACGAGGAACGCGATGGTCACTATGTAGACGGGACCGACCTGTCCGCCGAACCAGAGATAGGTCGGGTCCTGGATGTAGACATTCTGGATGAAGCCGGTGGAGTCGCGCACCGCGATCATGAGGGCCAGCCCGCTCAGGATTCCCCGCATGGCCAGGGTCACGATGAACTCGGGCAGCTTGAAACGCGTGATGAAGAAGCCGTTGAGCGAGCCCACGACGACGCCCACGAGGAGCGAGAGGGGCAGGAACAGGAGCACGGGAATCTTCGTGTAGGAGAGGAAGTTGACCGCCACCATGGAAGTCACGGCGACGACCGCGCCGATCGACATGTCGATGCCGGCCGTGATCATGACCAGGGTGAAGCCGATGGCGAGGATGCCCGTCAGGGAGCCTTGCTGGAGGATGGTCATGAGATTGCCCATCGTGAAGAACACATGGTCCGCGATCGCGAGAGCGGCGCCGATGGCGAGCATGAGCCCTATGAGGATCAGGCGTCGAAGGGCGGCGAGCGACATGGTGGAGCCTCCGGCCGAAGGTGGAATTGCCGAGACGGGCCGTCCGATGCCGCGGGTCGCGGGCTATCGGACGGCCTGATCGCGTCTTACCAGCGATCCTGCTGGGATATCTGGGAAACGGTGCCCTTCATGGCGGCGAAGGGCGGAATCTGGATGACGTCGGTCTTGGTCGGGATGGAGGCGAGCCGGCCCTTGGCCAGGCTATTCATCACGATCTTCGCGGCCTGCTCGCCCTGGGCGAAGCAGTTGTTGTAGGCGGTGCCGGCTATCTTGCCCTGCTCGATGAGATCCAGGGTGCTCTTCTGGCCGTTCGCGCCCCAGATCTTGATCTGCGCCAGGCGCCCCGCCGACTCGGCGGCGATCATGGCGCCCTCGGCCATGTTGTCGTTCACCGCGAACACTCCGTCCAGTTCCTGATTGGCCTGGAGGAAGCTGTTCATGATGGTGATGGCGTTCTCTTTCTTCCAGCCTTCGGCCACCTGGGCGCCCACGACCGTGATGCCCGGGTAGAGCTTGGCGATGGCCTCGCGGAAGCCCTTCTCGCGGTTGACGCCGAGCGTGGCCCCGGGCGGAGACTCGATGATGGCCACGTTGCCCCGGCCGTGGATCTGCCTGCCCATCTCCTGGCCCACGAGGTAGCCGGCGGCGATGTCGGCCATCTGCACGCTGGCCGTATGGGGCTGCAGGGTAGCCGTGTTGAGCGTGACCACGTAGATGCCCTGGCTCTCGGCTCTCCGCACGGAGCCCGACAGGGCGGCGGCGTCGACAGGCTGCAGCACGATCGCGTCGCAGCTCTGGCTGATGAGGTCGTCCATCATGCCGACCTGGGTCTGGGCGCTGAGCTGCGGATCCAGAGCCACGAGCTTGACGTTGGGCTCCTTCGAGAAGACCCTCATCATGCCTGCCTGCCAAGCGTTGGTGTTGGGCTGCCCGATGCTGGTCGGCAGATAGCCGATTTTGAATGTCTTCGATTGCGCGCTCAGCGAAAAAGCCGCCAAGGCGCAGAGAGACAGCGCGAGAATCTTGGATTTCGCCACGATTGCCCTCCCCTAAGGAATTGGATGAAGCTTGAGCCACACGTGATAAAGCGCATCCTATACCCGGATTGGTCAACACGCAAGAAAATTCGCTCATACTATGATTGATTAAATAGTCTTACATTCTAAATATGCTTTAATGATCATTATATGATCATTTCAGGCGATAATCACGTGGATGCCCTGCTCCTCGAGGCCTCGCCTGAAATCCTCGGGGCATTTGTCGTCGGTGACTACGACATGGGCCGAGGAGAGGGGCGAGGAGACGAAATTGGATACCTTGCCCATCTTCGAATAGTCGGCCAGCACGATCACCTTGCCGTGCGTATTGCGGATCATCGCCTGATTGATGCTGCACTCCTGGTACACGCTCGTCGTGAGCCCCTGCTCGAGACTCAGCCCATTGGTGCCCAGAATCGTATTGCTGCTGTAGATGTCCTTGATGGTGTTGAGAGCGAACTCCCCCACCAGCGACTGCGACTGGTCCCGGTACTCGCCGCCCAGGATCATGAGCTCGATGAGGGGATCGCGCTCGGCTCCGATCGCGGCCGCGTTGTTCGTGATTATCCTGAGTTTCTTGCGCGCCAGGGCTCGAAGGAAAAACAGCGTCGTGGAGCCCGAGTTCATGAAGAGGATGTCCTCGTCGCCGACCAGCTGGGCGGCGCGCTCGGCGATTCTCTTCTTCTCCGCGATGTTGGTGATGCCCTTGTCGGCCAGCCGCCGCTCCGGCACGATCTCGGCCTGGGAGGAAAGCGGGGCGGCGCCGCCATGTTTCCTGAGCAGGAGCCCTTTCTTGAAAAGGAAATCCAGGTCGCGGCGGACGGTGACCTGCGACACATCGAGATCCCCGCTGAGCTCCTCGACCCGGGCCTCGCCCCGCTGCCGGAGAATGTCGAGAATGCGCATCTGACGGTCATAGACGATCGATCCCGACGCCATAGCCCCTTCCATTCGCCCGAAATGCTCGGACAGGCGAATGATAATCGCTGCGGCATGATTATGCAAATCAAGAATCGATCATTTTTATCATTTTCTGCCCAAATTGCATCTCGACAGGCGGCGAATGGAGACGCTATCCTTCGAAGCATCCTGCGATCGATAGTCGGGAGCATGAAAACGAGGAGGTGCCATGCGCGGCATAGTGACCATCGATGCCGGCACGACGAGCATCCGGGCCATCCTGTTCGATGAGCGCGGCGCCGTCCTGGCCGCGGAACAGCGCACCAATCCCCCCACCTTCTTCCCCGACGGCCGCGTCGAGCAGGAGGCTTCCACCTGGAAGGGCGCCCTCGTCCGGATCCTCTCGGCCTGCGCCGAGGCGGCCCGCGGCGCGGGGGTCGAGATCCTCGGCCTGGCCCTCGCCTCCCAGCGCTCCTCGGTCATACCGGTCGACGAGCGCGGCGAGGCCCTGCATCCGGCCATCATGTGGCAGGACCAGCGCACCGAACCCATCTGCCGCGAGCTCGGGGAGCGGCAATCCTATGTCTACCGGAAGACCGGCCTGCGGATCTCGCCGGTCTTCTCCGCGGTCAAGATGACCTGGCTGCGCCGCAACCGGCCCGAGGTCTTCGGCCGGACGCACAAGATGCTCGGCATCCACGACTATCTCGTGTTCCACCTGACCGGCGGCTTCGTGACCGACCGCTCGCTCGCCAGCCGGACGAACCTCTTCGACCTCGCGAGCGGCGAATGGGACCCCGGGCTCCTGGAGCTTTTCGAGGTCGAGAGGAGCCGGCTCTGCAGCCTCGTCGATCAGGGGGAGGTGGCGGGAGCCTTGACGCCTTCGATGGCCCGCGCGACGGGCCTGCGGGAAGGCCTGCCCCTCGTTTCGGCGGGCGGCGACCAGCAGTGCGCCGCCCTCGGCATGGGGCTGCTCGCCCCGGGACAGCTCGTCGCGAACACGGGCACGGGCTCCTACGTCATCGGCCTCTCCGACCGTCCGGTCTTCGACGGGCTGATGCGCCTGTCCTGCAACGTGGCGGCCACGCCGGGCAACTATATCGTCGAGGCGGGCATCCTCAGCTCGGGAGCCCTGTACGCCTGGTTCAAGGAAAAATTCTACGACGCGAGCGGGGCCGAGGCCGGTTTCGCGGCCATCAACGAGGAGGCCTCGGCAGCTCCGCCCGGCGCCCACGGCGTCCTCCTCTTGCCGCACTTCAAGGGCGCGGGGAGCCCGCACTGGAACCCGAACGCCAAGGGGCTCTTCTTCGGCCTCTCGCTGGGGACGAGCCGCGGCGATATGGCGAGGGCTCTCCTCGAAGGCATAGCCGCCGAGATGGCGCAGAACGTGTCGCTCATCGAGGCCCTGACCGGGGCCGCGCGGGAGGTCCGTGTGTCGGGAGGGTTGAGCAACCTTCCCCTCTACAACCAGATCCAGGCCGACCTCTACGGCCGCCGAGTCCTGCGCTCGGGCGACGGCGAGGCAACCGCGCGCGGCGCCTGGATCTCGGCCGCGGTGCGGCTCGGGCTCTACGACAGCCACGCCGCCGCCTTCGCCGCCGCCGAGGCCGCCACGCGCGCGGCGCAGGCGACGGCTGCCGCGCCGCGCGCAGCCCCGCCGCGCGCAGACGCGCCAAGCGCAGAACCGAACCCCGGCGCGCCGAGCTCCGGCAAAAGCGGCGCCGGCGACCGCGCCTACCTGCCGAATCCCGAGACCGCGGCGGTCTACGCCGCGCTCCGCGAGCGGGCGGCCCGCCTCTACACGGCGCTCGACGCGGCCGGCATCTACGGCCTTCCCTGAACCTGCGGGCATGCCCCCGAAGGGCCTCGCGCGGTCCGGCAGGCCTCCGAAGCGGGGCCCTACATCAGGCTGACGGGATCGACGTCGGGCTCCAGGCGGACGGTGCTCGGCACGCGGAAGGTCGACAGGAGCTCGGCGAAGGCGGGGTGCACCTTGCCGAGCTCCTCGGTGCGCACCAGAAGCTGCCAGCGGTGCGTGCCGGCGACCATGGCCAGGGGGCATTCGGCCGGACCCAGGAGCTCGGCCCCCGCGGGCAGGGCGACCGCGGCGGCCTCGGCGAAGGAGCGCGCCGCCTCGACCGCGCGGCCGCGGTCCTTCGACCTGAAGACGACGCGGATGAGCCTGGCGTAGGGCGGAAAGCCGAGCTCGCGCCGCGTCGCCAGCTCGGAGGCGTAGAAGGCGTCGAGGTCTATGGCCGCCGCCGCGCGGATCACCTGGCTCTCGGGGCGGTAGGTCTGCACGATCACGCGGCCGTCGGGCGAGAAGCGCCCCGCCCGGCCGGCCACCTGGACGATGAGCGAGAAGGCGCGCTCGGCCGAGCGGAAGTCGGGCAGGTTGAGCGTCGTGTCGGCGAGGATCACGCCGACGGTCTTCACGCGCGGGAAGTTGAGGCCCTTGGCCACCATCTGCGTGCCGAGGAGGATGTCGGCCCGCCCCTCCCGGAAGTCCTCGAGGGCCGCCTCGAGCTCGCCCTTGCGGGAGGTCGAGTCGGCGTCGAGGCGGCGGATTCTCAGGTCGGGGAAGAGCCGCGCGGCCTCCTCCTCGACGCGCTCGGTGCCGAAGCCCGACCAGCCCACGTCGAGGGAGCCGCACTCGGGGCAGGCGCGCGGCGGCTCGGTGCGGAAACCGCAGTAGTGGCACACCAGGGCGCCGCGGTCCTTGTGGTAGGTGAGCGACACCGAGCAGTGCTTGCAGCGGATCTCGTGGCCGCAGGTGTTGCAGTGGAAGAAGTAGGAGAAGCCGCGGCGGTTCAGGAAGAGGATCGACTGCCGCCCCTGGGCCTGGGCCTCGCGCACGGCCTCGAAGAGGCGGCGGGAGATCGGCCCCGACTCTCGGCGCATGTCGACGATCTCCACCGCGGGAGGGGCGCCGCCGGAGAGCCGGCGCGTGAGCCTCAGGCGCTCCATGCCTCCCTCCTCCATCAGCTTCCAGGCCTCGGCCGAGGGAGTGGCGCTGCCCATGACCAGGCGGGCGCCCGCGGTCGCCCGCCGGCGCATGGCCACCTGCCGGGCGTGGTAGCGGGGGGCCGAGCCGGCCTTGTAGCCGCCCTCGTGCTCCTCGTCGATCACGATGAGGCCCAGGTTCCGCACCGGGGCGAAGATCGCGCTGCGGGCGCCGACCACGACGGCGGCCTCGCCGCGCAGGATGCGCCGCCACTCCGCGAGCCGCTTCGAGGCCGGGAGCCGCGAGTGGAGCACGGCGCAGCGGTCGCCGAAGCGCCGTGTGGCCGCCTCGATGACCTGGCCGGTCAGCGCTATCTCGGGCACGAGGTAGATGACGCCGCGGCCCTCGGCCAGGGTGGCCTCGGCGGCGCGCAGGAAGACCTCGGTCTTGCCGGTGCCGGTGAGCCCGTACAGGTACCAGGTCCCGCCCGGTCCGCGCGTTATGCGCTCGAGGGAGCCGGCCTGCTCGTCCGAGAGCTCGAGGCCGGCGGCGGCCATGGAGAAGTCGTCCTCGCCCTCGATCTCCAGTTCGGCGTCGGCGCGGCCCTCGCCGGCCGCCGGCCTCGCGCCCTCCCGCCTGCCCGAGGGCAGCATGGCGGCGAGGGCCTCGCCGGGGCCGCAGAAGTACATGCCCGCGAGCCAGCGCGCGAGCTCGATCGTGGCCCCGTCGAAGAGAGGCTCCGCGTCGACGAAACGCGTTATGCGCTTGAGTTTGTCGGCTTCGATGCCGGCCTCGGCGCGCTCGCCCACGACGAAGCCGGTCGCCTCGCGCTTGCCGAAGGGCGCCATCACCCTCCGGCCGACCGCGGCGGGGGCGTCTTCCAGGTTCCGGTAGGTGAAGGCCCCGAGCTTCGGGACGTCGAACAGGACTTCGAGGAACTCAGCCATCGACCGGCCGGTCGCCTCCGGCGGCGCCCGATTCCGGCGACCCGCCCGCCGGCGATCCGCCCGCCGGAGCCCCGGTCGCGCCCGCCGGAGCCCCGCCCGCCCCCGTCGCGCCCGCCGTCGCCGCGGCCCCTGCCGCGCCCTCGCCGGATGCGGAGGCCAGGAAGTCGCGGAGCAGCTTGAGGTCTTCCCAGGCCGGCCGCTTGAGCGCCTCGTCCCGCAGGAGGGCGCTGGGATGGTAGGTGGCGAGGAGCGGCAGGCCCTCGAAGCTCATCCAGCGGCCCCTGAGCGCGCCGATGCCCTCGGATGTGCCCAGGAGGGCCTGGGCGGCCACGCGGCCCAGGCAGAGCAGGGCCCGGGGACGCAGGAGGGCGAGCTGCCTGCGCAGGTAGGGCGCGCAGGCCGCGAGCTCGTCGGACTCGGGATCGCGGTTCCCGGGCGGACGGCATTTCACCACGTTGGCGATGAAGCAATTCCGGTCGCGGTCCAGGCCCACCGAGGCGAGCATCTTGTCCAGAAGCCGCCCCGCTGGCCCCACGAAGGGCAGTCCCCGCTCGTCCTCTTCCGCTCCGGGCCCCTCGCCGATCACCATGACCAGGGGCGACTCGACCCCCTGGCCCGGTACGGCCTTCTTGCGCGTCTCGGCGAGGCGGCAGCTCGAACATGAGCCGATCTCGGATGCCAGGGCCACGAGGCTGTCGCCCTCGAAATCCGGCTCGGCGACCTCGCGGCGCACCCCGCCCAGGAGCCAGTCCTCGAGCACGCCCAGCGAGCGCCACAGGCCGCGGCGCTCTTCGGTCGTCATCGCCGCCCTCCAGGAAGGCCGGGAGCGCCGCCCGCGTCCGTCCCGTCGGGAGCCGCGTCGGCCGGACCCGCCCCTGCCGGAGCAAGTTCCGACGGCGCCGACATGCCCTGCCCTTCGTCCCCGAGAGGCCGGATGAGGGCGGAGGCCTGATCGGCCGCGCGGGTGGTCTCGCTGCTCGTGATCATCACCTGGAGAATCTGGACGAGGGGGAAGATGATGCAGACGACGATGAAGATTATCTCGAGCGTGACCATGCGCTCCTCGCCCGAGTCGTTCTTCACCATGTCGTAGACGTCCTGGAGCGTCTCCAGGCGCCGCTCGACCGACCACTTCCAGCCCTCGGTGCTGAAGATCGAATTGAGCCTCCCGTAGATCTGCCCGAGGTAGTAGTCGCCGATGATCTTGGAGGAGTTCTCGAGGTTCTCGAGGATGAACAGGGACTCGAAGCGCAGGGCCTGGATCTTGGCGAGCTTCTCCCTCGCCGCGGCGCCCCTGCCCCGATGCCGGCGCGAGCCGGGACCGTAGAGCATCCGCACGTCGTCCTCGGCCTCGTCCAGCCATTCGTCGAGCAGATGGTCCAGCACCCGCAGCTCGAGCAGCTGGTAGTTGGCGTGCTCGATGATGAGGAGGAGGTCTTCGTAGTCCGCCGAGGAATCTATGATGAGGCAGCGGTCCAGGTCGAAGACGGCCAGATCGTGCTCGTGGTAGGAGAAGGGCTTGCCGAGCGTCGCCGTGATCTGCGACTCGTGGAGGACCGAGTTCGGGTCCTCGCCGATGAGCAGGGCGGCCACGTAGTCGCGGTTGCGGTTCAGGAAGGCGCCGGGGTTTCCCTCGCAGTCGAGGAGGCAGAAGGCCGTGTAGGTCTCGTTGTCCATGACGTCGAAGTCGCGGGGCTCGGTCACCGCGGGGCGTATGCCCTCGATGAGGTTTCGCGCGGACAACTCCGCGAGCCCCGCCATGGTCCTCGCCTCGCCGCCGAAGATGACGGCCCGATCCCTGAGGCTGTGGAGCTCGCCGAAGGGGAGTCTGGCCTTGACGCGGACGATCACCGTGACCGCTCCCTCGGCGTAGATCTTCATGTGGGCCGAGAAGCAGTCGAAGCCGCCGAGGTCCTGGCACTCCTGCTCGCCGATCTGGAGGATGAGGGGCTTGGGCAGGGTGATGGAGGCGGGCGTATCGCGGCGCTTGACTATGCCGACGTCGGTGTGGGCCGGAATCAGGGCTGCCACCTTCCGCAGGTCTACACTCCGCCCGATGTCGTACAGGTAGAGATACACGACTTCCACGAAGCAGAGCTTCGCGGCGTCGCCCTTGCCGCGGGAAGCCCGGCGCGGCTGGAGCGGAACGGAAGGAGCATCCTCGGACTCGGCGAGCGGGCGGCCGACGCGTCGCCTGCGCGCGCCGCGACCCTGGGGCGAAAGCGGCCCCGCGCCGGAAGGAAGCTCTGCTCCCTCCGGCGCGGCGGCCGCCTGGAGGCGCTTCCCCGCGGAAGCTCCCCGGTCGCCCCGCTCGGTCATTGCGTGCCTACCTCGACTCTCGGCGGCACTTCGCGGTCGAGCACGGACAGGACCAGCATGGAACCCACGGGCAGATCGTAGGGAGCGGTGAACAGCCCGCCGGGGTGACGGACCGTCAGGAGCGGCGTGCGCTCGCCCATGGGACTGATGACTTCGAGCGAAACCTTGAGCGGATAGGGGTACTGGGGCAGCTGGCGGCTGTAGACGCCGGCGACCATGCCCTTCTGCGGAGCCGGGGTCGTGATGGTGACTGTCACGCTGGAGGTGGGCGGTATGAGACTGCCCGCCGAGGGGAACTCGGCGACGACGACTCCCGGCTTCTCGTTCTTCATGGGATCGCGCATGGAGAAGACCACGTCGACGGTCGTGCCTTCGACCGCGGCGAGCGTGTCGTCGATGGAGAGGCCGAGCAGGGCAGGCACCTTGACCTGGGCCTTCTGCATGCCGCGGCTCACCACGAACTCGAGGACGGTCGGACCGGCTATTTCCGTGCCGGGGACGGGCTTCTGGGCGAGGATCGTGCCCGCAGGCGACTTGTCGTAGAGGTAGACGGGCGGATCCTTGATGGTGAGCAGGGGTCGGGAGGTGGCGAAGAGGGTCTGAAGGTGGATCCTGACCTCGTCCAGGTCCTGACCGACGAAATTCTCCACGCGGTCGGCAATGGCGCCGCGGCTCACCACGAGCTGGATCCGGCGACCGGCCTTGACGATCGTGCCGGCCATGGGAGACTGATCGACTATCTTGCCCCGGTCGAGGGGATTGTCGGTGAAGCGCAGGGCGATGCGCGGATACAGTTCCTTGTCCTGCATCCTGATCAGGGCCTGGGTCAGCTCCATGCCGCGGACGTCGGGCACCATGGTCTCCTCGGCCCCGCGGAGCGAGAGGAAGAAGGCGGTGACCCCCGCCACGGCCATCAGCACGATCAGGGCCGCGAGGGCGTAGGCCGCGATGCGGTAATGCTCGCGGTCCAGGTCCTCGAGCTTGTGCAGGTCGAGGGGAATGCTGGGCAGCCGAAAATCCTTGATCTTCGAGAGTCTGGAAAGGCGAGGGAGCTTGAAGTTGAGTTTCATGGGCGGTCCGTATCCTCCGAGGGCGGGCGCCCCAGGACTGCGCCGACCAAGCCGCGCATGCCGTTCGCGAATTCCCGGAACGGCAAGGCCTTTTTATGTTGGATCTGAAGGCGCCTAAGGGCGACGAGGCCGTCTTTCGTTTGTACCATTATACCTCGCGCCTTGTCTAGGCCGAGTATGGTTCCCGGCGCGCTGTCCTCGAAGTCGAGGCTGCCGGGGCCGGCGGCGAAGGTGACGTGGGGATAGGGAAAGGCCTCGAGCACGTTGAGCCTCTGGCCGCGCAGCCAGGTGAAGGCGCCCGGCCAGGGGTAGAAAGCCCGGACCTTGGCGTCGATGTCGAGCACCGAGGCCGACCAGTCGATGAGCCCGTCTTCCTTCCTGAGCAGCGAGCAATAGGAACTCTCCCCGACCTGGGGGCGGGAACTTTCGCGGCCGGCCTCGATCTCCTCGAGCACCCGCGACGCGAGGTCGGCGCCCACGATGGCAGCCGTCTCGGCTAAGTCCTCGGAGGTCTCGAGGCCGTTCAGGCGCAGGCGCTCCTCGCCGAGGATCTCGCCCGAGTCGAGTTCGAGGGCGATGCGCTGCACCACGATGCCGGTCTCGGCGTCCCGGTTCAGGATGGCGTAGGGAATCGGAGCCGGGCCGCGGTAGCGCGGCAGGAGGCTCGGGTGTATGTTGAGGCCTCCCCGGGGAAAGAGCGCCAGGAAGCGCGGCCCGAAGATGCGGCCGTAGGCGAAAGAGACGAGGATCTCGGGCTGCAGCGCCGCCACGGCCTCCCGGGCCTCCGCGCCGAGCCGCTCGAAGGCCAGGATGGGCAGCCGTCCCTTGGACAGGACGTCGGCTGCCTCGGCCACGGCGGTGACCGAGGCAGCGAGGCCGCGGCCCTTCTGCGACTCGGGGTTCGTGAGCACGCCGACGATCTCGTGCTCGAACGACAGACGCACGAGCGTGGGTACGGCTATATCGGGGCTGCCCGCGAAAAGCACGCGCACGAGTTCCTCCTTAGGCGCCCCGGCGGGCGGGGCTTCACATGCGGATCATGCGCAAGTATTGGCCGAGCGCGCGTTCCCTCTTGGCCGGGCTGAGCCGATCTATGAACAGAATGCCGTCGAGATGATCGTATTCATGGAGCATGACCCGGGCCAGAAGGCCGTCGGCCTCGGTCGTGAAAGGGCGCCCCTTCTCGTTCCAGGCCTGCATCTTGACCGCGGCGGGCCGCTTGACCCCGACGTAGAGCCCGGGCAGCGAAAGGCAGCCCTCTTCATAGTCGGACTCGTCCTGGGAAGTGAGCACGATCTCGGGGTTTATGAAGACGCGCGGCTTGTCGTCGTCGACCTGCGCCACGAAGATCCTGAAGAGTCGCCCCACCTGCGGCCCGGCCAGGCCTATGCCGCGCCCGCGGCGCATCGTATCGAGCATATCGGCGGCCAGCCGGACGATCTCGGGGCCGAATTCCCTCACCGGCTCGGCCTTCGTCGTCAGCATCTCGTCGCCGTAGGTGACTATCTCAAGCATGAAAATCCCCCATGAGAACAAGGTATCGAGCGGAGCGCGGATGGTCAATTTCAACCGGGGCCCCTCGGGCATCGCCCAAGGGCCCGGCTCCGCAGGCACAGCCTCGCAGGCTCACTCCAAAGGAGGAATCCTGACCTGGTCGCCCACCTTGACCCCTGCGCGGCCGAACCAGCCCTGGGGGACCTCCAGGGCGTAGCGCACCGATCGGTCCGACTGCACCGCCTCGAGCGACTTCGGCATCAGGTCGACGATCTGCGTGATCGTGCCGTCGGAGGAGATGTAGGCCAGCGAGAGGGGCAGCAGCGTGTTCTTCATCCAGAAGCTCAGGTGCTGGTCCGAGCCGAAGACGAAGAGCATCCCCGTGCCGTCGGGCACGCTCGTGCGGAACATGAGCCCTCGCTCGCGCTCGATCCCGGTCCGGGCGATCTCGGCCTCGATCGTGGCGGGGCCGACGCGCAGCTCGGCGGTCTTCAGCTTCGGGTTGGGCCTGTCGGTGCCGCCGGAGTCCTCGCTCTTGGAGGCGCAGCCCGCCGCCAGAGCCAAGAGGAGGGCGAGCGCCGCCGCCACGAGGATGCCCGGGATATTCGACCCCGAGACCCCGCCCTTCACCGCCGCGCCGCCTCGACCGCCATGATTCGTCTGCATGTCTCGTCCCCCGTTTCCGCAAATGCGAAGCCGATTTCAAAACCGACCGAGTTCTGGAACCGGCCCCAAAAGCGTCCGGCTTCCAAAAGCCTCATCCAATAAAAAAACCGCACGGGCGACGCCAGATCGAATGGCGGCCCCTGCGGCCTTGCACGTAAATCTTCGTGATTGAGGGAGGCGATCAGTACCCGCCCTTGGAGTCGCGGGGCTTGCGCGCCTTTTTGAGCAGCTTGCGCGCGAGGGCCTTCTGCTTGCGGTTCTTGATGGTGGAAGGCTTTTCGAAGAACTCTCGCTTTTTCCACTCGCGGATGATGCCCTCCTTTTCGACCATGCGCTTGAAGCGCTTTATGGCCTTCTCGAGGGGCTCACTCTCGTCCACGATAATCTGCCTAATAGGAATCACCTCCCTTCTAATAGCGAAGGTATTGTAGTCGCAATCCGTTTCGTGTCAAGTAGCGGAGCCCCCACCCAATGTTCCGGGTCCACGGCGCGGCCCGCGGCTATCAGCTCCCAGTGCAGGTGGGGGCCCGTCGAAAGCCCCGTGGAGCCGGACAGCCCCAGGCGCTCCCCGCGCTCGACCATCTGCCCCTCCGACACCGCGATCGAGGAAAGATGGAAGTAAAGGGAATAGAGGCCCGGCAGGTGCTCCACCACCACGGTGAGCCCCGTCACCTCCCGATCCGCGCACATGACCACCTTGCCGCGCTCGCAGGCCAGCACCGGCGTCCCCGTGACGACGGCCAGGTCCTCGCCGTTGTGCACGCTGGATTCGGAGCCGCCGCCCGCGATGAGATACCGCCGACGGTCTCCGAAGCCCGCCGTCGTGCGCAGCGGCGTGACCGGACGCAGAAAATCGCCCGAGTCGATGAACACCGCCTTGTCGTCGACCCTGGCCACGAGGGCGTCGAGGACCCGGGATTCGGCTATCTTGCGCGGATCCGGCTTCGAGAGCAGGTCGCTGTTTTCCCGATCGAGGGCTATCCTCTCGAGCGGAAAGTGCCGAGGGTCGACCACAAAGGACTGGGAAACAGGGCTGCCTGCCCCCTCGAGGACGAGGCGATACGATCCGCTTTCAAGCTCATCCGGTATGGCCATGAGATAGCCGAAAAGTGCCACCTTCGGAGCCGGGCTCGTCGCGCCGGCAGCAGACACCGTACCCGCCGCAGGCGCCGCGGCTCCCGTAGACGTCGCGCCGGCGAGAAGCGAAGCGGGAGCCGCGAAGGCCCGCGAGCGCTCGACCGCAACCGAGCCCGCGTCGACGAGCAGCAGCTCGCTGTCCTTGAGGTCCGCGGTGGAAAGGGCCCAGACGAGGACCGGATCGCCCTGACGGGCGCTGCCCGGCGCGACGAGAAGGGTTCCGGGGCTCTCGGCCCCGAGGGCCGCCGCCCCGGAAAGGGATAGAGCGAAGCCCGCGAGGGCGGCGAGAGAAGCGAGACGAGGGTGCAGGTATCTTCGAAGCATGATCTCCACGATAGCTCCGACGCGCCCCGGCGGGAAAGCCCTCGCGGCGCTTCCGTTCGGGCCGCAAATGGTCTATACTGCCGCGGAAATCGTAGAAACCATTGGAGTTCCGCATGCTCTTCACGATCGGGGACTTTATCATTCTTGGCCTCGTCCTGGTGGTCTTGGTCGTCTACCGCCAGATAGACCGGGACAATCGCTCCCTCGAAAAATTGAAGAAGTACGCGGACCGACTCCGCGACGAACTCGACGCCTACGTCGAGAAGCGGGCCGAGGACCTGAAGCGCTTCGGGATCGAGCTCGACGTGCGCCAGAAGGCGGCCAAGGTCGCCCTCGACCGGATCCAGGGCGTGCAGGAGGGCCTTGCGGCCCGCGCCCAGGCCATCAGCGACATCGAAAAGCGCCTCGCCGAATACGACGACGCCCTTTCGCGGCTCATGAAGCTCACCGCCCAGGTCGACGAAAACCTCATGCGGCTCCACGAGGAGTCGGACTTCACCGAATCGGTGTCGCGCAAACTCGACGCCGCGGCCGCCACCATGGCCGCCATCGACCGCGAGATACCCGAGCTCAAGCGCGCCTTCGCCGACGACGCCGGCCGTACACTCGAAGCCTTCAAGGGCGAGCTCGTCGCCGGCGTCGAGTCGCGGCTCGCCGACACGGCCGCGGCGCTCGACCGCGCCAAGACCGAGGCGACCCAGGCCATCCACCGCGCCGAGGCCGGAAGGACCGAGCTGGAGCGCGAGCTCGCCAAGGGCTTCGAGCGCGCCCGCGTCGAGGCCGAGCGCCTCGAAGACCTGGCTTTCGCCAAGCTCAAGGAGTCGAGCGACACGAAGGCCGGCCGGCTCAAGGAACTCATCGAGGACAAGTTCGCCCAGCTCGGCGTCCTCGCCAAGGAAAAAGTCGCCGAGACCCAGGGCATCGTGAAGACCTTCAAGGCCGAGTGGAAGGCCGAATCCGAGGGCCTCCTCGGTTCGATGCGGGAGGAGCTGTCCTCCCAGGCCGAAGCCCTCGGCGCCAAGCTCGAGGAAGCCGAGGCGCGCGTGGCCGCCTCGGCCGCCTCGGTGGCCATGACCGAGACCGCCGTGGCCGAGACCGCGGGCCGCGCCTCGCGCGAGCTCGCCGCGACGGAGTCGCGCCTCGCTTCCGAGGGGGCGGCCCTCACGGCGCGGGCCTTCGAGGAGTTCGGCAAGCGCCTCGCCGAGTACGGCTCCGAGGCCGAGGCCCGCTTCGAGCGCCTGGAGGCCTCCGGCGCCGAGATCGGCGCCCTCGACCAGGCGCTGCGCTCCTCGATGGACCAGACCGCCCGCCGGGTGGAGAACGACTTCGCGGCCTTCGGGCGCGCCCTCGAAGACCGGCGGCTCCGCTTCGAGGAAGGCTTCACGGCGGAGGCCGGCCGCCTGCGCGAGGGCATGAAGGCCCTCGAGGACGAGCTCGACGCGCTCAAGCAGCGCGCCTACGACAACGTCTCGGAGAAGCTCAAGGTCTTCGAGGACGAGTTCTTCGCCGACCTCAAGGCGCGCAGCGAGAGCGCCGAGGCCAGGCTCGGGCAGTGGCGCGACGAGCTCGACCGCTCCCTCTCCGACCTCGCCGTCCGCGCGGCCGAGGAGCGCTCGTCCGTCGAAAGGGCGGTCATGGAGGAGACGCGGGCGAAGCTGTCGGAGACCCAGGCCCGGCTCCAGGACCAGATGGACACGATGCGCGAACGAGTATCGGCGGTCCAGGACGGAATCCAGGCCCAGAGCGGCATGGCCGCCGAGACGCTCGCGGCCCTCAAGGAAGCGGTGCTCAAGGACGCCGCCGCCGCGCGCGCCACGGCGCAGGCCTACGTCGAGGGCGAGATCTCGCGCTTCTCGCTCGAGACCCAGGCACGGGTCAAGGCGGCGGAGCGGGAGACCCAGGCCAGGGTCGAGGCCCTCGGCCTGGCCCTCGGCGCCGAGGAAGAGCGCGTCCGCTCCGCCCGGGAGGATGTCGAGCAGGCGGCCGAGGCCTTCCGCGCGGGCTTCCGCGACGCCGTCGCCAAGGCGGAAGGGAGCCTGCGCTCCGAGCTGGAAGCCTTCGTCACGGCGACCACGGCCCTTGTCCAGTCGGCGCGCGGCGACTACGAGAGCCAGCGCGACAATTTCGTCCAGGCGGCCCAGGCCGAGCGCGAGCGCATCTCCAAGGAGCTCGCCGGCCTCGCCGACCGCACCGCCGAGCTCAGGCAGGACCTCTCCTCCCGCATCGCCGGCGCCCTCGAAGGCTTCTCGCGCGGCTACGAGGCCCTGCTGGCCGACCTGGAGAAGAAACGCCGCGAAGCCCAGACCGATTCGGAAGGCAAGCTGCGCGAATACAAGGACGCGATCCAGGATCTGGCCCTCAAGCTCGAATCGGCCCGGGCCCAGTCCTTCACCAAGGTCGAGTCCGAGGCCGCGCGCATCTCGCAGGTCCTCTCCGACATCGACCGCGAGCAGAAGAACTTCACGGCCCAGACCAAGGTCTTCGAGCGCACCGACGAACTCAAGGAACGCCTCGCCCAGAGCCTGGAATCGATGAAGGCCGATCTCGCGCGCCTCGAAGCCCGCCGGGCGGAGGTCGCCGAGATCGAGACCCAGGTCGGCAGGGTCAAGCGCCTCGAGGACGAGGTCAACCAGAAGCTCACCCGCTTCCTGGCCGAAAAGCGCCGGATCGACGCGCTCGAAGAGGACTTCACCCGGCTCGCGACCATCTCCCAGACGGTGGACAAGCGCCTCGACGAGGTCACCGGCCAAGCCGACGCCGTCACCGAGGCCCAGACCACGATCCGCAAGGTCCTGGAACTGGCGCACGAGGCCGAGGGCAAGTACGAGCGGCTCGAGAAGAAATCGGGAGTCCTCGACGCGACGGCCGAGGCGGTGGACAAGAACTTCCAGGCGGTCCAGGGAGTCGAGAAGGCGGTGGCAGCCCTCGGCGGCGAGGTCCGCAAGCTGCCCGACCGCATCGCCGAGCTCCGGCGCTCGGTGGATCAGCTCGCCGCCGACAAGGACAAGACCGACGAAGCCGTGCGCAAGTTGGGCGATCTCGACGGCATCATCTCCGACGCCGAGAAGCGCATCGCCGAGGTGCAGAAGGCGCGCGAGTGGCTGGCCCGGGCCGAGACGCGCCTGGAGGAGATAGACCGCAAGGCGCAGGAGCAGCTCAAGCTCCTCTCGACCCTCCTCAAGGAAGAGGGCTCGGGCGGGAGCCGGCGCGAGCGCGGCGCGCCCCCCTCGACGGTCCAGGACACGGTGCGCAAGCTCGCGCGCCAGGGCTGGAACGTCGACGAGATAGCCAGGGCCGTGAAGATCTCGCGCGGCGAGGTCGAGCTCATCCTCGAGCTCGGCGGCAAGGCCTAAGCGCCCTGCTTCGCGAGCAGCGCTCCCAGGCCTATCTCGACCATGGTCTTGAAGCGCTTCTCGCGCTCCTCGGCGGGGGTCGCCTCGCCCGAGACCAGGTGGTCGCTCACCGTGAGGATGGCCAGGGCCTCGACGCCGAACTTGGCGGCCAGCGTGTAGAGCTCGGCCGTCTCCATTTCGACCGCGAGGATGCCGAAGGAGGCCCAGAGCTTCCACTGCTCCGGGTCCTCGGTGTAGAACGAGTCGCTCGAGACGACCGGCCCCACGTGGGGCGAGACTCCCCGCGCCACGGCCGCCTCGCGGGCGGCCAGGAGCAGGCGGAAGGAAGCGGTGGGCGCGTAGTCCATGCCCCGGAAGCGGACCTTGTTGACCGCCGAGTCGGTCGATGCGCTCATGGCGAGCAGCACGTCGCGGACGGCGAGTTCCTTGCGCATGGCGCCGCAGGTGCCCACCCGGATGAGGCGCTTCACGCCGTACTCGCGGATGAGCTCGTTGACGTAGATCGAGAGGCTGGGCATGCCCATGCCCGTGCCCATGACCGAGACGCGCTCGCCCTTGTACCGGCCCGTGTAGCCGAACATGTTGCGGACCTCGTTGAAGCGCACCGGCTCTTCGAGGAAGTTCTCGGCGATGAATTTGGCCCGCAGCGGGTCGCCGGGTAGGAGAATGCCTTCCGCGATCTGGCCCGCGGCGGCCGCGATGTGCGTGCTCATGTGTACCTGCCTGTCGTGAAGCGATTCGGCGGCGCCCGTGATCGGGACCGCCGCGGCGAACGCGGCTCCGAACCGGGAGGACGCGCGCCTTTTCCCATGCTAGCATGCCGGCGCCGCTTTGAGGAGGGAGAGGACCGTGCATCCCGCGCCGCTTCGGTGCAGCGCTACCCGCCGCTTCTCCCGGGCGACGACCGCGTGCTATGGTCGGGCATGGAACAAACCGAAAAACCCTATACGATCATATTCGAGGACGAGGAACTGCTCGTCGCCGACAAGCTGGCTCCCATTCCCGTCCAGGTCGAGAAGAGCGGCGACCGGCCGCTTCAGGACATGCTCCGGGACGAGCTGAGGGAGCGCGGGACGCCGGACTTCCTGGAGGCGGCACATCGCATCGACCGGCGCGCCTCCGGCGCCGTCTTGTTCGCCAGGACTCCGAAGGCCCTCTCCACCCTCGAAGCCGCCTTCCGCGACCACCGGATCGACAAGACCTACCTGGCCTGTGTCGAGCGCGAGCCCGAGCCGAACCAGGGCAGACTCGAGCATCGACTCGTCTGGGACAAGAGGCGCAATGTCGTGCGCGCCCTCGCTGCCGAGGGTCCCTCGAAAGAGCGGGGCGAGGGCGGAAAGCCTGTCGCCGCGGAACGGGCGGTGCTCGAGTATCGCCTCGTCGGGCGCTCGGAGCGCTACTTTTTCGTCGAGGTCTCGCTCATCACCGGCAGGCACCACCAGATCCGCGCCCAGTTCTCGGCCGCCGGCTTCCCTATCCGCGGCGATCTCAAGTACGGGGCGCGGCGCAGCGCGCGCAACGGCCTCATCATGCTCCACGCGCGCAAACTCGGCTTCGCCCAGCCTCGCTCAGGCGAGCGGATCGAGGTCCTCGCGCCCTTCCCCGCCTCCGAGCCGCTGTGGCTGCAATGCCCCCAGTGAGGCCGTTCAGGCCATGAAGGGCGCGAGGGCTCGGCGAATACCCTCCTGGAAGGGTATCTGAGGCGCAAAGCCCAGGCTCGTCAGCCGGGAACCGTCCAGCCGGCAATCCTTGGGCCTGGGGGCTCCGGCCGGCGGGTGAGGGTCCGGCTGTACCAGCGATCGGTCCAGGCCCAGGATATCGGCCATCACGCAGGCCATGCCGTACTTGGTGAATCGCTCGGCTCCCGCGAAGTGGTAGAGCCCCCCTTCCCCCGACGCGAGCCGCTGGGCCGCCAGAGCGACCGCCCGGGCCACGTCTTCGGCGTGGGCGGGATACCGGGACGCCCAGTCCTCGGCCTTGAAAGGCCTCCGTTCCAAGAGACGTATCGCCAGTTCCGTCACCGGCGACTCGGCGAGAGCCTCGACGTCTCCATAGAGGATGGGAATGCGGATGACGGCCCAGGCCACGGCGGTCGCGGTCGAGGGAGGCTGCAATTCGCTTCCCTTCCCGTAAGCCTCGTGCACCGCCCGCTCGCCCGCCAGCTTCATGCGCCCATAGGCGTTGAGAGGCTCGGTGGCCGCGTCGATCCCGTAGGGGGGCGAGCTCCCGTTGAACACATAGTCGGTGGATATGTAGACGAAGCGAGCTCCCCGTTCGGCCGTCAGTCGGGCGAGGAGACTCGTGGCCCCCACGTTGAGCCGCTCGGCCAGGGCGGGGTTCTGGTCCACCACGTCGGGCCGCCGCTCGGCAGCCGCATGGATCACCAGGTCGGGCGTCCACCGGTCGAAGGCCAGGCGAACGGCTTTTTCGTCGGTGATGTCGAGGCTCTCCAGAGGCGCCTTGAGGCGCGAATGGGCGGTCCCGATCACTCTGGTCAGGCCTTTCAGGCCTGCAAGCTGTTTCAGAAGCGGCCGGCCCAGCAAGCCCGACGCTCCGGTGAGCAGTATGTTCATGCTTACCATTATAATTTTCTGGGATGCGAGGTCTAGATGCTCCTGAATCTCCGAGCCGATTCCTAAAATCAGCCATTTTCTCGATCGCTTGCGGCTGTGCCGCTTTCTTCGAAAGCCTACGCCATGCCGCAGGTTTGGATAGCTCCTGAGAAAGGGCACCTGAGCCAATTCCAAAAATCGTCCGAGTTTTGAAAAGCCTCATCCGCATGATAGTTTCAGTGGATGGCAATTCCCCTACTGGGCATATTGCCATATCGAATTATATGAAGTACTATGTTTTTATGCGCACCACTCTCGATGTCAAAGATCGTTTGATGCGATCCATCTATGCAAAAGCCGGAGAAGAGCATCGGCCCATCAAGGATGTAGTCAATGAAATCCTGGAAGCCGGCTTGGATCGCTCCTCGGGGAAACGAGAACCATGGGAATGCCCCACACACGAGCTGGGGGGAGCCCGTTTCGATTACACCAAGGCCTGGGAACTCGTAGACAGTATGGAAGCCGATGCGGTGGCGGAAAAGCTGGAACTGCGCAAGTGATCATTCCCGACCTCAACGTCCTGCTCTACGCGGTAGATCGCTCGTCGGTCCGCCATGGGGAAGCGAAGGCCTGGCTCGAGGAAACCCTGAATCGGGGGGACGAGGAGCTGGGCTTCCCGTGGGTCGTTCATTTGGGCTTTCTGCGGCTTACCACGTCCAAAAAAGTCTTCCCCCGGCCTCTGAGCATCGATGAAGCCTGCGCTTGGCTCGATCATCTGCATTCTCACCCCGCCCTTGTGCCCCTCGATCCGGGTCAAGCCCACGCGGGGATTCTGCGGCATCTGCTCTTGAGCGCCGGCACCGGCGGCAACCTCGTGACCGACGCCCATCTGGCGGCCTTGGCGATGGAGCAGGACGCAGTTCTCGCCACCGGAGACCGGGACTTCCTCCGCTTTCCGGGGCTCAAAACCAAGATCTTGTTTTAGCTTCCGGGCCGAGGCCCAAAGCCGGCGGCCGGCGCGCTCCGCAAGCCGGGACGGGCTCGCGGCGATGGAGGCAGAGGCTCAGGCCGTCAGAAAACCGGCGGCAGGGACGAGAGGCCGGCGGCAGGCTGGTAATTGAGGAGCCGCCACTGCATGTACGCGGGATAGCCGGCCATGGTCGGCGTGACGAGCAGCTCGAAGACGCCGCAATTGCTCGTGGGCAGGAGAGGCATCCATTTCCGGCCTCCGAAGGTGGCGCGCACGAGCCATTGAATGAAGCCGCCGTGCGATACGCAGGCGATGGATCGCTCCCCGTCCAGAGCGAGGCCGCGCAGCAGATCCCAGGCGCTCATGGCCCGCTCGAAGAGCGAGTCGCTCTTCTCGGCGTCGGGCACTCCGTCCCAGCTCTGATGCTCGAAGGCCGCATAGGCCTCGGGGAAGCGCGTACGCGCCTCGTCGAGCGAGATGCCCGAGAACATGCCCGTATCGATTTCCATGAGAGTCGGGTCGAGTCGCGGCCTGGGCAGGCCGCAGGCCGCTGCGATGATACGGCCCGTCTCGGCGGCGCGCGCGAGGGGCGAGGTGACGACTGCGCCGATTTTTTGCGATGCCAGCCAGGTTCCCGCGGCCGCGGCCTGGGCCCGCCCCGCCTCGTCCAGACGGAAGTCCCGCCTCCCCTGGATGATCCTGCGCGCGTTGCCCTCGCTCTGGCCGTGGCGGACGAGATAAAATCTCGTTTCCTCGCGCAAGGGAGCGAAGAAGGCCGAGTCGGCGACGAGGCCTGGGCTAGCCGCGGGGTCGAGCGTCGCGTTTCCGGCCGCCGAAACCCCGACGAGCCGGTCCGGTGGCGCCGCTCGTGCCGCGGCGCTCGACACATCCCCTTCCGGCGCGATTTCGGCTCGTCCTTCCATGGCGAGGCAGTATAGCGACCGGAACTGAAAGGGTAAAGCGAGCGCGGGCATGGGCCGAGCGACGAGGATTCCGCCGCCGCGGCTAAGCCCCGCGGCGGCGATACGAAGACCTAATGGATGGGATCGGTGGGAACGCGGAGATAGTCTATCTTGAAGGAGTTGCCGCTGATCTCGACATAGTTCTTGTAGAGGTCTTGCACCGAGGTGATCGTTCCGAGATTCCAGTTGTCCTTGCGGTAGGAATCCGCGGAAATTTCGTCGTGGTTCTGCCAGCCGGAGAGGTAGAACAGGGTGGCTCCGACGACCATGTCGGCCTTGGTGGCCTTGCGGCTGTTGACGACATAGTTGACCCAGGATTTGGAGCCGTCTTCGATGAAGACGACCTCGGCCTGGTTCTTGGTGGCGACTGTGGCCGGCTGGATCACTTTCGCGACGCGGAAGCTCGCATCCATCTCGGAGCGGGTGCTCGTGGAGGCGAGCACCTCGCCTGACTGGAATTCGGCGACCGCCCCGGCCGCGCCGGCGACCGGACCGCCGGAGGCTGCGCCGCCCGTCACGGCGCCGAGGGCGCCTGAGACGGCTCCGCTGGCCATCGAAGAGCAGGAGGCGAGGACGAATGCGGCCGCGAGGACGATCGCGGCGGTACGAAGAAGCTTCATACGATGCTCCTTTAAGGATAAGCTTCGAGCCCGCTCGGAATGCGTGGCCATCACGAGCGGCGCTCGTTCGTTAGATCATTCTAATGCACGGCGCGGGAAAAGCAAGGAGAAGTCCGGGGTTCAAAAGCCGGCTCCTCGCAGAACGGTGCGGATATTGCAGAGCCTGCGGCGTGGGCTATAGAGTGGTCGCGTGCGAAATATAGTCCGTTCTTTCATTCTTCTACTGCTGGTCATGGGCCTTTCATCCTGCTATGTCACCGAACAGGGCTTCCGCTACCTCTCGCTCCGCTCCCGGGCGGTGCCTGTGGCCAGGGCCCTGGCCGACCCGCACACGAGCCCCGCGGTCCGCGCCTTCCTCGAGCGGGTCCAGCGGATCAAGGCTTTCGCCGTCGCCCAGTTCGGTCTCAAGCAGACGAAAAACTACACCTCGATCGTCACTCTCGACTCGGACCGCCTGGCCACGGTCGTCTCGGCCTGCGCTCCCCTGTCCTTCGACACCTACGAATGGAACTATCCCTTGGTCGGGAAGCTGCCCTACCGCGGCTACTTCGATCCGAAGGAAGCCGCGGCCGAAGCGAAGCGCCTGCGCACGAAGGGCCTGGACGTGATCACGCGCTCGGTGGACGCCTTCTCGACCCTGGGCTGGCTCTCCGATCCGCTCTTTTCCTTCATGGCGTCCTACAGCGAGGCCGATGTCGCCGACACGATCATCCACGAGATGACCCACGCCACCATCTGGTCGCACGGGCACGATCGGTTCAACGAAGAGCTCGCCACGTTCGTCGGCGGCGAGGGCTCGCTCATCTACCTCGCCTCGGTCCACGGACCCGGCTCGCCCGAGGAAAAGAAGGCCAGGGAGGAGCGCGCCGACGAGGACGCCTTCGCGGCCTGGCTGCGCGGCACCGCGGCGGAACTCCAGACCGTCTATTCGTCCTCGCTGCCGCCGAAGGAAAAGCTCGCGCGCAAGGCGCAGATCATCGCGCAGAGGGCGGCCGCCTTCAAATCGCAGCCCGCGACGATGTTCCACGACGCGGGCTATCGCGACTTCCCGATGGACAAGATCAACAACGCCTATCTCGATCTATACAGGCTCTACGAGGGAGAACCGGAGCTCTACAAGGATTACTACGAGAAGATATGCGGATCCTCGCTCGCCATCTTCGTGCAGAAGGTGTCGCGCATCGTGAAGGCGGGGGGAGATCCGAAAGAGGCCATGCGCCGCGTTCTGGCCGCGGCGGGTCCGGCGGACGTGCCGCCCCGGGCCGGCTGGTAAGGGAGGGGGAGCCGGAAGGCGGGCCGGACCTCAGAGGCCGACCGGCCGACGCGGGGAAGGGCGCCTACTGGCCCGCCTTGGGCTTGACCCGGCCCAGCGCGTCGAGCGCGTCCTGGAAGCTCGGCCGCAGGGCCACGGCCTTGGCGTAGGCCGAGTAGGCGCGCTTGTAGTCGCCGAGGGATTCGCAAGCCATGCCGAGGCGATACCACCAGCGCGGCAGGCCCGGATCCACGTGGACTGCCATGCTGTAGGCCATGTCCGCGTGATTGTACTGCTTGAGCCGGAGATAGGCTTCGCCCATGAAGAAATACGCGGAGGAGAAGCGGTCCCCGCCCTCGCCTACCACGCTCACGTAGCGCTGCAGCGCCTTGAGCGACTCGTTCATGTGATCCAGGAAGAAATAGGCCTCGCCCATGACCTCGGAGATCCGCGCGTCGAACTGGATCTTGAGCGCGGTCTGCCCGTTGGATATCACGTCGCTGTATTTGCCGAGCCGCAGGAGGCTCCAGCATTTGACCACGTAGGATTCGATGCGATTGGGATTCTGGGCCAGTTCCCGATTGCAGATCGCGACCGACTGGCTGTACTTGGCCTGGGCATCGGAGGTCTTGCCCGCCGACTCGAGGTCGCGCCCCTGCATGTACAGAAGGAGCGCATCGGGTTTCGCCGGCGCGGCTGCGGCCGGGGCAAGCGCCGCAGGAGACGCCGGAGCGGCCACCGGCGCGGCTACGGCAGCGGACGCCGGCGCCGCCGCGGCAGCAGACGCCGGAGCGGTCACGGCAGCAGACGCCGGAGCGGCGGCCGCCGCCGCCGAAGTCTGAGCAATCGCGAGCTGTGCGGAAGCGAAAATCGCGGCGGCGAAGAAAAAGGCGCGCGAAAAGCTACGAAGGCGCGAAATCATGGACTCATTATGCCGCGGAAAAAGGAACCGCGGCAAGAGCCGCGGCTTCCCGCACCGAAGTTTCGCCCTGCTCAAGGTCTGGCCGCCCACAGGGCGGCCAAGGCGGCCGAGTCGGTCGCATCGTCGGGATGTCCCGTCGCCACGGCCTGGGCCAGCGAGGCCCTGGCCCGGTCCTGGAGCCCGAAGCTCCTCGCCAGAAGCCCATGAGCCAGCCACAGCGAGGAGTCGACCGTCTTCACGCCCTTGGTCGAGAGGTACTTTTCGAAGGCGGCGCGGGCTTCGTCGTATCTGCCCGCCGCCCCGTAGAGACAGCACAGGGTGTGGAGCGAGTAGGCGCTCGCCCTGAGCCGCTGGGGCAGCTCCCACGAGTCGATGATCCCGAAGTCCGGCTTGGCCTGAAAGAGCATCTCCCAGGCCGTGTTGTTGTAGTCCGCGGCGTCGGCCGCCGGATCGGCTATGGTCGCCTCGCCGATTTCCAGCGCCTCATCGTGGCGACCGTCCAGCGCGAGCGAATATCGAAGGGCGCGGAGAACCTCGAGGTCCTTGGGGTAGGCGGCGAGCGCGGCCCTGCCGGCGGCGACCGCCTCGGCGTGGAGCCCCGCCGTGCCGAGCGCCCGGACCCGCAGCGCGGCGGCGGCGTCGCCGGCGCCGGGACAGGCCGCCTGCAGGGCCGCGAGCTGCGCGACCGAGGGGTCCTTGGCCGTGGCCGCGAAGCCGAGCGCCAGGTCGAGGCAGGCGAGCCGCAGCTTGGGATCCTTCGCGGCGGCGGCCGCGGCGGCGGCGATCTTGAGGGAGGCCCGCGCCTGAGCCGGATCGGAGCAGCCCCGGCTCAGGGCCGCGGCGGCGAGCGAAAGGGAGGCGGCGTCGGCGGCGCCCGAAGGCAGCAGCGGGCGCAGATCCTCGGGAACGGCCTCGCCGAAGGCGGGCAGCAGCGTCTTCGAGTCGCGCATGGCCTCGAGCCAATCGCGGGCGCCCTGAAGGTCGCCCGCCGCGATGAGCGACAGCATCTGCGCGCCGACGCCCGAGTCCTCGTTCGCGTCGACGAGGAGGTAGCCCTCGCCCTTCCGCTCGAGCATGAGATTGACCAGGCGGTCCGTGCCGAAATCGGGAAGCGAGGCCGCGGCCAGGACGGCCCGACCCTTTGCGGCGCTGACCACCGTGAGCTTCGAGGCGATCAGGTCCATGAGCGCGTCGGCGGGCAGGCCGATCCGGTCCAGCGTGCCCCTGACCTGCGCCAGCTGGGCCGCGACATCGGACTTGTCGTAGGCCGAGCCCAGCGTCGCCTGCACCGCGGGCACGAAGTCCGCGGCCAGCGCGGAAACGGCCGGAGCGGCGGGGCCCGAGTTCAGCACCGTCTCCAGCAGGTGCAGGAAGGGCCCGATGGGACCAGCGTCCCGGGCCGCGGGGTCGTAGGGCTTGATGTCGCGGATGCGGCGCGCGAAGTCGGCGGTCGTGGCGAAGTTCGAGGTGCCGCGCGCCGAGGCGACGAAGAGATCGGCGGCCGGCGCGAAGCGGCGGGCGGCGAGGAGGTCGAGGCCGGCCTGGTTCAGCGCCGCGCGCCGCTTGTCCAGGTCGGCGACGATTCCGCCGGCCAGCCTCACCGCCGCGTCGGCGCCGCTCTTCATAGCCGTGGCGGCGAAGAGAAAGTGGGCGCCGTTCGTGCGGTCCTTGAAGGAAGCGCTCGCCTTGATCACCTCGTCGTAGCGGCCGGAGAAAAACAGATCGCCGAGATAGCGCTCGGCCATGCCGTAGCCTTCGATCTGATCGGGCGCCTTCTCGTAGATCGAGACCGCGTCGGCGAGCTGGGCTCCCTTCCCCCGGTAGATGCCGTCGGAACCGAATTCGTCGATCACGGCCTGATTGAAGAGGCTCTGGTAGTCGCTCGGGTCGAGCCTGAAGGCCTCGGCGTACTCGGCCTTGGCCTTGCCGGGATCGCTGCCCGGACCGAACTGCCGGCCGAAGGGGTCGTAGATCAGGATGAAGGCGAGGTTCCGGTGGGCCGGCGCGGATTTCGGCTCGAGGGCGACGGCCTTCTCGGCTTCGGCCAGGGCGTCCTGGGCGAAGCCCGCGTACAGCAGGGCCAACGAAGCCTGGACGTGGTGCAGGGCCTCTGCGGGATAGAGAGTCTGGAGTCTCCGGAATTCGGCCAGAGCGTCGCGGTAGCGGCCGGAGTTCAAGAGCTCTCTCCCGACATTGTAGAACGAGGCCGTGGCCGCCTGCGAGTCGAAGAAGGACTTGACCGCGGTCCGCAGCTTGTCGAGTTCGGCGGGAGAGAAGCGCTCCTTGAGCGTGGTCATGACGAAATCGGCCTTGATGTGCAGCGGGTCCGGCGAGGCGAAGGACGCGTCGAGCCGAACGGGTCCCATGTCGAGGCTGTAGGCGTCGGGGACCGTGTTGATGTGGAAGCCGTCGGGAGCCGAGACGAGGTACTCGACCGTCACGGTCATGGCCTCGGGAAGATATACGTCGAAACTGCGGCTCTCGTGCTCGGCGGCGCCGAGCTCGAGCTCGCGCGGCAGCTCGCCGAAGACGTCGCCGCCCCGCATCAGGAAATCGGCGCTGTCGTCGCCGGTCCAGCCGCTCGAAGAGCCGTGCGCGGTGACCACGGTCGTGAAGGGCTTCGAAAGGTCGAGGGGGTCGCCGAAGCCAGCCTCGACATCGTCGGACTTGAAGTCGGACTTGCCGGCCTTGACCAGTCCGTCGAGTCGCTCCTTGCGGGGAGCGCTGTTGAGGTGGGCCCGCAGGCGCTCTTCGAGGGTTCCGCCCGCCGAGACCGTCTCGACGATGCGGCTGGCCTTGCCCGACTCGGAGAGCGAAACGTCGCGGACTATGCGATACCAGTTGTCGGCGGCGCCGGCCGAGGGGATCGTCGCCAGGGCGCCCGTCCCGGGCCCGATGACGAGCGAGCGCCGTCCTTGATCGCTGTAGGGAAGGCTGCCCGCCGGGCAGTAGATGTCGGTGGGATCGATCCACATCCCGAGCTTGGGCAGGTAGACGATCGCGTGGTTGAAAAGCTCGAGCCCGGGCACCGCGGGATCGACGTCGTAGCCCACCCCGGCCTTGAGCAAGGCGAGATCGGCCTCGATCCCGACCGCGCGCAGGCAGGCGGCGAGGAGACTCGCCTGATCCTTGCAATCGCCGTAGCCGGTCGCCAGGGTGGCGGTCGGGGCGTGGGGAAGAATGGCGTTTTCGCCGAAGTAGATGCCCGTGTAGCGCACATCGTGCCTGAGCTTGTCCGCCACGAGCCTCGCCGCCCGCTCCGGATAGCGGGCGGGATCGAGCCCCGCGAGGGCCGCCAGGGCGTAAGCCCGCAGCGGCGCGGGATCGAGGAGCGGCTCGGTCGCGGCGAAGTAGGCCGAGGCCACGGTCTTCCACGATGCCGCGGTCCCGAAGGTCAGGGTCGGGACCGGAGGCAGGTCGTAGGGCAGGAGCTGCTCGAACTTCGTGTAGCCCGGAAACTTGGGAAAGCGGAATACCAGCTTCACCGTGCCGTTCGCGGCGCTTCGCTCGGGCGCGACTGCGGGCATGCCGGCGATCGAGTAGCTGAAGGGCAGCGACTCGGGGTACTCGATGCGGACGACCCGCTCTTCGATGGGTCCGCGGCCGGCGAGATAGATCCTGCGGGTGTAGCCCGAGCCGCCCAGGGCTTCCTTGCCCGTCTCGTTGAGCTCGAACTCGACGAGGGCGCCCGGCTCGAGGTTGGGCAAAGGGGCCGACAGGCGTTTGGAATCGCTGCGCAGGTTGTAGTCTCCGTCCTGCGCGCTGGACTCCACCACGTTCCCCGCGGCGAGCGTGGATTCCGCCCCGGAGGAGCGGATGACCCTGGCCCGGAGTTCGGGCCTCGTCTCGCGCCAGGGCTGCCACTCGACGTTGAGCACCGACCACTGGTCGACTCCCTCGGTGGTGAGCACGCGGACGATCTCGTGCGTAGCTATGGAATACGAACCCTTTTCTCCATAGACGATCGATTCGTCTTCGGAGAGTATCTGGTAGGCCGCCTTCTCCGTCGGCTGCACCCCCGCGAAGCGGGAAATCAGCTGAGCCGGGGTATCGGAGAAGGGAGGCGGCAAGGCCGGCGCCGCGGCGGCGGGCGTAGCGGCGGCGGGCGTAGCGGCGGTCGCTGCCGCGCCGGCCGGGGCGGGCGAGGCGGGCGCGACGACGGCCGGGGAGCCGGACGCGGGCGACGCGGGCGCGGCCGGCGCGACGACGGCCGGCGAATCGGCCGCCAGAGACGCGGAGGGGGCGAAGAAGGCCGCGAGGGCGCAGGCGCAGAGGACCGCCATACGGCGGAAAGTCGACGAGCTAGGGCTGGACATCGCTCCAGTATAATTGAAGGCCGGCCGCGCGCAAAGCGGCGCGCGACCGACCCGCCTCATTCGCTCCGCTCGATCCTCGTCCGGTCCCGGAGATCCTCCCAGATTTCGCTCATCGTGTGGGTGACGGTCCGTGAACGGTCGCTGTACTGCGTGTGCAGGAGCTCGTGGGCCTTGTGCGAGTTGGGCGAGCCCAGGAAGTCCTTGTACAGCTTCTGCACGAGGGGATTGTTGTGGGACTGCCGCAGCTTCGCCGAGAAATCGATCGCGTAGATCGCCTTCCAGCGCGGGCCTCGGGCGCCTTGGTAGGCCTTCTTGATCTTGGGCTGGCCTCCGCCGCCTATGCAGCCGCCGGGACAGGTCATCACCTCGACGAAGTGGTACTGCCGCTCGCCGGAGCGCACCGCCTCGACCACCTTGAGGGCGTTCCTGAGCCCGTGCGCCACCGCCACGCGGACCACGCCGACCGTCGGCCCCAGATCCACCTCGGCCTCCCGCACCCCTTCGAGGCCGCGGATCTTGTCGTAGCTGATGCCGGGCAGCTCCTTGCCGGTGACCACGTAGTGGACCGTGCGGAGCGCGGCCTCCATGACGCCGCCCGTGCTGCCGAAGATCTCGGCCGCCCCCGTGTAGGCGCCCATCCACTCGTTGTCGTAGCCCGAGTCGGGGAGCTCGGCGAGCTTCACCTCCTCCTTCTTGAGGAGCCGGGCGAACTCGCGCGTGGTGAGCACCACGTCGACGTCGGGCCTCCCGGAGGGCGCGAACTCCCCGCGGCCGGCCTCGCCCTTCTTCGCGGTGCAGGGCATGATGGAGATGACGCGCATGCGCTCGGGATCGATCTTCATCTTCTCGGCCAGGTAGGTCTTCGCGACCGCGCCGAAGCACTGCTGCGGGCTCTTGGTCGTCGAGACGTGGCCCAGCATGTCGGGGTGGAACTTCTCGAGATAGTTGACCCAGCCGGGTGAGCAGGAGGTGAAGAGCGGCAGGGTGCCGCCCTCCTTGATCCGGGTCAGGAGCTCGGTGCCCTCCTCCATGATGACGAGGTCGGCGGTGAAGTTCGTGTCGAGCACCACGTTCGCTCCCAGCCGCCTGAGGGCGGTGATGATCTTGCCCTCGACGTTGGTTCCCGGCGGGAGTCCGAACTCTTCGCCCAGGGCCACGCGCACGGCGGGCGCGAACTGGAAGACCGTGAAGACCGAGGGATCGTAGAGGTAGTCGACGACCCGCTCGGAGTCGTCCTTTTCGGCGAGGGCGCCCGTGGGGCAGACGAGGGTGCACTGGCCGCAGGAGACGCAATCCGAGTGCAGGAGGTCCTCGGCGTGGCGCACGCCCACTTCCGCGGCGAGCCCCTCGTTCTGGATGACGAGAATGTCGGTGCCCTGGACCTGGCGGCAGACGGTGACGCAGCGGAAGCAGCGGATGCACTTGGTCATGTCGCGCACGATGGCGGGCGAGGAGGAGTCGCGCGTGCGGCCGCGGAAGTAGACCGGGTCGCAGAAGCGCGTGTCCTGGAGGCCGACGAACTGAGCGATGTCCTGGAGCTCGCAGTCGCCGTGGCGGATGCAGGCGGCGCAGTCCTGGTTGTGGTCGGCGAGCAGAAGCTCGACCTGGAGGCGCTGCTTCTCGCGCAGCTCGGGGTTGCGCGTGAAGACGGCCAAGCCCTCTTCCATGGGGGTGTTGCAGGAGGTGACGGTGATCGTCTCCTCGGAGCCTTCGCCGGCCGGGCCGGTGCCGGCGGCTCGCCTCACGTCGACGAGACAGACGCGGCAGGTGCCGGGACGGTGGTCGATGGAGTCGAGCTCGCAGAGGCTGGGAATGTGGTGGCCCGTGCGGCGGGCCGCCTGGAGTATGGTCTCGCCCTCGTCGAACTCGACGGGCTTTCCGTTTATGGTGGCGTTCATCTCTTCCTCACCTTTCCGTCACGACCGAGTAGACGCGGTAGCAGCGCATGCAGCGGTTCGCCTCGCGGTAGGCTTCCTCCTGCGTGATCGGCTTCTCGACCTCTTCGAAGATGCGCTTGCGCACCTCGGGGTCGAGCTCCGTCGCCGTGACGCGGTACTGGGAGGAGACCGGCGCCCGGATGCCCATGCCGTCGATCCGCTTCACGCTCTCCAGGAGCTGGCTCATGCGGTTCTTGGGATTGAAGCGCACCCAGCCGTGGCTGAGGTAGTCGTCCATGGCCTGGGCGGCCTTCTCGCCCTGGCTCATGCCCTCGATGAGGGTGGCCGGTCCCGAAACGGCGTCGCCCCCGGCGAAGACGCCCTTGCGCGTGGTCATACGCGTGTCGGGGTCGACCTCGATGAGGCCGTAGCGGTTGATCTTGATGCCCTCGTCGCCCTTGAGGAAGCGGTTGTCCACCTCCTGGCCGATGGCGACGACGACGAAGTCCGCGGGGAGAAGCCAGTTCGTGCCCTCCTCAGGCAGGACCGTCCTGCGCCCCCTGGCGTCGGTCTCGCCCAGCTTCATCTTGATGAGCTCGATGCCGGTGACCTTGCCGCTCTCCGTGACGATGCGGGCCGGATGCGAGAGGTAGTGGAACTGCACGCCCTCGGCCTCCGCGGCCTCGACCTCCTCGGCGGCGGCGGGAATCTCGTCCTTGGTCCGGCGATACACGAGATGCACTTCCTCGACACCCATGCGCAGGGCCGAGCGGGCGCAGTCCATGGCGACATTGCCTCCGCCGACCACCACCACTCGCCTGCCGAGATCCACGGGCAGGCCCATGGTGATGAAGTAGTGGTTGATGTAGAGAAGGAAGCGCACGCCGGAGATGTAGCCCTGGACCGAGCGATCCTCGCCGGGCACTTCCAGGGCCTTGCCCTTCTGCGCGCCGATGCCCAGGAAGACGGCCTTGTAGCCCTGCTGCTTGAAGAGATCGTCGAGCGTATAGTCCTGGCCCATGCGCTTGTTGTAGAGGAGGCGCCCGCCGAGGCTCGTGATGATCGAGACCTCGAGCTTCAGCACGCCCTTGGGAAGCCGGTATTCCGGGATGCCCACCGCGGCCATCCCGCCGCCCTCGGTCATGGCCTCCAGGACATCGACCTGATAGCCGCGGAGGAGGAGATGGTAGGCGGCCGAGATGCCCGCGGGCCCCGCGCCGATGACCGCGACGCGGAGCTGGGCCGGCTTCTTCGCCTTGACGAGGTCGGTCGAGAACCACTTGTCGGTGACATAGCGTTCCTTGTCCGCGACGAAGCGCTTGAGGATCTTGATGCCCACCGCCCCGTCGACCATGGTGCGTCGGCAGGCCATCTCGCAGAAACGGACGCAGACGCGGCCGCAGGTCGCGGCCATGGGGTACTTGCGGAGGATGACGCCGACGGAATGGGCGAACTCGCCTTTCTTTATATAATCGATGTATTCGGGCACCTCGACCTTGGCGGGGCAGGCCTCGATGCAGGGCGCGGTCACGTAGCTGGTCGAGGACTGAGGCTCCTCGCCTCGCTTGCCGATGCGCCTCGTCAGCTCGTCGGGGAAATGGTCGAGGATCTCGATGAGCGCCACCGTCGCGGTCTGCCCCAGGCCGCAGAGCGAGGTATCGCGTACCTGCTCGGCTATGGTGCGCATGATTTCGAAGCTTTCCGGTCCGGCCTTCCCCTCGGCCAGTTCATCGAGCCGCTTCTTGAGGATCTGCAGACCCACGCGGCAGGGGGTGCATTTGCCGCAGGACTCGGAGGCGGCGCGGCCCAGGTATCCGCGGATGCCGTCGAGAAGGTCGACATCACGGTCGAAGGAAAAGAAGCCCTTGCCGCCGAAGAAGGCGCGAATGCGGTTCCCCGGATCGAATTCCTCGAAATGCTCGAAGCCGGGAGTCTCATCGACCTCGAAGTACTGGAGCGTGCGGGTATCGACGACCTTGCGGTCCCAAACGCCGTAGCGGACGACCGACATACGCCCCCCTATCCCTGCGCCTTGACGGCAGGCAGCACCACGCTGCGGAAAAACGCTTCCGCGTTCTCGTGCAGCACTTTATGGACGGTGTCTCCGATCCTGACCGAAACGCCTTCTTCCTGACAGGCGCCGTGGCAGAAAACACCCTTGAGATCGAGCCTGTCGCCGAGCTGTTCCTTCTCCGCGAGTTCCATGAATACTCGCGTGACTATCTCCGAGCCTTTCAGATGACAGAACTCCCCGATGCAGATCCGTACGTCCATGCGCCCTCCGCCAGGTCGAGTCGGGGACCGATGTCTACCCGATCATTTCAACTGGCAAAACGATAGTTTTATTGTTGATAGTTCTATTTTTATAGTTACTTTTTTATTTAGTCAATGAAAAAAGAGAGGGGGAGTTCGGATTTTTGAGGAGCTGGTTTGGCTCAGGACGAAAATCTATAAATAAGGGGCGAATGAAGGACAGAAAAACGAGCGCGACCTGAGGAATTCAAGAACTGCCGCCCCGGAATCCTCAAGGGCCCGGGGCAGCGGCAGCTCAGTTCCTCCCGCCGCCGCCGGAACCCAGGACCGCCCTGGGGGAACGCTCCCTCCCGCCGGGATGTCGCGCTAGTCATCCGCAGACCATTCATCGGTCAGCCGCTCGGCTTGATTCAGGACAAGCTCGACCGCTTCTTCCTGTTTGTCCGGCGGATACTTGTAGCGCCGAAGCGTGATACGAACCAGGTTGCGAAGACGAGCCCGCACGTTCTCGCGTTTTCGCCAATCGATACTCGCGCTGCCGCGCAGCTTTTCGGTCAGCTCGCGCGCGATGCTCGAGAGTATCTCGTCGCCGAGTTCCCGGACCGCGCTATCGTTGTTCGCGAGCGCCTCATAGAAGGCGAACTCGCTCTCGTCGAGGCCGAGCTTCTCGCCTCGCACCGTGGCCTCGCGGAACTCCTTCGCCATCGCGATGAGCTCCTCGATGACCTGGGCACTCTCTATCGCGCGGTTGTGATACCTGTTGATGGTTTCTCTCAGCCTGTCCGCGAATTTCTTCTCGAGCACGACATTGGTCCTCGCGCGGGAGGATATCTGGTCGGCCATGAGCCGCTCGAGAAGGAGAGCCGCCAGGTTTTTTTGAGGATAGTTCCTGACCTCGGCGAGGAAATCATCGGAGAGTATGCCGATATCGGGATGCTCGAGACCGGCAAGCGAGAAAACGTCGTGGATGCCTTCTACTACGACCGCGTTGTCAAGTATCTGCCGTAGAACGCTTTCTTTCACGTTCGCCGAAGTCGCAGCGGTCGGCGAACCCGCCTTGGCGATAATGGCCTTGATAGCCTGGAAGAAGGCCAGTTCCTCGCGATAGGCGACCGCCTCGTCGAGGGTGCCGCAGAGGGAGAAAGCCTGGGAGGCTGCGAGTATTGTGTCAGCCCAACGTTTCGCGCCCTCTTCGCGGCCAAGAATGTAGTTCGCGGCGGGAATCAAGAGCTCCTGGGCCTCGCCGAAATACTTCGAATAATCGAAGCCGCGGATCAGCTCGCGGGCGACCTCCAGCTTCTCGCGGAGGGCCGAGAGGGCATCCGCCGCCGGATGCGCGGGCTCGCCCTTCCCTTTGCTCTCGGTGTAGTTCTTAAGTGCGTTACGGAGGGCCTGGGCCATGCCGATATAGTCGACGACGAGGCCGCCTTCCTTCGCGCCGAACACCCTGTTCACACGGGCGATGGCCTGCATGAGATTGTGATCGTGCATGGGCTTGTCGACGTACATGGTGTGGAGACAGGGAACGTCGAAGCCGGTCAGCCACATGTCGCGAACGATGACGAGCTTGAGGGAGTCGGAGGGACTCTTGAAACGTTTTTCGAGCCGCTTGCGCGTCGAGGCGTTGTAGACGTGGCTCTGAATGGGTTCCTTGTCGGCGGCCGAGCCCGTCATGACAACTTTGATCAGGCCCTTTTCGGGGTCGGAGTCGTGCCAGGATGGCCGCAGATCGACGATAGCTTCATAGAGCCGTGCGCATATTTCGCGGCTCATGCAGACGATCATGCCCTTGCCTTCGATGACGCCGAGGCGCGACTCGAAATGAGATACGATATCGGCGGCGAGAGACTCTATCCGCGGCTTGGCTCCCACGATCTTTTCGAGGGCAGCCCAGCGGCTCAAGGTGGCTTCGCGCCTGGCCGTGTCTTCCTCGTCCTCGAACACATCTTCGATTTGCGCGCCGAGGACCTCCATCTCAGCCTCGTCGAGGTCGAGTTTGGCGAGTCTGCTCTCGTAATAAATCGGAACGGTGGCCTTGTCGTCCACCGCGTCCTGGATATCGTAGATGCTCACGTAGTCGCCGAAGACCGCCCTCGTGTCGCGATCCCCGCCCTCGACCGGCGTACCGGTGAATCCGACGAAGGTCGCCTCGGGCAGGGCGTCGCGCAGGTGCTTGGCGAAGCCGTACCTGTAGCGTCCGCTCTGCTTGTCGAGCACGGCCTTGAAGCCGTACTGCGAGCGGTGGGCCTCGTCGGCGACGACGATGATGTTGGACCTGCCGTTGAGCTTCGGGAACGAGGTTTCGCCCTTTTCGGGGACGAACTTCTGCACCGTCGTGAAGTAAATGCCGCCAGATTCACGGCCGGCCAGGAGCTCCCGCAACTGCTCTCGGCTTTCGGCCTGGACCGGTAGCTCGCCCAAGAGCTCGCGGGCTCCCACGAACACGCCGAAGAGCTGGCCGTCGAGATCGTTCCGGTCGGTCACGACCACGATCGTGGGATTTGCGAGCCTCGGCTCCCGCATCAGCTTGCCCGCGAAGAAGGCCATGGTGATGCTCTTGCCCGATCCTTGGGTGTGCCAGACGATACCGCCCTTCCTCGACCCGGGGACAACCCTCTTCCCGTAGGTCGCGCGCTCGGCGACACTCTCCTTTCTCGCCCCCGTGGCCGCTATCACCGCGACGCGCAGGGCCTCGCGCACGGCGTGGAACTGGTGATAGGCGGCTATCTTCTTGACGATACCGTCGTCCGAATCCTCGAAGAGTATGAAGGAGCGCAGATAGTCCAGGAGGAGGTCCGGGGAGAAGAAGCCGCGGACCACCTTCTCGAGCTCGTACTCGAGGAGCGGCCGGTCGTCCTCGTTTCGTACCACCCTCCAGGGGAGGAAGCGATCCAGGCCCGCGGTGAGCGAGCCCACGCGCGCATTGATCCCGTCCGATATGACGAGGGCTTCGTTGTAGACGAAGAGCTGGGATATCTCGGTCTTGTAGGTGCTGAGCTGATTGAAGGCGTCCTCGATGCCGACGCCCTCGTCCACGGGATTCTTGAGCTCGATGACCGCGATGGGGATGCCGTTCAGGAAGCAGACAAGGTCGGGCCGCCTCGGCTGTTTCGTACCCAGGACGGTGAACTGATTCACGACGAGGAACTCGTTGTTGCCCGGGACCTCGAAGTCGACGAGCCTCGCGCGATCCCCGCGCCGCGACCCCTCGTCCTCGACCTCGACGGGCAGGCCCTTCAGCAAGGCCTGGTGGAACTCGCGGTTGTTCAGGACGAGGGAGGGCTGTTTGGGTCGCGCAATCGCCGTGACCGCCTCCTCGATGGCGGAATCGGGCAACTGGGGATTGAGGCGGGAGAGGGCCGCCGCCAGCCTCTCGCGCAGAAGCACATCGCGATAGTCGGACCGCTCCGGGCTCTCGCCCTCGGGCGCGAGGTCGGGGCCGTAGAGGACGTCCCAGCCAGAGTCGCGGAACCAGGAGAGGCAGAGCCGTTCGAGGTGGGACTCGTTCATTGTTACATCCTTTTTCGCTAGCTAGCCGGCTTCTCGTAGGAGGTCTACGAAGGCCTGAAAGCTCCTGGATCGCGATCGGTCTATGTCGATACGAGATCCTATAGCGCGCGCTGCCTCTATCTTGCGTAGTCCGTTCTTGAAGTAGCCGTATTGCTTCAGCACGCGCTCGAAAGCTTCCCAGGTGCCACCTGTTATAGCGTCCGATTCCCTGAAGGCAGCCTTCGAGGGTACGGACGGACTCACGCGGTGATACGCTTCCGTAATGGCCTGCCATTCGCCGAAGTACCAGGCCTCGAGCTCCTCGACCGCTATCCTGACCGAGACCTGCCAATCGTCCCTGCCCGATCGCGACCTGACTCGCAGCCCCGAGCGCTCCGCCATCTCCTCGATCGAGCGCTTGAGCTCGACGCAGTCGTCGTCGTCCCTATCCACGAGCACGATCACTTTCGTGCCTGCTGAAAGGTAATTCGCGTAGCCGGCGAAGCGCTTCGGGAGGTCCTTCAGCAGCCTGTCCTTGCACTGATGTTGGAAGAGCGAGAATGTGACCGTCTCTCCGAGGATCCTCGGCAAAAGCGAATCCAGAAAGGCCTCCATGGAAGGCTCCTCCACGAGTATGTCGTAGTGAGCAGGGCTCATGAGCGCCCTTTCCGAACCGTCCGCGGCGCTCCTTGATTGACGAGAGGGTCGCCCATCTCGAACCGGCCTTCAGTCCAGAGGTGGCCCAACGAAGCGCCTGCCTCCATGAACTGGGAAATGCCGGGAATCTCGCTCGCTCGGACAATGTTCGAAAAGCCTCTCTCGTCCCTGTAGAGCACCCGGACTTCCTCCGGCCGCAGGCTATCGAGGAAAAAAGGCGAATGCGTCGTCGCGAGGAGCTGGCTGAGCTCCGAAGCCGCACGGCACTCCTCGGCGAGCTCCGGCAAAAGCCGCGGGTGAAGAAAGTTCTCCGGCTCCTCGATTCCGATGAAGGGAGGGATCGCAGGATCGTGGAGAAGGAGCAGATAGGCGAGCATCTTGAGCGTACCGTCCGAGGCGAAGCGCGCGAGCACGGGGCTCTCGAAGGGAGCATCCTTTATCTGAAGGAGGAGCCTGCCGTCGGGCATCTGGTCGGAAAGCACCTTCTCGATTCGCGGCACACGCCCCCTCAACGCGGCGAATATCTCGTTCAGTCTGTCGGCGTCGCGCTCCTGCAAGTATTGGATCACGTTGGCGAGATTGTCGCCGGAGCGAGAGAGGTGCTCCTGCGGTCCGGCCTCGGGCTGTGCCCTCGCTTCGTCCACCGTGAAGTACGAGACATACCAGCCCGTGATGAAATTTCTGAGAGCCGCGACGCGGGGATGAATCGAGAACTGCCCGAGGGCGTTGACTCCCACCAAGTCTGGGTCGTTGAGCGCAATATCGATACGCTCGTCGTCTTCATCGGGAAGCTCGCCGCTCACGGCCTTCCCCTTGCCCTCCCGCAGATCGAGGAAGCGGAAGGGCTTGCCCTGAGCGGACCTACGCCAGGCGAGCCACTCCTCCGCGATATAGGGGAGACCCTTCCGCTCGTCGACCGCGAGATGGTAGGTGATGAGGGGATAATCGCCCTCTCGGTACTTGATCTCGATAATGACCGGCCCCTCTGAGCCGCGAGTCTTGAGCTCCTTCGCCCGGCCTCGGCGGTCCCAGGCTCGCCTGAGCCCTGAGTCGAAGCACTCCGACAGGAAGGCGAAGACGTCGAAGACCGTGGACTTGCCTGAGCCGTTAGGCCCCAGGAGAACGGTCAGGGGGGATAAGTCCCGCAGCTCGACCTGCTTGAGGGCGCGATAATTCTCGACCTTCAGGTACTCGATGCGCGCTCCGCCGCCCGATCTTCGATTGCTCATGGGACTGGCTCCTTCCTATCTTGTTCTACAAGCCCATATGAGATCGCCATATCTCGATTGATCGCGATTGGCTGCTCCAGGCGAAACGACTTGACGACATGGTCCAGGCGCATGCGCAGCTCATCCTGAACAGGCGGCAGTGCCTCGACTGGATGGTCGCGGAGGACGAGACAAGGGAGTATCGCCAGAGAGCCGAGCTCGTCCTCGGCGATGGCCGAAGGGAGTTCCGACCGAACGGCATATTTTCTCCCGGTCTTTAGCCCGAGATAGATGAGGAGCGCATTGATGAATTTCTCATAGATGCCCGCACTGTAGTCCTCCCATCTATCCGGCTTCCCTCCCGATGAGGCGGGCTTAGGGGAACTCGATTTCGCCTCGACAAGAAAGAGCTTAGGCTTCCCGTTTCTCTCGATCCGCGAGAAGAACTCGCAGATCTTCACGCCATCGCCGATACTTCCCATCGTCGCGCTCTTCTCCACGTTGAAAAATCCATCGCGGGAGCGAACGAAGACCATCCCAGATTCGATATTGTCGCTCATTCGAACGCGAGCCCCACTTCCTCTTGATAGAGCCGCACCGACTCGGCGACTATGGGATTGTCAGGGAAGCCGTTTTGCAGGTCGGATAGCATGCTTCCATCCTCCGTGAACGAGAGTACCGGGATGGAGCACGTGCTTTTCTGCGCTATGATGGCAAGGCATTTGATGACGAAATAGGAATGGGAAGCCAGGAAGAATTGAAGTCCCGAACCCGCCAGCAGGAAAACAATGTCCATGAACTGCGCTATGGCCTCGGGGTGGAGGGCGGACTCAGGTTCATCTATGAAGATGATCGAGCCAGGCACCAAGTAACGATTCCCCAACATGGCATCGAGTATCGCGACCTTTTTTATGCCTTCCGAGGCAGAGGCGATCGGGAAACTATATCGCTCGAGGTTCTTTCGATAGACCCACCGATCCTTTTCGTCTTGGTATTCGACCTTCCCGCCGATGAGGCTCTCGAGCCTCCTGCGCGCGTCGGCGAACTCAGGGTAATTGCGACCCTTCGTGGTATGGATCGAGAGAACTTTCGCGAGGTCGTAGTACGTATCGTCGAAGCCGAAACTCTTCTCGACCTCGCGCGAACTGATGATGGGTTTGTAGAGCGTGAGCACTTCCTTGGCAGGAAGGAAGAGCGAGTTTGTCTCGAGGCCCCGCTCCGGTCCGCTAAGATCGACGATCGTATCTTTCGTGCTCTCCCCGAAAGCGTAGCCGAGGATGCCCTCTTCATATTCCATTCTGAAGGAAAGCTTGTTTTGATCGCCTTTCTTTACCAGCTCCCCGAGCCGCTCGGTCTGGAAGGTCCAGTAAAGCTTGGTGGCGAGGATGTCTTCGAGCTTGCGAGGCTCAGCGCCCCGCTTGAATTCCTCGAGAGATTTCGTCGCCGAGTAAGCGGCCTTGAGGAGGAAGGTCTTGCCCGTCCCGTTGTTGCCGATGATGAGATTTATCTTCCCAAGGCCTTTCCAATCCAGCTTGCCGATGGGGCCGAAATTTTCCAGAAAGAGCCTTTGTATCATGCCGATCTCCTCGACTCAGTATCATGTATCACCGATCGAACCAACAAGTGCCGCACTTGAGCGCGTCTCATGATCCTACCTCTATCTCGCCCGAGATGAGCTTGGGGAGGAGAGAGTCGCGGAGAGAAACAAGTGTGCCTATTTCGTTTTCCATGCGTACGAGTTCTTGATATAAAGACCTCGCCAGTTGGTCGAAGACTTTCATAATTGCCCCGTTAGGAATCACAAGCTCAATTTCACGGAAATTGGCTTTATTTATCTCAAGAAAGGTTGAACCGTTCGCTTTGCTTACAATAGTTTCATGAGCCGATTCTAGCCAAATTAGAATGAAAAGATTCGAAATGCCAGGATTGGGTGAAATAGCAATAAAGCCTTGATTTATTGCGACGGGGACTTCTGTAATTGCCCTGTACCCTATAGGCGCACGCGACGACAGCAAAACTGTTCCAACGGGTAACAGTCCGGAAGATATTTGGGAAAGCCCCTCTTCTGTTATCCGTCTCTCGGTACCAAATAATACGGTCGTATGTAGTCCTGACAAATCTTTAGGGGTTGCCCAGAAGTAGATACCATCATCCCAATAAGACGATTCTTTTGTACTTGGGGTGCTCCCACCAACGGCAGTCGCAATACTCTCTATAGTTTCGACCTCCCACCCCTCAGGAATCTCCCCCAACTCCGAATCCACGAGCCTATCCGGGAAGAGCTCGAGCATCTCTCGCGTGAGCCCGAGCCGCGCGCAGATCGCCTCGAGCTTTTCGCCCGCCATCTTGGCGCGCACGGGGTCAAAGTCAACGAACCAGGACTTGAAGATGGCCCTGGCCATCTCCTCGATGGTCTCGCAGGTCTTGCGGTTGAGCTCGATCTTGTCGTCGAGACTGCCGAGGATTGAGGCGATGGCGCGCTGCTCGGAGAGAGGTGGCAACGCCACTGGTAGTCCACGAATCGTCGGTAGATTGAGACGCTCCGCGACGCTGCCTTCACGGAACCCCTGAATATACGAAGCCATCATCGGCGAATTGAGCCAATACAAGAGAAAACGACTGTGCGTGGTTGATGACAGCGGGCGCAGTAAAACCATCCGTTGGCCGAGGCATAGACGCACCCTACGCGGCACCTCCGCAGCGATCCCAAAGTACGTTCCTTCGCGACTGAAAAGCAGATCATCGTGTCGTGGTTCTGCTCTAGCAATACGCTCTCGATAGGTCTCTTCTGATACATGTGCAGCTTCACTGCTTTGAAAACTGCCGGAACGGATATCCTGAGATCGAACAATATACGGGCCTGCTTCAGTCAGAAGCGGAGTAGAATGCGGACAGTCAAACACTCCTTCGCAAACTGCATCGAGTCGCTTCCATGTCCATCCAGTAGGAAGGCGTGAAGCGGCGATTGGCATATGCATAGCGCTTGGCTCATCCGCCATTTCCCGCTCCCTTCCCCTCCGCATCCAACCTCAGATACACCACATACTCCGCCTGTACGTCGAGGGCGACGAGCCGACCCTGCCGCAGGGCTTCCAGGTGCTCGGGCCTCATGGTGACGGTCTCGTGGTTCCAGCGTTTGCCGAAGGGGAGTTCGCTCGCCTCGCTGTCGTGGGCCGCCTCCACGATGGCCAGCCGCGGATCGCTGCCCTTCATTCCTTACTCCCTCTCCGCCGAGAACCCGATCTTCCGCTTCGGCTTTTCCTCGACCTTCATCAGCGCCCGTATAGCGTCGAAGACGACCTTGAACTGTGCATCGTACTTGCGCTCGATGGCGGCGAGCTTGCGCTCGAGCTCAGCGTTGCCGGCGAGCATGCGGCGCAGGCGCACAAATGCCCTCATTATCTCGATGTTGACGAGAACGGCGCGCTCGCTGTGAAGGACACCTGAGAGCATACCCACACCCTGCTCCGTGAAGGCGTAGGGAAGGTATTTGCGGTGTTGGCCCTGCCCGTTCTTTAAGATCACAAATTGTGATCTTAAAGAATCGTATTCTTCCTTGCTCAATTGGAACATGAAATCCTCGGGGAAGCGCTCGACGTTCCGCTTCACCGCTTGAATGAGGGCCCGGGTTTCGACCTCATACAACTCGGCGAGGTCCTCGTCGAGCATGACCTTCTCGCCCCGGATGAGGTAGATGACCCCTTCGATTCTTTCTACCGGAACGATCGACGCATTACTTCCCATGGCCCGCCCCTGTCTTGCGCGCGCCCGCGTTGTCCTCGAACTCGACCATCTCGCCTATGTTGAAGCGCCCCATGGCCCTCGTGCTCTTCTCCTGCGAGATGAGCTTCAGGCGTTCGACGACGAGGCGGTTGAGGTAGAGCAATTCCTCCTCGCCGAGCTCCTTGATGAAGGCCTCGATCCTGGTGGCCTCGAAAGTCTTGGGGATCATCGCTTCCCCTCCCCGTAGCCCAGCCCGGCCAGGTTTTTCCTGATCTCCTTCTCTAGCTTCTTCCCCTCCTCGAACTGGGCGAAGAGCGTCGACGTCAGGCGCTTCATCTTGTCCTCGAAGGGCTCGCCGTCCTCCTCCTGCGCCGCGGCGCCGACATAGCGGCCAGGGGTGAGGACGTAACCGTTCTTGGCGATGTCGGCCAGCGTGGCCGACGTGCAGAATCCCGCCTCGTCGGCGTAGCCCTCTCCCCTCTGCCAGGCGTGGAAGCTGCCGGCGATCTTCGCTATGTCCTCGTCCGAGAAGTCGCGCAGGACGCGGTCCTTCATGTAGCCCAGCTTGCGCGCGTCGATGAAGAGGGTCTGGCCGCGCCGGTCGCGCTTGCCGCCCTTCTTCGCGCCCGAGCTCGGCCCCTTGTTGCGCGTGAGCAGCCACACGCAGGCGGGGATCTGGGTGTTGGTGAAGAGCTGGCCGGGAAGGGCGAGCATGCATTCGACGAGGTCGGCCTCGATGATGGCCCTGCGGATATCGCCTTCGGTGTTGGTGTTCGAGGACATGGAGCCGTTGGCGAGGAGGAGGCCGAGCGAGCCGTTCGGCGCGAGGTGGTAGATCATGTGCTGGAGCCAGGCGAAGTTGGCGTTGCCTGCGGGCGGCAGGCCGTACTTCCAGCGCGGGTCCTCGTCCTTCACTCCGTCCTTCCACTCCCTCATGTTGAAGGGCGGGTTGGCCATGATGAAGTCGGCGCGCATGTCGGGGTGCAGGTCGCGGGCGTAGGTGTTGGCCGGCTCCGAGCCGAAGTCGAAATCCATGCCGCGGATGGCCATGTTCATCGAGGCGAGGCGCCAGGTGGTGGGGTTGGACTCCTGGCCGTAGATCGAGATCTGCCCGATCTTGCCGCCATGTTCCTCAATGAAGCGCTCGGACTGGACGAAGAAGCCTCCCGAGCCGCAGCAGGGATCGTAGACCCGGCCCTTGTAGGGCTCGAGCATCTCGACGATGAGGCTGACGATGGACTTGGGCGTGTAGTACTGGCCGCCCTTCTTGCCCTCGGCCATCGCGAACTGGCCGAGGAAGTACTCGTAGACATGGCCGAGGATGTCCTTGGCGCCCAGACTCTCATGCTCGAAAGGGATATTCGAGAACTGGTCGATGAGGCTCGGGAGGCCCGAGTCTATGCGCTTGGCCGCGAATTCCTTCTCGAGGATGCCCTTGAGACGAGGATTCTCCTTCTCGATCTCGGCCAGCGCGTCGTCGAGGAGCCGGCCTATGCCGCGGAAGGTGTAGGTGTAGGTCTTTCCGTTCTTGACCTTGAGCTTCGAGCCCTCGGCCACCTTGGCGTTCGCGCGGATAAAGTCCCAGCGGGCCAGGGCCGGCACCCAGAACACGTTCTTCTCGGTGTAGTAGTCGCGGACTTCGAGCTCTTCGGCCGCGGCATCGCCCGCCTCGTCCCCGAGGTAGTACTCATTCTTCGGATCGCGGAAGGCCTTCTCGAGCTCGGTCCTGCGAGCGCTGAAGGAGTCCGACACGTATTTGAGAAATATGAGGCCGAGGACCACATGCTTGTACACCGCCGCGTCGAGCATGGGGAGAAGCTTGTTGGCCGCCGTCCAGAGCTCTTTATCGAGCTCATCGAGAAACTGTTGCTCAGATGGTTTCATGTCCCGCCCACAAGGTTGGTTATGCGAATCAGTGTACGTCCCGACAGACAATGCGGTCAATGAGCACAGTTCTTACATTCGCAGACACCGTCGCCAGGCCCTCCCCCGGCGTCGAACTTTCGCGGAGCCCTGCGCAGCCGCCGCGGACCAGCGAGCGAAGGCCGCGGGGGAATGGCGGAAGGTCACGGAAAAGTGAGGGAAGGTCGCGGGGGAACGAGGGAAGGTCACGGGGGAACGAGGGAAGGTCACGGGGGAACGAGGGAAGGTCGCGGGGGAACGAGGGAAGGTCGCGGGGGAACGAGGGAAGGTCGCGGGGGAACGAGAAAAGGTCACGGGGGAATGAGGGAAGGTCGCGGGGGAACGGGCCGAGCAGTTCCGCTTCGATGCATAGCAATCCAGACTCGAGTGATTTTGCCGTGCTCGATCAAGGTTTCTCTTTGAACGGGGTCGATATCGTCATCCATCGACCGCATCCGCGGAAAGAAGCCGATACGGAAGCCGTCAAATCGGTTCGCACATTTCTGATCAATGCAGGGGTGAAGCCGTGAAATACAAAGGGTACACCGGCCTCGTCGAGTTCGACGAGGACGCCAAGATTTTCCATGGGGAAGTCATCGGGTTGCGCGATGTCGTAACCTTCCAGGGGCGATCGGTCGCCGAGCTTGAAAAAGCCATGGCCGATTCTGTCGAATACTATGTGGCGTGGTGCGCCGAACGCAATAAGCAGCCCGAGAAGCTTTTTTCCGGGAAGCTCATGGTTCGGACGACCCCCGAGCTCCATAGCCGGGCCGCGATCGCCGCGGCTCGAGTCGGGTTGTCGCTGAATAAATACATCGGAAAAGCCATCGAGGACGAAACACAACGGGTTCTGGCATAGCCCTCCCCGAAATCCGAAAGGCAGACGAGCGCTGGATCGGTCCCCGCTAGCCGATGAGTGGGGGTGGCGCGAAGGCGCGATGCGCCTTCGCGGCGCGGAACCTGCGGTTCCGCGCCGCCCCTTGGCTGATTGAAAGAGCCTGATAATGTCAAATTTAAATATTACGAACGCGCGGTACCGCTTGGAGTTTGAGCCCGAGCGCTTCGAGTATCTTAAGTATGGTGGAAAGATTGGGATTCCCGTCGGCAGAAAGTGCCTTATAAAGGCTTTCCCTTCCCAAGCCCGTATCTCGAGCGATCTGGGTCATGCCCTTCGCACTTGCGATGTCGCCTAGCGCGGCGGCAACAAGGCGAGAGTCATTCTCTTCGAGGGCTGCCTCGAGATACTCTGCCATCTTTTCCTCGCTATCGAGGTATTCTGCGGGATCCCATTCCGCGTGGTCTTTGTGCTTTCCATGGCCACACCTCCACATCCTTTGCGAGAGCACGCGCCGTTTCAATATCCCGATCCTGGGTCGATTTGTCTCCGCAGGCCAAGAGGATGACGATCTCTGCCCCTCGGCGCGTAAAATAGACGCGATAGCCTGGGCCATAGTCTATGCGGAGTCACGCAGCGCCTTTATCCAGGCACGGAACGTCTCGGTCTCGCGGACGAGCATGATTATACAATAGTATTCCGCAGGATACAAAAGTCAAGACCCTTTCATGCGCACAAGAGTCGTACTTTCCCCGATAGCTAGCTTTATGCCAGGTGGCATGATACTTCCTGAATCCGTACAACGATGCCCCAATGTCGCATCGCACATTGAACTGAACACGATCCTCCCGCTCAGCGGCCAGCATGGTGTAAGCAGGTGGCAGGATAAGTCCGGAATAACCGGCAGGATCGAGCGGGATACTCAGTCAGGGAAAGCGGCCTCAATCACTAGCTCGGGTCATCATTTTTGTTGCGGCAATATAGATCAATGCGCAAGCTTTGGCGTCGTCCAGAGCATGGTGGTGGTTAAGGTCTATCCTCAGGAACTCGGCGACTATATCTAATCCGTAAGCTCTCAGATTTGGCCAAGCCCGACGTGACAGGGCGAGACTGCAGTCCCAGGGATTGCTCGGATTATCTATTCCGTAGTGCCCGAGGGTGCTTTCGAACACGCGCTTGTCGAAGCTGTAGTTATGCGCCACGAGCACGTCGTCGCCGATGAATGCAGCTGCTCGAGGCCAGAATTGCCGGAATGATGGAGCGTCTTTCACGGCATCCGCATCGATCCCATGGATATCGATGAACATCGGGAAGAAATAATCGGTCGGCGGCTTGATGAGCGAATACAAAGTATCAGCTACACGGTCTTCTATCACCTTCACGAGCCCGATCGCGCAGGCGCTCGCAGCATCGTTGTTTGCCGTTTCAAAATCGATCGCCGTGAACTGCATTACGACTCCTCTCGGGATGTTTCATACGAAAACATCGTCGAAGCCGATAGTATCATTCCGGAGCGCCTAAGTTCTCTTCCCATCCGGTCCACTCACGAGAAATCCTATCCTTCCAGCTTTTCCCTCATGGTAGACGCTTTCGTTCCTAAGTTCTCCGAGGATCGACGCGGGTGTTACCTCATCGTCGAGCTCAAGCTTTCTGGCGACCGCGGCGACATCCCCTAATGTGAGCGATCCGATCGCCTCGAGCGCAACCTGGTCTTCCGGCCCCCAAGCAAGATCCGGGAAGTAGCGCTCCATGAGAGCGAGGCGTTGCCGTGGTTCGGTGCCCCGGAACTCGACCTTGAAGGCGAATCGACGGAAGCTCGCGCCGTCGAGTACGGAACGAAGATTGGTCGAAGCGATGAACAGGCCGCCGAAGCTCTCCATTGCGGTGAGCATCTCGTTGGTCATGGTCCGTTCCCAGCCGTGCGTCGCCGCCTGTCGATCAGCCAGGAGGCTATCGGCCTCATCTATGATGAGGACGGCACCCTCCGCCTCCTTGAAAGCCTCCCGAATGGCTCGCTCGGTCATGCCCACGAATGGATTGAGAAAGTCGCTCGCTCGCTTCACGATGGAATGGAGGCCGAGGCGCTCCGCGAGGTGGCGGCCGAAGGCCGTCTTGCCCGTACCGGGGGCACCGTAGAAGAGCAGGTTTACACCGCGGCCTCGCTCCCTCATGTCTCCCTCCCAGGCCTCCAGACCATGCAGGAGCCTTTCTACGGGCGTGTCGATGTTGAGAAAACCGAGGTCGTAGCTCTTATCGATGGTGACCTCTTCTCGTGGAATGCCGTACATGAGCTCCTCGCTCCTCGCGAGCATGTCCTTGGCCACGGTGAATGCCGTCGCTTTCGGATCGGTCTCCGATTCCAAGGAATTGCAGATCTCGATGATCTGTTTGATCCGCGAGGGGTTGGCCTTGTAGCGGCTGGCGAGAATCCGGCGTTCGTCTGCCGAGAATGGCCCCTGCTCGGTGCAGAGGTCGTTCCAGACCTTGAGCCGCCGCGCTGGTCCGAAGTCCTCGAACTCTAGGTGGAAAGCGAACCTTCGGAGGATGGAATCGGGGATCCTGTCGCTCGCGTTGCTGATGAAGATCATACGGGCGTTCGAGCTATCGAAGAAGTCGTTGACCATGCTCTTCTTGATACCGTCATGCGAGAGGACGAACGGGCTCGGATCGAGATTCAGAATCTCATCGGCCTCATCGACGATGAGCACCTCCTTGTCCGGATCGACGAGGCGGCCGGCCAGGATGAGATCCGCGAAGCTTCGCTTCCCGGAGTCGTCATGCTTGAGAAAACAAGGGCTAAGGCCTTCTCCGATACACACAGACTCCGCGAAAACTCCGTCTTGCCGGCACCCGGTTTCCCGAAGAGGAGTATCTTCGAGAAACCTTTGTCGAGGCGGAGCGTGGCGCGTGCCGCCTCAAGTGTCGAGGCAGGCAGCTCGAACGCAGCGAGCGGGAGCGGATCAACGGCCTCAGGCCGGACGATGTAGGAAGAGAGCGGCTGCGCAGCATTCGAGTCGATGAAGGAGAAAACAGCCGGCGCCAAGCCGAAGGTTATGCCACGGGAAGGCAGCCTGAGCGCGCGACCGTCGGTTACCGCGAGGCCCGAGCGCACCAGCTTCCCCGAAGCACCGATCTCCAGCATGGCGGCGTCGGAGCCGAGACCGCTCCACCTCGCGATCCTGTCGAGCGCTTCCCATTCCTGAAGCTTGTCGACATAGGTCTCCAGCGCCCCGAAGCTGGCGTAGAGATAGAAGAAATCGACGATCCGCTCCTGCGCCAAGTTGAGCCCGAATCGCCGGACCAAAGCCTCGATGGCAGGGCTTGCAAGCACTAGTTGAGAGATGGCCTGTAGTCTCTCCGAGATCAATAGACGGAGCTTCCTGGCCGCCTTCTTGTCCTCGGGGAAACCTCCCCGCTCGAAGCGCTCAGCCTCATCCTGGAGACTTTCGAGAAAGCGGACCATCAATGTATGGAGTTCGGTTGTCCATGGATGCCTATCCACCCAGCTTTGAAGAAGCAGGGCAAGATGATTACTCGTGTATCGTTCTCCTGACATGGCTACCCTCTCTGGAATAACGATACGATGGTGGCGTGTCGGATTCGGTCACTAACTGCACGATAATCTTTCGTAAAAAAAATCACTGATCTGCGAGATCGAGAATATAGCGGTCCATGACCGTCAGCTTCTTCTTGTCCTTGCTGAAGAAACCGATCTCGACGAACTCACCCGTTCGCACGTTCTTGATCTTCAGCTTGAGGCCCGCTATTTCATAGGTCGAATCTTGCTTCTGTCCATTCGCGTCGAAGGTGCAGGTACCATCGGGGCGCAGGGTGACGCTTATGGGAGTCTCCGCGAGCTGCTGTTCGATCCCTTCTCGCATCCCTTCTAGCTCAGCCGGGCTGGCCCCCTGGTATTCTTCCTGCTCGAGCATCAGATTAGTCATCGACGGGCCGAACTCGTAAACGAGCGTCCTGTTCTCCTGGGCAGTCGCTTCGAACAAGGGCAATGAAATCAAAGCCCCGACAATTGCGATGGCGAAAAATAGTCTTCGTTCTCGGCTTGTCATGTTACTTCCCTCCTGCGCGCATGATCCCGCATGACCGTGACAGATTCGGTCGCTAAAAATACTTGTGAGAATGAGTGTCGGGGAGATCTGCCCCACGTCCTGCGAGGATAAGGTGCATTGAAACGCAATAGGTGCTTCCATCCCGGGGCTGCTAGTGCGATACTGCAGAAAATCCGAAGGAGCTCGAGATTGTACCATTCACTTATCCAGATACTTTCCGCGGCACGGCTCATTGGGAGGCTCTCGGGAGCGACGATCAGAGAAATCCAGGAGAATCTCGGCATCTCTCGGCGGACTGCCTATCGCGTCCTCGAGGCCCTCGACGAGCTTCAGTACCCTTACTACAAGGACGAAGAGCACGGGAACCGGTACCGCCTGGTAGACCCCGGCAGGTCGGCGTCCTGGTGGGTTCCTCTCCCGGCGATCTCGTTCGACCAGGAGGACCGTGTTCTCCTGAACTACCTCTTCGAATCGGCGTCCCGCGATCCCGCCCTCGTGCCCGCGATAACCAGGCTTCGCAGTAAGCTCTCTTTCGCCGCCGCCGCCGCGGGTTTCGCCACCGCCCCCAAGACGTCGGGAGCCGGTCCCGCCTCGAAGGCTCCAACCATCCTCACTTCCTGGGCAGCAGGGAAGGCTGCGAAGCCCGAGGTGGAAGGTTATCTGTCGACCCTCCTCCTCGCCGCTGAGAAGCGCCGCGCTTGCGAGGTCTCCTACGAGTCGAGGGAAAGCGGAACGGTGAAGACCTACGAGATAAACCCTCTCGCCCTATTCGAGAGCGAGGGAGGGCTGTACTGCTACGTCGAGGTACCCATTCACGGTTCCGTCGTGATCTTGGCGCTCGAACGGATCAGAGAGCTCAAGCTCCTCGACCATACATTCAAACCGCTAAAGGATTTCGACGCCGAGAAGCGCTTGGCGGATCCTTTCGGTATCGTACAGGAGGAAGAGGCCATCTCGGTCAAGCTTATCTTCTCCGAAGGGCAAGCGCCCTATGTCAGGGATCGAGCCTGGCCCGAGTCGTATCGGTTTGAAGAACTTCCTGATGGCAGGCTCGATATGAGCTTCGAGACATCGGGACTATTCGGTCTCAAGAGGTGGATTCTCAGCTGGGGCTCCGACATAGTAGTGAAGGCGCCGGAATGGCTGAGAGATCAATTATTGCTGGAGATCAATGCTATCGAAGGGCTCTATCAGAATTCACATTCCGACTGATCGCCTGATGATAGTTGCACGACGCTCCGCAGGGAAAGATGGGGTAGTCAGGGCCTTGCAGCCTGGCTACTTGTCAGGCCGTAAGGTAAGCATTACTCCGAGCTAAATACTATACAAGCATTTTCTCGGCTGCATCGATGATTGGGCGGAGGTAGTCGATTTTTTGAAGGATGCTTCTGTATAAGCCTGATTTTCCACCTTGCATAATATTTTTCATTACATCCACATTTGCAGAATCCCAGTTCTGAAAGTCGGGCTCCATCCAATACCACACTGGCAACCATTCTGATTTTTCATGCCCATCATCCTTACTAGCAGATTCAATAACTTTCAAAGCCTCTTTTATTCTAGGATGCTTATCGGGGGGCTGGTTAATATAGCTAATCCCATAGCACATATCACGAAAATTATTTCTATCAAAATCAAAGTCTATGTGGAAATGTTTCCATGACTCATGATTGAAAAGCAGACTACTGTATCTCTCTCCGAAACTATCAGTCATATTGAAAACTAGACCCTTAGCTTTGGCAAGTTTTTCCATCTCAATATTCACTCTCCCAATCAACTCATGATGGACCGAAGCCCACGCGGCAACAACTGAGGCTGCTGCATCAAGACTCTCGTCGGATTTGAGAATTTGTTCAACAACGGTTGTTTCTTCGCTCATGTCTAAACCTCCTCCCATTTCTTGATGTATCGCTTGCTTGAACTCTTTGATGAAAGCCCTGACGCTCTCTGCATGGCACAGCCCTAACCAACCATCTAAGAGCCTATTGATATCATCTCGCCAGCTCAGCAGGCAAAGCCCACTGTCTTCCTCTTCGCCTTTCTTGCGAGCCTTGCTATATTCAGTAGGCCACCGACCATCTGAGGTGAGATAGATGAGCGTGTTGTTACCTTTATAATCGTTCTTCAAATATTCGGCGTAGCGGTCAATTTGGCGCTCCTGATCGGGCGCCCCTATTTTGTTTTCTATGGCGATACAATACTTTGGGTCTTCAAAAAACAATACTATATCGATCCTTCCTCCTCCATTCGGTCCGGCATTGGGAATAGTAAACTCCGTTTGAACGCTGGATGGGAGAGCCAATTTACTAAGACTCTCACACTTCATCTTCTGAGCCAGAAGAGCCAAGAATGCCTTCAGAAAGGCGTCTCCTTGTGCATGCGTCTCCTTGGGGTCGAGAAAGAAGGCAAGAATGCTCGAGCTTGGGTTTTCATATAACCCCCAAAATTTTCCGATTGGATCGAAATCAAGCGCGAGCTCTCGATTGTAAATGGCGCGATATTTCCTTAAACCATGTAGCCTCGAGGAAACTGAATCTAGAAGAGCTTGAACACTCTCGCTCATCGTTACCCCCAATTTTAAACGAGATTCTTGATTTTAGTCGAACTTCTTCTTCGCCTCGAGCAATACAACGTTCACCGCCATTTTACCCCCTTCGAGTTGCCCGTCAAGAGCACAACCACAAGTTGGGCATGATCGGCTCTCCGAGTTCCAGAAACCTTTAAAAAAGTATTCTTGACAGCTCATATCCGAAAGTCCAACGAGTACCCTTTCATTCGTGATTCCTCAGTCTCGTTTTTTAATATGTATCGACGACGGCTACGCCACTCTGTCAGGTCGTTTTGCGAATGGCCCCAAACAACTCTGGTGAAATAGCGACCTCGATCATCTGGACTATCGTGTGCCGTGTCGTGTAGGCCACACCACCAGGTTACCGACCAAACAATACTTCTCAGGGTTGTGAATCTTGTTTGCGAGTCAAGGGGAAATCAGTTTACCGTTTCCAACAAGTAGGGAATTAACGAGTGTGGTGGGGGCGCGGAACCTGCTAGTGCGCGGTCATGAGCGGCAATCGGGTAGTATGAGTGGGGGTGCCGGAAGCCACCGCAGGGCGCCCACGCGGGCGCCCGAGGAGGCTGGAGGCAGGGGGAGCCGCGAGCGGGGAAGCGCTGGTGGCTGAATTACCGCTGCTCGCGAGCTACCGCGTGATCGCGTGAATCGCCTTCAACCGAACGCATGGGGCGCCCGAAAAACGGGGGGCTCGCCACTCCGCAGGCGAGCGGCCCGGAGGGCGCGAAGCCGAGGACCGGCGAGATCCCCCGTTTTTCGAAGGCGGGCCCCCATGCATTTCGGACACAGGCGATTCCCGCATGGATTGGAGACAGGTCGCGAGCAGCTGCCATGGTCGGCCGCGCTCCCCCTCCCGAGCTACATCAGCGTCTTGATGTTCGCGATGACCTCGGCGATTGCCTGTTGGGCCGAGCCGTAGAGCATGCGCGTGTTCTCGCCGTAGAAGAGGGCGTTCTCGATGCCCGAGTAGCCCGTGCCCTTGCCGCGCTTGTTGACGATGACGTTGCGGGCGTGGTCGGCGTTGAGGATGGGCATGCCGTAGATGGGGCTCGACTTGTCGCTGCGGGCCGAGGGGTTGACGACGTCGTTGGCTCCGATGACGAGGGCCACGTCGGCCTGGGTGAATTCCTCGTTGATCTCCTCCAGCGAGAATATGAGGTCGTAGGGCACGCCTGCCTCGGCGAGGAGGACGTTCATGTGGCCGGGCATGCGGCCGGCGACGGGGTGGATCGCGAACTTGACCTCGACCCCGACTTCCTGGAGGAGCTTGGCGAGCTCCCAGACCTTGTGCTGGGCGCCCGCGACGGCCATGCCGTAGCCGGGGGCGATGATCACCTTCTCGGCGTAGCGCATCATGGCGGCGACGTCCATCGGCGAGGCTTCCTTCATGCTGCCCTCGATCGCGGCGCCGCCCTTGGCCTCGCCCGTGATGGGCTTGAAGATGACCTTGAAGATCTTCCGGTTCATGGCCTTGGCCATGAGCTGGGTGAGCAGCGTGCCCGAGGCGCCGACGACGATGCCCGCGATGATGAGGGCCGGGTTCTTGAGGACGTAGCCCTCGAAGCCGACCGCGAGGCCCGTGAAGGCGTTGAGGAGCGAGATGACGACGGGCATGTCCGCGCCGCCTATCGGGGTCGTGATGATCACGCCGAGGACGAGGGAGAGGACGTAGAAGGCGACGAGGAGAGCGCCGTTCGAGGCGCCGACGATCACGATGTAGACGCCGAGGGCGATGGCCGCGAGGCCGAGCACGGCGTTGACGGCGTTCTGGGCCGGGAGGCGATGCGCCTTCTTCATGAGGCCCTGGAGCTTGGCGAAGGCGACGCAGGAGCCGGCGAAGGCCACCGAGCCGATGAGGGAGCCGAGCACCGCCAGGGCGGTCGCGGCGGGGGGCAGGGTCTCGCCGTGGGCTATGGCGCGGGCGAACTCGAGGGCCGCTATGGCCGCGGCGGCGCCGCCGCCCATGCCGTTGTACACGGCGACCATCTGGGGCATGTCGGTCATCTTGACCCTGCGGCCGAGCCAGGCGGCCAGGAGCCCGCCCACGAGGAGGGCGGCGATCATGAGGAGGTAGTTCCCCATGCCGGGCGTCGCGAAGGTGATGAGGGTGGCGAGGACCATGCCGATGCCGGCCCAGAGGATGCCGCGCCGCGCCGTGACCGGCGAGGACATGGCCTTGAGGCCGAGGATGAAGAGCACGGCGACGATGAAGTAGGAGAGCTGGATGGGCAGTTGCATGATCAGGTCGTCTCCTTCTTCTTGCCGGACTTGAACATCGCGAGCATGCGCTCGGTGACGACGAACCCGCCCGCCGCGTTGGCCGCTCCGAGGAACACCGCCACGACGCCGATGGCTATCTGCAGCGGGTCGTTGGGATCGGCCCGGCCGAGCGCGACCATGGCGCCTACGAGGACCACGCCGTGGACGAAGTTGGAGCCGGACATGAGAGGCGTGTGGAGGATGACCGGCACCCGCGAGATGACCTCGTAGCCGGTGAAGGCCGCGAGCATGAACACGTAGATATAGATGAAGTCGGACATTTAGAGGCTCCCTCCCAGGGCTTTCTTCACGCCCTCGTGCTTGAGCTCGCCGTCGCGGGTCAGACAGGAACCGGCGATGATCGCGTCGTCCCAGTCTATCGCCAGCTCTCCGCCCTTGATGAAAGGGGAGAGGAAATTGTAGAGGTTCTTGGCGTACATCTCGGAGGCGTGGACGGGCATGCGGCTCGGCAGGTTGGTGGGCCCGAAGATGGTGACGCCGCCGACCTGCACGGTCTCGTCGGCCTTGGTGCCGGCGACGTTGCCGCCGCCCTCGGCGGCCATGTCCACGACGACGGCGCCGTTCTTCATGCCGGCGACCATCGCCGCGGTGATGATGACCGGCGAGCGCTTGCCGGGAATCGCGGCCGTGGTGATGAGGACGTCGGCCTGTGCCACGGCCTTGCCGAGCTTCTCGGCCTGGAGCCGCTTCTCGTCCTCGGTGAGCTCGCGCGCATAACCGCCGGAACCCGCGGCCGAGACGCCGACGTCGACGAACTTGGCGCCCAGCGACTCGATCTGCTCCTTGGTCTCGGGCCGGACGTCGTAGCCCTCGACGACAGCGCCGAGGCGCTTGGCCGTCGCTATGGCCTGCAGTCCCGCCACGCCCGCGCCGATCACGAGCACGCGCGCGGGGCGGATGGTCCCGGCCGCGTAGGTGAGCATGGGGAAGAACTTGGGGCAGGCGTTGGCCGCGATCAGCGCGCAGAGGTAGCCGGCGACCGCGGCCTGCGACGAGAGGGCGTCCATGCTCTGCGCGCGGGAGATGCGCGGAATGAGCTCGACCGCGAAACTCGTGATCCTGCGCTCGTTGAGCGCCTTGATCCTGGCCGCGTCCTGGTAGGGCTGAAGGTAGCCTATGAGGACCGTACCCGGCCGCATGGCCGCGATTTCCCGGATGGTGGGGGGTGCGACCTTGAGCAGCACCTGGGCGCTCCCGTACAGCTCGGCCGCGTCCTTGGCGATGCCCGCGCCGATGTAATCGGCGTCGGCGCAGGAACTCGCGGCCCCCGCCTGGGCCTCGACGCGGAGCTCGGCTCCGAGCGCCAGGTACTTCTTAGCCACCTCGGGAACCACCGCCACGCGGCGCTCGCCCGCGGCGGTCTCCCTCGGAACCCCGATGAGCATTGGCATGTCCCGCTCCTCGTTCTATGGTTTACGCCTCGACGGCCCGATGCAAAACCTCATGGCCTCCGGAGATGCCGCGAAACGCGACATCTTCGGAGGCTACTGCGCGGAGGCGGCCATGTCAAGTTTTTACCGATCCAGAGAAACGAAATCGCCTGCGCGGCTCCGAAGCGCCCGACGGGCGGGGCAAGGACCGGCTCGCCGGCACGTTGCGTGGGCGAAGCCGAGCCGGGGGCTAGCCGCCCACCCTGGCCGCGTATAGGATGAATCGAGGCCGCGCCGCGGCCACCCAGTACAGGAGATTCCATGCCCGTTCCTCTCGATTCCACGAAGTACGAATCGAAACCCTTCTTCAATCCGCCGGATTTCATCGGCTATATCCGCGACCTCGGGCGTCTCGGCGACCGACAGCCTCCCGAGACGGTCATCCTCTCGTATCAGCGTTCCCTCTTCGACCACGTCTGCACCCACCGCCGGGTTTCCGCCCCCGAGGGCTACTTCGCCGGGGAGCTGCGCTACCTCGACGAGACCGACGGCAAAATAGCGATAGCCGGGCGCTTCGGCGTCGGCGCTCCGGCCGCGGCGGTCATGCTCGAGGAGCTCATCGCGTTCGGCGCGCGGCGCTTCGTGTCGATCGGCACGGCCGGGTCGCTGCGCTCCGACCTCCCGCCCGGCTCGCTCGTGCTCTGCGACGCCGCCTTCAGGGACGAGGGCACCTCGTACCACTACCTCCCCGGCGGCGCCCCCGTCCTGCCCTCCGAGGTCCTGACCGGCCGGCTCGCCGCGGCCCTCGCCGGCCGCGCTCTTTCCTTCCGCACGGGGCCCGCGTGGACGACCGACGCGATCTACCGCGAGACGCCCGAGGAGGTCGTGAAGCTGCGCGACATGGGAGCCCTGGTGGTCGAGATGGAGGCGGCGGCCCTTTTCGCGGTGGCCCGCTTCCGCGCGGTCGGCATCGCCGCCTGCTTCAGCGTCAGCGACACGCTCGCCGAACTCGCCTGGAGACCGGAATTCCACGCCGAGACCACGACGGAAGGCCTCGAAGCCCTGTTCGCGGCGGCGCTGGAAGCGCTGGAGGACTAGCCCGCGGACCGCCCCGGCCCGGATTCCTTCCGGGGCTCGACGTGGATCGTCGGCTCGAAGCCCAGCTCGCTCCTCACCCGCTCCTCGAAACGGCTCGCCAGGGCGTGCGCCTCGGCGAGACTCACCGAGGAGTCCAGGTCGATGTGGAAGATGAGCTCGGTCGACTGGCTAGTGTCGAAGACATGCAGGTGATGCACGCGGATATCGGTTCCCGCGACCGTGCGGCCGATCTCGCCGAGCCGCCGCTCGAGCTCGTCCTTCGACAGGGCGCGCCGCTCGCCGACGGGCACGGCGATCGCGGGCTCGGTGTGGATGAGGACGCTCGTGTTGCGCAGCCGCTTCTCGAGGCCCCGCTCGATCTCGTCGCAGAGCTCGTGCGAGTCGAGCACGCTCATGGATTCGGGCACGGTGAGATGGAAGTCGATGTAGCGCTTGCCCCCGGCGCGCCTCGTGCGCACCTCGTGCATCGAGACGTCGGGATAGCGCGCCACGCTCAGCCGCACGATCTCGAGCTCTTCCGCCGAGAGACTGGAGTCGATGAGCGGGCCGAAGGCCTTCCCGAGCATTCCCCAGGCCTCGCGCAGGATGAACAGGGCGATCGCGATGGCTATCACGGGGTCGAGGTAGTAGGCCCAGGCGAAGCCGAAGACGCGCCGCAGGACGACGATGACGAGGAGGCCGAGCGCCACGCCGAGGGAGGAGTAGACGTCGGTCCGGAGGTGGAGCGCGTCGGCCTCGAGCGCGACGCTTTCCTCCTCGCGGGCGACCTTGTACAGCCTGCGGGATACGAAGATGTTGACCGCGCCGGCGACGGCCATCACGGCCACGCCGAGCTCCAGCGATTCTATGGGCGCGGGCCGGATCAGCTTCCGCACGGCCTCCGCGATGATCAGGGCGGAGGCCGCGAAGATGAGCGCCGCCTCCAGCACGCCGGACACGTTCTCCAGCTTCTCGTGGCCGTAGGGATGCTCGGCGTCGGCGGGACGTTGCGCGACCCTGATCGACAGGAAGGCCATGAAGGCCGCGGCGAGGTCCATGAGCGAGTGGATGGCCTCCGAGATTATGCTCACCGACCCGCTGACGAAGCCCACGGCGAGCTTCAGGGCGATGAGCGCGGCGTTCGACAGGATCGACAGACGCGCGGTTCTGGCCGCTCGCTTCATCGCAGACTCCTTCTCGGGCCGGAACCGGCAGGCAGTCCCACGATTACATACGAGGCGCGGAGGCCTGTCAAGCCGCCTTTGCCGGCTAAATCCTTGCTCGATAAATATTAGCCTGAACTAACTTCGTCGGACGCGGACGCGGCCGCGATCGCCACAGAGGCGCGGAGAACCGAAAAGGCGCGGAAGGCCTCTCCAGACTCCGTGCCGCCGTGGCCTGCATTCCGGCCGGGACAGCTCCTCGCGGGCCTTCTTTACTTGACCGGCTCGAGCGCGGCGGCGCGGGCCAGGTCGTCCTGGGCTATCTCGATGTCTATGAGCTTGTTCTCGACCGCGAAGTTGGCGCGCAGCACGCCGATCTGCGATTGCAGGAGCTCGGAGCGCTTCGCGAGGCCGTTGTCGTACCTGGCCTTCGTCACGCGGTAGTTCTCCTCGGCCTGGGCCACCATGCCCTTGGTCAGCTGGAGGGAGGTCCGCGCCCGCTCGAGCGACAGCACCGACTTGCGCACGTCCAGGGCTATCGCGTCGCGCGCGCGCTCCAGGTCGGCGCGCGCCTTCTCGATGTCGGCCTCCGCGGCCTTGCCCCGCTCCAGGGCGCCCGGCACGCCGCCGATGTCGTACTTCACCATGACACCGGCCGACCAGGCAACGCTGAAGGTGTCGGTGGGCGGGAAGGCGCGCTGGTCCGGATCGACATAGGCGAGCGAGCCGTTCAGGAGCACCGTGGGCATGAGGTCGCCCTTGGCCGCCTTGCGCGCGTGCAGGGCCGCGTTGAGTCCCACCGTCGCCGCGCGGTATTCGGGGCGGTTGGCCAGGGCCTCGTCGAGGAGCTTCCGGGTGTCAATGCGCCCGTCGGCCAGCTCGGGAATGGCCGCCTCGCCCGGGGCGGTGGTCAGGAGGTAGGCCGAGAGATCGACGCTCTTCCGGGCGTTGTCGTCGCCGATGAGCGAGGCCAGCATGAGGAAGGCCATGTCCCGCATCGACTGCGCCTCGTCCAGCGCCAGGCTGACCTGGTCCAGGCGGGCGTCCTCGTCGAGCTGGTCGGCGGTGGTGGCCATGCCCTGCTCCACCAGGCTCTTCGTCTCGTCGCGGATGATGTGCTCGAGCTCGAGATTCTTGCCCAGCGAGTCGACATTGGCGCCCGCCCTGACCGCCTCCCAGTAGGCGCGCTGGATCTCGAAGGTGAGCGCCCGCTTCTCGAGTTCGAGGCTGTCGGCCTTGCCCAGCGACTGGAGCTTGGCTATCTCGGCGGCCTCGCGCAGCTTGAAGCCCATGAAGATGGGGTACTGGAGGTTGAGGCCGACGCTCCGCACGTTGTCCGGCGCGCCGGAGAACATAGCCAGCAGGTAGTCGACGAGGCCGGCGTAGGCCGGAGGCACGCTAGCCGTCGACGCCGAAGGTTCGGGATTGAGCTGGGTGTAGCCCGCCGAGACCGAGAGCGAGGGCAGCATGCGGAACTTGGCGTCCAGGGCGCGGGCGCGCGACGAGAGCAGGTCCCAGGTGCCCGAGCGTATGCCGGGATCGGTCGCGAGGCCCTCGGCCACGGCCTCGTCGAGGCTCAGGCTCTTGCCGCCGCCCGGCGCCGCGCTCGGCGCGGGCAGGGCCGTGCCGTGGTCGGCTGCGGCGGCCGTGGTCGTCGCAGGGCCGGCGGCCGTGGTCGCCGGCGCCGCCGCCTGCTCGGCCGTGGTCGCGGCCGCGGGCGCCGCCGCTTGGGCCGTAGCGGGAGCCGCCGCCGGAGCCGCCTGGGCGAAGGCCCCGCCACCGGCGCCGAGGGCGGCCAGAGCGGCGGCCAGAGCGATGCTGCGGCCTAATTGAACGTGTCGGATCACTGCCGCACCTCCGTGCCGTCCTGCAGCATGCCGAGGTTGGAGGTCGCCACGGCATCGCCGACGGAGAGCCCCGAGAGGACGAGGCTGTCGGCGGGACCGCGGGTGCCCAGCTGGATGTTGCGCCTGGAGACCTTGCCGCCCGAGACGACGAAGACGTAGTTGAGGCCGCTATCCGTGAGGATGGCGCTGTTGGGAACCACGACGCCCTCATGGCTCGTGAGCCGGAACTCGGCCTTGGCGGTCATGCCCGCGAGGAGCTTGCCGTCGTTCAGGATGCCGATCGCCACGGGAAAGTACTGCCCCGTGGCCGCGGCTATGGGCCCGACCTGGGTGACCTTGCCCTCGTAGCCGGGGCCGCCCATGCCGTCGATGCTGACCTTGACGGAGTCGCCGACCTTCATGAGCACCACGACGTTCTGCGAGGCATTGCCCTCGAACTTGAGGTCCCTGGTGTCGGCGATGGTCATGAGCGAGGCGGCCGGCGAGGTCATCTCGCCCGTGTTGATGTTCTTGTTCGTCACCGTGCCGGTGAGGGGGCTCGTGATCACGCTGTTCGAGATCTCGACCTTGATGAGATTGACCTGCGCCTCGGCCTGGGCCACGCCCGAACCGCCGACCGTGACGAACTGGTGCTGGGCATTGTCGAAGGCCGTCCTGGAAAGCTCGAGCCTGGTCTGCGCGTCGTCGAGGGCGCTCTGCGTCACGGCCTTCGACTCGAAAAGCGCCTTGGTGCGATCGTAGTTCTTCTGCGCCAGGTCGAGGTTGAGGCGCGCGCTCTCGATGCCGATCTTGGCCTGGGCCGCCTGGTCGCGCACCGTGGCCAAGGCGGCCTGCGCGACGGAGAGCTGCGCGTTCAGCTCCTTCGTGTCTATCTCGACGAGAAGCTGGCCCTGGTTCACGTGGTCGCCGATGTCGACCGTGACGGTCCTTGCCTGGCCCGCGAGCTTGGGAAATATGTTGAGGCTCTTGTTCGGCACGAGGACGCCGGACAGCTCCTCGTCCTTGACGATCCGGCCCCGGGCGGCGGCCTGGCTCGTGATCGCGACGGGCTCCGTCGACTTGGGGCCGGAGCAGCCGGCCAGGGCGGTCGCCAGCGAGGCGGCCGCCAGCAAGGCCGCCGTCAGCGGCAATACTGCTATCTTTCTCACGTCGTTCTCCTCGTTCAGTGGACCAGATGGATGCTGATGTACGCGTTCATGCCGATCATGAGCCGCGCGTCGCCGGGATCCATGATGGTGATCTTGATGGGGATGACCTGCACGACCTTCGTGTAGTTGCCTCCGCCGCTCTGCTGGGGGAGGAGAGAGAAGGTCGAGGCGGTCGCGCGGCCGATGCTGTCCACCCGGCCGAGGAATTTATGGCCGGGGAAGGCGTCGATCCACACGTCGACGCTCTGGCCCGCCTTGACCTCGGCTATGTAGCCTTCCTTGATGTTGGCCGAGACGTAGAGCCCGTCGGTGTCGGCGATCATCGCGAGCGAGGTGCCCGGACCGGCCATCTCGCCCACCACCGCGGTCGACAGGATGACCTGCCCGCTGATCGGCGCCTTGATCACGGCCTTGTCGGCGAACACCCCGGCCACCGCGCCGAGCCCCTGCGGATTGAGCGCGCCGGAGGAGAGGGCCGAGCCCAGGTCCTGCCTGCCGAGCACGTCGCCCGCGGCCACCATGTCGCCTTCCTTGACGCGCCACTCGACGAGCTTGCCGGGTATCTCGGGCATGACCGAGACCACGTTGGACGCGATTCGCGCGTCGTCGGTCCGCACGTAGCGCGTGCCCTCGATCCAGTAGTATGCGACGATGCTCAGCACGGCGGCCACGGCCACGCCCAGAACGCTCAGGATGATCTTCTTTCTCGACATCGAAACACCTCTCGCGAATACTCGCTATCTATACGTGCGCGCCGCCCCGGCACTTCGCCGGGAGAGCGCGATCCATCACTCGGCCATGGGCGCGCGCGGTCCGCCGGCGGGCCCGGAGCCCTGCCTCATGAACAGCGCGGGCAGAAAAGCGATCAGGGTGAATGCGGCGGCGGCGATGAAGACATCGTCGATCCCGCTTATGAACGAACTCTGCGTGATGAGCCCTTTCAGGTACGCCAGCGCCATCCCGTGCCCGCGCGGCCCCCCGCCTAAAACCGTCGATATCCGCGATACGGCGGCATCCACCGTCGGGTTGCCGGGCACGAGCGTCCAGGTCAGCCGCGCCCCGTGGAAGGCCTGCCTCATCGTGAGGATGGACGTGAGCACCGCGAGCCCGAACGAGCCCGCCACGCTGCGGATGATGTTCGAGATCGAGGAGGCGCGCCCGATGAGCTCGGTCGGCACGTCGACGAGCGCCGCCGTCTGCGCCGGCATGTTGGCGAAGGCCATCACCATGCCGCGGAGCGTCACCCAGACGATGATGGTCCCCGTGGCGGTCTGGAGATTGAGATTGTGGAACTGGAAGGTGAGGAAGGCGAGCATGAGCACGCCGAAGATCACGAGGGGGCGGGGCCCGATCTTGTCGTAGAGCTTGCCCGTGATCGGCATCATGAGCCCGGAGGCGAGCGCGCCGGGCATGAGCAGGAGCCCGGTCTGCATGGCGCCGAGTCCCCGGATGTTCTGCAGGAAGAGCGGCAGGTAGAAAATGCCCGCGTACATGCCCACCGTCGTGACGACGACCAGGAGATTCGACATCAGGAAGGAACGGTACTTGAAGACGCGAAGCTCGAGCAGGGGATTCTTCGAGGTCAGCTCGACGACCAGGAAGAGCACGAACGCGAAGAAGCTCACCGCGAACAGGATCACGATGCGTTCGTCGGTCCAGCCCCAGTCCTCGCCCTTGGAGAGCGCCAGGAGGAGGCTGAAGAGCATCACCGCCGAGCTGAAGGCGCCGCCCATGTCCAGCTTGCCCGGATGCTTGGACTGGAAGTCGGGCAGCACGAACCAGGCGAGCAGGATGCCCACGACGCCGATAGGCAGGTTGATGGTGAAGATCCAGCGCCAGTTCACGTACTCGACGAGATAGCCGCCGAGCGTGGGGCCGATGGCGGGTCCGACCATGAGCGCGATGCCGAATACGCCCATGGCGCCGCCTATCTTGTCGCGCGGCACGATGCGGAAGATCATCGCCATCATCGTCGGCATGATCATGCCGCCGCCGATGGCCTGCATGACGCGGAATACGATGAGCGAATTGAGGTCCCACGAGACGCCGCAGAACAGCGATCCCAGGACGAAGGCGGCCAGCGAGACCATGTACAGTTTCTTGAAGCCGAACCTGTCGCCGAGCCAGCCCGAGAGGGGCACCACCACGCCCATCGCCAGCAGATAGATGGTCGAGACCCACTGCACGTCGCTGGGGCCCGCGTTGAACACGTTCATGATCGTGGGCACCGCCACGTTGACGATGCTCGAGTCGAGGATGGACATGAAGGCGCCGATGAGCGCCACGAGCACCGGCGCCAGCCAGTGCCGCATGTGCCCTTCGGTGTCGACGACATCCTTCTCCATCGCGGCGCCGTCGAGGGCCCCGTCGCCCGGCTCGGGCGGCGCCAGGTCATCCATCGAGGCTTGGTGCTTCGGATGCGAATTGGTATCGCTCAACGTTGATTCTCCTCGTCGTTGTCAAGGCACTCGAGCACGGAAGCCAGGTCGGCGACGAGCCGGTCCAGGAGCTTGGGGGGCAGGCCGCGGAAACTCCGCTCCAGACTCTTGGCGCTCGCGCGCATCGAGCTTCTGGTGAACTCGGCCAGCTTGGTCGTGCTCTTCATGAGGACGGCCCTCCTGTCGTCCGGATCGGCCTCCCGTTCGAGCCAACCGTGGGCGACCAGCCGGTCGAGCACGCCGGTGAGGGTGCTCGGGGGAAGGCCCACCTGGGCGGCGATGTCCGAGACCCGGCTGACGCCGAGCTTGTCGATTCTCCAGAGCACCAGGCTCTCGGTCATGGACAGCCCCTCGGACATCGCGTAGCGGGCCAGTCGCTTCATCATCTTCCTATGGATGGAGCCGAGCAGCTCGGTCAGCTCAATCTCCTTCAATCATCGCACCTCGTTCCGTTTCGAATAATTCGAACTCGTAATATTCGAGAACATACTTGTTTTCGCCCGGAGGATCAAGGGGCGGCGGCGGCTTTGTCCGATGCCGCCGGCGGAGCGGTCGCGCGGACCGGCCGGATGCGGCATCGACGGGGGCCGCGGGCCCGGCGGCCTTGGGCGTTTCGCTCGGGCTCATCATTGAAACAGGACGCGCGGGCGGGACGGCTAGTGCATTGGAAATTTCTCATGAACCGCAGTTTCATTTTGCGAAATGCGCATTTTGATCGACAATACATTCGCTCGTTTTTTACCAATTCCGCGGCCGGTTCATGCCATAGCCAATCAAGGGCAGGCTTTTCAAGGCTTTGCCGGGGCCATATTGAATAAAAACCCGAAGCGCCGTAGTATTCGCTCAAGCTCTTCGGAGCCCCATCCCCAACCTATTTATCGAGGATTCCATATGTCCGATACGAAGAACATGGTCATGATCGACGGCAATACCGCGGCCGCCCATGTAGCCCACGCGGTGAGCGAGGTGATCGCGATCTACCCGATCACGCCTTCCTCGCCCATGGGCGAGCTTTCCGACGAGTTTTCCGCCCAGGGCCGCAAGAACATCTGGGGCACCGTGCCCCAGGTCGTCGAGATGCAGTCCGAGGCCGGCGCCGCCGGAGCGGTCCACGGCTCCCTCACCTCGGGCGCCCTCACCACGACCTTCACGGCCTCCCAGGGGCTCCTGCTCATGATCCCGAACATGTACAAGATCGCCGGCGAGTGCAGCCCGGCCGTCTTCCACATCGCCGCCCGCGCCATCGCGGCCCACGCCCTTTCCATATACGGCGACCATCAGGACGTCATGGCGGCCCGCCAGACCGGCTGGGCCATGCTCGCCTCCAACAACGTCCAGGAAGTCATGGACACCGCCCTCATCGCCCACGCGGCCACGCTCGAGGCGCGCGTCCCCTTCCTCCACTTCTTCGACGGCTTCCGCACCTCCCACGAGGTCGCCAAGGTCGAGGAGCTCCCGATCGCCGTGATGCGCCAGATGATCGACGACGAGTTCGTGCGCGCCAACCGCGCCCGCGGCCTCTCGCCCGAGCATCCCTCCATCCGCGGCACCAGCCAGAATCCCGACGTCTACTTCACCGAGCGCGAAGGCACCAACAAGCTCTACACGGCCGTGCCCGCCATCGTCCAGAAATACATGGACCAGTTCGCCAAGCTCACGGGCCGGAAGTACAAGCTCTTCGACTACATCGGAGCCCCCGACGCCGAGCGCATCGTCATCGTGATGGGCTCCGGCGCCGACGTCGCCGAGGAGACCTGCAACTACCTCACGAAGAAGGGCGAGAAGGTCGGCGTGCTCAAGGTCCGCCTCTACCGCCCCTTCTCCGTCGAGCACTTCATGGCCGCCATCCCCGCCACCGTGAAGAAGATAGCCGTACTCGACCGCACCAAGGAGCCGGGCTCCATCGGCGAGCCCATGTACGAGGACGTCCGCACCGCCATCGGCGAGGCCATGGGAGCTCATCAGGGCCCCTTCAAGGCCTGGCCCACCGTCATCGGCGGCCGCTACGGCCTCGGCTCCGCCGAGTTCACGCCCACGATGGCCAAGGCCGTCTTCGACGAGCTCAAGAAGGACGCGCCCAAGCACGAGTTCATCATCGGGCCGACCGACGACGTGACGAAGCTCTCCCTCGACTACGACCCCGCCTTCGACGTGGGCGACGACGGCACCATCGAGTGCCTCTTCTACGGCCTCGGCTCCGACGGCACCGTGGGCGCCAACAAGAACTCCATCAAGATCATCGGCGACGACACCCCGAACGCCGCCCAGGGCTACTTCTTCTACGACTCCAAGAAGGCCGGCACCTACACCATCTCCCACCTCCGCTTCGGCCCGAACAAGATCAACAAGCCCTACCTCATCGGCAAGGCCAACTTCGTGGCCTGCCACAAGTTCTCCTTCCTCGAGAAGCTGGACATGCTCCAGAACGCGAAGCAGGGCGGCGTCTTCCTCCTCAACAGCCCCTATCCGGTCGACAAGGTCTGGGACGAAGTGCCTGTCGAGGTCCAGAAGACCATCATCGACAAGAAGCTCAAGTTCTACGTGGTCGACGGCATGGCCATCGCGGAGAAGGCCGGCATGGGCAACCGCGTCAACACGATCATGCAGACCGCCTTCTTCAAGATCTCCGGCGTCCTGCCCCAGGACGAGGCGGTGAAGCTCGTCAAGAAGTACACGGAGAAGACCTACTCGAGGAAGGGCGCCGACGTCGTCGCGAAGAACATCGCGGCCATCGACCTCGCCCTCACCGAGATCCACGAGGTGAAGTATCCCGCCGCACCCACGGGCAAGCTCCACATGAAGAGCCCCGTGCCCGCGGACGCGCCGAAGTTCGTGAAGGAAGTCCTCGGCGAGATGATCGCCATGCGCGGAGAGAAGCTGGCCGTGAGCCAGCTTCCCCTCGACGGCACCTTCCCCACCGGCACCACGAAGTACGAGAAGCGCAACATCGCCGAGAAGATCCCCGTCTGGAACGCCGAGCTCTGCATCCAGTGCGGCAACTGCAGCATGGTCTGCCCCCACGCCGTCATCCGGCTCAAGGCCTACGAGCCCAAGTACGCCGCAGGCGCGCCGGCGACCTTCAAGTCGGTCGACGCGAAGGGCAAGGAGCTCGCCGGCCTCAAGGCCACCCTCCAGGTCGCCCCCGAGGACTGCACCGGCTGCGGCGCCTGCGTCAACATCTGCCCCGCCCTCGACAAGGTCAACGCCGGCCGCAAGGCGATCAACCTCGAGCCCCAGATCCCCCTGCGCGAGGCCGAGGCCGAGAACTGGAAGTTCTTCCTCGCGATCCCGGACACGGACAAGAAGTACCTCAACCTGTCCCTCCCCAAGGGAATCGCGATGCGCCAGCCCCTCTTCGAGTTCTCCGGCGCCTGCGCCGGCTGCGGCGAGACCCCCTACGTCAAGCTCATGACCCAGCTCTACGGCGACCGCGCCCTCATAGCCAACGCCACGGGCTGTTCCTCGATCTACGGCGGCAACCTGCCCACCACCCCCTACACGACCCGGCCCGACGGCCGCGGCCCGGCCTGGTCCAACAGCCTCTTCGAGGATGCGGCCGAGTTCGGCTTCGGCATGAGGCTCTCGGCCGACAAGAAGGCCGAGTACGCCCGCGAGCTCCTCGCGGCGAATAAGGGCAAGGGCGTGGACGCCGCCCTCGCCGACAGGCTCCTCGCGAACCCCCAGGCCGGCGACGAGGACTTCGACGCCATGCGCGCCGACGTGGCCGCGCTCAAGAAGGCCCTCTCCGGCGTCAAGGAAGCCTGGGCCGTCGAGCTCGCCGACGTGGCCGAGGACCTCATCCGCCGCTCCGTCTGGACCTTCGGCGGCGACGGCTGGGCCTACGACATCGGCTACGGCGGCCTCGACCACGTGCTCGCCATGGGCCGGGACATGAACGTCCTCGTCCTCGACACCGAGGTCTACTCGAACACCGGCGGCCAGATGTCCAAGGCCACGCCCATCGGCGCCGTCGCGAAGTTCGCGGCGGCCGGCAAGAACATCGGCAAGAAGGACCTCGGCATGATGGCCGTCTCCTACGGCTACGTCTACGTGGCCCAGATCGCCATGGGCGCCAACATGTCCCAGACCATCAAGGCCTTCCGCGAGGCCGAGAGCTACAAGGGCCCCTCGCTCATCATCGCCTACAGCCACTGCATCAACCAGGGCATCGACATGATGAAGGGCATGAACCAGCAGAAGCTGGCCGTCGAGTCGGGCGTCTGGCCGCTCTATCGCTACGACCCCAGGCTCAAGGACGAGGGCAAGAACCCCTTCCAGCTCGACTCGAAGGAGCCCGACATGGCCAAGATCGAAACCTACGTGTACAACGAGACCCGCTTCAAGACCCTGCGCGACGCCGACCCCGAGCGCGCCGGCGCCCTGCTCGCGAAGAGCAAGGCGAACGTGGAGCGGAAGTACAAGGAGTACAAATACCTGGCTGAGCGGCCCTTCTAAGGGCGCGAAGATTTGAGTCTTTGATGAAGGGGGGTGGCTGCGGCCACCCCCCTTTCGCTTCGGCCTCCTCGCGCGCATTGCGCGCTCCGGTGGCCTCCGCTATCCCCCTGCCTAGGGGTGTCGTCAGCTCCGCTGACGCACCCCTAAGACCCCGCTCTTCTTGACAGTGCAATCCTCAGTGCTACTATTGATTCGGCTGACCACCAACATCCGCCATTACATCGCATCGGAGTTTCCATGGATCTGGCACAACACAACAGCATAGTCAACTTCATCTGGGGCATAGCGGACGATTGCCTGCGCGACGTCTATGTCCGCGGCAAGTACCGCGACGTGATACTGCCCCTGACGGTCATCCGCCGCCTGGATGCCCTCCTCGAGCCGACGAAGAAGGCCGTCCTGGAGCTCAAGGCCCAGCTCGACAAGGCCAAGGTAGGCCACCAGCATCCCGCCCTCTGCAAGGCGGCCAAGCAGGCCTTCTACAACACGAGCCCCTTCAACCTCAGAGACCTCCGCTCGCGCGCCACGGCGGCCAAGCTCAAGGCCGACTTCACCGCCTACCTCGACGGCTTTTCGCCCAATGTCCAGGAGATTCTCGACAAGTTCAAATTCCGCAACCAGATCCCCACTATGATAGAGGCCGACATCCTCGGCCTCCTCATCGAGAAGTTCACGAATCCCGAGATCAACCTGAGCCCCAAGCCCGTCGTCGACGCCAAGGGGGCGCCCCGGATCGCGGCCCTCGACAACCACTCCATGGGCATGATCTTCGAGGAACTCATCCGCCGCTTCAACGAGGAGAACAACGAGGAGGCGGGCGAGCACTTCACGCCGCGCGACGTGATCCAGCTCATGGCCGGCCTCGTCTTCACGCCCGTGGCGGACAAGATCGAATCGGGCACCTATCTCGTCTACGACGGCGCCTGCGGCACGGGCGGCATGCTCACCGTATCCGAAGAGACCCTCGCAAGTCTCGCGGCGGAACAGGGCAAGGATGTCTCCATCCACCTCTACGACCAGGAGATCAACCCCGAGACCTACGCGATAACCAAGGCCGACCTTCTCCTGAAAGGGGAAGGCGCAGAGGCCGAGAACATGCGCTTCGGCTCCACGCTCTCCGCTGATGGCTTCATCGCCGAGGAATTCGACTTCATGCTCTCGAACCCTCCCTACGGCAAGAGCTGGAAGACCGACCAGGAGCGTATGGGCGGCAAGAGCGCCATCAGCGATCCGCGCTTCGTCGTCGACTTCGCGGGCGACCCCGAGTTCTCCCTCGTCACCCGCTCGAGCGACGGGCAGATGCTCTTCCTCGCCAACATGCTCTCCAAGATGAAGAGCTCGACCGTCCTCGGAAGCCGTATCGCCGAGGTCCACAACGGATCCTCCCTCTTCACCGGCGACGCGGGCCAGGGCGAGAGCAACATCCGCCGCTGGATCATCGAGAACGACTGGCTCGAGGCCATCATCGCTTTGCCGGAAAACATGTTCTACAACACCGGCATAGCCACCTACATCTGGCTCCTCTCGAACCGCAAGGAGAAGAAGCGCAGGGGCACGGTCCAGCTCATCGACGCGAGCTCCTGGTCGACGCCGCTGCGCAAGAACCTCGGAAAAAAGAACTGCGAGTTCTCCGAGGCACAGATCAGGAAGATAGTCGACCTCGTCGTGAAGCCCCGCGAGACTGCGGAGTCCAAGATCTTTCCCAATGCCGCCTTCGGCTTTCGCAAGATCGTCGTGGAGCGCCCCTTGAGGCTCAAGGGCATCGAGGCGGACAGGGCCTATTCCGCGAAGGAGATCAAGGATCTCGTCGCCGCCGGAGCCTCCGACGACAAGGGCGAGGCCGTCATCCGCAAGATCCACGGCAAGGGAGTCAAGGCCGATCCCTTGCACGGCCTCTTCGAGCGCAGCATCGGCGGCAAGAAGGTCGTCGTCGAATACGAGGCCGACAGCCAGGCGCGGGACAGCGAACAGGTTCCCCTCATGGAAGAGGTTTCCGTCTTCTTCGAGCGCGAGGTTCTCCCCTATGTTCCCGACGCCTGGATCGACGACGGCAAGACCCAGATAGGCT
>DATKVK010000011.1:0-28467 GCA_035530095.1 Rectinemataceae bacterium | reverse complement strand
ATACGAAGCTATATTGCCACGGCCCTCTGCAACGACGTTCCCGTGCTCCAAGCGCTCACCCTTGCCATCGCGGGCTCGCCTTTCATTCCGAAAACTGGCTAAAAAGGCCGAACTCAGCGATTAGCCTGCTGAATAGTTACTTTAGGGGAAAGATGCGTGCAGGAGGAATTCGCGATTTCCCCTGCTGCCCCTGACACCCTACGCCGCTCCTCGGCCTGTGGGCCTCGTCGGGCCTCGCTGGAATCCTTTGTGTAATACATAGAGTTGCCGTCCTTCCCGGATTGGCTCAATCGAAAGGAACCACCCAGTGCCCTCCCTCATCTTCTCATGGATCATTCGAATGAAGGATTTGAAACGCCCGTGAACCTCTCCCCCATCGTACTCTTCGCCTACCGCCGGGCCGATCACACGAGTCGGGCCTTGGCCGCCCTCTCTTCCAATCCCGAGGCTCGGGACAGCGACCTCTATGTCTTCGCGGACGGCGCGAAGGGCGAGGCCGACCGGGCCGGGGTGGAGGCCACGCGGGCCCTCTTCGGGCGCGACTGGGGCTTCAAGTCCCTGCGCGTGGCGGAGCGCGAGCGGAACTGGGGCCTGGCGCGCAACGTCGTGGATGGGCTGGAAAGGGTGATCGGCGAGCGGGGGAGGGCGATAGTCCTCGAGGACGACATCGAGGTCTCGCCCGCCTTCCTCGAGTACATGAACCGGGGCCTCGAGCTCTACGCGGACGACCCCTCCGTGGCCTCGATCCACGGCTATGTCTATCCCCACGACGGCAAGCTGCCCGAGACCTTCTTCCTCCGCGGCGCCGACTGCTGGGGCTGGGCCACTTGGGAACGCTCCTGGAGGCACTACGAGGCCGACGCTGCCCTCCTGGAGTCCCGCCTGCGCTCCTGCCCCTGGGGAAATGAGTTCGACTTCGACCGCTCCTATCCCTACCGGAGGATGCTGCGCGAGGCCGGAGCCGGCAGGGTCGACTCCTGGGCCGTGCGCTGGTACGCCTCGGCCTTTCTCGCGGGCATGTACACCCTGTACCCCGGGAGCTCCCTGGCGCGCAACATCGGCCACGACGGCTCGGGCACCCACGGAGGCGCCTCGGGAGCCTACGAGGTTCCGCTCGCCTCATCCTGTCCCCCGATGGACCGCCTCGAACCCCGGACCGATCCCGATGGCTACCGGGCCTTCCGCGGCTACTTCCTGAGCCTCCGACCGAGCCTCTGGACCCGCGTCGGCCGGCGCCTGGGCTGGCGAGCATGATGACTGAAGCGGGATGGGATTCGGATCGCCTCCCCGGCCGACTGCAGGAGCAGTGCTATATTATCCTTATAAACTATGCTGAGAGATATACTCGATCGCGGCGGCTGCCAATAATCCAGACCTCGTTTCCCCTTCCCTTTCGGCAAATGAATCTATCTTCGATAGTATGTTCTCGGGTATGGTGATGTTGACGCGCTTAACCTCTTTCGATAGCTTCGCCAGATCCACATTGACAATGCCCCACAGGATATCGGGCTTTTCTATCTCTGCTTTCAGCTTCTCGATTGGAGATGGATTCGGAATGACTTCGTCATCCATCATAAGCCCTTCGACGTGCGTCAGAATCGCCTCTTGGGCATTTTCCAGCGCTTCTTCTACGGTTGTTCCCGCAGAGAAGCATCCAGGAAGATCCGGAACCGTTATTCCATAATCGCTCGTGCTGTCTTTCTCGAGAAATACCGGGTACTTCATGTCACCTCTCCCATCTCAAGCCGGCCTGCTTGAAAATGCTCTTGGCTGTCCCGACTGGAATATCCGCTTTTGGATGCGGGGCAGTTACCTTGCCTGGTTTTGAAGGGTGCTTGAATTGATGGTGGCTGCCACGGATGTTGAAGACATACCATCCATCAGCTTTTAGCAACTTTATTACTTCTGCACTCTTCATGTGTGTATTGTACACATTCCTGGTATCATCGACAAGCATGTATAAAAGAGTGAGGCTATGTCGCGTGCCCCCTCGCGCTACCTATACGCATTGCCGGGGCCGACTACGGCGCGTCTTTAGAAGCCCTTCACCTTGCTGCCGCAGAGCATATTCTGGTAGCAGCGGACGCAGCCGGGGAAGATGCCGTCGGGGCTCGCCTTCAGGACCTCGCGGAAGCGCCGCGCCCGCTCGCCGTTGTAGATCTCGAAGAAGCCTTGGTCCTTGATGTTCCCGAGCTTGTAGTCGGGGTAGTCGGCGCAGAAATGCACCGCGCCGTCGTAGTCGATGTTGGCCTGGCTCCAGGGCACGGCGCAGCGATTGCGGACGGGCAGCTCGAGCCGGCCGTAGTAGACCTGGGTCTTTTCGGGATTGAGGGCGGGGACGGTGATGATGGGGTGCTTCGAGTCCATCGCGTGGATGCGGCTCAATATCCCGTGGAGTTCCCGGCCGTCGATGCCCTCGTTGTAGCCGGTGTCGAAGGCCTCGAGGCAGCGGATCTCCGTGCCCAGCCGCTCGCGCATGAACGCGCGCTGGCGCTCGACGATGGCCGCGTTCGTGTAGGTCCCCAGGTTGAAGATGTGCCAGGAGAGGCCGAAGCCCTGGGCGGCCTCGGCCAGGCGGTAGAGGTCCTTGTAGTTGAGGTTGTTGACCGTGCTCACGATGCCCAGGTGGGGCAGGTGCGAGCCCTGCTTTTCCTTCTCGCGGCCGATGGCCGCGAAGCCTTCGACGACCCTTCGATACGAGCCCTCGCCGCGGATGCGGTCGTTCGTCTCCTCGAAGCCGTCGAGCGACACGAAGAGGGCGTGCCACTTCCTGCGGACGATCTCCTCGGCCTTGTCCGCGAGGTAGGTGCCGTTCGTGTTGACGCTCACCGCCAGGCCCGCGTCCTTCATGTAGTCGACCAGGGGAAAGAGCTCGGGATAGAGGAAAGGTTCGCCTCCCCAGAGATAGATGGTCGGGTGCCGGCTCTTGATCTCGTCCACGAGGCGCCGGTAGGTCTCCAGGCCCACGATCTTCCTGGACTCCGCGGCCGCGAAGGCGCCCTTGAGCACGCCCTTCGTGCCCCTCTGGCCGCACATGAGGCAGCGCAGGTTGCACAGGGGCGTCAGGCGGAAGTAGAGGAGGCTGAGCTCGCGGCTCCTGCCCGCGTGCAATCGGCGGTCCACCAGCATGGACTTTTTCTGGGCCGCGAAGGACCTGGCCAGCTTGAGGGCGATCGCGGGATCGTTCTTCAGCAGCCTCGTCACCAGGGCGAAATTGGTCTTCATCGGGCTAGCGTCTATACACGCGATGCGAAGCGCCACGTTTCGAATCGGGACGCTCTCCACCAGTGGCATGCCGGCTGGCGTGGCTGGGAATTCCCCTGGATACAGAAACCGATGCCTTGACTCTCATTCATCGATCGTACCACCCCGGTGGTCGGAAATCAAACCGATTCCAAGGCCTGCGAGGCATGCTGCCGCGAGGACCTTGGTATCGGCTGTAGCTAAGGATTATTCACCCATGAGTCCACGCGTGTACTTCTTTCTCCGGCCCCAGGGCGCGCCCGAGGCCGCGGGCTACCAGCACTGCCTCGTGGCGCTGGCTGAGGGCCTCGAGGAGCTCGGCATCCCCTTCGGCGCCAACCGGGATTACTGGAAGGAAGACGGCCGCGTTCTCTTCCGGCGCGACGAGGCCCTGCGCCCCGAGGACTGCGAGGTCCTCATGACGAGCGACGAGTACACGGGCTCGGGCGGCGAGATGCCCGCCTCGCTTCTGGACGGCAGACGGCGTACGGTCTATGTGGACTCCTCCGACGGCTGGAGGACGAGGGCCGAGGCTCCGGAGTATCGGCGCTTCGATCTCGTGCTCCGCACCCACTACAACCGGCGCTACCGCTATCCCGGCAATGTGAAGCCCTGGGCCTTCGGCCTGACCCGGCGCATCATCGGCGCCTGCGGCGGAGCGGGGGGCTCCGTCCCCGGCTTCGCCGGGCGCGAGCCGCGCGTCCTCGTCAACTTCCGCGTGGGGCACCCCGTGCGGCAGGCCGCCGAGCTCCTCCTCGCGCCCGCTCTCGCCGAGCGCTTCGCGATCGACCGGAGCGTGGACGAGCCCCCCGCCTCGGGGCCCGACCGCGGGCTCTGGGAGGCCACGGGCCGGCGCCACTATCCCTCTTTCTACGCCAGGCTTGTCTCGAGCCGGGCCTGCGCGGCCTTCGGCGGCTACTTCGCGCCCGGCCTGTTCGGCAGCACGGAGGCCCTGCCTGAGCGCGCGCTCTACGCGGCCTTCTGGAGGCTGGGGCGCAGGACGAGGACGGTCATGCAGTTCGACAGCTGGCGCTTCTGGGAGTCCCTGGCCGCGGGCTGCCTCACCCTCCACGTCGACCTCGCCGCCTACGGCTGCGCCCTCCCCGTCGAGCCGCGCCCGGGCGAAGAGTACCTGGGCTTCGACTTCGACCGCAGAGACTGCGCCGCGCCCCTCCGCGAGTCCTCGGACGAGGAACTCGGCCGCATCGCCGCGGCGGGGCGCTCCTGGGCCCTGGAGCACTACTCGCCCCGGGCTCAGGCGGCGCGCCTGCTCCAACTCCTGGATGCCGAGGCTTTCGGTCTCCGGCATCTCCGCTGAGCGAGCCGCTCAGCCGAGCAGCCGGTGGAGCTGTTCCGCGAGGTAGAGGGGCAAGGACAGGAGCGTAAAAGGACGCGGCTCCTTTCCCGCTACCGCGGTCCTGGTCTCGCATACCGAGGGCAGACCGCTGTTGAATCGGACTCCGACGGGAGCGCCTTTTTCCTGGATGAAGGTTTGCAGCGACTTTAGTCTGCCGGTGCTGCCGGCTTTGACTTCCACGGGGATTATGCGGCCCTGGCTTTGAATGAGGTAGTCCAATTCCGCCGTGGATCCTCGCTCGGGTCGATTCCAGTAATACAGAGAAGGTTCCGCATAGGGGTTTCCGCCGCCGAGCAAGGCGTGTCCCACCAATTGTTCGGCCACGGCGCCGGAATGAATCAGGACTATATCCTTCTCGAGCAACAGATCGGTCTCCCTGATTCCGAGCAGGGTAGTGAGAAGCCCTACGTCCAAGAACACGAGCTTGAAGTACCGCTCATTGACCTCTGAACCCAGGGGTATTCCATTGGCGTCCGAGATGAATGCAGGAAGAAACCTCGGAGAATCGCCGTTGTTCTTATAGTGTCCTGTTCCTATCTGGAGTGATCCGAGGTGCGGCCGTGTATCGAAAGCTGAGTCTGGTCGTCGCTCTGTTTTTCGCGGGAGTTCTGCTCTTCGCCCAGGCATCGGGGGGCGGCGGGACTTTGAGTCCGGCCGCGCGGCAGCTCGTCGCCATGGCCCACGCCGGCGTCGACGAGTCCGTGCTCCTGACCTATGTGAAGACGAGCGCGACGCCCTTCGGCATCACGGCCGAGGATGTGGTGGCCCTCTCGTCCGAGGGGGTTCCGCAGAGCGTGATCGCCGCCGCCCTCCGGCGCGACGCCGAGCTGCGCGCCGCTTCGGGGGCTGCCGGCGCGGGCGCCGCGGCCGTCTCGCCCTTCTCCGCCGGCTCGGCCCTGACCGAGAGCCGGCTTTTCAGGATGCGCTTCGGCTACATCTTCTACGGCGGCAAGGTCTACTCCAGCCTCGACCCGTACCTCAAGGGCGTCCTCTGGAGCGACCCGGCCGCCCGCCCGTACCTCGGTTCCTACGACAGGCAGAGGAAGGCCGGGGCCATCTTTTCCTGGTCGGGTCTGGGGGCCGTCCTGGGCGGCAGCGTGTACGGGGTGGCGATGGGCTCCCAGTCCTCGACGAACACGAATCTCAACGCGGGCATTGCCATGGGCGCTGTGGGCGCCGGGGTGCTTTCGCTCATGATCGGCGCGATCACGCAGTCGGAGTCCTGGCGGAGCCTGTACGACGGCATGGCCCAGTACAACGAGGATCTGATCGCGGGCGCGGGGAGGTAGGCCATGTCGTCTCGAAGGAATGGACTGGTCGGTCTCGGCTCGGCGCTTCTCTTCGCGCTGCTCCTGCTCGTCCTGGGAGCGCAGGCGACCGCGCAGACGGCTCCCGGCGCGGCCACGGCCGACGTCCTCCGGATGGCCGCGGCCGGGGTCGGTCCGGACGTCCTCCTCGCCTACGTCCGGGGCTCGAAGGCTCCCTTCGATCTCTCGGCCGACGACATCATCGCCCTCACCCGGGCCAAGGTCGAGCCCCAGGTCATCCAGGCCATGCTCGAACGCGACGCGGCCCTGCGGCCCTCGGCCGACCAGGCCGCGACTGCCCGGGCGGGCGGCGCTCCCGCAGCCGGCGCCTCGTCGTCGGCTGCGGCTTCGTCCGCGCTCAATCCCGACCCTGCGGCCATGCCCGCGCCCCGGGCGCAGTACGTGCCGGCGAGCCCGGGACCCGGGTACCTCTGGGCTCCCGGCTACTGGTCCTGGAACGGCGACGGCTGGGTCTGGGTCTACGGCTACTGGCACCGCCCCCATTTCTGGTGGGGCTGGGGCTGGCACCATAGGCATTGGCGTTAATTGAAAGAGCTACTTGCAATTTGCATACTTACATCCTAGAATCCGCTTATGGTTCCCCGGACCCTCGGGACATGGATCACGGAGCTCGGTCGTCAGTTCCCGGTACTGGCTCTCTACGGGCCGCGTCAGTCGGGAAAGACGACGCTCTGCCGCTCGCTTTTTCCCGACAAGCCGTACGTCAACCTCGAGCGACCCGATATCCGAGAGCGCATTGTCGGCGATCCGGGCTCGTTCCTTAGAACCTACGGCGAATCGGGGGTGCTCATCGACGAGGCCCAGAACTTTCCCGAGCTGCCTTCCTGGCTCCAGGCCTACGTCGACGAGCATCCGGGACCCGGGCGCTTCATCCTGACGGGAAGCAATCAGAGCCTGCTGCGGGCGCAGGTATCCCAGTCCCTGGCCGGACGGGCTGCGCTCATCCGGCTTTTCCCCTTCACGGTCGATGAGCTCCTTCCGGTCGGTCAGCTCCGGGAGTCTACGGACGATCTTCTGTTCAAGGGCTTCTACCCGCCCCTGTACGACAAGCCCTTTCGTCCTTCGGATTGGTTCTCGCAGTACGTGCAGACCTATCTTGAGCGCGACCTCGTCCAGCTTGCCCGGCTCAAGGACTGGTCGGCCTTCCATCGCTTCCTTCTCCTCTGCGCCGGCAGGACCGGCCAGGTTCTCAATCTCTCGAGCCTCGCCCGGGACGCCGATGTGTCCCACACCACGGCGAGGCAGTGGCTCTCCTTGCTCGAGGCAGGTTTCCTCGTCTTTCTCCTGCAGCCCTGGCATGAGAACTACCGGAAACGCCTCGTCAAGAGTCCCAAGCTCTATTTCTACGATGTCGGGCTTGCCGGCCATCTGGCCGGTATCCGCGAACCGGCTCAGTGGGCGGCCCATCCCCTCCGGGGCGCCTTCTTCGAGACCATGGTCGTCGCCGATCTCGTGAAATCTTCCCAGGCCGCCGCACCCGATACCGAGTGGTTCTTCTGGTCCTCGCCCTCCGGCTTGGAGGTCGACCTCGTGGAGCGCCGCGGAGCTGAGGTTCGGGCCCACGAGATCAAGTCGGGCGCCACCTTCCGCCCCGAGCAGCTCAAGAATCTGCTGGCCTGGTCCGCTCTCTCCGGCCTGCCGCCCGAAAATATGATCCTGCACTACGACGGCGATGAGGAATTCGTTTATAGAGGGGTGCGGGTGAGGCCCTGGCGCCTCGGCCGAGGCGGAACGTCGTGATGCACATGCGTCGAAAGGATAGAGCATGATCTGGATCGTGGGCTCGGGCGGGATGCTGGGCCGGGAGCTGGTCGAGGTTTTCGCCGCCCGGGGCATCGAGGCCCTGGGGAGCGGTCGGGAGCTGGACTTCACCGACCTTCCGGCTCTGGAGGCTTTCGCCGTGTCGCGGTGGCCGGCCGAGGAGCCGCGCGGGGCTGAACCGAGCGCGGGCGAACCGAGCGCGGGCGAACCGAGCGCGGCCGCGCCGCGCCGGGGCGGGCGAGCTCTCTCGTGGATAGTCAACTGTGCCGCCTACACCGCCGTCGACAAGGCCGAGTCCGAGCCCGAGGCGGCCCGCTCTCTCAACGTCGAGGGGCCGGCTAACCTGGCCCGCCTCGCGTCGCGGCGGGGCGCCCGGCTCCTGCACATCTCCACCGATTACGTCTTCGACGGAAAGGGGACGAGGCCCTACCTCGAGTCCGACGAGCTCGGGCCGACGGGGGTCTACGGCGCGACCAAGGCCGAGGGAGAGCGGGTCGTCTTCGAAGAGTGCCCCTCGGCCCTCGTCCTCCGCACGGCCTGGCTCTACGGCAGGCACGGCCCGAACTTCGTGCGCAGCATGCTCCGCCTCATGGCCGAGCGCGAGAGCCTCGGCGTGGTGGCCGACCAGCGGGGCACGCCCACCTGGGCAGCCGACCTGGCGGGCGCGATAGCCGACATCGTCTCGCGCGGCGAGCCCGGGCCCGAGGCCGGGATCTACCACTACACCGATGCGGGCGAGACCAGCTGGTACGACTTCGCCCGCGAGATCCTGCGGCTGGGCCGCGAGGCCGGCCTCTTGGAGCGCGGCTGCGAGCTGAAGCCGCTGAGCACGGCGGAGTACCCCACGCCCGCACGGCGCCCCGCCTACTCGGTCCTCTCCAAGGACAAGATCGAGCGGGTCTTCGGCATCGTCCCGCCGCGGTGGGAGGAAAGCCTGGCGAAGTATATTGCCGGAATTAAATGAAAGCGAAAGGAATCCGCATAGCATGAACCGCAAGCTGTCGAACATCCTCGTGACCGGCGGGGCCGGCTTCATCGGCGTCAACTTCATCCGCTACCTCTTCGGGAAAACTCACTTCTCGGGCAGGCTGGTAAACTTCGACGCCCTCACCTACGCGGGCAACCCGGCGAGCCTATCGGACATCGCGGAGCGCTTCGGGAGCGGCCGCTACGTCTTCGTGCGCGGCGACATCCGCGACCGGGCCGCGGTGGAGGCGGTCTTCGCCGACTACGGCATCGACGCGGTGGTGCACTTCGCGGCCGAGAGCCACGTGGACCGCTCGATCCTCGGCCCCGAGGCCTTCATCACGACCAACGTGATGGGCAGCTTCACCCTGCTGGAGGCCGCCCGCTCCGCGTGGCGGCTGGCCGACGGGAGCCTGCGGGACGATGTCCTCTTCCATCACGTGAGCACGGACGAGGTCTTCGGCTCCCTGGGCGAGACGGGCTACTTCACCGAGACCACGGCCTACGATCCGCGCTCGCCCTATTCGGCGAGCAAGGCCGGGAGCGACCACCTCGTGCGGGCCTATCACCACACCTACGGACTGCCGGTCACCCTCTCGAACTGTTCGAACAACTACGGGCCCTACCAGTTCCCCGAGAAGCTCATCCCCCTCATGGTCCTCAACATGCTCGAGGGCAGGAGCCTCCCGGTCTACGGCGACGGGAAGAACGTGCGCGACTGGCTCTACGTCGAGGACCACGCCTCGGCCATCTGGACGATCATGAACAAGGCGGCCGACGGCGAATCGTACAACGTGGGCGGCGAGAACGAGTGGGAGAACATCGAGCTCCTGGGGCGGCTCATCGAGATCGTGGCGAAGAAGACGGGGAAGAGCGCCCAGGCCATCCGCGACACCATCACGTACGTGAGAGACCGGCCGGGCCACGACCGGCGTTATGCGATCGACTGTTCGCTCCTGAAGCGCGAGCTCGGCTGGAAGCAGAGCGTGGACTTCGAGGGCGGTCTCGAGCGCACCGTCGACTGGTACCTCGCGAACATGGCCTGGGTGGACGGGATCCGCTCGGGCGAGTACCAGAAGTGGATCGAGGCGAACTACGGCCGGCGGGGCTGAAGCGCTTGCGGTAGGTCGGGCTTGGCGGTAGTATTCTTCCCATGAGTGCCCGGGACGCCGCCGACGTCATCGCCCAGGTCCGTTCGTATTTCGCGCAGCGAGACGACTTCAAGCTCGTGCTGGTCTACGGCTCCGCCGCGAGGGGAGCCCTGACAGCCGCGAGCGATGCGCGATGCGCGTCTAGCGAGGTTCATACATGGATCCGGATATAGTAAAAGCTAAACTCGAATCCTTGAGTCGCTGTATCGCGCGCATCGAGAGCAAAGCGCCGGAGTCGGCCCGGGATTTGATGGGCGACCCTGACGCTCAGGATATCATCGCGCTCAACCTCGAGCGAAGCCTGGAGCCGCCGCGCCGAGTTTCCATGAATGCACCGAGGGATACATAGGATGCTGGTTCAAACATGAGCGCCGCATTCGGAGAATCGGCGCTGCGCCTTCCGGGCGAGCGCGTCCTGCGCACGCTGCCCGAGAATCTCGATCCGGCCGACGAGGCTCTCTTCGCCCACGAGTTCGTGAAGGACTTCGCCTCGGTCGAGGCGCGCTCGCTCTCGGACCTTCGGGTGCTGCCCAACGGCTTTCTCGTGCGGAACTTCTGGCCGCTCGCCGAGTCTTTCGTCAACGCGCCCTCGGGGCTGCGCCGCGCCAAGGTGGCGGTCCGGGCGCTGCAGTACGGCCTCTCGGCTCGGCCGGGGCCCGGGCTCGGCCGGGCTCTCTTCGCCACGGACGAGTTCTCCAACGGCTTCTTCCACTGGATCGGCGACGTGCTGCCGCGGCTGGAGGCCCTGGCCGCCTCCGCGCCCGGCGAGCTCGCCGAGCTGACCCTGGTCGTGCCGGCTATGGCCGACTTCCCCTATGTCGCTCCGAGCCTCGCCCCCTACGGCCTCAGCCCGCCGCGCATCCTGGGGCCTGACGAGAGCGTGCGCTGCGCCGAACTCGTCGTCATGCCCGCTGTGGCGCCGACCGGCAACTATCGCCCGGCCCTCATGCGCGCCCTGCGCGAGCGCTTCAGGAACTTCTTCGGGGCAGTCAGGCCCGTCGGCTCCGCCGGATCCAGTGGAGCCGACGGATCGGGGAGGCCGGCCGGAAGCGGGCGCAGGCTCTTCATCAGCCGCGCCGAGGCTCCCTGGCGGCGCATCGCCGACGAGGAGGAGCTCCTGCCAATCCTCGAGCGCCACGGCTTCGAGCGCGTGGTCATGGAGAGCCTCCCCTTCGAGGAGGAGGTCAGGCTCGTCGCCCAGGCCGAGGTCGTCGTGGGCAACCACGGGGCCGGCCTCACCCACCTGGCCTGGATGGCACCGGGCGCGAAGGTCCTCGAACTGAGGCGGCGCGGCGACGCGGCGAACAACTGCTACTTTTCCTTGGCTTCCGCCCTCGACATCGCCTACTACTACCTCCAGTGCGATCCGGTGTACCCGGCCGCCGACACCCATGTCGCCGACCTCGTGGTCGACGTCGCGGCCTTCGAGCGCACCCTAGCCCTCGTATGCTCCGGCGCCTGACGCGCCTTCGCGCCTCTCTCCCTATTCTCTCGCTATGATTGATATGCTAAGTTGCACCGAGTCTTCTCCAGCTATTCCCGTGCCCCGATATCTCGAAACCATCGATCCCCGAGGAGTCAGCATGTACGACAATCTCCCCCGCTCCCTCTCCACCCGCGTCCTCGTCACCGGCGGGGCCGGCTTCCTGGGCAGCCATCTCTGCGAGCGCCTCGTGAAGGACGGGCAGGACGTGATCTGCCTGGACAACTTCTTCACGGGCCAGAAGCGCAATATCGCGCATCTCGTCGGGAACCCTTACTTCGAGGTGGTGCGCCACGACGTCACCTTCCCCTACTACGCCGAAGTGGACCGCATCTTCAACCTGGCCTGCCCCGCGAGCCCGCCGCACTACCAGTTCGATCCGGTGCAGACCACGAAGACCTCGGTGCACGGCGCGATCAACATGCTCGGGCTCGCCAAGCGCGTGCGCGCCCGCATCCTCCAGGCCTCGACGAGCGAGGTCTACGGCGACCCCGAGGTCCATCCCCAGACCGAGGACTACTGGGGGAAGGTGAATCCCATCGGCATCCGCTCCTGCTACGACGAGGGCAAGCGCTGCGCCGAGACCCTCTTCTTCGACTACTGGCGCCAGAACCAGGTGCCCATCAAGGTTGTGCGCATCTTCAACACCTACGGCCCGCGCATGCACCCCTACGACGGACGCGTGGTGAGCAACTTCATCGTCCAGGCCCTGAAAGGGGAGGACCTGACGATCTACGGCGACGGCTCGCAGACGCGCTCCTTCTGCTACGTGGACGATCTCATCGAGGCCATGGTCCGCATGATGGACTCGCCCGAGGGCTTCACGGGGCCGGTGAACATCGGCAACCCGGGCGAGTTCACCATGCTCGAGCTGGCCGAGCTCGTGATCAAGCTTTCGGGCGCGCGCTCCAGGATTGTGCATCGCCCCCTGCCCCAGGACGATCCGCGCCAGCGGCGGCCGGACATCGGGCTGGCCAAGGAGAAGCTGGGATGGGAGCCCAAGGTTCCTCTCGACGAGGGCCTTAGGCGCACCATCGCCTATTTCAAGGAACTGCTCGGGCTGTAAGATAGGGAACGGCGCACGATACGGAAGGCCCTTACTGACCCGGCAATCTGACAATAGAATGCCGAATTGCGAAAACCTTCCGATTTCCTATAAGATATCGATGGTTGGTGTAGTACTATGTGCATCGGGAGGCCCGTATGCACACCAACCTTGTCGTCCTTTTCGGATCGCGGGCGCGCCGAACCGCTTCTCCGGCGAGCGACATCGATATCGGCGTCCTCGAAAAGGCGCGGGCTGAGCTCGATCCGCGCATCGACGCGGACAATTTCGGGAGACCCGTCCATGCTTGAACGTCTGGCGCAGCTGGAGCAGAATATCGCGGCCCTCGATGAACTGGATGTCTTTCGCAGGTACGCCGCCGCGATTAGCAAAGCTTTGGAATAGGCTCGGAATCAAATATGTCGACTGAAGCGCCTAACGTCAAAGCCGTTTCCCTCTCCGTCGTCACCGTCGTGCGCAACGACCCGAGCGGCCTGGAGCGGACCATCGAGTCCGTGGCGGCCCAGACCTTCCGGGATTGCGAGTACATCGTCGTCGACGGGGCCTCGACCGACGGCACCCTCGACGTGATCCGGCGCCACATCGCCGAGATCGACGCCTGGCTGAGCGAGAGCGACTCCGGCATCTACGCGGCCATGAACAAGGGCGCCCGCCTGGCCTCGGGCGAGTATGTCCTCTTCCTGAACGCGGGCGACCGCTTCCACTCGGCCGATACCCTGGAGCGCTTCTTCGAACCCGAGCCCTCGGCGGAGCTCCTCTGGGGCGACTGCGTCATCGAGAAGGCCGGGGGCGGCGAGGAGTACGACTGCGCCAAGGATGTGCTCGCGCACCTGCACCGGCAGATGACGGTCAGCCACCAGAGCCTCTTCACCCGCCGCGCCGCTCTCCTGGCGAGGCCCTACGACGAGTCCCTGCGGATCGCGGCCGACTACGACTTCCTCTGCGAGCGACTGCTGGCCGGCGCCTCCTGGGAGTACCGGCCCCTGCCCGTGAGCCGCATCGACGACCGCGGCCTGTCGGCCCGCGCCTTCGAGACGAGCATACGGGAGAAGCGCCGGATCTCGCTCGCCCGCTTTCCTGCGAAGCGCGCCCAGGTGCTCGCGTACTACGCCGCCTTGAGCGCCTACATGCGCGCCAAGCTGATTCTGGGAGGCATCCATGGGCGCTAGGTACCTCGTGCGGCTCGACGACGCCTGTCCCGCCATGGACAAGGAGCGCTGGGACGCGGTGGAGGCCGTGCTCCGGGAGCGGGACGTGTCGCCCATCGTGGCCGTGGTGCCGGCCAACGTCGATCCCGAGCTCGTGCGCGGCCCGGCCGACGAAGGCTTCTGGGACCGGGCGCGCTCCTGGGCCGCCGCCGGCTGGGCGATCGGCTTGCACGGCTTTTCCCACGCCCTGCGGCCCTCGCCGCGCGGCCTCGTGCCGGTCAATGCCTACAGCGAGTTCGCGGGCCTGGCCGAGGAGGAACAGCGCCGCCGCATCCGCGAGGGCGTCGCCGTGCTCGCCGCGCGGGGGCTCGAGCCCGCGGTCTGGGTGGCTCCGGCCCACGGCTTCGACCCGGGCACCCTCGCGGCCCTGGCCGGCGAGAGCCGCATCCGCATCGTGAGCGACGGCTTCGCGCGGCGGGCCGTGCTCCGCGGCGGTTTCGTCTGGCTGCCCCAGCAGCTCTGGCGGCCGCGGAAAATGGGCGGGGGGCTCTGGACCATCTGCCTCCATCCCAATACTCTCTCCGAGCCCGCCTTGGACAGGCTCGCGCGCTTCATCGACGGGCACAGGGCCGCCTTCGTGCGGCCCCTCGAAGCGGCGCGCGGCGCGGTGCCCTACGGCCCCGCCGACGCGGCGCACGAGCGGGTCTTCGCGGCCGCCCTGGCCCTGCGCCGGGCGGCGGCGGCGGCGGCGCGGGCGGCGAAAGGCAAGACAGGATGAGCGATCGCAATTTCGACATTTTCGTGCCGGGGCGGATCTGCCTCTTCGGCGAGCACTCCGACTGGGCGGGCGGGCACCGGCGCGTCAACTCTTCCATCACGCCGGGTCGCGCCATCATCTGCGGCACGAACCAGGGCATCTACGCCCAGGTGCGGCCCCATCCCGACAAGCTCATCTTCCGCTCCTCCCTGGGAGACGGCGGCAGGCGCCAGGAGTTCGAGCTGCCCATGCGCACGGACGTCCTCCTCGAAGAGGCGCGCAAGGGCGGGTTCTTCAGCTACGTGGCCGGCGTGGCCTACCAGGTGCTCACCAACAACGCGGTGAAGGGTCTCGAGATCGACAATTACCGGACCGACCTGCCGGTCAAGAAGGGCCTCTCGTCGAGCGCCGCCGTCTGCGTCCTGACCGCGCGGGCCTTCAATCTCGTCTACGACCTCAAGATGACGGTGCGCGGCGAGATGGAGTACGCCTACCGCGGCGAGATCGCCACGCCCTCGCGCTGCGGCAGGCTCGACCAGGGCTGCGCCTACGGCGGCAGACCCGTCGCCATGGTCTTCGACGGCGACACCCTCGAGGTGGACGAACTCGCCTGCGGGGCGGACTTCCATTTCATCGTCGCGGACCTGAAAGCCTCGAAGGACACGGTCAGGATCCTCGCCGATCTCAACAAGGCCTTTCCCTTCGCCGAGAACGAGGTCGAGCGCGGCGTGCAGGAGCTGCTGGGCCCCCTGAACGACAGTCTCACGGCCGAGGCCGCCGAGGCGCTCCGCCTGGGCGACGCGCCCCGCCTGGGCTCGCTCATGACGAAGGCGCAGGAGCTCTTCGATCGCTACGCGAGGCCGGCCTGCCCCGAGCAGCTGGCCGCCCCGGCGCTCCACCGCGCGCTCGGCCACGAGGCGCTCACTCCCTTCGTGCACGGAGGCAAGGGCGTGGGCAGCCAGGGCGACGGCTCGGTGCAGTTCCTGGCCAGGGACGAAGCGTCGCGGGAGCGCGCCATAGAGATCCTCGAGCGCGACCTGGGCCTCTCCTGCCTGAGGCTCACGCTTCCGCGGAGCCAGAAGGTCAGCAAGGCCGTGATCACCGCCGCCGGCTACGGCACCCGGCTCTTTCCCATGACCTCGGCGGTGCGCAAGGAATTCCTCCCCGTGGTGGACCGCCGGGGGCGCATGCTGCCCCTCATCCTCGCGAACGCGGAGGAGGTCTTCGAGGCCGGCATCGAGGAGGTCTGCATCGTCATCCAGGAGCAGGACCGGCGCCTCTTCGAGGATTTCTTCGGCCAGAACCTGCCGGAAGAGCACTACGCCAAGCTCTCGGCCCAGGCCCGCGAGAGCCTCGTGGCCATCCGCGAGAAGGGGAAGCGCATAACCTTCAGGACGCAGACCGAGCAGCGGGGCCTGGGGCACGCCATCTACGGCGTGCGCGACTGGGTGGGCGGCGAGAGCTTCCTCCTCGTCCTGGGCGACCACCTCTTCGTGGAGCGCGGCGAGCGTCGTTGCGCGAAACAGCTTGTCGAGAAATTCCAGGAGCTCGAGACGAACCTCATCGGCCTGCAGCCGACGGCCGAGGCCGAGATCGGCAAGTTCGGCACGGTGGGCGGCTCCTGGGTGGAGGGCTCCGGAAACCTGCTCGAGATCTCCCGGTTCAGGGAAAAGCCCGACGCCGAGTACGCCGCCGAGTTCCTCGCGGTCGAGGGACTCGATCCCGGGACCTACCTCACGGTCTTCGGCCTGTACATCCTGGGGCCGCGGCTCTTCGAGGAACTGGAGCGCCGCGTCGCCGAGTGCGGAGGCGAGGCCGAGGTCCAGCTCACCGACGCGCTGGAGGAGCTGCGGCGCGAAGAGCATTTCCTCGGGCTCGTGATCGAGGGCGAGAAGATCGACATCGGCACCCCCGCGGGTTTCCTCGACGGCTTGCGGAAATATCACCAGGGCCTGGAACCGTAGCGGCGATCGCGGGCGGCCGAAGCCGCCGCCCGCGGAAAAAAACGAGAGCAAGGACAGTAGATGGTAACGGTCTGCAGGAAAAAGCGCGGAATCTCCTATACGCAGAAGTGGTTCGCGCGCGAGGCGGGGCGGGGCGGCTTTGCGCGGATCCTCGCCTACTATCAGTATCTGGGCGAGCGCCCGCCGGGGCTGTTTCTGAGGAAGCCTTTCTCGACGCTGCTCGTGGACATCGGGCGGCAGCCGGAACTCGTCTTGGCGGATATGCACAAGGTGAATCGCGTGCAGATTCAGAAGGCCGAGCGCGAAGGACTTTCCTGGCGGAACGACGTGCGGGTCGAGGAGTTTGTCGAGCGGTACAATGCCTTCGCGGCCGAGAAAAGCATAGCGCCCATCAGCGCGGAACGGGTGGCGAGTTTCAAGGACTCGGCCTTCCTGAGCCTCGTCGAACTGGATGGCGTCGTCCTGGCCCAGCATTTCCACATCGTCGATGCGGCCGAATCGCGCGCGCGGTTCGTATACGGTTCGTCGGGGCGATTCTCCGAAGGATCCGATCCTGCCCTGATCGGCCGCGCCAACCGCTGGTGCCACTGGCGGGACATGCTCCATTTTCGGGAATCGGGCATCGCGACCTACGACTTCGGCGGCTACGCGCCTGATACCGAGGATCCAGTGCTCCGCGGGATCAACGAGTTCAAGTCCCGCTTCGGCGGCGCGATCGTCCGCGAGGACCACTGGCTCTCGCCCCTGTACGCCCTCGCCGGGCGCCTGGGACTGCAGTGAGCGCGGGAGCGGGGGAGGGCGGCTCGGGCGATCCCGGCAGCCCGTCCTGCCGTCCGGCCGTGCTGCTCATCAACGCGATGGGCACGGGCGGGGCCGAGCGCGCCGTGGCGGCCGTGGCCGCGGCTCTCCGCGCCCGCGGGCGCGATCTGCGCGTGCTCTGCCTGGAGCGCGCCGCGCCCGGCTCGGCGATCGAGCTCGACCCTCCCGCCGTCTCGCTCTCGAAGCTGGACAGCGGCGGCGGCGCGGCGCTCAAGCTGGCCGCGCTGCCCTTCCTCGCGAGAGCCCTCGCGGACTATGTGCGGCGCGAGAATGTCGGGACGGTGATGAGCCACCTCTTCCGGGCCAACTTCGTCAACGTCCTGGCCGCGGGCGGCGGAGGCTCGGCGCGCGGCGGCCAGGAGGCGCACGGCGGCCGGGAGGCCCGCCGCGGCGCGTCCGGCGGAGTCGCCCACCGCACGATTCTGGTGAACCACACGCGGGTGAGCCGCCTGGCCGAGGAGGGACTGTCGGGCCGCTTCACCGCGGCGCTCACGAAGCGGCTCTATCCCCGGGCCGGGCTCCTGGCGAGCGTGTCGCGAGGCTCGGCCGAGGAGTTGGCCGATTTCGTCGGTCTGCCGCATGAGCGCTCGATCGTGCTCTACAATCCCGTGGACATCGCGGCCGCCGCCGCCGCCGCGGTCGACGCGGTCGCCGCGGTCGCCGGCCGTTCGCCGCGTCCGGCCATCGTGGCCGTGGGCAGGCTGGTCGCCCTCAAGCGCTTCGGCGACCTTATAGAGGCTTTCTCTAGCCTCGCGCCGGACTACCCCGGGCTCGAGCTGCACATCGTCGGAGAAGGCCCCGATCGCCCGAGGCTCCAGGCCTTGGCCGAGGGCTCCGGGGCGGCCGAGCGGATACGCTTCCTGGGCCGCCTCGCCGATCCCTTTCCCGCCCTGGCGGGAGCGAGGGCCTTCGTCTCCTCCTCCGAGGTCGAGGGCTTCGGCATCGCCATCGTGGAGGCGCTGGCCGTCGGCCTGCCGGTCGTGGCCTCGGACTGCGCCTACGGGCCGCGCGAGATACTCGATCCGCGCGGCGGCGGCGCGCCCCGCCTGCGCCGGGACGAGGGTTTCGAAGCGGGAGAGTTCGGCCTCCTGTATCCGGTGGGCTCGGTAGAGGCGCTGAAAGCCGCGCTCCGGCGCGTACTGGACGACGACGCTCTCGCAGGGGCCCTCGCGGCGGGCGGACGGGCCCGGGCCGCCGACTTCGGCCTCGAGCGGGCCGCCGAGGCCTACGAGGCGCTGCTCTTTCCCTCCGAGGAGAGGGGCGCGTGAGCGCGCTGGTTATTTCGCACATCGTGAAGGAGATTCCATGCGGACCCTCGTGACCGGCGCGGCCGGCTTCATCGGCTTCCATCTCTGCCGCCGTCTCATCGAAGAGGGCGACGAAGTGGTCGGCCTCGACTCGATCAACGACTACTACGATCCCGAGCTCAAGTACGGCCGCCTCGCCGAGCTCGGCCTGGGGCGCGAGGAGGCCGAGGTCGAGGCCGCCGGCCGCAGTGTCGCCGCGCGGGGCCGCTTTCCCTCCTTCTCCTTCCGCCGGGCTGCGCTCGAAGACCGCTCCGCCATGGAGAGCCTCGCCTCCGAGGGCCGCTTCGACCGCGTGTGCAATCTCGCCGCCCAGGCGGGCGTGCGCTACAGCCTGGAGAATCCCCGCGCCTATGTCGAGGCGAACGTCGTCGGCTTCCTCAACGTGCTCGAGCTCTGCCGCGCCACCGGTGTCGGCCATCTCGTCTTCGCCTCGAGCTCGTCGGTGTACGGCCTCGACGAGTCCCTGCCCTTCAGCGTCCACGGAGGCGCCGACCATCCGGTGAGCCTCTACGCCGCGACGAAGAAGGCCGACGAGATGATGGCCCACGCCTACGCGCAGCTCTATGGCATTCCCGCGACCGGCTTGCGCTTCTTCACGGTCTACGGCCCCTGGGGAAGGCCGGACATGGCCTACTTCAAGTTCGCGAAGGCCATCAGCGAGGGGCGTCCCATAGATCTCTATAACGGCGGGGACATGCTCCGCGACTTCACCTACATCGACGACGTGGTCGAGGGCATCGTGCGCGTGCTCGGCTCTCCGGCCCGGGGCGATCCCGCCTGGAATCCGCGCTCGCCCGATCCCGCCTCCTCCTCGGCGCCCTATCGCCTGTACAACCTGGGCAACAGCTCCCCCGAGCGTCTCGAAACCTTCATCGCGGCGATCGAGAAGGCCCTGGGCGGGAAGGCCGAGCGCCGCCTCCTGCCCATGCAGAGCGGGGACGTGCGGGCCACGGCGGCCGACGTGTCGGACCTGGAACGCGACTTCGGCTGGAAGCCCTCGACCCCCCTGGAAGCGGGCATCGGACGCTTCGCCGCCTGGTTCAAGGAATACTACAGTGAAGAGAAGAGTGAAGCACTGAAGAGAGACCCAGAGGCGCAAAGGTAGATAGCGATGCCGATATTCGACACGTGCATAATCACGGCCTCGGGGGAAAAGCAGGCCCGGGTCTTCCGCCAGCTCATAGCGCGTCGGATCGAGCGGGGCCTGTATCCGCGCGAGATAGACTTCCGCGTGTATGCGGACCCTCCTGCGGGGAGGGTGGGCTCGGGTGGAGGGACTGTCTGGGCCCTCGCCTGCCTTCTGCGCGAGGAGGGCCTCGCCTCGGGCCGGGGCGGTCTCGGCGGCGCGCCCGGCGGCGGGCCCGGCGGCGGGCGGGCGCTCGCCGATCGCAGCATCCTTCTCATCCACGCAGGCGGCGAGTCGCGGAGACTGCCGGCCTACATGCCCGAGGGCAAGCTCTTCGCTCCGGTGAGCGTCGACTCGAGCTCGGCCCTCCCGCCCGTGGTGCTCGACCTCGAACTTTCGCTCTTCCTGAAGTACCCCTGGCGCCGCGGCGAGGTTCTCGTGGCCGCCGGAGACGCCCTCGTCGATTTCAATACCGAGTTCCTCGACCTGCCCGACTCTCCCCTCTGCGGTTTCGCCGCTCCCGCGAGCTTCGAGCAGGGCTCGCGTCACGGGGCCTTCGCCTTCGATCCGCTGACGGGCGCGGTGCGGGACTATTTCCAGAAGGCCGCGCCCGAGGTCCTCGCCGCGCACGGCCGCATCGCGGGCAGCGAGACCTGCGCCCTCGACCTGGGCCTGGTGTCGTTCAGGGACGGAGCGCTCGACGCTCTCGTGGACCTGGCAGGCGCGCGGCTGTCGGGCGGGAGCGTCGCCGAGCTCCTGGCGGCCTCGAAGCTTTCCTTCGATCTGTATCTCGAGCTGCTCACCGCCTGTCTCTCCGGCCTGGATCGCGAAGACTACCGCGCCCGGATCGCCGGGAGGAGCCAGGCGGGAAGAGAGCTCCTCGATGTCCTCTACGACCGCTTCCACCCCTTCGGCCTCGCGGGCGTCCTCGTGAAGCAGAGCGCCTTCATCCATTTCGGCAGCGTGGCCGAGTTTCCCGCGGCCTGCCGCGAACTCCGCTCGCGCGCCATCGCGCCCTTCTACGCCCAGGGCCGCGAGGAGCTTTCGCCCGAGCTGAGCGAGGCTTTGGTGCGCTTCGACTCGCTCGAGACCGAGGTCGCCTCGGGGCCGGGCGGGGTCTGCATCGAGAACTGCCGGCGGGTCAAGCTCGCCTGCGAGGGAGAGAACCTTCTCGTCGGGCTGCGGGACCTCGAACTGGGGCGCCCCCTGTCCCGAGGCCTCTGCCTGGACGAGCGCTCGGTCCCCGAGGGGAGGCTGCGCCTCGCCTACCACAAGGACGACAGCTTCAAGCCGCAACCTTCGCTCGATCTGCTGCGCTTCTGCGGAGAGCCCCTCGTCGACTGGCTCGCCGAGCGTCGCCTCGAAGCCGGCGACCTGTTTCCCGGCCGCGCGGCCGAGGCCCAGGCGGCCTTCGATCTGCAGGCGGCCGAGCTCTTCGTCCTGGACGCGGAGCCGGATTTCCTCGAAGGCTACTGGCGCCTTCCCGCCGATCCAGCCGCCTGGGCGCTGCGCTTCCGCTCCGGCAGGCGCCTTTCCATCGCCGCGGCCAACGCCTCCTCCGACGCCGCCGGCCGCGACGCCGAGCGCGAAGAGGCGCGGCGCGCCGAGCTGGCGGCCGCCCTGGGGCGCGGCGGCTTTTCCGCCCTGTCGGCGCTCGACTTCGCCGCGCTCGTCCCCCTGGGCCTCGATCTGCAGTCCTTGGCCGGGCGCTGCGCCGCGACCGACGAGCCCTTGCTCAAGGCCTACCGGAGCGCCCTCCTGCGCGCGGCGGGCGTGCAGGGCCTGCCCGCCTCGGACCGCATCGAGCTCAGCTTCGCGAGCTCGGCTCCCGCCGGGGAACTGCGCTGCGCGGTCAAGCTCGACCAGATCGTCTGGGCCCGCGCCCCCCTGCGCCTCGACCTCGCGGGAGGCTGGACGGACACGCCGCCCTACACCAACCGCTACGGCGGCGCCGTGGTCAACGTGGCCGTGGACCTGAACGGCCAGAGCCCGATCCAGGTGTTCGTCCGCAGGACGCACGAGAACGTCGTGCGGCTGCATTCGATCGACCTGGGCCTGGACGAGACGATAGCCGACACCGCTTCGCTCCGCGCCTACCGCGATCCTTCGCGGGCCTTCTCCCTTCCGCGGGCTGCCCTGACCCTCCTCGGCCTCGGCGCGGGTCTGCCCGACGGCGCCCCGCTGGGGCCGGTCCTCGCGGCCGCGGGCGGAGGGCTCGAAATCACCCTCCTGTGCGCCGTGCCCAAGGGCTCCGGCCTCGGCACCTCGTCCATCCTGGCCGGGACCATCCTCGCCGCGCTCGAACGCTTCTTCGGCAGGGCATCCCTGTCGGAGGAGCTCTTCCTGCAGGTGCTCGAGGTGGAGCAGATGCTGACCACGGGAGGGGGCTGGCAGGACCAGATCGGCGGTCTCGTCGGCGGCCTCAAGCTGCTCGAATCGCGTCCGGCGATCAAGCCGCGCCCCCTGGTCCGCCAGCTCGATCCCTGGCTCTTCGAGGACCCCGCGTGCGTCCGGCGCATGACATTGTACTACACGGGCGTCACGCGGCTGGCCAAGAACATCCTCAAGGACGTGGTGGACCGGGTGAACGGCATGGGCAGGTCCTATCTCTTCACCCACGCCAGGCTCGCCGGCCTGGCGCGCGAGGCGAGCGACGCGATCTCGCTGCGCGACCTGGATCGGCTGGGGCGCATCATCGGGGAGAGTTTCCGCGAGAACAAGCTCGTGCACGAGAGCACCACCAATCCCGAGATCGAGGCCATGGCGGCGGCCACCAGGCCCTTCTGCTCGGGCATGAAGCTCCTGGGCGCGGGGGGAGGGGGCTTCGCCTTCTTCATCTCGCCCACGCCCGAGGCGGCGCAAAGCCTGCGCAGTCTCCTCGCCTCGCGCTTCGAGGACGACCGGGCCAGGCTCGTGGACCTGTCGCTGAACAAGGTCGGTCTCGAAGTGACGGTCAGTTGAGCCGCATGGGGAGTCGCATGGAACACGGACGGATACTGATATTCGCGAACACCTTCTGGTACTTGTACAAGTTCCGGTCGAACCTGGCCGCGCGGCTCGGGGCCGAGGGCTTCGAGGTGGTGGCCTGCGCGCCGGACCGCGACGAATACCGGGAGAAGATGGCCTGCCGGACCGAGTCCTTCGCCCTGGACCGGCACAGCGTGAATCCCTTCAAGGAGCTGGCGAGCTTCGCGCGGATCTTCGCCCTGCTGCGCCGGGAGAAGCCGGTCTGCGTCCTCACCTTCACGCCCAAGATGAACCTCTACGCCGCCCTCGCCGCCAGGCTCCTGGGCATACCGAGCATCCCGAACATCTCGGGCGTGGGCAAATCCTTCGCCGCTTCGCCCCTCGTCAGGCTGCCGGTCGAGATCGCCTATCGCGCGAGCCTGGGAGGGGCGGCGCACGTCTTCTTCCAGAACGACGCGGACCGGGATTACTTCGTCTCGCGCGGCATGGTGAAAGGCGGCCACTCGCGCCTCTTCGGCTCGGGCGTGGACCTGGCGCGCTTCGCGCCCGATTCGCCTCCGGGGCGCGGCGAGCGCCGGACCTTCCTCTTCGCCGCGCGTCTCATCCGCGAGAAAGGCGCGCTCGACTATCTCGCCGCGGCGCGCGAGCTGTCGGCTACGCGCCGCGACCTGCGTTTCCTCTGCTGCGGAGCCTTCGAGGACGATGACGTCCGCGCCGAGCTCGAGGCCTGCGTCCGCTCGGGCCTCGTCGAGTATCTCGGCCTCGTCGACGACATGAAGAGCCTCCTCGAGAAGGTCGACTGCGTCGTCCTGCCGACCTACTACAACGAAGGGGTGCCGCGCATCCTCATCGAGGCGATAGCCATGGGGCGGGTCGTGATCTCGACCGCGATCCCGGGCTGCCGCGACGTCGTGGTGGAGGGCGAGACGGGCTTCTTCGTCTCCCCGCGCGACGGGCGCGGCCTGGCCGCGAAGATGGCCGCGGTCGCCGAGCTCGGCCGGGCGGAGCTGGAGAGGATGGGCGCCGCGGGCATGGAGCTCGCGAAGCGAAGGTTCGACGAGAGGACCATACTGGACGAATACGTCGAAAAGTTGCACAGTATCGGAGAGGCGGCCGCGAACGGGCGGCCGCGGCGGGAAGCAAAATGACCTATGTTATCATCATGGCTCTGTCGTTCTTCATCGCCGTCGTGGTCGTCCCCATGGTGGGGCGCAGGGCCCGGGCGGCGGGGATCTTCGACCGCATCGGCGAGCGGAAGATCCACACGGGGCAGATACCCCGCCTGGGCGGCGTGGGAATAGCCGGGGGGTTCTTCGTCGCGGCCCTCGTCGTGTTCGCCGTCATGCCGATCAGGAACGATGCGCTCGACGTGGATCTCAGGCTCTGGGTCGCCCTCATCGCCGCGGGCGGCTATTGGATCCTGGGGCTCGTCGACGACTTCCGGCCGCTCAAGGCCAGGCTGAAGTTCATCGTCCAGTTCGCGCTCGCGATCGCCGTCGTCGCGGCCGGGTCCTATTTCCGCGTCATCGAATTCCCCATCAAGCCCTATTCGGTCGATCTCGGCTGGGTCGGTCCGGCGCTCACCGTGTTCTGGATCGTCGGCATCACGAACGCGTTCAACCTCATCGACGGCATGGACGGCTTCGCCGGCGGCATGGCGCTCATAGGCGCGGTGGTCTGGACCCTCCTTTTCTTCAAGGAAGGGCAGTACCTGCCCGCCCTCGTGGCCGTGGCCATGGCCGGCTCGGTGTTCGGCTTCCTGTTCTACAACTTCCCGCCCGCCAGCATCTTCATGGGCGACTCGGGAAGCCTGCTCCTGGGCTACCTCCTCGCCGTGCTGCCCCTGCTCGGTTCGCAGGGCTCGATGACGGACGCCGGGCTCATCCCGGCCATCACCATCTGCTTCATTCCCATCCTGGATACCTTCGCGGCCATCCTGAGGCGCTGGAAGCAGGGCGTCTCCTTCTTCACCCCCGACCGCTACCACGTCCATCACAAGCTTCTCAACCTGGGCTTCTCGACGCGGCAGATCCTCGCGATCATCTACAGCCTCTGCGCCGCCCTGGGCGCGACCGTGCTCGCCTCGGTCTACCTGAACCCCCGCGTCAGCTTCATTCTCATGATGATCGGCTGGGCGGTCTGCGGCGCCATCTTCATCGCCTTGCACTACCTCAAGGAAAACAAGGTCCGCTTCTTCGACTCCGAGCGCTGAGCGGGAGAGCCAAGCATAGCAGGCACGGAGATTCGGCAGGAGGTTATGTGATAAGAATGGCAAGATCCATGGCATTCGTCGCCGGTCTCGCGGCATTCCTGGCCTGCGGCATCGCGGCGGGAGCCCAGGCGACTGCCGCCGCTTCGCCGGAGGTTCCCGCGGCTCCGACGGCGGCCGCCGCGTCGGCCGGCCCGAGCCGGCCGACGCTCACCGCCGGCGCCGAGGCGGGGTACATCACCGGCGGCGAGGCCGACTACTGGAACGGCCCGACCGGCCGGACCTATCTCGGGCTGGACTACACCACGAAGTACTTCGACCTGATCGCCGACCTTTCGATGTACGACAACGACAAGTACGCCCCGACGACGGCGAGCGTGCCGGGCGGCCACCTCGGGCACATGTACTTTCTCATGGACAACGGCGGCGTCGTCGCCCATGCGGGGCCGCTCAGGTTCGCGGCCGGCCGCTTCCAGCAGTACGACGTGATCAAGAGCCCCTACTCGCTCTTCGTGAACTCGGACGGCAACAGCGCGTTCTCCATGAAGCTCGACTACGAAGACGATGTCTTCTTCTACGAAAGCCGCTGGATCGAGCTGAACTCCCGTTCCGACGTGTCGACATCGACGTACCCGACCGGCTTCCCCGACCGCGGCGCCAACCTCAAGGTCTTCGGCTTCAAGCTGGCCCCGGGCATGCGCTTCGGCTTCCAGGACGCGGGGGTCTACACGGGGCGCAGCTTCGACGCCGAGTACTTCCTCAACCCCATCCCCCAGTACTTCATCCAGTACGTGAAGACGGTCGGCGGAAGCCCCTGGAGCACCGGCGGCAACGAGAACGAGATCGTGGGCATGTTCTGGGACTGGAAGCGGGACGACGGGATTTCCCTGAACGCGCAGCTCCTCATCGACGACTTCTCGGTCTTCGGGCTCGGCGGCACGCCCGACAATCCCTGGAAGCTGGCCTGGACCTTCGGGGGCCGCATGAAGACGAAGTACGGTACTTTCGGTCTCTTCCAGGCCGGAGCCACGAAGTACACCTTCGAGTCCGTGGGCAACGATTACCCCTACAGCTACACCTACTACCCCGACTCGCGCTTCAACAACGGCTCGAACTACTACGCCATCAGCATCGCGGACAACGCGATCGGCTACAGGAACGGCGAGAACAACCTCGCCCTCCTGGCCGACTGGTCCAAGAGCGTGGCGGGCTGCGATCTCTACGCCTCGCTCGAGTTCCTCCTGGCCGGCACGAACGGCTCGAACGATCCCTGGCTCGGGCAGAGCTATTACCCGGGCGGGACCGAGCTGCTCGACGATCCGACGGTGGAGAAGCGCGTGCTCGCCACGGTCTCGGCCTCCTGGCCCACGGGCAGATGGCGCTTCTACGGCAGCGTCGCGGGCGGCTTCGCCGTGGACCCCCTGGCCTCGGTGGCCGCTCCCAACAATTTGCCGACGGGCAGCTACATCTACGTGGCCCAGGCCGGTCAGGTCCAGCCCCTCATGCAGCTCACCATCGGCGCGGCCTACACCTGGGACTTGTGACCAAGAGCGCGACGACAGGGCTCATCGAATGATGCGAGCCTCGATGACCGACCGGGTTGTCGAGGCTGCGACAAGGCAGCCGGCGGGGATTCCCCGTCGGCTGCCTTTTTTTTGTGCGCCCGGCGGCGGGCGCGCCGTACCCGGCAGTCCGGCGGCTGCCCGGCTCGCGGAAGGATGGCTAGCCGGCCCAGTCTGACAGTATGCGCCGATAGCGCTCGGCGACCTCGCGGACGACATCCTCCCAGCTCCGGCAGAGCGTGCGCTGCGCGCCTGCTCCGGCGCGCTCGAGCGCCTCGGGGCTGCCGAGAACGGCGATGACGCGGCCGGCGAAGTCGTCGGGGTGGGCTTCCGCGAGAAAGCCGTTTTCGCCGTCACGAATGACCTCGGCCGCGGTGGAACCTTTCAGGAGGACGGCCGGCGTCTTGAAGGCGGCGGCCTCGCGCACGACCAGGGGCGCGTTGTCGTACAGCGAGGGGAAGAGGAAGAGGTCGCCCCGGGCGTAGATGTCCTGCAGGAGCCCGCGGTCGTGGACGACGTCGTGGAAGAGAATCCGGTCGCGGATGCCCAGGTCGCCGGCCAGCTCCTTCAGTCGAGGTTTCGCATAACCTTGGCCCACGAAGACCATGCGGAACTCCGGGACCGCGGCCATGACGGCGGGCAGGGAGCGGATGAGGAACTCGAGGTTTTTCTCGAGTATGTGCTGTCCGACATAGAGTCCCGCGACGATGCCCTCGGGCAGCCCGAGGTGCTCCGACCCGCGCCGCCTGAAAGGCTCGATGCTCTCGGGCGGCCTGAGGTCGATGCCGTTTTCGACGATGTCGACGGGGCCCTCGTAGCCGTACTCCCTGAGGGTGTCCGCCACCGCTCTCTGCGGCACCCAGACATGATCGACCGAATCGTAGAACTCGACGATCCGCCTGATCTGCCGGTCGACGATTCGCTCGATGGGAACCACGCGGAGCAGGTCGTCCCGGTACTTCGAGTGGAAGGTCGCGATCAGGGGTATCCGGCGGTCGCGGGCCGTGCGCGCGGCCGCGAGCCCCGCTCCGAAGGGAGTGTGGGCGTGCACGAGCGAGAAATCCCGGCTCTTGAGAAAGGCTTTGCACTTCCGGTCCAAGCCGGGCAGCCCGATGCGGTACGGGGGGCGCACTATGGTCGGGAGGGATCGGAAGCGGAAGACGGAAAAACTTTCTCGGTCGGTGTGGCCGGGCACGAAGGGCGCCACCACACAGGTCGGGCCCAGGTTCCTGTTGAGCCAATGGGCGTAGTTTCTCACCGTCAGGGTGACTCCGTCCATGATCGGGATGAAGGCGTCGCTGAACTGGCCGACGGTGATCTCTTTCATTTATTGAAGCCCGCTCCTGGTTTGCCGGATTGTGCGGGGAATCGCGCAGCGGTGCTGCGGCGGGGGACCCTCCCGGACGGGAAAGCCCGCGGCCAATACTACAACATCGGGGGAATAGGAGGAAGGAGGCGGCAGGGATCGCGCGGAGGCTCACGTCCGCCGGGAGCTCGGGATACGTGGCCAGGCCCGCGTCGAATTTCAGCTTGATGTTCTCGTAGCTTTCGCGGGCGTTCCGCTCGGAGGCGACTTTGACGTCGACCACCTTGCCGAGCAGGAGGGTCGGTAGTGGAGCTTCCTGGCCGCGTTCAGGATGAGCCTGCGCCGGTATTCGTAGGCGGTCGCCGTCGCGCGCTGCCCCTCCTGGGCCTGGCGATAATTCGCCGCCGCCTGGAGATCGAACAGGGAGAAGTTCGCGCCGCCGGCGACGGAAAACGTGTTGTCGAAACTCGTGACGACGTTCTGATAGACCAGGGGATACACGCCGTTCATCGGCCCGACGGCGTAGACGGGCTCGGGCCGCGAGGGCCGCCCGAGTCGCGAGTCATCGCACATTGTATCATCGATGGCATTTCGGCTCGTGAACCATCTTCATGATTTTACATAGAAGATCGCCCCGGTCAAGTCATCGGCGCCGCGTTCCCTTCGGGGCGGCTGCCGGGCCGGTCGCCTAACCTATCCGCGTCTCAGCCCGAGCGTGGTTCCGCGACCACTTGAGGGCGCGCAGCCGCGCGGCCCTTCTGGTGCCCCGCCTGACGATGCGCTCGAAGAAGGTCACGAGGCGATCAGTCGTGTTTTCGGTGCTGTAGCCTTCCGCCCAGGCTATGGCCTCGGCCGACTTGGCTCGGTGGAGCTCTTCGTCGCCGAGCAGGCGCAGCACGGCGAGGGCGAATTCCTCGAGATCGTCGCGGACCATGAAGCCGCCGTGG
>DATKVK010000010.1:0-9328 GCA_035530095.1 Rectinemataceae bacterium | reverse complement strand
GTTCGCGCCGGACCGTCGAGGTTCGAGGCGATGCACCGACAGCAACGGCAGACCAAGATCCCGCACTTTCCGCAAGAGGCCGAAGAGGGCCGCCTGGTCGGCGAGGTCGCAGACTAGGAGCGTGACGCCCTCCCCTTCCCGGACAAGGGCGCTGCTCTCGAACCACTCGGCCCATTCCTCGCCCAAGAGGCCCTCTAGGCGAATCTCATAGTCCATCAGGCTTGCGGCCCGGCGATCGCGGGCGGGCTGAAGCCCATGACGAAGATCAGGAATGCCGAGAGCAGCACCGTCGGCTCGTTCGCGGATATTCTCGTCGGATAGTCGGGAGCGTTGAGCAGCGGCTGTGCGGACAGACTCAAGACACCGGCCGCCGTGGCGACGATGAAGAGAATGCCCGCGGCCATGCCCGATCGTCTATACATGTTCATTCGCTTCCTCCTCTGCAGTCGACTGCGATCCCTACTATACCGGCCGCGGCCGAGCGATACAAAGACACGAAAGTGTGGTTCTGACCGGCATATAAAACACACTCAAAATGACACCTACGTGTCTACGCGCGAATGGAGCATCGAGCTGATACTCCTTCACAACCGCGGACAGGATGCGCAAACCGCCTGCGGAAATGGAGGACTGCATGGAAATCCTGGTTGGACGATGGAAGGCGCGAATCGTCGAGGGCTTGTCGAAAGCCGGCGGTCGAGTGGCGGCGGCGCTTGTGCTGACGCTCTTCTTGAACTGCCTGGCCGCATTCGCGGATGACGGTGCCGCTCTGGCTTCGCAAAGCGGCCCGGAAGCGGCCGCCGGCGAATCGAATCATCGGGGGTTCTACTATGCCTTCCCGGCCTATCTGTACGGGAGTCGCTCGGCCGCCGGAGTGCAAGCGGGCTATCAACTGAAGCATGTGCACTTGCGCCTGGACGCAAGCCAGGTCATCGATATCGAAGATGGCCGAACCGTCATTTTCGCGAATCCGTCGATAAGCGTCTTCTATTCGGAAGACTGGGAATCGAAAATCCGCACCTACCAGGGTGTGTCTCTCGGAATCGAAACGGGAATTCTCAACTCCTTCGCAGGCCAGGCGTATTTCCTCAATTTACTGACCGGCGCGGAATGGTTCGTCTTCGAGCGAAAGGCCGTCTACCTCGAAATAGGGACCGGCCTGGGGATCATGACGAAAAACGGCGCGTACAACGGCGGGACAGTGATCGGAGGAGGCATAAAGTGCTTCTTCTAGCGAAGGCGAATGCCACGGCGCTGCGCGGCCTGCTCGGCTTCGTATGCGCACTTTTCGCTGCCGCGGCCTTGCAGGCGGAAGGGAATAGTTCCGGCGCCTCGAGCCCGATCGCCTTTGAAATCGAAAACCAGACACCCTGCTTCTTTTTCGGAGGTTATCAGCTATCGCTGGGAATTCGCTATGAGCGTTTCCGTCTTCGGGCGAGCATCCAGGACAGCGGACGGGCCGACTTCGAGTCCACCGGAATCGACAGCCGCAATGACGCCTTCAGCCGCTCGTACGACACGGGGTCTTTCAGCCTGTCGGCGGATTATTTTCTCGTCCCGTGGTTTTTCATATCGGCTTGCCTGGGAAGCAATCGCTGGCTCGTGCAGAACAAGGACACTCGGGCGAGCGATGATCTTCGCACGCTCGACGCCGGTCTGGGCCTGGGAATCCAATATGTCTTTTTCAAGGGTCTGTTCATCCAGCTTGCCGCCCAGCTGAACTTCCGGGAACGCCGAAGCCTCGTCATCCAAGGCGAGACCTATACCGTCCCGGGGATCGATTACAGCCCCGGCCTGCGCTTGGGCTGCCGATTCTGATCCCAAGCTGGCGCTGCCGAGGCGCGGAAAGCGAGCGGCAGGATACCGACGATAGATAGCACAAGGAGGAATGAATGAATTCGGAAAGGAAGAGGGCGCTCATCACGGGAATGCTGTTTATACTTGCGACGGCCTCCGGTCTTGCGGGCTCTGGTATTATAGGCTCCAGCTTGGATGGACCGGATTGCCTCGCCAAGATCTACGCGGCTCAGCCGCGGGAGATGCTGTCGGTGGTTTTCCAGTTTGCCGCGGCCGCGGCAAGCGCCGGCATAGCGATGTCGCTTTATCCGGTCCTGAAGAGACACAGCGAGGGTCTGGCTCTCGGAGCGGTAGGTTTCAGGATCATCGAGGGGGTGTTCTATCTCGTAGGAGCCCTCGGACTCCTCGCCCTCGTGTCGCTGAGCCAGGATTACGTCAGGATGGGGGCTGATCAGGCCTCGCAGTTCAGGATCATGGGCAGGTCGATGCTGGCGCTGCGCAGGTGGTCCGGATTCGTGCTCGGCGTAGCCGCTTTCTGCCTCGGCGCCTCGATGTACTACTACGTGTTCTTCCGAACGAGGATCGTGCCCCGCTGGTTGTCGGCCTGGGGGCTGATCGCCGTGGCGATGCTGCTGACGATGGCGGTTCTCGTCATGTTCGGCGGGGAGCCTTCGGGGATGATGCTGGCATTGGCTCTGCCCATTGCCGTACAGGAGATGGTCCTGGCATTCTGGCTGATCGCGAAAGGCTTCGCTCCGGCCGCGCCGGCGACTAGATGAGGCCCAGCTCTCTCGCTCGGGCGATGGCCTCGGTGCGCCGCTTGACCTCGAGCTTGTCGAATATTCTCCGATTGTGTCCCTTGATCGTGTCGAGGGCGAGGAAGAGGCGCTCGCCGATTTCCTGATTGGAGAGCCCCTCGGAGACGAGCCTCAGGACTTCGAGTTCGCGTGCGCTCAAGGGCTCGACCAGAGCTTGTGAGAGAGAGACGGCGGAAGCGCTTCTCTCTTCGGCTCCTCGCTCCCGCTCGGCGGCGAAGGCCGCGAGGAGCGCGCCCGGATAGCCGGGCTTCATGCCCCGAGCAGCAGCCGCGGAGAGGAGGGCGGCCATGGGCTCGCCCTCGTCCAGGAAAAGGCGCACGAAGCCCCCCCGCTCCGCCCTCTCCATGGCCTCGCCGAGGACTCCCAGCGCCTCCTCTTCGCGGGCATTCGCCCGGAGGGCGAGCGCCTGAAGCGTCAGGACCTTCAAGCCTTCGTCCTGCCAATCCCGCGCCTCCATTCCGAGGCGCAGGGGCTCGAGGAGGGCCAGGGCCGAAGCGGATTCATTCCTCGCCACCATGACCCGCGCTCGGCTTAAAGGCAGCCCTGAGGCCCCGGCCTGCCGGCCGGCCTCGTCGACATCGCCTCGGGCCAGCGAGACCCGCGCCCGCAGCGCGGCGATCTCGGGCAGGCGATGGAGGAAGTTCCGCGCCCGCGTCATGGACTCGAGCTCGTCGAGCCTGGCGGCCGCGGCGGCGATGCTTCCCCGAGCCAGCTTGATCCGCGCGAGCAGAAGCTCGCCCAGGATGAACCGGTCGACGGTGCTGTCGTACTGCCGCGCGAGCCGGAGGCTTCGTTCCCCTTCCTCTTCAGCCGCGTCCAAGTCGTTCCATTCGTACATTACGCGAGCCAGTCCGAGATGGGCTTCGGAGGCGTTCGGCTGCGGCTGTTCCCCGAAAAGCTCCAGGGCGCGCCGGTAGCTTTCCGCGGCCTCGTGGAGCCGATTGTCCCACTCCTGGGTCTCGGCCTGGCCGCACAGGGCCAGCTGGGTGAAGAACACGTCTCCGGCGAGATGACTCGCGGCTTCCAGTTCGCCGTAGGCCCGGCGGACCGCGGCCCGGTCGCCTTGCATGGAATGCGCCATCGCCGTGACCCACAGAGCCGTCATGCGGAAAGGCCAGTCCTCGGGGTGAAGATACTCGAGGGCTCGCCGCGCCTCGGCCATGACGGCCTTGGGCTCGTAGCGCGTGACGGCGAGGGTGGCCCGCGCTGCGGCGATGCGGCCGATGAGATCCCGCCGCTTCTCGTCGGGCTCGGCGCCCTGCAGGACTCGCTCCGCGCCTTTGAGCGCCTCTTCGACGCCGCCGGTCCTGCCGGCGACCAGGGAGATGGTGGCGCTCAGCACCCGGAGCGAGGGACGCGCGTCCAGGACCGCGGCGGGCAGGGACTGGAGCCAGTCCAGTATGGCGATCACGGCGCCTCGGGTATGGATGGGCATTCCTTTGCCGGTGGCGAGGCGCTCGGCGCGATCGAGGTCCTGGGCCCGGGCGGCGTAGCGGAAGGCTTCGAGCTGCAGGCCAGTATCCTCGCACCACTGACTGGCCCGAATGTGGAGCTCGGCTACGCTCTCCTCGGCGGCGGCCTTCCCGGCCAGGAAGCTCGCGCCCAGCCTCTGCCTGAGCAGCTCCGCGAAGAGGCGGTGGTAGCGATACCACCTTCGCTCGTTGTCCAGGGGCACGGTGAAGAGATTGGCGCGCTCGAGGTATTCCAGGGTATCTTGGCCGGCTCCATCCCGGCCGGGGTTCGCGCCCGGGACTCCCCGCATGAGGGCATCGCAGAGGGGGCCGCACAGCCGGTCGAGTATCGAGCTTCGCAGGAGGAAGGCCTGGATGCCTTCGCTCTCCCGCCGCAGGACCTCCTCGACGAGATAGTCCAGCACGAAGCGGTGGCTGCCGGCAAAAGACCGGATGAACCCGGCCAGGTCCTTCTGTCCCCGCATGGACAGCGCGGCCAGGTGCAGTCCCGCGATCCATCCCTCGGTGCGGCTCTCGAGGGCGGCGACATCCTCTCCTTCGAGACCGAGGCCCATGACCCCGTTCAGGAAGTCGGCCGTCTCGTGGGCGGTGAAGCGCAGGTCCTCGGCGCGCAGCTCCGCCAGCTCGCCCCGGGCGCGCAGGCGGGAGAGCGGCAGGTCCGGATCTTCGCGGGTGGAGATCAGAAGATGCATGCGCGCGGGCAGGTGCTCGACGAGAAAGGCGAGGGCGGCGTCGACCTCGGAAGAATCGACCACGTGATAATCGTCGAGGACGAGGAGGAAATCCTTCGCCATGCCGTCGAGCTCGTTGATGAGATCGGCGAGGATCGACTCGGCCGGCGGCGGCCGGGGAGACTGGAGAGCGAGCATCGCGTCGGCGCAGCAGCCCGGCTCGAGGTTCTGCAGCGCGGCGGCGAGGTACAGAAGGAATCGGCAGGGATCGCGGTCGTCCTCGTCGAGGGAAAGCCAGGCAAAGGCCCGGGGAGCTCCGGTCAACCAGGCGCTGATCAGAGTGGTCTTCCCGAAGCCGGCCGGGGCGGAGACCAGGATGAGCGAACGCGCCGCCTCGAGTCCTTCGTTCAATCGTTCGATGAGCCGGGGCCGCGGAACCGCCCGCGGCCTGGGCGGAGGCATGAAGAGCTTCGTCGTCATGAGAGGCGCGGGCATGGCTTCAAGTATACAATACTTTACCGTCCGCCGGTGCTTTCGCCGCCCTCCCGCTTCATCCTGAGATTCCTACGACGACGGTCCGCACCGCCAGGTTCTTGCCGGACTTCGCGACCGCCTCGGCGACGATCCGCGAGAGGCCGGAGCAGCAGGGCACTTCCATGACGGCCACGGTGAGCGAGTAGATGGTGTTGCCGGCGATGAGCGCGGCGAGCTTGTCGACATAGCCTTCGGTTCGATCCAGCTCGGGGCAGGCGATGACGAGAGACTTCCCGCGCAGCAGGTCCGCATGGAAGGAGCCCAGGGCGAAGGCCGTGCAGTCGGCCGCCACGAGGAGGTCGCACTCGCGGAAGGAGGGAGCGGCGGGCGACACGAGGTGGAGCTGGATCGGCCACTGCCCCAGTTCGGAGGGAGCCCGGAAGGGCGCGCCCGCCGCGGAGACGGGTTCCGGAGCGGCTGAGCCCCGGACCGGGGCGGCCTTCCGGCCGGCGGGGGTGAAGCTGCGCTCCCGCGAGCCGGGGCAGCCGCGATGGGCTGGCCGCGGCTCCTCGCGGTGGACCTTGGCCGCGGCCTCGGGGCCTCGGACGGCGCCTACGTGTGCCGCGGTTTCCTTCTCGTCGTAGGCCGAGGCTTCCTTTTCGATCACTTCCAAGGCTCCCGTCGGGCAGACATCGAGGCAGGCCCCGAGGCCGTCGCAGTAGATCTCCCGCACGAGGACGGCCTTGCCTTCGCCGTCGAGCTCCAGGGCGCCCTCGGCGCAGGCGGTGGTGCAGCGGGAACATCCGTTGCAGAGTTCACGGTCTATTTCGATGATCTTGCGCTTCATGCTGGTTTCCTCCCGACGGGAAGGACTCTACCGGATGCGGGGAAAAGTTTCCTTGACCCAGGTCAAGAGGCCGGCGGTTTTCCGAAGATTCCGCCCCCGGGTCGGATCCCGGGCTTGGGTGGGGCCGGCCGGCGGGGCCGGCGGAGTTCGGAGCGGCGGCCGGATCAGTCGCCCTCGATGAGGCTGCGGAGGATGTCGCAGGAGGGGATTTCGAGCCGCGAGCCCTGCACCTTGATGTAGCCCTCTTCCTCCATCTGGCGCAGGGCCCGGGAGAGGGTTTCGGGGGCCATGCCGAGCTCGATGGCGACCTCGGGATCGGGGGAGCCGAGGATGGCGGAGCGCCGGAACTCGACGAGCTCGCAGTCCCGCACGGCGACCGCCTGGGCGGGGAAGGAGCTGGAGGCGAAGAGGATGATCTCGCCGAACCACTCACCTTCCCCGATGCGGGCGATCTCGACCTCGTCGCCGGAGCGCGAGCGGCGGCGCAGGGCTATCTCGCCCCGCTCCAGGAAAAAGCAGCTTTCCGCGCGCTCGTCCTGCCGGAAGACGAGGATTCCGGCGGCCACGCTGCGCCTGAAGCCGAGGGCGGCCAGGGCGGAGGGGATGCCGTCTTCCGGTCCGGCGGCATCGGGCTTGTCGAGCGGCGGCATGGGGACACTATAGCCCGCTTCGGCGAGGGCGGTACAGGTCGGGGGGGGCCGACCGCGGCGGTCTCGCCTTTGGAAAGGAAGGGCCCGGGGAGGGAAACCTTCGCGGGCCGAAGGTTTCCCTCCCCGGACGGTCCCATCGGCAAAGGGGCCGGGCGGCTCAGCCGCGGCGGAGCTTGGCGGCGTCCTCGCGGGGGCTTTCGCCGAAAAAACGCTTGAACTCGCGGCTGAACTGGGAGGGGCTCGCGTAGCCCACTTTCTCGGCGGCCAGGCCCGCGCCGAGGCCTTCCTGGGCCATGAGCAGGCGGGCCTTGTGGAGCCTGATGCTCTTGAGGTACTGCAGGGGCGAGGAGGAGGTGACCGCCTTGAAATTGTGGTGGAAGGCCGAGACGCTCATGTTGACCTCCTCGGCCAGGCTCTGGACGCTGAGCTCGCGGGAGTAGCTCTCGTGGATGCGCCGCAGGACCTTGGCTATCTGGGCGAAGCGGGAGTCGCGGGCCACGACGGCGCGCAGGGCGATGCCTTGCGGCCCCTTGAGCACGTGGTAGGTGATCTCCCGGACGATCTGGCGCCCCAGGATGCGGCTGTCGGTCTCGGAGCGGAGGCACTCGAGGAGGCGGACGGTGGCGCTCATGAGTTCGGGCGTGAGGGGGGTGGAGTAGATGCCGGTGACGGATTCCGGCGCGGCGAGACCGTCGTCCAGCTCGGCCACCAGCTCGCCGAGGAGGCCCGAGTCCATCGAGATGGAGACCGCGAGGAAGGGCTTGCCGGGCTCGGCGGTGGTCTCGCATTCGAAGGGCAGGGGCACCGAGAGGACTAAGTAGTTGTTCGGGTCGTAGACGTAGACCTTGCCGCCGAGGTAGCCGATCTTGCGCCCCTGGCCCACGACGATGATGCCCGGCTCGTAGACGATGGGGCCGCGGGGCGACTTGTCGGTGACCCGGATGAAGCGCACCTGCTCCAGGCGGGAGGGGCTGTGCCCTTCGCCCGCGGCGAGGAGGTCCAGGAGCCCGGCGAGGGCGCCGGCATCCACGGCGGCCGGGGCGGCGGCAGCGGCCGCCGCGGCGCCTTCCTGTTTCTTCCGCATGGCGCGAGTATAGCATGGAGAATCGCACGAGGTCCCGACCGGCGGCCGGGTTGTCAGGACCCTGCCCAAGTCCGGCAGGATTAGGCAAGTCTCCGGCAGAAACGCATATTGTGAAACGGCGGGCGGCTCGATAGTCTTGTCCGAAACAGAGTCCTGCGAGGAGGAGATTCGCCATGTCCACATCGAAGGTGTATTGGATCGACCTGCGGACCACGCCCAGCATGTCCATCCTGAAGAAGCTGGAGGCGCTTCTGCGGGCGGCGGGCTTCGCGAGCCTCGACCTTTCCGGAAAGTACACGGCCCTCAAGATCCACTTCGGCGAGCCGGGGAACATGTCCTACATCAGGCCGCCCTACGTGGCCGTCGTCGCGAAGCTCGTGGCCGAGCTGGGCGGCAAGCCCTTCCTCACCGACGCCAACACCCTGTACTCGGGCCGGCGGCACAACGCCTACGACCACATCCGCGCCGCCTTCGAGAACGGCTTCTCGCGCGACGCGACGCTCTGCGACATCATCGTGGCCGACGGGCTCAAGGGCAACGATTTCGCGGAGATGCCGGTGCAGGGGGGCATGCACTGCTCGGCCGCCAAGATCGGCTGCGCCGTGGCCGAGGCCGACGCCGTGCTGTCCTTGACCCACTTCAAGGGCCACGAGCTGACCGGCTTCGGCGGGGCCCTCAAGAACCTGGGCATGGGCTGCGCGAGCCGGGCGGGCAAGAAGTTCCTGCACGAGGTCTCGCACCCGGTCATCGACCGCGAGGCCTGCACGGGCTGCGGCACCTGCGTCGCGAACTGCGCCTCGGAGGCGATAGCCCTCGACGCCGAGGGCAAGGCGGTCATCGACCACGACACCTGCGTCGGCTGCTGCCAGTGCGTGGCAGTCTGCCAGTTCGGGGCCGCGCGCGCCTCGGAGGGCTCGGCCTCGAGGGTCTGCAGCGAGCGGATAGCGGAGTACACCGAGGCCATCCTGCACGGGAAAAGCGCCTTCCACGTGAGCTTCGTCATGAACGTGTCGCCCAACTGCGACTGCTGGGCGAACAACGACGCGCCCGTGGTGGCCGACATCGGCATCTTCGCCAGCGCCGATCCCGTGGCCCTGGACCAGGCCTGCGTCGACGCGGTGAACGCCGCCCCCGCCGTGGCGGGCACCGCGCTCACCGACAAGCGCTACTCGGGCTCGGGCGAGAAGTTCGGGCACATCCACCCCGACACCGACTGGGCCTTCGGCCTCGACCATGCGCAGAAGCTGGGGGTCGGCTCGAGGCAGTACGAGCTCGTGAAGGTCTAGCCGGGTCGAGGCGCGGCCGGTCGCGCGGGGCGGGCGGTCGCGCGGCGCTCGGTCGCGGGTCCGCCCGAGCCGCGGCCGCCTCAGGCCGTCCTGAAGCGGCTGACCTCGCCGTCGAGCCGGGCGCTGCCCGAGCCGACGTCCTCGGCCAGGCCGCCGACCGCCTTGATCGAGGCTCCGATGTCCGCGATGCCCTGGGTTATCTCGGAGATGTTGGAGGTCACCTCGCTCG